>NZ_JABWQQ010000001.1:0-844632 GCF_014268555.1 Pseudomonas sp. SWRI111 | reverse complement strand
CCCGACGCCTTCGCTGGCAAGCCAGCTCCCACAGGTTTTGGCGGTGCATGGGCAATTGCGGGCCAAACACATATTTACTGTGGGAGCGAGCCTGCTCGCGAAAGCGGAATATCAGCCACAGCTGCTCTGACTGACCCGGCGCCTTCGCTGGCAAGCCAGCTCCCACAGGGTTTGGCGGCGCATGTGAAATTCGGGCCAAACACAAACTCACTGTGGGAGCGAGCCTGCTCGCGAAAGCGGACTATCAGCCACCGCTGGTCTGACTGACCCGACGCCTTCGCTGGCAAGCCAGCTCCCACACGATCGTCAGGTTTGGCGCGCGAAACCCCCAGGTCACCCGCGCTTCGGCAGTTTCCAGTTCGGCCGGATGAAGTGGCAGGTATAGCCATTCGGAATTCGCTCCAGGTAATCCTGATGCTCCGGTTCTGCTTCCCAGAACGGTCCGGCCGCTTCGATTTCGGTTACCACCCGGCCGGGCCAGAGTTTAGATGCGTCGACGTCGGCAGCGGTGTCTTCGGCAATAGCGCGTTGCCCGGCGTTGAGGTAATAAATCGCCGAGCGATAACTCGGGCCGCGGTCGTTGCCCTGTCGGTTGGGAGTGCTCGGATCATGAATCTGGAAGAAGAGCTCGAGAATCTGCCGGTAACTGATCACCGCCGGATCAAACTCGATCTCGATGGCTTCAGCATGATTGCCATGATTGCGGTACGTCGCATTTGGCACATCGCCGCCGGTGTAGCCAACACGGGTTTTGAGCACACCGGGGTAACGGCGCAACAGATCCTGCATGCCCCAGAAGCAGCCGCCGGCAAGAATGGCAGTTTCGGTTTGGGTGGTCATGGTGTGTCCTTCCTCTCGGAGACGATGGGGGTATTAAGGGTTATGTGGGCGGGGCGGGCGATTCCAAGGTCATGCGCGAAGAGAATCTGATCAAGGGGTGTGCGGGTTATTCATGCTCTGCGTCAGGAAGTCGGCGATCAGCGCGGTGACCTGCTGCTGAATCACTGCACGCGGTCGCGCATTTTCGCCATCGCGGCAAATGATGCCATCGCCCGGACTGTCCTCTTCGAGCAAGTCCACCGCGCCCGGTTTGCAGAGCGACATGAAGCTGAAATGGCTGGCATCGCCAATCTCGACATAACGTGTGGAAGCCTTAGGCAGGCGTCTGACCAGGTTGGCAGATTCCAGCGCCGCCGGCAGATCCTGTGACGGCGCCCCTGCGGCAATCACCAGCGCTGGTACTGGCAATGCGGCAAGGCTTTCGTCGGTCATCCCGCGTGACAGGCCCAGGTCCAGCGATACCACCGCGGTGATGCGCTTGTCGCGCAAGTCATCCGCCAGTGCGGCCTTCGCGGCTGACGTACTGGCCGGGTTGATCTGTTGATAGACGCTGCAACTGGAAAGCTGCGGATGAGTAGCGCAGTCCCGGGCAAACAGCTGCGGGTCGAAGCGGGCACCGGCGATTTCCATCGCGGTCCAGCCGCCGAGGGAATGGCCTGCGACAGCGATTCGGTGCGTGGCAACGATGCCAAATCTATCGGGTTGAGCCGTGACCGCATCAATCACCCGGCTCAGGTCGACAGTGCGCTGGGCCAACTGCGCCGCCGCCTGCGGATTGCGGTCATGGGTGGTGGTGCCGGGGTGGTTCACCGCAGCGACGATATAGCCCTGCTGCGCCAACGCGCTTGCCAGCCAGGCCTGATTGGTCCAGTTGCCTCGGTATCCGTGGGAGAGCACGACCAACGGGTGCTCGCCCGCAGTGGCGGGTGCATCGCGAACGGCTGGCGTGCCGGCAAATACCACATCGTCGGCAATCAACTGCGCCGCGGCGGTCGTGGCGCCTGGGTACCAGACGACCATGGCCAGTGGGCGCTCGTTGTGCGGGTCGGGTAGGGTGGAGGAGTGGAAGCCGATCGCACTGACGCCAGCGACAGCCTGAGTTGTCAGCAAGACGAGAAGCAGCGCGCCGCAAGATTTTTTCATGGGGTTATCGTCCTTGATGAATAAAGCGCAACAGATTAGCACCGGCTCGAAGCTGGCCGCAGAGTAGCCTTACAACAAACTCCATGAAACCCCGACGTAAACGCCCATCCCTTCGCCCGGCGTCGATCGCGCTGCATCCATTCCCTTGTCGTCATAGCCCGGCGTCACCGTCGCGGCATAACGCTTGTTGGTCAGGTTGCGCATGTCCACCCAACCTTGCCAATCGCCCTTTGGCGCGTTGTAGCCCAACGTGGCGCCGAACAGGGCGTAGGGGTCGGCGTAATAGCTGTTCGCATAATCAACGGCGACCTTCGACACCCACTGGGTATTCACGGCGGCAAAGAAGCCCTGCGGCCAGTCGTAACGCAGCTCGCCCTGGTAGTAATGCATCGGCAGGCCCGGCAGCCGGTTGTCGCCGAAGCGATCGTCGTCGCGATAATGGAAGTCACTGAAGGTATAGGCCTGACGCAAGCTCAGTCGGCGGCCATCAGCGGCGCGCCAAAGCTGGCTGTTGAGGCTGGCTTCGATGCCTTGGTGCACGGTCGGGCTGGCATTGAGTTCGTAAGGCGTGACGGCATTGGCGTCTGGCAGGACCGAGAGCAGTTCGTGGCGGACCTGGGCGTAGTACCACGCCAGGCTCCATTCGCCCAGTTTACTGTCGCCACGACCGCCAAGTTCCAGGGTGGTCGCGGTCTGGTTTTGCAGCTCGATCGGGTCGCGCTGGGCGCCGGTCGCGGCGCCATTATCCGGGGGGAAGCGCACGTTCGAACTGTAGATCAGCGACCACGGGTGCGGCGCTTCGACGGAGCGGCTGAGGTTGCCGAACACTTGCACATCCGGGGTGATCTGGTAGCGCAGGCCGATACGCGGTGCGTAGTCCCAGTCGCCGAGGCTGGTTTTGCCGCCGCCCTGCGGGTAGGTCACGGCGCTTTCGCGGCGGGTGTAGATGGCGGCGAGGCCGGTGGTCAGCCAGAGGTCGTCAGCGATTTCCAGGTCGTTGCCAACGTGCAGGACGGTGTCCGAGCCTTGGTAGGTGAAGTTGCGCATGCGTGTGCCCGGCACATAGCCGGCGGTATTGCCGGTGGGGATGCGCACGAATTCGCTGGCGCCGTCGTTGGGCAGGTGTTTGGTCACCCGCAGGCCGACGTTGCTGCGGCTTTCCATGCCGAACAGAGTGTCGCGACGCTTGTAGTCGAAGGTGCCGCTGACATCGGTGTAGGCCACCTTCAGCCGATTCGGGCCTTCGCGCAGATCCATGGGGTAATTGTGGTAGACGAGGCCGGTCTGAATGCTCGAATCGTCGTCGATGTAGAACGTGGTTTTGTTGCCGATGAAGGTGCTGCCCGGTTGCTTGCGGCTGTCGTCGCGCGCGACATAGGCCGGGTTGGCCGCCCGTGGGCTGTGTTCGATGGAATGCTTGGTCACGCGGCCGGCGAGGTCGTTGTCGGTTTCCCGGTAGCGGATATAGAAGCGCGTTTCCAGGTTCGGGTTGAAGCGATAGCCGAAGTTGGCGATCACACCCTTGCTGTCGCTGGCGGTGTGGTCCTGATAGCCATCGGCGTTGGCGTTGGTCAGCGACACGTAATAGTCGAAGTCGCCCAGCACTTGCCCGGAGCTGACCTGACGCTGCTGATAACCATGGCTGCCGGTGGCGTAGCGCACTTGCAACTTTGGCGCGGTGTAGCCGGTGTGGCTGACGTAGTCGATGGCGCCGCCCAAGGCGAGTGAGCCGCGATCGAAACCGTTGGCCCCACGCAGCACTTCGACGTGCTCGACCCACAGCGGCTCGAGTAGTTCGTAAGGCGTGCCGCCGGGGCCGGTCAGCGGCAAGCCGTCGAGCTGGGTGTACAGCCCCGACGCGTGGGCGCCCGGCGCGCGGTTGATGCCGGAGCCGCGGATGGAAATCTTCACGCCTTCATTACCAGAAGACTGCGCATACACGCCTGGCTGATAGGCCAGCACATCCTGATTGCTCGCCACGCGGCCCTGCAACGGCTGACGCATGTCGACCACATTGGTCGCGCCGGGCACCTGTTCCAGTCGCCCCCTGGCCTCGTCGACGGAGGCCTCGGTGGCGTTGCGTTCATCCGCCGAAATCAGCACTTGCCCCAGCTCCAGACCTTGAGTCTCGGCCAGTGCCGGGCAGGCCAGGGCCAGGCCGAGCAGGGCGGTGGGCACGGATTTGAACGACGGCATCGAGAAACTCCAGCAGACAGGAACGGGCAATGAACAGTGCGACGTTGCAAAGTACGAAGGAAACACATGGCGAAGGGGCCTTTTCGCCCGGCAATGGCAAACGGCAAGGCTTGAACTAACCTCACGGATCAGACGGGGCCGGTCAATAAACAATTTCGTTGCGCTGTTGATTTCGTGAGGGCTGTTGCATGGCGAAAGATAAGCAAAAACCTGTGAAGGCGGCGGCGAGTCCCCGCTTGAAAAACAAGGACTACCTCGAACAGCTGCGCAAGCTGCACGTTGAACTGGTCAAGCTGCAGGAGTGGGTCATCGCCGAAGGCGTCAAGGTGTGTATCGTTTTTGAAGGGCGCGACGGCGCCGGCAAGGGTGGGACGATCAAGGCGATTACCGAACGTGTGAGTCCGCGAGTGTTCCGGGTCGTGGCGCTGCCGGCACCGACCGATCGGGAAAAAAGCCAGATGCACGTGCAGCGTTACCTGCCACATTTGCCGGCGGGCGGGGAAGTGGTGATCTTCGATCGCAGCTGGTACAACCGCGCCGGTGTCGAGCGTGTCATGGGCTTTTGCACCGATGAACAGGCTGACAAGTTTCTGAAGTCGATTCCCTGGGTGGAGAACGCCATCGTCGATTCGGGCGTGATCCTGCTCAAATATTGGCTGGAGGTCAGCCCCGAGGAGCAGACCCGCCGGCTCGAAGCGCGAATCAACGACGGCCGCAAGATCTGGAAGCTGACGCCAATGGATCTGAAATCCTACAGCCGCTGGTACGACTATTCCCGTGCGCGGGACGAGATGTTCAAGTACACCGATACCGACCGGGCGCCCTGGCTGGTGGCCGACTCCAACGACAAGCGCCGGGCGCGGCTGAACATCATTACCGACCTGCTCAGTCGCATTCCTTATAAAGAGGTCAAGCGCGAGAAAGTCGAACTGCCGAAACGGCAGAAACCGGGCAAGTACCGTGAACCGGACTATCCGTATAAACACGTTGCTCAACAGTTTTGAGGCGCGGCGTCAGCTAGCATGGCGCTGTCCCGCGGTGTGGGCGGTTCACTTCAGCCTGGAACAGGCCGCATAGCGCTTGCCGGTGTGATGCGACCGACGGGCGCAGCGTCTAGCCCCAGTGTCCCCGCGATCCCATGGGGGCGAGACTTCGGAACCCGGCATGCAAGCGCTGTTGAACGAGATTCTTGACGCTGTCCGGCCCCTCATCGGGCAGGGCAAGGTGGCTGACTATATTCCTGCCCTCGGCACTGTGCCGGCCAATCAATTGGGCATCGCCGTGTATGGCAATGACGGCGAAATGTACTGCGCCGGCGACGCGGATACGCCGTTCTCGGTGCAAAGCATTTCCAAGGTGTTCAGCCTGGTGCAGGCCATCGACCACTCTGGCGAAGCGATCTGGGAGCGCCTCGGGCATGAGCCGTCCGGGCAGCCGTTCAACTCGCTGGTGCAACTGGAGTTCGAGCGAGGTCGGCCGCGCAATCCGTTTATCAATGCCGGTGCGCTGGTGATCTGCGACATCAACCAGTCGCGCTTCGCCGCCCCGACGCTGTCGATGCGTGATTTCGTCAGACGTCTTTCCGGCAATCCACAGATCATGATCGACGGCAAAGTGGCCGACTCCGAATACCAGCACCGTGCGCGCAATGCGGCGATGGCTTATCTGATGCAATCGTTCGGCAATTTTCATAACGACGTCGAGGCGGTGCTGCGCAGCTACTTCAGCCATTGCGCGCTGCGCATGAATTGCATCGATCTGGCCCGGGCGTTTTGTTTCCTGGCCAACGATGGTTTTTGCAAACACAGCGGCGACCAGATCCTCACGCGCCGGCAGACCCAGCAGGTCAACTCGATCATGGCCACCAGCGGTTTGTACGACGAAGCGGGCAACTTCGCCTATCGCGTCGGCTTGCCGGGCAAGAGCGGCGTCGGCGGCGGGATTGTTGCGGTGGTGCCGGGGCAGTTCACGGTGTGCGTGTGGTCGCCGGAATTGAATGCGGCCGGCAATTCGCTGGCAGGCATGGCGGCGCTGGAACTGCTCAGTTCGCGGATTGGCTGGTCGGTGTTCTGATACACCCAATGCCCCATGTAGGAGTGAGCCTGCTCGCGATAGCGCTGGACCAGTCGGCATCATCTCGTCTGACATACCGCTATCGCGAGCAGGCTCGCTCCCACAGGGTTCACTGTTGCTTTGGCTGATCGCGTTCTATACATTTTCCGGCCGCCCCCTGCATGGTGAATCCGTTTCATGTCTCTTGCGCTCGAACGTCTAGTCGCTGGCACGCCGATCCCTTTCGCCGGTAACCGCGTCACCGTGGTCAGCCCCGAACTGGCGGCGCGGTTTCAGCCCGGTGACCATTTGCTGGTCGAGCAGGTCAGTGGCGAGTTGTTGCTGATCCCCGTGGCGGATCAACAGGCCGCGTCGGTGGCGATCGAGCGGGCGGCGGCAGCTTTCACCGCGTTGTCGGCGGTGTCCGATGATGCCATCAGCCAGTTCTTCGACCGGTTCGCCGAGCGTCTCGAAAGCCCTGAATGCTGGGCGCAGATCGAAGCTGCCAATCTTGCCGACATCGAGCGCGCCAGGGGCCGTGGCCGCTCCACCACCCGCTTGCTCGCCGATGACCGCATGCGCTGTGACATGATCGCCGGCCTGCGCGCCTGGCGTGACGCGCCGCCGACGCGCGGCAAGGTCATCAGCAGCGTCGAGCACGACGGCTGGAAAGTCGAGCAAGTGGTCTCGCCGCTGGGCATCGTCGCGTTTGTTTTTGAGGGCCGGCCGAACGTGTTCGCCGACGCCGCCGGCGTGCTGCGCACGGGCAACACCGCCGTATTGCGTATCGGCAGCGATGCGCTGGGCACCGCGCAGGCTATTGTTACCCACGCACTGAACCCGGCGCTGGCCGATGCCGGTCTGCCGGCGGGCGCGGTGTCGCTGGTGGAGAGCGTCAACCATGCGGCCGGTTGGGCGATGTTCGCCGACCGCCGTCTGTCACTGGCTGTGGCGCGCGGGTCGGGGCGTGCGGTCAGTCAATTGGGCAGCATTGCCCAGCAGGCCGGCACTGCGGTCAGCCTGCACGGCACCGGTGGCGCGTGGCTGATCGCCGACCGTGACGCCGACGCCACACGCTTTGCGGCGGTGGTGCGCAACTCGCTGGATCGCAAGGTCTGCAACACGCTGAACGTCTGCCTGATCCAGCGCGACCGTGCCGCCGAGTTGGTGCCGCTGTTCCTCGCTGCATTGAAGGGCGCAGGGACGGCACGGGGCCAGAGCTGCAAGTTGCACATCGTCGAAGGCAGCGAACATTGCCTGCCGGCCGAATGGCAGAACGCAACGGTCGAGGTTTATCGCGCCGAGGGCTATCAGACCGAAGCATTGGCCGAACCTTTGGCAGAGGCACAACTGGGCCGTGAGTGGGAGTGGGAAGAAACACCGGAAGTCAGCCTGATGATTGTCGACGACCTGGCTCAGGCGATTGCCTTGTTCAACCGTTACAGCCCGCAATTTACGGTGTCGTTGATCAGTGAGGATGCGACGGTTCAGGAGCGCTTCTACAACGCGGTGAATGCGCCGTTTGTAGGCAATGGCATTACGCGTTGGGTCGATGGGCAATACGCCCTGAACAAGCCGGAACTGGGGCTTTCGAACTGGGAAAGCGGGCGGTTGTTTGCGCGCAGTGCAATTCTGTCGGGTGATGGCGTGTTTACCGTGCGCAGCCGCATGAGTCAGGTTGATCTCACGGTAAAACGCTGACCCCAGACTTGTACTTGATCGTTCCCACGCTCCGCGTGGTAACGCAGCCCGTGACGCTCCGCGTCACTGGACGCAGAGCGCCCCTAGAGGCATTCCCACGCGGAGCGTGGGAACGATCACCGCGGGGTCAGGCTGCGTTGGAAGTCTTGGCATGGATCGCACAAGTCTCGGGTTGCTCGGCCAGCGCTACAAATGTGCGGCGATCCGCAGACAGCGCGTCGATCGAGCCGGTCTCGATGTCATACACCCAGCCATGCAGGTTCAGTCGGCCTTGTTCCTGGGCCAGGCGCACGCTCGGGTGGGTCTGGATATTCGCCAGTTGGGCGATCACATTCTCGCGCACCATCGAACTCAGCTTCGCCGCATCGCTGCCATGCGCGCGCGCTTCATTCATCACCTTCGCCGACTCGGCGTGTTGCAGCCAGCCGCTGACGGCGGGCAGATGGTCCATGCACTTGCACTGGGCAATCGCCGTCATCGCGCCGCAGTCCGAGTGGCCGCAAATCACAATGTCGGTCACCCCCAACACCGCTACCGCATATTCCACGGTAGCCGATACCCCACCCGGATGCGGGCTGTAGGACGGCACGATATTGCCAGCGTTGCGGATCACGAACAGCTCACCGGGTTCTTGCTGGGTCAGCAGTTCCGGCACCACGCGGCTGTCGGAACAGGTAATGAACAGCGTGCCGGGCTGCTGGGTGGTCGCCAGGTGCTTGAACAATGCGCTGCGTTGCGGAAAGGCTTCTTTCTGAAATTTCAGGAAACCATCAATCAGGGCTTTCATGGGTGTGTCCTCTTCAATGCAGATCGGTGGGCCCGCACACCCCAGGCGTACGGGCCGGTGCGGATCAGAACGGACGCAGCGGCAGGAATTTGCCATCGAGGGTGACCACGGCGCGGGAACCGCCTTCCGGGTCTTCGACTTTCTTGATGTCGAGTTTGAAGTTGATGGCGCTGATGATGCCGTCGCCGAACTGCTCATGAACCAGCGCTTTGAGCGTGGTGCCGTAGATCTGGATCATCTCGTGGAAGCGGTAGATGGTCGGATCGGTCGGCACACCGCTGAGGCTGCCACGCAGCGGAATGATTTGCAGGGCGGCGACGTCGGCGGCGGTCAGCTCAAGCTTGTCACCCACTACCTGAGCGGCGTGGTCCGGCAGCGGGTGCTGGCCGAGTAGGGCGGCGGTGACGTAAGCGAGGCTCAGACCTGTGCCATCGGCCAGATCCTGCCACGACAGATCTTTCTTCGCTTTGGCGTCAAGAACGCGGGTTGTCAGGGCCAGGCTGTTGTCGTTGTAGGCGTGGGACTGTTGCATGGTGTCACTCCTTTCAGGGTTGGCTTGCGGTGTGGCAACCATGTTCGGCCGATTGATCCATAGCGTCCAAGACCGATATACAATGCTTCGCATAAGCCTTGCCTATAGATGGTGTTTCCCATGCTGCTGCGACATTTGCGTTATCTGCTGGCCGTTGCCGATCACGGCGGCTTCACTCGCGCGGCCGAAGCGCTGCACGTGTCGCAGCCGACGCTGTCGCAGCAGATTCGGCAACTGGAAGAGACCTTGGGCGTGAGTCTGTTTGATCGCACATCACGCACGGTCAAACCGACGGATGCTGGCGCGGCCTACATCGAATGCGCGCGGCGAGTGCTGGTGGAATTGCAGGCGGGGCAGCGCGCACTGCACGATGTGAAAGACTTGTCTCGCGGCACGCTGCGTCTGGCGATGACGCCGACGTTCATGGCGTACCTGGTCGGGCCTCTGGTGCGCGACTATGCAGCGCAGTTTCCGGGGATTCACTTGCAGATCTTCGAATTGTCGATGGACGACATCGAGGCCGGGCTGGCGGATGACTCGCTGGATGTGGCGATTGCCTTTGCGCCGGTGCGCAACGCCGACATTGAGTGCATCCCGGCGTTCACCGAGACGCTGGGGCTCATGGTCGGGCGTGGGCATCCGCTGTATGACTGCCGCTCTGTACTGAAACCGAACGATATCGCACAGCTTGATTTTGCCTTGCTGGCGCCGGACTTCATCACGCGGTTATCGGTGGATGAATATTTCCGCCAGAACGGCATCACGCCGAAGGTGCGGATCGAGGTGAATTCGGTGAGTACGCTGCTTGAGGTGGTGCGTTGTTCGCCGATGGCGACGATGTTGCCGCAGGCGATTGCGACCGAAGATCGCGCCTTGCGCAGGCTCGCGGTTGAAGGCGAGGCGCCACAGCGGGGCGCGGCGTTGTTGCGCCGGCGCAATAATTATCACAGTGCGGCGGCGCTGGCGTTTGTGGAGCTGGTGCTAGAGCTATAAAACTACCAGGCGACGCTGTCCCCTGTAGGAGTGAGCCTGCTCGCGATAGCGTTTATTCAGACATGACTATATAACTGACACACCGCGATCGCGAGCAGGCTCACTCCTACAGGGAGATGCGCCGAACTCTGGATGCAAAAAGGGCCTGGTCCTAATCGGAAACAGGCCCTTTTCATTATCGAAGTTACAACTCAATAAAACCGATCAATCACCCGAACTTCATTGTTGTTCTGCATCGAGTCCCACGCCTGTTTCAGCGTTTGCAGAACATTACCGATGAAGTCCTTGTCGGCCGCGGCCTTCTTGCCGACATAACCGTGGCCGCGGCGGTACATCTTCAGGCGGGCCAGCAGGTTCTGGTTGTTGCGATCGAATTCTTCTTCGCCAGCGTGGGGCGACAGGCAGTCGATGTGCACCTGGCCCGACTTGCTGATCCACAGAATGTGGCTGTCGTGGCTGTCTTTCTGCGCAGCGAACATACGAGCCAGTTCTTCGACGGTAGGTTGATTGTTCAGATTCATTGTTATGCCCCTTGACCAGTCTGGTGATCTTTCAAAGTTGATTCGCTAATACAGGTAGCCCATCGGTTAGTTGATCCCTGGCACCGAAACCAGGACGTCAGCGTTCGCCCGTTTGAAGAACGGGGTCGTGCATCTGTTGCATGTAGTCGTGTTGAATAACTGCTACGCAATAGCGTCACAACGAGGAGAAGCAGCGAAAACCGGGAGGCTCCTTGACGACATATCCAGTGTCGACCACAAGCGTCTTGAGAATTTTCGCCAGCGCTTCTCGTCCTTGTACTGGACGTTCAGGCCAGGTCAGCTTCTTCAATCTGCCTTGTGGGCAGCGTGTATCCGGAAAAAACAACTCGGCGGTCAGACGAGTTTGCTCAAGCGTGTTACCAGCGCTCCCGATCAGGGAACGTCTTCATCATGCAAAAGCAAAACGACGCCGTCAACGGTTTTGTAGTGATTATTTTCAGGCACTACATATTGTCCGACAAAGCTGTTTTGGAATGAGAAAAAATCTGTTTCGCCACCGGGAAGCGGGAACCGCGAGGGATTTATCGGGTCGCCGGCCGGGCCGCGCGTTTACGCGTGGTGGGGGTTTTACCTGCCGTCGCCTTGCGTTTTTTCTTCCATGGCGCTGCGGCCTTGCCGGCGGGAGGCGGGCCGCTGATGGTCAGGCTCAGGCCGGAGCAGCGGGTGACTTGCTTGCTCATCCACGCGGCCTGTTTGGTGACGAACTCTTCCAGACTCATTTCACCGCTCTGCACCATGTCCAGCGCCTGCTCCCAGATCGCCGTGGTGCCGGGATCGGCAATGGCGCGGGGCACCGCATCGATCAGACTGAAAGCGGCGGGCGTCGCCGCCAGTGCCTTGCCGTTCTTGACCAGATAACCACGGTCAAGCAAGCCCTGGATGATCGATGCGCGAGTGGCCTCGGTGCCGATGCCGGTGGTGTCCTTGAGTTTCTGTTTGAGCAGCGGATCTTCGACCAGTCTGGCGACGTTCTTCATCGCCTTGATCAGGTCGCCCTCGGTGTAGGGCTTGGGCGGTTGTGTCCATAGATCCTTGAGATTGACCTTTTCAACCGCGCATTCGACGCCTTGGCTCAAGGCTGGCAAGGTTTGCGGCACCGGCGCTTCGCGGCCCTTGGCCGGTGCCAGGGCTTCGGGGAGTGCGCGCTTCCAGCCCGGTTCGATGATCTGCTTGCCCACAGCGCGCAGCGCCTGCCCGTTGCAATCGAAATCAGCCTGAGTGCGATCGAATTCGTGGTTGGGCAGGAACTGCGCCAGATAGCGCGCGCGAATCAATGTATAGACCGCACGGTGCTTGCCGGTCAGGCGTTCAAGGTTTTTCGCCGCGGCAGTGGGGATGATGCCGTGGTGAGCGCTGACCTTGGCATCATTCCACGCGCGCGAGCGACGCTGCGGTTCAAGATACCCCTGCAAGGCTTCAAGGCCCGGATCAGCCTGACGCAGCGCCGCGAGAATGGCCGGAGCCTCGCTGTGCTGACTCAGCGGCAGAAAGCCGCAATCACTGCGCGGGTAGGTGATGACTTTGTAGGTTTCGTAGAGGGCCTGGGCGATCTCGAGGGTTTCCTGGGCGCCGAGGCCGAGTTTCTTCGAGCAGACTTCCTGCAACGTGCCGAGGTCGAAGGGCAGCGGCGCCACTTCGCGCAGGCGCTCGGTTTTCAGCTTGACCACCCGTGCGCTGTCAGCGCTTTTCATGGCCGCCGCGGCCTGTTGAGCCAGCGCCTGATTCAGGCAGCGATCCTGATCATCACAAACTTCAGACGGCGCTTGCCACTGCGCGGTAAAGCGCGTGCCGTTGTGCGACAACTCCACATCGATCGCCCAGAACGGCACCGGTACGAAATCGGCGATGCTGCGATCACGATCGACCACCAGCCGCAGGGTAGGCGTCTGCACTCGGCCCACCGGCAACACGCCCTGATAGCCGGACTGGCGGCCGAGCAAGGTGAACAACCGACTCATGTTCATGCCGATCAGCCAGTCCGCCCGCGAACGTCCCAGCGCCGAGTGATACAGGCTGAACGTTTCGGCGCCCGGCTTCAGCGCAGCCAGGGCCTTGCGAATCGACGCCTCGTCCAGCGCCGACAGCCACAAGCGGCGGATCGGTCCGCGATAACGGCAGTGTTCGACCAGCTCCCGGGCGATCATCTCGCCCTCACGGTCGGCGTCGGTGGCGATGATCAGTTCGCTGGCCTCGCCGAGCAGGCGCTTGACCGCTTTGTACTGACTGGCGGTGCGCGGCTTGACGGTCATTTTCCACTTGTCCGGAATGATCGGCAGGTCCGCCAGCACCCAGCGTTTGTAGCGTGCGTCATAGGCATCCGGCGGCGCGGTTTCGAGCAAGTGGCCGATGCACCAGGTTACTGTGACGTCCGTTCCCAGCCAGCAGCCATCGCCCCGGCGTCTCGCGCCGAGCACGGCCGCAATGTCTTTGGCCTGGGAGGGTTTTTCACAGAGGTACAGCCGCATAGCCACCATCGTCAATCGTTGTCCGGGGAGGGCACAGAATGGCCGGACTTGGCGCTGGGGGCAACTTTTATCTGTATGGATATACAGCGACGGCCGCGGTGAGCCGTTCGGCTGTAAACCCAACCAGACGCCGAGGCATCAGCTATACCTGAATCGGTCTCTTCGCCGTATTCAGGAGAACCCCCGATGAAAAGCGCCGGACTCAACCCTGTCATCAGCCTCGAACAACTCACTGGTTGCCTGCTGGTAAAATTCCATGGCATCCAGATTGCCGCATCCGCCCACGTGCTGATCCTCAACGAAGCCAATTATCCACCGGTTTATTACGTCCCCCGCGAAGACATCGAGGAAAAGTACTTCGCCCGCACGGATCACACCAGCTATTGCCCGTACAAGGGCGACGCCAATTATTTCACGCTACAAGTGCCGGGACATGAAGCCGCGAATGCGGTGTGGACGTATGAACATCCGAAAGTGTCAGTCGCGCCGATCCGCGACTACGTGGCGTTTTACCCGGATCAGGTGAAATTTGAAGTGATCAAAGCAGAGGTCTAAACATCACTGTGGCGAGAGAGCTTGCTCCCTCGCCACAGGATTTGCGCTATCGCCGATTCAGTTCTTGTCCAGATCGATATTCTTCGTCTCACGCAAGCAGATCATCCCCACCACCAGGCTCACCCCCGTAATCAACACCGGGTACCACAGCCCATAAAAGATATCGCCGGTGTAGACCACCAAGGCAAACGACACGGTCGGCAGGAACCCGCCGAACCAGCCATTGCCGATGTGATACGGCAGCGACATCGAGGTGTAGCGGATGCGGGTCGGGAACAGTTCGACCATCAGTGCCGCGAGCGGGCCGTAGCACATGGCCGAAATGATGATCAGCGCGACGATGAGGGCGACGATCATCGGTTTGTTGATCTGCTGCATGTCAGCTTGTTGTGGATAGCCGGCCAAGGTGATCGCGCCGCGCAGTGCCGCCTCATCGAAACCGTCCAGTTTCACGTCGCCGACACTCACTTGCACGCCGCTACCCGCAGGCGCAGCGACGCTGGAGTAGGGCAGGCCTTGCTTGACCAGGAAGGTTTTGACCTTGTCGCACGGACTGTCGAATTTGGCTTTGCCCACCGGGTCGAACTGGAAGGTGCAGGTGGCCGGGTCCGCCAGCACGGTGATGGGTGCCTGACGGCTGGCCAGGTCGATCGCCGGGTTGGCGTAGTGGGCCAGGGATTTGAAGATCGGAAAGTACAGCACGGTTGCCAGCAGCAGGCCGAGCATCAGCACCGGTTTACGCCCGACCTTGTCCGACAGCCAGCCGAAAAAGATGAAGAACGGCGCACCGATCACCACGCTGACGATCAGCAGACTGTTGGCCACCGCCGGGTCCATTTTCAGGAACTGAGTGAGGAAGAACAGCACGTAGAATTGCGCCGCGTAAAAGGTCACCGCTTGCCCGGCGTTGATACTGAACAGGGCGATCAGCACGACCTTGAGGTTTTCCCATTTGCCGAAGGATTCACGGATCGGCGCCTTCGAGGTTTTGCCTTCTTCCTTCATTTTCAGGTAGGCCGGCGACTCGTGCAGGCTCAGGCGAATCCAGGTGGAAATGCCCAGCAGCACAATCGACAGCAGGAACGGAATGCGCCAGCCCCAGACTTCAAATTGATCGCCGGTGAAGTAGCGGCAACCGAGCACCACGAGCAGCGACAGCAACAGGCCGAGGGTGGCGGTGGATTGAATCCAGCTGGTGTGGAAACCGCGTTTGCCGATCGGCGCGTGCTCGGCCACGTAGGTCGCCGCGCCGCCGTATTCGCCGCCGAGGGCCAGGCCCTGGAGCATGCGCAGCACCACCAGAATGATGGGCGCGGCGATGCCGATGCTGGCGTAAGTCGGTAGCAGGCCGACGCAGAACGTCGCCACGCCCATCAGAATAATCGTCGCGAGAAACGTGTATTTACGCCCGATCATGTCGCCCAACCGGCCGAACACCAGCGCGCCGAATGGCCGCACGATAAAACCTGCGGCGAAGGCCATCAGCGCAAAGATGAACGCCGTGGTGTCGTTGACCCCGGCGAAGAACTGCTTGCTGATCACCGCCGCGAGCGCGCCGTAGAGGAAGAAGTCATACCACTCGAACACCGTCCCGAGTGATGAAGCGAAGATGACTTTCTGCGTCGCGTTGCTGGTCTCGGCGCTGCCTGCAGCGTCCAGCGGCTGAGCGTGTTCTGACATGTCGGTATCCCTCACAGTGATTGTTTTTGTTGTTCCACTGGTGTTGCGTGTCCGGGTGATGCGATGCCTTGAATCTGCTGCAAAAACTGTGGGAGGGGGCTTGCTCCCGAAGTGGCCGTGTCAGTCACATCAAAGGTGAATGACACTCCGCTTTCGCGAGCAAGCCCGCTCCCACATTGGAACTGTGTACAGGTTTAGCCAATATGAGTTGTGCAGCCTTCTCGGCAATCATCAGCGTAGGCGAACACGTGTTGCCCGAGGTGATGGTGGGCATGATCGACGCATCGGCAATGCGTAAACCGGGCACGCCGTGCACGCGCAGTTGCGCGTCGACCACGGCGTCACCGTCATTGCCCATGCGACAAGTGCCGACCGGATGAAAAATCGTCGTGCCGATTTTTGCCGCCGCTTCCTGCAACTGGGCGTCGCTTTGCAGGCTGTCACCCGGCAGATACTCGACCGGTTTGAACGGTTGCAGGGCTGGGGCGCTGACGATGCGTCGGGTCAGGCGAATCGCATCGGCTGCCACGCGCAGGTCTTCCGGATGGCTGAGGTAGTTGGGCTGAATCAACGGCGCCGCTTGCGGGTCCGTCGAACGAATCTCGATACGGCCCCGGCTCTTCGGCCGCAGGTCGCACACTGACGCGGTGAACGCCGGAAAGCTGTGCAGCGGCTCGCCAAAGCGCTCCAGTGACAGCGGCTGCACGTGATATTGCAGGTTCGCCGATGACTGCTCCGGCCCGGAGCGGGCGAACGCGCCCAACTGACTTGGCGCCATCGACAGCGGCCCGCTGCGGTCGTACAGATAACGCAGGCCCATGCCCATTTTGCCCCACACGCTGCCGGCAATCTGGTTCAACGTACGCGCGTTTTCCAGCTGGTAGATCAGGCGCAGTTGCAGGTGATCCTGCAGGTTGCTGCCGACCCCCGGTAACTCATGGATTACGCCGATGCCGAGGCGTTCGAGCAGCGGCCGGGGGCCAATCCCCGAGCGTTGCAAAATGCTCGGGGAGCCGACGGAACCGGCGCACAGGACAATCTCCTTGCGCGCCTTGAACTGCTTGATCTGGCCTTCGTGACGAGCGCTGACTTTCGAAGCACGGCCGTTCTCCAACAGGACACGATCAACCTCAACCCCCGTCAGCACGGTCAGGTTCGACCGGCCACGCACGGGTTTCAAAAATGCCTTCGCCGCGTTCCAGCGCACCCCAGCCTTCTGATTGACCTGAAAGTAGCCGCAGCCTTCGTTGTCGCCCTGATTGAAGTCATCGATGCTGGCAATGCCGCTTTGTTCGGCAGCACTGCGAAACGCATCGAGAATCGGCCACGACAGGCGCTGTTGTTCCACGCGCCACTCGCCGTTGGCGCCGTGAAACTCAGCGGCGCCGGCAAAGTGATTTTCGCTCTGTTTGAACAGCGGCAGCACGTCCTTCCAGGCCCAGCCCGGGTTGCCCGCAGCGGCCCAACCGTCGTAGTCGCTGGCCTGGCCGCGCATGTAGATCATGCCGTTGATCGATGAGCAGCCGCCGAGCACCTTGCCGCGTGGATAGCTCAAGGCGCGACCATTGAGGCCCGGTTGTTCTTCGGTTTTGAAGCACCAGTCGGTGCGTGGATTACCGATGCAGAACAGGTAACCCACCGGGATGTGGATCCACGCATAGTTGTCGCGCCCGCCGGCTTCGAGCAGCAACACGCGATGCCTTGCATCTGCGGACAGCCGATTGGCCAGCAAACAGCCGGCGGGGCCGGCGCCGACTACGATGTAGTCGTAATCATCGAGGGACGTCTGCATGCCCTGACCTCGTTTTTGTTTTTATTGTCGGACACTCTAGTTGTTAGCTTTCGTCAAAAGAATGTTAGTTTTTGCGCAGCCGCTGTGCGTTTTCAAACAGCGCTCCCAGACGATAGCCGACAAGGACACGCCATGTTCGACTGGAACGACCTGAGGTTTTTTCTCGAACTGCAACGCAGCGGTCGCTTGCTGACGGCAGCGCGTCGTCTCAACACCACTCACGCCACTGTCGCCCGGCATATCGAGGCCATCGAAAAAAGCCTCGGCACCGCACTGTTCGTCCAGCATGCGCAAGGCTACGAAATGACCCCGGCGGGGGAGGCGCTGCTCAAACATGCCGAAGCGATGGAAAACGTCGCGTTGCTGGCCCAGGAAGAGATCACCCAGTCGACGGCGCCACTGGGCAAGATTCGCGTCGGCGTGACTGAAGGGCTGGGCATCAAGTTCCTTGCCAGCCGCATGATCGGCCTGTTCGAGCGCTACCCTGGGCTGGAGGTGGAACTGGTCGCCGTGCCGCGGTTTGTCAGCATCCTCAACCGCGAAGCCGAGATCAGCATTCACCTTGAGCGTCCCGCCGCCGACATGCTGGTCACGCGCAAACTCACCGACTATCGCCTGGCGCTGTACGCCAGTCGGGCCTATCTCGATCAGGCGCCGCCGCTGCAAAGCCGCGAAGATCTCGCGCGGCATGCATGGATCGGTTATGTGGATGATCTGCTGTTCAGTCAGGAGCTGATGTTCCTCAACAGTTTCTGCCGCAGCCCGCGCGTGGTGTTTCACAGCACCAGCGTCATCGCCCAGCAGGAAGCGGCGCGCTCGGGATTGGGGATCGCAGTATTGCCGTGCTACATGGCCGCGTCCGACCCGGATCTGGTGCCTTTGCTGCCGGATGAGAGCATCGAGCGCAGTTACTGGATCAGCACGCGGCGCGAACTGCACAAGTCGGTACGGCTGCGGGTGGTCTGGGATTATGTGGTGGGACTGTGCGAAGCGGAGCAGGGCCTGTTACGCGGTTGACCGGATACACCGAAATCCCCCCTGTGGGAGCGGGCTTGCTCGCGAAAGCGGTGTGTCTGAAACGTAAATGTCGTCTGACCCACCGCCTTCGCGAGCAAGCCCGCTCCCACAGGGCTATCTGTCGTGGCTGCTTCCGTGGGTTGATTAATATATGGATATCCGTATATTCGATTCCCCGCATATTGCGAGCCGCACCCCATGATCACCCCCACCGAAGTCTTCAAAAGCCTTGCCGACGAAACCCGCGCCCGCGCGATTCTGCTGATCGCCGAGCAAGGTGAACTGTGCGTCTGCGAGCTGATGTGTGCACTCGACGACAGCCAGCCGAAAATCAGCCGCCACCTCGCGCTATTGCGCAGCAACGGTTTGCTGCTCGACCGCCGTCAGGGCCAGTGGGTCTATTACCGGCTCAACCCGCAGCTGCCGGCGTGGATCGGCGAGATCGTGCGGGTGACATCAAAGGCCAACGGTGATTGGCTCAAGGACAATGCCGCGCGCCTGCAACACATGGATGGCCGTCCCGTGCGCGAACGCGCCTGTTGCTGAATCTTTAACTTTTACGGAGCGCATCGATGCGAGTTCTGTTCATGTGCACGGCCAACAGCTGCCGCAGCATTCTTTCCGAAGCCATGTTCAATCACCTGGCACCCGCTGGGTTCACCGCGGTGAGTGCTGGCAGTTTTCCCAAAGGCCAGGTTCTGCCGCGCAGTCTGTTGACGCTGCAAAAGAACGGCATCGCCATCGACGGTCTGCACAGCAAAGGCAATGACGCCTTCGAAAACAATCCGCCGGATATCGTCATCACCGTCTGCGATAAAGCGGCTGGCGAGACTTGCCCGGTGTACTTCGGCCCGGCTCTGAAAGCGCACTGGGGCCTCGAAGATCCGTCTGATGTCATCGGTGACGAGGCCGCAATCGAGGCAGCATTCCACGCCACCTTGATGCGCATCGGCCAACGCTGCCAAGCCTTCCTCGATCTGCCTTTTCACTCGCTCAGCCGCGAACAACTGAAGGTCGAACTCGACCGCATCGGCACGCTTTAAGGAGGCCCCATGTCAGACGCTTTGCCCAACCTCGACGCAACCCTGTTCGACGCGACCCAGCCATCGGCACCGGGCGAACACAAACCGCGCATCCTGCTGCTGTACGGCTCGACCCGCGAACGCTCGTTCAGCCGTTTGCTGGTCGAGGAGAGCGCCCGCCTGCTTGAGCACTTCGGCGCCGAAACCCGTATCTTCAACCCGTCCGGTCTGCCCCTGCCCGATGACGCTCCCGTCGACCACCCGAAAGTCCAGGAACTGCGCAATCTGGTGCTGTGGTCGGAGGGGCAGGTGTGGTGCTCGCCAGAACGCCACGGCGCCATGTCGGCGGTGTTCAAGGCGCAGATCGATTGGGTCCCGCTGGAACTCGGCGCCGTGCGCCCGACCCAGGGCAAAACCCTCGCGGTGATGCAAGTCTGCGGCGGCTCGCAGTCGTTCAACGTGGTCAACCAGCTGCGCGTGCTGGGCCGCTGGATGCGCATGTTCACCATCCCCAACCAGTCCTCGGTGCCCAAGGCCTACATGGAGTTCGACGAAGCGGGGCGGATGAAGCCGTCGCCGTTCTATGACCGTGTGGTGGATGTGATGGAGGAACTGGTGAAGTTCACCGTGTTGCTGCGAGGGCAACAGGCGCATCTGGTAGATCGCTATTCCGAGCGCAAGGAAAGTGCCGAGCAGTTGATGGCGCGGGTCAATCAGCGGTCGATTTGACTGCCAGACCACAGGCAGGCTCGGTTCCCCTGTGGGAGCGAGCCTGCTCGCGAATGCGTCAGCCCATTCACTGCCAGATAAACAGAAAACACCCCTTCATGTTTAAACAGCGTGCCAGTAATCAGCAACGGGCTACAACGCCTTGCGCCGTTACCTACGACTAAGCCAGAATCCGCCGGCTTGTGCGTCTGCCACGCCCTCCGTAACTTGGTTCCCGTCACTGCCATCAGTGATCGGGTCTGCAAGCCCGCCGGAAAATCAGACGCATAGCCCTGCCATAGGACGCTCGTTCGTGTCCGCTTAATGGCGGCTCTGTGCGGGAGACCTTCGGGTCTGCCGGGTTCCTGATTTCCCGGTCTTGCAGACCCGCACATAGCTGCCACCCATCATCTGCAAGTGATGGGGGTCGCTTCATATGAAGAATCAGGAGTTTCACCATGTTCAAAGTCACACCCAACCCGCCACAAACAGATCCGGCATCCCCCTACGAATCCCTCGATTCAAAAAAACTTCACGAAGCCGCCGAACGCGCCCTCGACCACCACCTCGGCCCCGCCGACATCCTCGCCAGCACCCGCGCCCCGGAACCGATGTTTCTCGCCAACCCGCAATACGACACCGAATCACTGCTCGCCAACGCCAGTGAATCACTCGGCTCGGCCACCACCATGCTCTACGACTTCGCCGCGCTGCTCGACAACCCGCGCCGCAAAACCCTGCTGGGCATCGCCCAGGTCGTGATGCTTGGCGAAATCGCCGTGAATCAGGCACTGGATAACGTCGAAATCGCCAAATAACCGCTAACGCGACGAGGGCGAACCCTCGTTGCAACCCACAATGCTGCCACGGCTGGCACACAGCCACGGCTTGCACCGCCCGGCTCCGGCTGTCACCCTTCGGGCCGTTCTTCAAGGATCAGAACAAGGAATCAAGGATTGAGTGGTTACGTTCCAAACCCGCCGAAAAATACCGCTACGAACAAGCCAAACCCGTCGATATTCATGCCCAGCGTTGGGCGGAGTATGAGAAGCATGGGAGAGAACCTGCGCGCGCGCCTGAGAAAATTGGCATCGCGCTGAGGATCGGGGTGTTCTTTGATGGGACGGGCAATAATGCGAACAACTCTGCTGCGGGGTTGTTGTGTGGTGCGCAGCATCCGATTGCTCCCAAAGACATTGATGCCAGCTGCAAGCCGTATATGAGCGATCCGGATAGCAGTTACGGTAATGACGTGAGTAATGTAAAAAGACTCAGTGATTTGTATGACGCTCCTGAAGTTGCCGAAGGCGAGGGGCTGCGAAAGCAGGCATTTCGTATGGTGTACGTCGAAGGTATCGGCACCCGATCAGGCGAAAAAGACAGTACCTTGGGAGCTGGCGCCGGGCGTGGCGAGACAGGCGTCGCCGGGCGCGTTCAATCTTCGTTTGTATTCATCGAACAACGTATCAATGAAGTGTTAAACGAAAATCCGGATAGTGAAATTATCTCGTTGACCTTCGACACCTTCGGTTTCAGCCGTGGCGCGGCAGCCGCCAGGCACTTTGCCAATGAAATCGTGCGTGGCAAACAAGGCCCTCTGGGCGAAATCTTGCGCAGCAATTCTGATCTCTTCAGTTCGTCCTTCATTGATCAATACCAACGCGACATCAATATGGGCTTCATCGGCCTGTTCGACACGGTTCCGTCAATTGCTGGATGGTCCAATTTGGGCAACATCAAAAGCCCTGTCGCAACAGGTATCAGGCTTTACCTGGACCGACGTTTTTTTACTAACGTTGTCCATCTGGTTGCGCGTGACGAATGCAGAGCTAACTTCGCTCTCAATCGCGTGGGGATGGATCATCCAGAAATTGTCCTGCCCGGAGTGCATTCCGACATAGGAGGCGGTTACTTGGATGACGCTGAAGAGTGCGTACTCATCAGTCCGATGCAAACTCTGGAGGTGCCCATGAATACTGACGTCGTCACAACATCGATCTACCAGGATGCGATGAAGGTGAGAAGTCAGTGGCTAAGCAACGGCTGGCCCTCTGAAATGTTGGAGATCGTGACACCACCCGCACTCATTATGCCGATCAATCCACAGGATCGATTAGGCCCACGCGTAAAGCGGGTCTATGCCGCCGTGCAGCTAAAACGACCGGTGAGCGGAATGCTGGCAAGAGTTTGCCTGCGCGTGATGCATCAACAGGCAAAGACCAAGGGAGTGCGTTTCAATGACATTCCCGAGACTCCTGCGGTTGCCATTCCGGCGGAGCTTAAACCCTTGTGCGATCGATTTGTCTCTGGCGACTACAGCACCACGCTGCAAGAGGAGCAAATGCTCAAACTCAAGTACATTCATACTTCCGCCAACTGGAACCACCCACTTGGACGAAGAGATGGCGGCGGATTGCGCGCGGTATATATCAACGCTCCTACGGCAGATGCAATACGAGTAAAACACCCGCACGTACCTGACTGGACGCTTTGGTAATGAAATTATTCGCAACCTTACTTTGCACATTGTTTGTGGCTGGTTGTCATGCCGACCCGCTTTCGGCAAAAAACGATCCCAAATCGCCATGGTGGGAACTTGGCTTTACCGAGCCTCGCTACATGAAAGTCTGGGTTGAGGACACCTCTGTCGAAGACATCAAAGGAAAGACGCTCCTGCACACCGGCGAAGGATCCGCCTCAGGCGGGCAACCAGAGGACGGAACAGAATCTGCGCGAGGCTGGCACGGCTTGGGCAGCTCCGCGAAAGCGGTGGTAGGCGCTGATCTTCCTAAACGAATCTTCGTTCGGTGGCAATCCATCGTAGAGCCCCAGACCTATAGTGTTTGGATCGATATACCCGAAGAGGCCCGACAATTAATGGTGACCTCAGTCAGCCAACGCTGCTCGAAAACTCCGGAGAAAAGAGCTACCTATATATCTTCGGTTTACTTGGGCCTGGCTCCTGGTGGTGTCGTTCAGGTCTGGGTAAGGGACGCCTGTCATCATCCGGTGAAAGTCGCCAGAGCTCAGGCCGAAATCGAACCGTTGGGGCCAAGTCAGGGGGAAACTCAAGGGCGATATGCATATCCGATCAGTGAAAAATCCAAGCGGTATATCGAGAAATTTGGCATCCCATACGGGAGTTGGTGAGCCGCAGGCAAATCCGCGAATAAGCATCATCATGGCGTTCATCATCACAAATACCTGAGTGACCAGCCTTTCAACTCACGGGCACAGCAAACACCGCACTGGCGCGCGCAACTGTTCGCTCACCGACATGCAAACTGACGGCGGCAAACGCCAGTTGACGTCCTTTCCTGGAAAACTCAAGACGCACCACCAGCCACTCATCGATTTGTACTGCGCCAAGATAATCAAGCGTCATGCTCGCCGTGATCAATGGCTGCGGAGGGTCGCTGGAAAAGGCCATGGCGTAGCCCATGCCGACATCCGCTAACGTCGCCAGTACACCGCCATGCAAGGTGCCCCGGCCATTGGCATGTCGTGAGTCGGTCAGCAATCCCAGCTCCAATTGCAACCCATGGCCCTTCGCGTAAATCGGGCCAAGCAAATCAAGCAACGGACTGGAGCGGGTAAACGGAGCGAAACCCTCGGGAATTGCTGTGGTGTTCATGATCGTCCCCTCTGCTGGCGATTAGCTGGTTTCATCGACTGGAATACGTCGATTCAACACGGGTTTATGGGTAGTCGCGCACTGACGCAAGCGCTATACGTATGGGGAATTGGTAGCGATAAGTCATGTGCCCTGAATGGGCGGCGCGCAAGCAGGGAGCTACGTGATGGAAGTTCAGATTCGAAACGCGACGAATGCGGATGCGCCGGCTATCAGTAGAACGATCGTTGACGCGCTGCGTGAATCAAATGCCCAGGACTATTCATCCGACATCATCGATCAACTGGTTCAAGATTTTTCGCCAGCAGCGGTCCTCCACCGAATGGCTGGGCGTCACGTGCTCGTGGCTGTTACCGACAGTTGTATCGTCGCCACGGCCAGTCTCGATAACAACGTTGTTCGCAGCGTGTTTGTCGACCCGATTCATCAAGGAAGGGGGATTGGAAGGCACCTGATGGAGAGGATTCAATCAATCGCCCGGGGCACGGGTCTAGAGGTTCTTTACGTTCCCTCATCAATCACGGCAGAAGGCTTCTACGCTTCGCTTGGCTTTAAAAAGATCCGCGACGAATTCCATCAATCGGAGCGTACGATCGTCATGGCGAAGACATTGAAACGGTGCGACGACGCTTGAATGATGATCGCTATAAGCGCCTACCCGTGACGTCGGCTCGTGGCCGTCACCGCTTACATTCGGTGATGTTCCAGCAAGAAATCCACGAACAACCGCACCCGCGCCGGCATTGCCAAGCCACCCACGAACACCGCGTGAATCGGCTCCTGGTCGCCGGGGTTGCAGTCTTCGAGCAGCGGTATCAAGTCGCCGCGCTGCAAATCCTCTCTCACGCTGAACTCGCCAATGCGCGCAATGCCGGCACCAACTCTGGCAAATTGGGCCAGTGCTTCACCACTGGAGCATTCGATGTTGCCATTGACCTTCAGCGAGAATTCTTTTCCGTCGCGGACAAACGGCCAGTCGGGTTCGGCACGCCGGAAATTGAAGCGCAGGCAGTTGTGCTGGAGCAGGTCCTCCGGTTCGTTTGGGGTGCCGTGCCGCCGCAGATAGTCGGGCGACGCCACCACGACCTGGCCGGTGTGGCCGATCCGGCGTGCGGTTAGGGGGCTGTCAGGCAGGTGGCCAAAGCGCACCGCCACGTCCGCCTGGCCTGCGAGAATGTCGACCACTTCGTCACCGAGGCTGAGGTCAACGACGATGTTCGGGTAGCGCGCGCTGAAGTCGGCGACCAGCGGAACGATCGCCAGCCTGCCATGGCCAAGTGCGGCGCTGACCCGCAACCGGCCCTTGGGCACGCCCTGATCGGCGATGGCTTCTTCGACCTCGTCCATGTCGGCCAGAATGCGCCGCGCGCCACGCAGGAACGCCTCGCCCTCGGCGGTGAACGTGAGCGCGCGGGTGGTGCGCAACAACAAGCGCGTGCCGAGACGTTGTTCGGCGCGGGCAATGATCCGGCTGACCGCAGAGGGTGTCAGCCCCAATGCACGCGCAGCAGCCGACAGGCTGCCTTCCCGGGCCACGGTTACGAATACGCTCATTTCACCTGACCTGCCGTTGAAGTCCATTTGTGCCTCTTGCGCAAAGGTGATTGCCAAAATCGCTATCTACCGCCTGAAAACGATGGATCGTAGCATTGGCGGCATAGATGAGGAGATTTCCATGCATATCAATCCACCCCTTGTTGCACTCGCCATCGGTGCCTTTGGCATCGGCGTGACCGAGTTCGCGCCCATGGGCATGTTGCCCGGCATCGCGGCCGATCTCGGCGTTTCCATTCCTGCTGCGGGTCTTTTGGTCAGTGCTTACGCCTTGGGCGTACTGCTCGGCGCGCCGCTGATGACGCTGACCACCGGCAGGATTCCCCGGCGCTACCTGCTGATCGGACTCATGGCGATTTTCACCCTGGGCAATCTGATGTCAGCCCTGGCGACCGATTACTACAGCCTCATGATCGCCAGGGTGGTGACTTCACTGAACCACGGTGCGTTCTTTGGCGTTGGCTCCATTGTCGCCGCCAGTGTGGTCGCGCCAGAGAAACGTGCCGGCGCCGTCGCGGCGATGTTCATGGGCCTGACCCTGGCGACCATTGGCGGTGTACCGCTGGCCGCCTGGTTTGGCGAGCTGTTCGGTTGGCGCACGGCATTTTGGGGGATTACCGGCCTCGGCGTGTTGACCATGGCTGCCTTGTGGTTCGCCCTGCCCAACTTGAAGGCACCACAAAGTGTGGGTGCGCTGGCGGAAATTCGCGTACTGGGCCGAGGGCCGGTGCTGGCAGCGCTGGCCCTGACCGTCGTCGGATCAAGTGCCATGTTTACCGTCTTCACTTACATCGCACCGATTCTCAGCAGCGAGACCCACGCTTCCACTGCTTACATCACCGCCATGCTGGTGCTGTTCGGTGTGGGGTTGACGCTGGGCAACATGTGGGGCGGCAAGGCTGCCGACCGCTCGATCGATCGCACCCTGATCGTCTCGCTGAGTGCGCTGATTGTGGTCTTGCTGGCGTTTACGCTCCTGATGCGCTGGCCGCTGCCAGCCGCTGTTGCCATCCTGATCTGGGGTATCGCCAGCTTCGCCCTGGTGCCGCCGCTGCAGATGCGAGTGATGGACGCTGCCAAGGACGCGCCCAATCTCGCCTCTGCGGTGAATATCGGTGCCTTCAACTTTGGCAACGCGATCGGTGCGGCGCTGGGCGGAGCGGTGATCAACGCCGGGTTGGGTTATCCGTCAATTTCCCTGGCCGGCGCGGCGATGGCGGCTCTGGGCCTGCTGATGGTATTGGCTTTTGCCTGGCGCTCCAGAACACGCACTGCGGCAGTGGCGTGACGACGAGGGGGAGTGGGGGCAACCTTCACTCCTCCTGATAGGCCTCAGGTCAGAACGCTGAATGCGGCGTTAGCCAATACCTCGCCATTCACCATCACCTGCACAGCATGTCGCCCGGCAAAATGCTTGCGCGTCGTAAAGTCCTTGATCTGCTGACTGCGCTTCACGCGTTCCTCGCCAAACCCCAGCAACGCCAACGTCTTCAACTTGAACACCTTCCTCGAAACACTGCCATTCGCCTTTACATAGTCAATCGCATAATCAATCACCAACTTCTGCTCATGCGCCACCATCGACTTGACCCTGAGCGATAAAGTAATTGTCTCGCCCAACCGAACTGCCGTCGGCGTGACCGTAAAATCCAGCAACTGAACTTCGGCCTTCGCCCCCGCGCCAATGATCGTCAGCGCCCGCAGGTCGCCCTGCTTGATCAAACTGCGCAACGCATGCCTGGCGATCCAGGCCGTGTGCCTGTTCTCCAGCGGCCACCCTTCAACCGCATTCAGCACCCACTCCGGATGCACCTTGGTTATGTCATTCAAGTGATTCGCCACGGACTTGCGCACATACAAACTCTCATCCGCTTTCAGTCGATCCAGTATCCCGGCGGCCAATTGCGGATTCGCCTGCACCGCCTCCAGGCGAAACGACCAGGGCAGGCGAGGGCGGCTGCCTTCGCTGGCGAGGCGGCGGACGTGGTGGTTTTCGTCTCGGGTCCAGTCGTGCATCAATTCCAGCGAGCGTTCAAGGTCCGTGCGCAGAAAGTGGCGGATGGCGAATTCAGAGGAGCCGAAGGTGGTGAAGTACTTCAGGGCTTGCATGGACGTTTCGAACGCATGCCCGCCGTAGCTGGCGACGTAGTGCGGCAGGCACATGCTGACGAATCCGCTGTTCAGCCGTGGCGCGAGTGCGCGTAGTACATCGAGGGAGTCTTCGTAATTCAGCGGCAGCACGGCGTGCAGGCTTTCGGCGACGCGGGCCATGCGTTGCATTACCGATAGCTCGGCCAGGCCGTGACTGGCATGCTTGAGGAACGCCTCGGTTTTAAACGCCGGGTAGACGGCGGCCGTCTCGGTAGCGATGTGCTGCAGACGTTCGGCGTTGAAAATCTCTTTTAACGCCGGGGCGGCGGTGTCGGTGGCGCTCATGCTCAGTTCATCGGCGTGCTGATGAACGCGCCGGTGCCTTCAGCGTAAGCGGTGTAATGGGCGATACGCGGATAGCGCGTGGCATCGATCTGATCTGGCACGACCAGTGCGGTGAAGCTCCACGCGACCGCCAGGCTGATGCCGTCCTGGGCGAGCGAGTCATCCTCGGGCAAGGCACTGTGCTCAAGTTCTTTTTCCAGTGCAGTAAATGCGGCGGCGAGTTGGCCTTCAACCCGTTCAACCCAGGGTTGATACTGAATATCGGCCGGACGCAGGTTGCGTTCGTAGTAGAGCTGCACGGATTTTTCGCACGCGGCGAGGCTCAGGCCGATCAGGCGCAAGGCTTGCGCGCGCCGGGTCAATTCAGTCGGCAACAGGCTCTTGCCGCAAGCGCTTTCGAGGTAGTCGAGGATGAGGGTGGAATCCATCAACACGAGGCCGTCGTCGAGGACCAGCGTTGGCGCTTTGACCACCGGGTTGATCTGCTGGAATTGCTCAAAATGCCGGAACACCGAGACCGACTCGTGTTGTAGGTCGATGCCCAGGCATTTGGCTGAGATCGCCACGCGGCGCACGTAAGGGGAGTCGAGCATGCCGATCAGTTTCATGACGCGTTCCTTCAAGTCGAATCGGTGGAACACATAACCTAGCCGAGCCGGCGGCAATTGTCAGTCATCGAATCCAGCCTGTTCGTGAGTCTCATCGACATTCAGTCCCAACCGATACGCCACCGCGACAAACAATGCCTGACACAGGCACAGCGTCGCGCTCAGTGAACGAAAGGCGAGGGCGCTGCCTTCGTTGACCAGCAGCACGCTGTCGGCCAGTTTTGCCAGCGGCGAGAGCGCGCTGTCGGTGAGTATCAGCGTGTTGGCCTGTTGCTGACGGGCGAAGCGCAGGCAGTGCCGGGTTTCCTTGGCATAAGGTACGAAGCTGATGGCGATGACCAGGTCATTGGCGCGTACGCTGCGCATTTGCTCCCGATAGCTGCCGCCGAGGCCCGAAACCAGGTGGATGCGTTTCTCGGTGTGTTGCAGGTTGTAAACGAGGTAGTCGGCCACGGCGAAGGAGCGACGCACGCCAATCACATAAATGTTCTCGGCGTGGGTGATGAGGTTGACGGCTTTTTCGAAGGCGCTGTCGTCGAGTTCGCGGCCCAGGCGCTCGATGCCTGAGCGAGTGGCATCAATGCACTCGCGGGCGAGGTCGCCGTCGCTGGCCTTTTGTGTCTGGTTGGCGATCATGCTGCGAATGCGCTGCTGGTAGTTTTGCACCGGCGAGGCTTTGTTGGTGTAGGCACTGCGAAACAGCGACTGCATTTCGCTGAAGCCGCTGAAACCGAAGCGTTGCGAGAATCGCACGATGGCGGACGGATGGACTTCGCACTCGCGCGCGATGTCGCTGATGCGGTCGACCATGATCCGGTCGCTCTGCTGGCTCATATAGCTGGCGACGCGTTTGAGTTGACGCGGGAGGGCTTCATATTCGTCGCTGATCCGTTGCAGCAAGCGCTCGGCATTGATCGGGGGGCTGGCGAGCGAAACCTCGTCGGTGGCCGACAGATCGGGGCGGGGCATAAGGCATCCTTCAGGCAGATTGATCGCACGTTGGGCCTGATAGTAGTGGGGCTGTGCGGGGTCTGCTGTGCTGAAACGATGCACCGACCGCGGAAAATTTCGCGCTCAGGCGCGGCGCAGTTAGCCGTTTGTCTTCTATATAACGCCGCTGGACTGAATTTCTTGCTATAAACGCACTCCGATGACCGCTGCGACGCTAGTGTCAGAGCAGTTTCCGGGCTGTGTCGGACAAATTCCCGTATTTAGAGTTGCTGAGGCCTCAATCGGGCCTTAGACTGCCGCCCCTTCGTAAATTGAGTGCCGGGTGGCGTTTGCAATAAACGATGCCTTTTCGTCGACCGGACACGGATCGCCGAAACGCTCCCTAATTCGCCTTAATGCACGTTTTTTTATAGAGATATCAATGACAAAGGACAAGTTGCTGGCTATGCCGGCAGATGACTACATGAATGCAGAGCAACACGCTTTCTTCACTGAGCTGTTGCAGAACATGAAAGTCGAAACCCACGAGCGCATTGAGCAAAATCGTATCGCCATCGAAAGCCTGGACACCCCGGCTGACCCGGCGGACGCGGCTTCGGTTGAAGAAGAGCGCACCTGGCTGGTTAACGCGATCGATCGCGACCAGCGCATGCTGCCGCAACTGGAACAAGCCCTTGAGCGCATCAAGGACGACAGCTTTGGCTGGTGCGACGACAGCGGCGAGGCCATCGGCCTGAAGCGCCTGCTGATCAGCCCGACCACCAAATACTGCATCGAAGCTCAAGAGCGTCACGAGCAGATCGACAAGCACCAGCGTCAGGCCTGATTCTGTGCGGTAGGCCCTGAATAGGGACTACCCCGAAAAGATCGCAGCCGTCGGCAGCCCCACATGGGTTGCCGGCGGCTGCGATCTTTGCTTTTGCTCGTCTGCAGCAATCCTGCGTCGTTCCATTGACCTGCCACAGCCCCACGACTAACGGACCATGGATAATGGCGTTGTAGTGGCGTTTAATGCAGTCACAACAATGAGAACAAGCGTGGGGTGATGAAGATGACGAGAGACGGATCTCTGGTTGCGGCTCTGCCTGCACCAGTGCTTTTGCCGAAAAACCGCTGGATCGCTCCGACCTTGCAAAGCATCGCCCTGATGCTGTTGCTGGCCGCCACGACGCTGGCTGAATGGTCGTTGTACGTCGGCATGCCGCTGGCGATGCTGATTGTCTGGCTGCCGCGCTTGCGTTCCCGCGCCACCCCCGAAGCCGCGCCTGTCGATACCGGCAGTGCCATCGCCGAACTGACCCGAGACCTTTCCTGCACCACCAGCCATAACGCGCTGTCGGCGGCCGGTGTCGCATTTTCGGTCAAGGCGCTGGCGAGCAAGCTGCAATCGCAACTCGATGCGGCAGCACGGATCGTCAGTAACGCCGAGGTGATGATTGCCACCGAGCACGCGACGTCGCAGCTCAGCCGCGAAGCCCTGGAGGCGGCCAGCGAGGCGCATCACAGCAGCGCGGCGGGGCGCAACGAGCTGATTGATTCGATCTCGCGCATGCATCAGCTCAGCCAGCGTGCCAATGCCAGTCGCGAACTGATCGAGGCCTTGAGCGTGCGCAGTGACGATATCCAGCGAGTGACCCTGGTGATTCAATCGATTGCCAGCCAGACCAATCTGCTGGCCTTGAACGCGGCGATAGAAGCGGCGCGGGCCGGCGAGCATGGTCGTGGTTTTGCGGTGGTGGCGGATGAAGTGCGCGGGTTGGCGGCGCGCACGGCGTCGGCGACGGGTGAGGTGGGTGAAATGGTCGCTGACATCCAGCAGCGCACTGCGCAGGTGGTCGAGCAGATTCGCCAGTTGTCGAGCGATTTGCACACCGGCGTCGAACAGGTCGAGCGCACCGGCCAGCACTTGGAGAATATCGCTCGCCTGGCGGCCGGGGTGGAAGGGCAAGTCGGCGAGATCGCCCGTGGCGCACAAACCAATCGCGAGCAGCTCGACAGTTTATTCAAGGCCGTCGAGCAGATGCGCAGTGATCTGGCGATCAGCGATCAACAGACCCGACGCCTGGCCGAGGCGGCGGTGCAAATGGAAGGCCAGGCCGAAACCATCAGCGAGCGCCTCGCCGAAGTGGGGCTGGACGACTATCACCAGCGCGTCTACGACCTGGCCCGCGAAGGTGCGAGTCAGATTGCGGCGCGGTTCGAAGCGGATGTCGAGCAGGGCCGAATCAGCCTGGACGATCTTTTTGATCGCAACTACCAGCTGATTCCCGGTACGGAGCCGGCCAAGTTCCAGACCCGCTTCGACCGTTACACCGATCAGGTCTTGCCTGCGATTCAGGAGCCATTGCTGCGGCGCCATGAAGGGCTGGTGTTTGCGATTGCCTGTACGCAGCAAGGGTATGTGCCTACGCATAACCAGGTTTTCAGCCAGCCATTGACCGGGGATGCGTCCGTCGACACGGTAAACAATCGCACCAAGCGCAAATTTGCCGATCGCACCGGGATCCGCTGCGGCAGTCACCAGCAACCGGTGCTGTTGCAGACGTACACCCGCGATACCGGCGAGCTGATGCACGATCTGTCGGTACCGATCATGATCAAGGGCAGGCATTGGGGTGGTTTGCGTCTGGGCTACAGGCCAGAGAACCCGCGCTAAGTGATTGTTACGGTTGACGCAATGAAGCTGTGCACGGCGGTTGCTGTTTCCGTCCGGGGGAAACCATTAATCTTCCCGCTTGGTTAGGTCGCTAATTATTTCTCGGAGGCCGGCGTGCAGTGCAGGGTGGATGTTGCAGTGATGATTGGCAGCGGCGTGCCCGCTGGCTTGCGTGCGAGGGGGCAAAGCGTCTGCTGGGTGGTGTTGCTCAACGGCGAGCGTCGCGGGACCGCGTTCGCCAGCCGGGGTGAAGCAGAGGAATGCAGGGCCGCCTGGCTCGAGCAACTGAACATCGAGTCGGGCGACCGCTTGCACTGAGCGTACTATTTGCCGCGGTGCAGGCGTACGTTCAGTTCATCGACAATGGGCGCTTCCTCGCCGTCGGCGCGTAACCATTCCTTTAGTAACTGTGCCTGTTGTGGTGTCCAGAAGTCCGCATCGATGAGTTTAGTATCCGGGTCCAGCGGATGTGCTTCGACAAAATCATTAATGGACGCCTCATCCGAAGGCAGGCCCAGCTGTTCGAAAAGGGTGGTCAGATTCAGTTCTGTAGGCAGTTCCATCATGTACTCCTCGGTGGGCGCCGGTACGGCTTGTCGATACTTCTTTATCTGAGGCAAGCATCGCCATGGAGTTCGATTTTTGATTCAAGCCAGCGCGCGAGGGCACAGGCCTCGTTGTGGTTTTCGCGGAAACCTCTTACAAGCCCGGTAGACGTTTCCTTGATGTGAAAAAAAGCGTTGCCGGCGGGTACGACCCGAAAGCGCGGCGTTCGGTGGCTCCAGGTCGATGTTGGCGGGTTGTCCATGTCGGCCGCCTGCATGATCATCGAGGCAGTGACACGTTCGTCGGGCAACATGGCAAAGTGAGTCAGTGTGCACATATGAAGTCCTTTTCGTCAGTCGGCCGGCATTTACCGGTCGGTTCGGGTAGTCGTAATGAGGAACGCTGCTCTAAAATCGCCAATACTTGTTGACGACCGGGCTTATCTAAAGCAATTTTTCGCGAGGGATATGTCGGAAGAGTGCTTTTTTTCGTGAGAAATTTCCCTAAAGTTTGTAGTCAGCTTTGCTCTGGTCGCTCTTGAGGCTTTTTCCTTCAAGGTTTGTCGAACTACAGGGCGGGTTTCATGACTGACAATCCAGTAGTCTACGAACCTCGCGATCAATGAGCGCTCTGTTCACTTCGGGTATTTTTGAGTTATCTGGCAGTTCCATCGGCCTGGCCGTTTCTTTGCCGTGCGCGTTTTCCGTACGCGCTTTTTCAGATGTGGGGATGTTTCTTTGGCAGTCAGTAACCTCGATATGCATGCTTTGTTCGTGCTGGGTGATTTACGCGCAAAGCTGGTCAAGCAGTTTCAATCACGTTTTGTTTACATCACCGAGCAAAACGCCGAAGGCATTTACGTCGCCGAAATCGATACCGAGAGTGCCCTGGTGGTCGATGACAAACCGGGACTCAAGCTTAAAGTCGGCGATCATTTCAGCGCCTCGGTCCTGCCCAGTCGTGAAGGCGGCAAGCTGGACATTCGTTTCCGCGATATCAAACTGACGGTTTACGGCCTGGGCGACTACGCCTTCGTCACGACCGCCGAAGGCCAAGCGATCCTGTTCAAGGAAGGCCACAGTGTGGTGACCGTATTCGCCGCAAATGAGCAATTGCAGGAAGGCCTGACCAAAACCTTGAAGGCTGTCACCGCCAAAGCAGCCAAGTGGCGCAAGGGCGAGCTGATTACGTTCAAGGCCAGCGAGTGAACAGGGCGCAGTTTCATTCGCACAATCTCGACACGGCACGCCAGGAAGCCCGGCGTTTGCTGGCGGCCAAGGCTGAGCTGCAAGGGGCGTGGCTGAACTGGGTGGCTGCGCAGATCTATACATTGCGCCCGGCGGAGTACGCGAGCATGGTCAGACGCGAGCTGCAAATCCTGCAGGAAAATTCTGAATCGTAGCGTCACGCAGTGCATGTCCCTGAAAATGCAGGAACCTCGGCTACAGTGAGTTGACTGAGTACTCAGAGGCTTGCGGTCTGGCAGGCCATCCTGTCATTGCTGTGGACAGCACGAGGTGCAATGCATGAACGGAATTCGACGGTTATTGGCCGCCAGTGTGGCTGCATGGACATTGCTGGCTTCAACGCCAACGCTGATGGCCGCTCAGGCACCGATCCATTTTGCCGATCTGAATTGGGAAAGCGGCAGCCTGATCACCGATGTACTGCGCATCATCGTCGAAAAGGGCTACGGGTTGCCCACCGACACTTTGCCGGGCACCACCATCACCCTGGAAACCGCGCTGGCCAACAATGACATTCAGGTCATCGGCGAAGAGTGGGCCGGACGCAGCCCGGTGTGGATCAAGGCCGAGGCCGAGGGCAAGGTTGTCAGCCTGGGCGATATCGTGAAGGGCGCCACCGAGGGCTGGTGGGTGCCGGAGTACGTAATCAAGGGCGACCCGGCCAAGGGCATCAAGCCGCTGGCGCCGGAGCTGCGCAGTGTCAGTGATCTGAAACAATACAAGGACGTGTTCAGGGACCCGGAGAATCCAGGCAAGGGGCGCTTTCTCAACAGCCCGATCGGCTGGACCTCGGAGGTGGTCAACAAGCAGAAGTTGACGGCTTATGGCTTGCAGAACGATTTCACCAACTTTCGCAGCGGCTCGGGTGCCGCGCTCGATGCCGAGATCAGTTCATCGATTCGTCGGGGTAAACCGGTGTTGTTCTATTACTGGTCGCCGACGCCGTTGCTGGGGAAGTTCAAACTGGTGCAACTTCAAGAGCCGCCGTTTGATGCCGAGGCTTGGAAGACCCTGACGGATGCCGACAATCGCGATCCGAAACCGACGCGGTCGCTGGCGTCGAAGCTGTCGATCGGTGTTTCAACACCTTTTCAGAAGCAATACCCGCAAATAGCCGAATTCTTCAGCAAGGTCGATTTCCCGATCGAGCCGCTGAACAAGGCGCTGGCGCAGATGAGTGAGAAGCACACCGCGCCTCGGGATGCCGCACTGGCGTTCATGAAGGAACATCCGCAGGTGTGGCAGGCATGGTTGCCCAAGGATGTGGCTGACAAGGTGGCGGCTGGTCTGAACTGACAGTGGTTCCGGCTGCATGATCAGCGTCGGTCGTGCAGCCGCCCGGCGATAGGAGGTGCAAGGCAGCGTACCGCCGACCGGTCGTGCAGGCGCAAAAAATCCGACTACGATGGTTTGTTCAAATCCCTTTCAAGGATTTCAACCATGACCTTTGTGTTGGCTCAATGGCTGGTGAGTATTTTCGCGGCGATCAGTCTGATGCATGTGTATTGGGCGCTGGGTGGGCAATGGGCGGCAGCGGCGGTGGTGCCACAAGTGCCGGTGAGGGGCTTTGTGGAAACCGTGCGACCGGCCTTCAATCCATCTGGCTGGCTCACGCTGATAGTCGCGGCTGCATTGCTGGTGATTGCTGTATTGGTATGTATGCGGGTTGGCTGGGGAATACCGGCGGTCAGCCACAAGGCGCTGCAATGGCTTATCAGCGCGATCGCGCTGTTGATGTTTGCCCGGGCGATTGGCGATTCCAATCTGGTGGGTTTTTTCAAGGAAGTGAAGGATTCACGGTTCGCCCGGCTGGATACCTGGGTGTACTCGCCGCTGTGTGCGGCACTGGGGGCGGGGTTGTTGGCGGTTGCCTGGGTTTGAGATCAGATCGGATTTTTGTGGTTGCTGAACTGGCCTCTTCGCGGGCAAGCCCGCTCCCACAGGGACTTGGGTTGCCCCCGGAATTTGTGTAAACCCACAATCACTGTGGGAGCGGGCTTGCCCGCGAAGAGGCCTGCACCGACACCACAAAAATCTGACTTAGCTACCACTTTCGGTACGCCGGCTACTGACCTCCGCCGGCACATCATCCCCCGCCATACGCTTGCGAAACAGCGCCGCTCGCGCCAGCAGCAGTGTGGTTACCGGTACGGTGATTGCCAGCAGAATCGGAATCAGCCAGGCATGTAGCACTGGCCCGGACTTCAGCGCGGAAAAGCAGATAATGGAGGCCAGCGCCACGCACCAGGCACCCAGCGTCGAAGCCAGGGCGGGTGGGTGCATGCGCTGGAAGAAGTCTTTCATCCGCAACAGCCCGGTGGCGCCGATCAGCGCGAAAACGCCGCTGAGCACCAGCAGGATCGCCACGGGGATCTCGACCCACAAAGACAATGGCGCACTCATTCGATCACCTCGCCACGCAACAGGAATTTTGCCAGGGCAAACGAGCCGACGAAGCCGAACAGCGCGATCAGCAGCGCTGCTTCGAAATAGGTGTCGCTGGAGTAGCGAATGCCCAGGGTCAGCATCATCAACATGGCGACGATATACAGGTAATCCAGGGCCAGTACCCGATCCTGGGCGGAAGGGCCTTTGAACAGGCGGATCAGGGTCAGCACCATCGCCAGCGAAAACAGGAACAGTGTCAGCAGGATTGCGTTCGACAGTAATGGGCTCATTCGAAAATCTCCATCAGCGGCCGCTCGTAGGTGGTCTTGAAGTGTTCGATGAATTGCGCCTCGTCATCGAGATCCCAGACGTGCAGCAACAGGATGCTGCGATCCAGTGCCAGCTCTGACCAGACCGTACCGGGCACCACCGTGCAGATCATCGCCAGCGTCGCCAGACCGTGGGCATCGCGCAGGTCCAGCGGGACTTTGACAAAGCCCGGGCGCAGCGGTTGGCGACCGGCATTGAGTACGCCCCAGGCAACGATCAGGTTGGACATCACCACATCACGACCAACCAGACAGAACAAACGTAGAACCGTCCCCGGCCGACGGATGCGTGCGCGTTTCGGGCGCAATTTGCGCATCATCAACGGGGCCGCGAAACCCAGCGCGGCGCCGAGCAGCAAATTGCCCGGACTGACCGACAGGTTCAATGTCAGCCACAGAACCCAAAGCGCCAGCGACAGCCAGGGCGCGGGAAACAGACGCCTCATGGTTGCACCTCCAGCGTGGCGTCTGCGGCATCCGGGCCGGGTACGGCGCGGGTGCCGAGGACTGCCATGACGTATTGCTGTGGATTGTTCAGGGCATCAGCGGTGGCCTGGGTATAGCGCAGCAGCGGCTCAGCCTTGAAGGTCAGCGCAATGCTCAGCCCCAGCAGCAGGAAGATCGGCGCGCATTCGAATTTGCGCAGCAGCGGCGACGGGCGCTCCTCCGGTGTCCAGAAACGCTGGATGCCCAGGCGCGAGAAGGCCATCAAGGAGGCCAGACCCGACAGGATCAACAGTGCCAACAGCGCCCATGCCGCGCTGGAGATCGGTGCGTCGATGCCCAGTCCCTGCGGGTTGAGCAGGGCACCGATCAGGCTGAGCTTGCCAATGAAACCCGACAAGGGTGGCATGCCGATGATCAACAGCGCGCAAGCAATGAAGCTGAGGCCGAGAAACGCCATGGTCCATGGGATCACCTGGCCGACCACGGCTTTCTGCTCGTCGTCGAGGTTGATGCCCTTGGGCGGTTGCAGCGACTCCTGCGGGCGCGGTAGCAGCTCGCTTTCGTCTTCCAGCGGGATTTCGTTGGCCGAACGCGAGCGTTCGATCAATTCGGCCAGCAGGAACAGCGCGCTCAACGCCAGGGTCGAGCTGACCAGATAGAACAGCGCGGCGCCGATCAGGTTCGGTTGGGCGAAACCGACGGCTGACAACAGAATACCTGCCGATACCAGAATGCTCAGGCTGGCCATGCGCTCCAGCCGTTGTGCGGCGAGAATTGCCAGCGCTGCGCAAGCCATGGTCGCCATGCCGCCATAGATCAACCAGTCGCCACCGAAGAATGCCGAGGCGCCGGCCTGTCCCGAGAACAGCAGCGTCCACAGGCGCAGCAGGGTGTAGACGCCGACCTTGGTCATGATTGCGAACATCGCCGCGACCGGGGCGCTGGCGGACGAATAGGCCGGGACCAGCCAGAAGTTGAGTGGCCACATACCGGCCTTGGCCAGGAACGCGACGGCCAGAATCCCTGCACCCGCGTGCAGCAAGCCCCGATCGGCTTCCGGCACCAGAGGAATCTTCAGCGCCAGATCCGCCATGTTCAGGGTGCCGGTGACGCCATAGATGAGCGCCGCACCGATCAGAAACAGCGACGACGCCAGCAGGTTGATCGAGATGTAATGCAGCCCCGACGACACCCGTGCCCGGCCCGAACCATGCAGCAACAGACCGTAGGATGCCGCGAGCAGTACCTCGAAGAACACGAACAGGTTGAACAGATCCGCCGTCAGAAACGCGCCATACAGACCCATCAGCTGAATCTGGAACAGGGCGTGGAAGCTCGAACCCGCGCCGTCCCAGCGCGCCATGGCAAACAGCAGGGCGCTGACACCGATAATACCGGTCAGCACCAGCATCAGTGCTGACAACCGGTCGACCACCAGGACGATGCCGAAGGGCGCTTGCCAGTTGCCCGGCAGGTACACGCCGATGCTCCCGGGCACGCCAGTGGTTTGCGTCCATTGCAGCAGCATCACCGAAATGAACAGGCCGACGAGGCTGGAGAACAGGTTGATTTTCGCTTTCAGCGGCCGGTGTCGCTCGCCGAGCATCAGCATGATCGCCGCCGTCAGCAACGGCAGCAGAATCGGCGCAGCGATCAGGTGAGTCATCGCCATCATTCCTTAGGCTCCCGGCCGTCGACGTGGTCGGTGCCGGTCAGCCCGCGTGAGGCGAGCAGCACGACGAGGAACAGGGCAGTCATGGCGAAGCTGATAACGATCGCAGTCAAAACCAGTGCCTGGGGCAGGGGATCGGTGTAATGCAGCAGGTCCTGGGTCACACCCTCCTTGATCACCGGTTCTTTTCCGATGAACAGGCTGCCCATGCTGAAGATGAACAGATTGACCGCGTACGACAGCAGGCACAGGCCCATGACCACCTGGAAGGTCCGTGGCCGCAGGATCAGCCAGACGCCGGACGCAGCCAGAATGCCGATGGCGATTGCGATGACTTCTTCCATCAGACGGCTCCTTTGCTGGCGACGGATTTGGGCAGCGATGCGGTTTTATGGCCACGCACCGACTGGTGGGCGAGGGCGGTAAGGATCAACAGCGTTGAACCCACCACCACGCCGTACACACCGATGTCGAAGAACAGCGCACTGGCGATGTGAATATCACCCAACAGCGGTAATGCGAAATGCCAGGTATGGGTGGTCAGGAACGGATAGCCGACCAGCATTGCCCCCAGCCCGGTGGCGGTGGCAAACAGCAGCCCGGTGCCCATCCAGCGCAGCGGACGCAGGCTCATTTGCGCCTCGACCCACTGCGTGCCGGCGACCATGTATTGCAGGATGAACGCCACCGACATCACCAGCCCGGCGACAAAACCGCCACCTGGCTGGTTGTGCCCGCGCATGAACAGATAGCACGACACCACCAGCGCAATCGGCAGCAACAGGCGCACCAGCACCGCCGGCACCATCATGAAACCCAGCGCCGTGTCGCTGGCCGAGCGTGGGTTGACCAGGTCGGTGACCACATCGGGTGCGAGCAGGCGTTGCTGGGCCGGCAACTGCAGGCTTTCTTTCGGTGGGCGGAAGCGGCGCAGCAGGGCGAATACGGTCAGCGCCACGGCAACCAGCACGGTGATTTCGCCGAGGGTGTCGAAACCACGGAAGTCCACCAGCATCACGTTGACCACGTTGCTGCCGCCGCCTTCGGGCAAGGCGCGGCTGAGGTAGAACGAGGAAATGTCGTTGGGCGTCTGCCGGGTGAGCATGGCATAGGACAGCAGCGCCATGCCAGCGCCCACGGCAATCGACAGCAGCAAGTCGCGCAGACGACGAATGCGTGCCTTGCGCAAGCTGCTCGGCAGTGGCGAGACTTCTTCAATCCGCCGCGGCAGCCAGCGCAGGCCGAGCAGGATCAGCACGGTGGTGACCACTTCGACCGCCAGTTGCGTCAGGGCCAGATCCGGCGCGGAGAACCAGACGAAGGTTACGCAGGTCATCAGCCCGCAGACGCTGACCATGGTCAGGGCGGCGAGACGGTGATACTTGGCCTGCCAAGCGGCGCCCAAGGCGCAGGCGATCGCCAGTAGCCAGAGCGTCACGAAGACGATGGAACCGGGTATCTTCGGTCGGTCGCCCCAGCTCAGGCTGCTGTGCAACATCGGGATCAGGCCGGCAAGCACGGCTGCCGAGACCATCAGGAACAACTGCATCTGCAGGCGTCGGGTGCCGAGTCGCCGCTCGCCCCGTCGGGCCAGGCGCATCATGATCACCAGACTGCGCTCGAACAGGCGCTTGCCGTTGAAGCGGCCCACCAGTGGCGGGTACTTGAAACGGCCGAGTTTGAACTGGTTGCGCAACAACAGATAAAGCACGATGCCGCCAGACATGGCGATCAGGCTCATGATCATCGGCGCGTTCAGACCGTGCCAGATAGCGAGGCTGTATTCCGGCAATTCGCTACCGACCACAGGCAGCGCCGCAGCGGCGAGCAACGGCCCGACAATCTGTGCCGGAAAAATCCCCACCAACAGGCAGGTGAACACCAGCAGTTCGACCGGTGCGCGCATCCAGCGCGGCGGTTCGTGCGGCGTGTGCGGCAGGTCGGTAGCGGTTGGGCCGAAGAACACATCGACGGTGAAGCGCAAGGAATAGGCGACGCTGAACATGCCGGCGATGGTCGCCACGATCGGCAGGCTGGTTTCGACCCAGGCCGTGGCGTTGATAAACACCGTTTCGGCGAAGAACATCTCTTTCGACAGGAAACCATTGAGCAACGGTACGCCGGCCATCGAGGCGCTGGCGACCATGGCCAGGGTCGCGGTGAATGGAATCAGTTTGACCAGGCCACTGAGCTTGCGGATGTCACGCGTGCCGCTTTCGTGGTCGATGATGCCGGCGGCCATGAACAGCGAGGCCTTGAACGTGGCATGGTTAAGAATGTGAAACACCGCCGCGACGGCGGCCAGCGGACTGTTCAAACCCAGCAGCAAAGTAATCAGGCCGAGGTGGCTGATGGTCGAGTACGCCAGCAGTCCTTTGAGGTCGTTCTGGAACATCGCGCAGTACGCGCCAAGCAACAGCGTACAGGCGCCGGCCCCGCTGACGATGTAGAACCATTCTTCACTGCCGGACAGCGATGGCCACAGACGTGCCAGCAGAAAGACCCCCGCCTTGACCATGGTCGCCGAATGCAGATACGCCGAAACGGGGGTGGGCGCCGCCATTGCGTGGGGCAGCCAGAAGTGGAAGGGAAATTGCGCGCTTTTGCTCAGTGCGCCGATCAGGATCAGGGGTAGCAGGATAGGGTAGAGGGCATGTGCGTGAATCAACTCGCCGGCGGCCAGGACCTTGTCCAGGTCATAGCTGCCGACGACATGGCCGAGGATCATGACCCCCGCCAGCAGGCACAATCCACCCGCACCGGTGACCATCAACGCCATGTAGGCGCCACGCCGGGCGTCGGCGCGGTGGTGCCAGTAGCCGATCAGCAGGAATGAGAACAGGCTGGTCAGCTCCCAGAAAAACACGATCTGGATCAGGTTGCCAGAGATGACCAGACCGAGCATGGCGCCCATGAAGGCCAGAAAAAACGCGAAGAAACGCGGCACCGGATCGTCCGGCGACATGTAGTAACGGGCATATAAAGACACGAGTGTGCCGATGCCGAGCACCAGCATCGAGAATAGCCAGGCGAAGCCGTCCATGCGCAAGATGAAGTTCAGGCCCAGGCTGGGCAACCACATGAACTCTTCGCGAATGACGCCACCGTGGGCGATCTGCGGATATAGCAGCGCGACCTGAACGGTGCCGATCAGAGCGACCAGGCCTGCCAGCAGGGATTCGGCATTACGCGCGTTGTGTGGCAGCACCGCTGCCAGACAGCTGCCAATGAATGGCAGAAGCAGTAGAACTATCAGGGACATAGGCTTCTAATCTGCGGAAGTTTGTGAAGCATCATACGTGCCAGCTCCCCGATCACCAAACGTGAGGATGTCTCAGAATCCTACAAAGTAGTCGGGGATTTTATGTTTGGCCTTGTTTCAGGTAGATCGATGTTGCGTGCAATGGCCTCATCGCGAGCAGGCTCACTCCTACAATTTGAAACGCATCCACCTGTAGGAGTGAGCCTGCTCGCGATAGCCATATGTCAGGCACGGGCTTAACCAAGCGTCTCCCGTTCCAGCTCAGTCTCCGCCCCGGCAGCTTTCCCCTTGGCCTTCAACTCGCTGACAATCACCGCCGCAACAATCAACCCCGCGCCGACCAGCGCAATCGCCGGCAGTCGCTCCCCGGCGATCCGCCCGACGATCCCTGCCCAGACCGGCTCACCGGCATAGATCAACGTGGCCCGAGTCGGCGAAACGCTCTTCTGCGCCCAGTTCATCGCCACCTGGATCGCCGCACTCGCCGCGCCCAGCCCCAGAGCGCTCGAAAGCAGCAGCCAGGAAAAATCCGGAATCACTTCACCGGTCGGCACTACCAGCAGGAACGACAACACCGCTGTCACCGCCAGTTGCACCACTGTCACTCGCCGCACATCCACCTGGCCGGCGAACGTACTGATAAGGATGATTTCGGCCGCAATGGCGACGGCGCTGATCAGCGTAGCGATCTCACCGGGGCTGAAATTCAACGCGGCACCCGACGGGCCTGACAACAGCATCAGTCCGGTAAACGCCAGCATGATGCCGATACTCGGCATCAATCCGGGGCGGCGGCCCAGCACCAGCCACTGCAACAGCGGCACGAACGGCACGTACAGCGCGGTAATAAAAGCCGACTGACTGCTCGGAATACTCTGTAGCCCGACAGTCTGCAGTCCGTACCCGAGCATGATTGCGACGCCGATGAACGACCCGGCCTTGACTTCGAACAAGGTCAACTCGCGCAGGTGACGCCAGGAAAACATTGCGACAATCGCCGCCGCAGCGGCAAAGCGCAGGCCGACAAAAAACATCGGCCCACTGACGGTCATGGCGTGTTGCACCAGCAAAAAGGTGCCGCCCCAGACCATGGTGATCAGCACCAGCACGCACTCGGCTTTGCTGAATCTGGAGAAACGGAGGGAAGTGGGGGAGTTGTTTGCCGACGTCATGACCTTGCGCACTATAAAAGGCAGGACGCACAATGCATCCAACGTTGGGCAGTATACTGCCCAATCCCACCAAGTGAGCAATATAGTGCCCAAAGATTCCAGCCAAAGAACTTCCGTGCTTCAGCATGTCAGCCAGAACGTGCGGCGCCTGCGTCACGCGGCGGACATGAGCCAGACCGCGCTGGCGGAAAAGTCCGGGGTCAGTCGGCGTATGCTGGTGGCGATTGAGGCCGGCGAGAAAAATGTCAGCCTGACCACCCTCGACCGCGTTGCCGAGGCGCTGGATGTGGCGTTCAGCGACCTGATTCAGGCCGCAGATTCCCGCGATCCCAGCCGCATCAACGAAGTCGCCTGGGCGGGAGCGATCCCGGGCAGCAAAGCGGTCTTGCTGTCCAAAGCCACCGCCACTCGCGAGGTCGAACAATGGGAATGGTGCCTGCAACCGGGCGAGGTGTATCCCTCGCAACCGGATGCCGCAGGCTGGAGCGAGCAAATCTATGTATTTGAAGGGCGTCTGACGCTCATGCTCGGGGATCAGCCGCAACACATCGGCAAAGGCGAGTTCTTTATGTTTGCCAGCGATCAGCCGCACTCCTATCGCAACGATGGTGATGTCGCGGCGTGGTTTGTGCGTAATGTGGTGAGCTGAATGGAGCAGCGCGCGGACATTCTGATCATCGGTGGCGGTCTCAGCGGCACAATGCTGGCGGTGCAGTTGCTGCGGTTACCAGGACAACGCAGCATTCTGGTCATCGAGCCGCATGCCGAACTGGGCCGTGGCGAGGCCTACAGTGCCGTCGAACTGGGCCACACGCTCAACGGCAATGCGGCACGAATGAGTGTCGACCCGGATAACCCCAATGATCTGACGCAATGGCTGACCAAACACATCGCCGCAGGCGGCTGGCCGCAATCCCGGGAGCAGAAGGTCCCGGTCAGTGAGCTGTTTGCGCCCCGTGGTTTGTTCGGTGTGTATGTGCAGCAGCGTCTCGCTGAGGCTCGGGTTGTCGGCGCGCAGCACGGTTCGACGCTCGAGCATGTCTGCGCCGAAGCCATCGATTTGCAAGACGACGCTGATTCGGTGCTGCTGACTTTGCGCGATGGCCAACGGTTACGCGGCAACCGCGCAGTGCTTGCCACCGGCATGTTTCCCGCTGCTCGTACGCCGCAAACGCAATCCAGTGGTCTCAACGCCGCCGCGCTCGATCCTTGGGATGTCGCTGCGATGCGCGAGCTTGATCCACAATCCACCGTGCTGATTATCGGTTCCGGCCTGACCATGGTCGATGCCGTGGTGTCGCTGGAGCAGGCCGGGCATCGCGGTCCGATCGAGGTGTTCTCGCGCCACGGTTTGTTGCCGCATGTGCGCCGTCAACCGCCGGCCTGGGTGGATTTTCTGGCAGAGAATCACAACATCCGCACGCCACGCCAGTTATTGCACGAATTGCGTCGGCACTGTCGCGACGCCATCGCCCAAGGGATCGACTGGCAGGCGCCGCTGGACACGGTCCGCGTGCATATCGCGCGGTTATGGAGCCAGGCGACTGACGTGCAGCGTCGACAATTCGTACGGCATGTGCGGCCGTGGTGGGAGAGCCATCACCATCGTTCGCCGCCGTTGAGTGCGGCGCTGGTCGAGCGCCTGCACGGTGAAGGGCGCTTGCGCATCCATGCGGCGTCGTTCAAGGGGCTTGAAGCCAGCTGCAATGACGGTGTGAACATTCGCGTCCGTCCCCGTGGCGAAACCGACAGCCGGGTCGTTAAGGGCGCGGCATTGATCAATTCCAGCGGTATCGAATACGACTGGCGACGCGTCGCCAGACCTTTGCCACAGCAGTTGCTGGCGCGCGGTCTGGTGCAGCCGGGGCCGTTGGCTTTAGGAATCGCAGCAATCGACGGTGCAGTGGTCGATGCCGATGGGCGAGTGAGTAGTCAGCTGTTTGCCATGGGCCCGCCGTTGCGCGGGATGTGGTGGGAGAGTACGGCGGTGACGGATGTCGCTGCGCAGGCTAAAGCGCTGGCTCGGCGGTTGGTGAATAGCCTGACAGATTGATGCGTTCTTTCGGGCTTCTTCGCGAGCAGGCTCGCTCCCACAGGGGATCGAGGTTGTGAATACAACTTGCGCCACACCGCAAACCCTGTAGGCCTTCGCCTGCTCGCGATAACGGTGGTTCAGTCAATATGAAAGGTGACTGATGTACCGTTATCGCGAGCAGGCGAAGGCCTACATTTGTTATGTGGTGGTCGGAAGAATTATGCAACCACGCGATAACACGGCACATACGCCGCGCCACCCGGCAGTTTCATCCGGTGTTGGGCGACGAAGGCTTTGAGCAGTGCATCAAGCGGCTGCATGATCGCCGCATCGCCACGGATCTGGTACGGCCCGTGCTCTTCGATCAGGCGGATGCCTTTGTCCTTGACGTTGCCGGCGACGATCCCGGAGAACGCCCGGCGCAGGTTGGCCGCCAGTTCGTGCGGTGGCTGGTCGCGGTGCAGTTTGAGATTGGCCATGTTTTCGTGGGTCGGATCGAACGGGCGCTGGAAGCCTTCGTCGATTTTCAACAACCAGTTGAAGTGGAACGCGTCGTTGCGCTCGCGGCGGAACTGCTTCACCGCCTTCAGGCCCTGGGTCATCTGCCGTGCCACTTCGGCCGGATCGTCGATGATGATCTCGTAATGCTGCTTCGCTGCTTCGCCGAGGGTTGCGGTGACGAACGCGTCGAGCTGCTCCAGATACGGCGCGGCATGTTTCGGCCCCGTCAGTACCACCGGGAACGGCAGGCCTTCGTTGTCCGGGTGCATGAGGATGCCCAGCAAGTAGAGGAACTCCTCCGCCGTGCCGGCGCCGCCCGGGAAGATGATGATGCCGTGGCCGACACGGACGAAGGCTTCCAGGCGCTTTTCGATGTCAGGCAGGATCACCAGCTCGTTGACGATCGGGTTCGGCGCTTCGGCGGCGATGATGCCCGGCTCGGTCAAGCCAAGGTAGCGGCCGCCGTGAATACGCTGCTTGGCGTGGGCGATGGTTGCGCCTTTCATCGGGCCTTTCATCACGCCGGGGCCGCAGCCGGTGCAGATGTCGAGGCTGCGCAGTCCCAGTTCGTGACCGACTTTCTTGGTGTATTTGTATTCTTCGGTATTGATCGAGTGGCCGCCCCAGCACACCACGATCTTCGGCTCGACGCCCGGGCGCAGGGTGCGGGCGTTGCGTAGCAAGTGGAAGACGTAGTCGCTGATGCCTTGGGAACTGCTCAGGTCGATACGTTGGCTGTCGAGTTCGTTTTCGGTGTAGACGATGTCGCGCAGGGCGCTGAAGAGCATCTCTCGGGTGCTGGCGATCATTTCGCCGTCAACGAAAGCATCGGCCGGAGCGTTCAGCAGCTCCAGGCGTACGCCGCGATCTTGCTGGTGAATGCGGATTTCAAAGTCCTTGTAGGCTTCAAGGATGGTCTTGGCGTTGTCGACATGGGCGCCGGTGTTGAGGATGGCCAGGGCGCACTGGCGGAACAGGTTGTAGATGCTGCCGGAACCGGCTTCGCTCAGTTGCTGGACTTCACGTTGAGAAAGCGTTTCCAGGCTGCCTTTCGGGCTGACCGAAGCATTGATTACGTGTCGTTGGGTCATGCAATGATCCTTAAAACGATGTCATCCAGAACCGGGCGGATGGCATCTGAATAGTGTGTATCCATGAATGAAGATGGCACGATCTGCGCTGTACCGCCATGTCCCCGTTGGACGCTGAAAAGATGAAAAGGAGCCCCAGCATAGCTAAATCCCTCTTCGATGCGATAATGCGCCGGCGAGTTTTTTCCGTTGCCCCTTTTGTCGTTCAAGGAAGTCACAGCAGATGTTCGAGATTCAGCCGATGGACGCCACAAGCTTTCGCCAGCAGACCCGCCGCAGCACGGTGATCATTGCGGTGTTGTTCCTGGTGCTGGCGATGTTGTTTTCCAGTGCGGCGGTGGCGCTGTTCGGTGAGCCGGGCGGGGATAATCTGCGCTTCAATGTCGGCGGGGTGTTCCTGGCGTTTCTGCTGACTGCGGCGTTGCTGCGCGGTCGTTTCTGGCACCAGAGCTGGATGGCGCCAGCGGTGTATGGCTGGCGGCTCAAACGCAATCTCATGAGCATCACCAATGTGATGCACCATGTCACGGCGGCGGTGGAGAATAACGATCCGACGGCGATGAAGGTGCTGCGTTTCTACCACTTGGGGTTGATGCAGATGCATGAGCTGGACGGCAACTCCAGTGACCACGGGCAACTGTTTCGCGAAGTCGAAGCCCATAAGGAGCGGATGCAGGCGCTGGGTCTGGAGCTTGACCAGCCGCGCCTCGATCCGCAATGGCTCGAGACGCTGAAACCGGCCTCGCGTTAAAACGGGATACGTCGGGCGCGGCGCAGTTTCCATAAGCGAAACAGGCGCCCATACACCAGCAGGTTCACTGCCAGCACTACGCTGCCCAGTGCCAGTTGAATTTGCGGGGTCAGCCCCGCCGGGTAAATGATCGGCCAAATGTAATGCTCGATGAAACCGCCGGCGTATTCGGTTTGCCCGGCAGCGTGGCGCATCAGGTTTTCCCAATAGGTCAGCGGGCAGGTCAGGTGCAACACTTCGACCGCGACCCCCCAGGCAGCGGCCGGCACATGCAGCCACAGCAACCGTGGCCACTTCAGCACCAGCAGCCCGCCGAGCAGTACGAAGACAATAAAACCCAGATGGAACAGCACCAGGCCGTCGGCTGCGATTCGGTACAGCATGTCGTTTCCCTGACGTAAGATTAGATAGCGCCATGGTACGCCGGTCTGGGGGGAATTCGGCGCCAGTGCGCAAGTTTGTCCAAGCGAGCAACGTGAAAGCGAGGTGCATATGAGGACCGACCAAACGCAACCGGACGATGATGAACCTACGGAAGAAGAGATCGAGCAGCAAAAGAAACGGGACGAGAAAACCTGGAAGCACGACGACAGCAGAGAACTGTCGGACCGCGATCAGGAACGCCCTCTGAAACCCTGAACCACGGATACGAAAAAAGCCCCGCCTGAGCGGGGCTTTTCGCATTTCAGAAGTCTTCGTGCTGTGTGAAGTCCGGGTGTGTTGCCCGATATCCCAGCGTCTTGTCGATCCACGCATTGAGTTCGTTGACCATCACCGGCGGATGGCCAGGATAGCTTTCGAGGGTGTTGCGCAGGGTGCGTTCGATGTCGGCAACACTGTGCAGGTTTCGGGTCTTGATGTAATGGCCGATAAAACAGTCGAGTTCCAGGCGCTCTGTCTTGGACAGATGGATCCACTCCAGGCCGTTGACCTGTTTGATTGCAAAATCGTCGCTCACTTATTTCTCTGCAAGGCTTGAAAGTTGTTGGGGGATTCCTGATTTGTTGACGCTTTGGTCAACTGGTATACCAATCGGAAAGGCGGCGCGCATGCTATCCGTAGCGCAGGAAAATGTATGTATGACGATCCAAATGTCAGACAAGCGGTTGGTTCGCTCAAACGATCGTTTTGTGGGAAGTTGTTACGCCATTGATACAGCGACTGTAACGCGACAGATTCAATAGAATGCGTATCTGGATAACGCGCTGGTGCTAGCGTTATTTAGCCGGCCTGCGTGATGCCGCCATCGACGACTCGGTGCTGAGGTTATGCACAAATAGAATTTAAAAATAAAAATCAAGAGCGTTATGGTCTATGGAAATCTCTTCTCAGGACTCGCCATGAAGCTCTCTCGTTTTCTGCGCAGCGTGCTGACCGCTGCCGTGCTGACCTCTCCATTTGCCTACGCTGCCGAGCCTTTGGTCCTGCACGTTGGAGATCAGAATTACTACAACATCCGCGCCTCGATAGAAGCGTCCGGCGTGTTGAAGGGCGCGCCTTATACGGTCGACTGGAAGCATTTCCAGGCCGCAGCGCCGCTGGCCGAGGCCTTGCAGACCGGTGCCTTGGACCTGGGCTTTCTCGGCGACTCAGGCTTCCTGTTCCTCGCGGCGAAACAGGCCCCGGTCAAGTTGATCGGTGTGTCGCGGCAGAATCCGGACACCATCGCCTTGTTGGTACCAAAGGATTCTCCGGCGCAAACCATTGCCGATCTTAAAGGCAAGAAAGTTGCGTATTGGCCCGGCGCCTGGAGCCAGCAGTTGACGTTGCGTGCGTTGGAGCAGGGCGGGCTGGCGGAGGACTACGTTGAGTTCGTCAAGCTGATGCCAATCGATGCGGCCGCGGCGCTGCCGCAAGGCGGCATTGACGCGTTTCCGGTCTGGGAACCGTATATTTCGCAACAGATCGTTTTCTCTGGCGCCCGGCCGATTCTGACCGCGAAAAACCTGATGCCGGGGCTCAGCGCCATCGCCGCGTCTTCGCCGGCCATCGACAGCAAGCGTGAAGCAATTGCCGATTTTCTCGGGCGCTTGAAACAGGCACGGGCCTGGGTTGACAGCCACACCGATGAATACGCCGATCTCTGGGCGAAGAAGGCCAATCTCGATCAGCAAGTCTCGCGGCATTGGCTGCGCCAGGCGCACATGACCGTCGGGCCGGTAGACCAGCAGGCGGCAGCGGATCTGCAAAGCACCGCGGACTTTCTGTTTAAAGTCAAAGCGCTGCCGGCACCCTTGGCCACGGCAGGCATCATCGACACGTCATTTCAACAGGCCTTGACGCACTGAAACGAGCGCCGGAACCAAACCCTGTGTACCTTATCCAACCTGCGCGCGCATCGCCGCGCAGGGATGGACGAAGGCGAGGGAGTTTTGCCAATCGACAACATGACGGCTAGCGCCGGACCCAAGGCAAAACATGATCCCCGGATACAAAGTTCTTTGTGCAGCGCTCATCGCCCTCGGTCTGGCTGGCTGCATCGCGGCGCCCATCGAAATGACCGCGCAAACCGAAAGCCGCCTGCAAACCCAGGCGCCTGTGCGTTTTCTGCTGACATTTGACGATGGCCCGAGTGCGTCCCGGTGGTGGAATCCCACGGCGACCGTACTTGACAGCCTCAAGTCCAATCCGGTGCAACCGGGCATCAAAGCGGTGTTTTTCGTGCAGACTCGTGCGCCCAGGGCCGGCAACAGCGAAATTGGCCGCAGCCTCATGCGTCGCGAACACGACGAGGGGCATATTCTGGCTTTCCACACGGCGACCCACTGGCACACCAACCATCGTTTGCTTGATCCGCAGGAACTCGAACAATCGCTGACGGATGGCACAGCAGACATCGCCGCCATTACCGGCGCCTCGCCGACGCTGCTGCGCCCGCCATTCTGGAACTACGACAAACGCACCTTCGCGGCCTATCAACAGCATGGCTTGCACGTTTTGCTGACCGACTTGAGTGCCAATGACGGCAAGATCTGGGGCTTCAACGCCAGTCCGCGGCGCCGAGCGAACATGCTGCGCCAGCTCGCCGAGGTGCGTGAGCGTATTGCGCTTGGCCAGTTCCCGACGGTGGAGGGGGTGATTCCGGTCGTGGTGACGTTTCATGATCTCAATCGCTATACCGCACGGCACACCCGTGAGTATTTGCAGATTCTGCTGGACAGTGCGGCGGCCACCGGGGTGAGGCTGGACGCAAAGCCTTTCTATGACGGAAGGGCTACGCTGGAAAGGGCGGCGCTGGCGCGCACGGTTCAGCAAAGCAGCGAACCGGTCAATTTGCCGGGCCTGTGGAACTGGATCTGGGACCAGGATGCCCACTGAGTGCTTGCGCAGTTTGTGAGCCAGTTGGCGTTTTCGGGGCAGGCAAGTGCAGTAGGCTCGCCTATGCTTGCTGGATAGCTCATCGCCTGCGAGGCGGCCGTCCATGCTTGCCATTGCCGACATTTGCCGCATCGTCGAATCGGGGTTTCCCGCTTATAAGTGCGATTGCATGCCAACCGGGCAAGGGCTGTTGTCCATCAAGATCTATGACCCGAAGACAGGGCGCGTCGAACTGCTGCTCGATGGCGTCTCCCCCGAGCACCTCGTCACGATACGTGATATCTCCAATTTCATCGCAGAGCTGCGCACCGAGATCAGCGCGGGTCGCAGGGCGTTCGCCGGCTAAATTTTTATAAACGTCGCTGGAAAGCCTGAACGATGCGCCGCGTCGCTTCGTTGGTGTTGAGGTTCTGTACGGCATCCAGCGGAAACCAGATGCAATCGCTGATTTCGTTCTGCGGGCGCACCTCATCGATATTCACCACTGACGCTTCGTAGACGTGATGCCGCGTGCTGCCGGCCTCAAGCTCCATCAAGTACAGCAGCTCTTCGGCATCCAGCCCGGTTTCTTCTTGCAGTTCGCGTACGGCGGCATCTGCCCGGGTTTCTCCAGGCTCGACCTTGCCGCCGGGCAGCGACCAGTGATGGCGAGGTTTGCGCACCAAGAGAATATGTCGATCCTGTTCGCAAATGACGGTTGCGCGTACTTTCATCTATTACTCATTGAATGCATGTCATAAAACTGTAATTAAACTGCAATATTCGAGCCGGGCGGTGATTTAAAGGTTCCCTTAGAGTTGGGAACTGTGGCCTGAGCGAAAAGTGCCAGTGAATTGACGGACAGGTGCCGCGACAGCTGGTCCACACCCGCGCCGGAACCGGGTGTAAGGTAATCGCGCAAGATTGAAACTACCGTTGGCAAAAGGGAGGTGCTCATGAGCATTCCAATGCTGAACAAGCTGCACATGAACGGTTACGACGTGCTCAGTGTGAACAACGGCCCGTGGCGGGTCTGCACCCAGGGCGATCGATTGGCTTCGTTCTCGAGCCGGGAAGAGGCGATGGCGTATGCGGCGGCGCTCCCCGGCTATAAAAAACGCGACAAGCGTGTGCAGGATCACAACGCCGGTTGACCGGCTGTCAAAAAGAAGCCCCGGTTTTTCCGGGGCTTTTGTTTGGCAAAAATCGATAGATGTCAGTGGACTTTGGTTCGGCTGATGGCCCGGGTTTTTACCTCCTTGGCATAGACCTGCAGTCTTTCCTCGTCGGTTTGCAGGATCTCGCAAGACCTGAGCACGGCCTGGGCGTCCGCTTCGTTGCCTGATTTGCGCAACTGCTCGGCGATTCGCTTGAGGTCGACGGCCGACCAGCGCAAGTCCGATGCAACACTTTGCAGGTCGCGTTGAAGTTCGTGTTCGTATTCATTAAGCCGCATGATCACCTCCGAAACATTGTCGGTAGAAAAGAGTAGCCGCATTTACGGCGGTCGTGCGCGATCGTCTGACGCCCGGCTGAACGGATGTAAAAAAACCTCCAATCACCCGTAACAGCGGGGTGCCACGATGGATGTGCAGACGGTTTAACGGTACATTCGCGGTTTTTACGAACAGGTAAATAACATGCGGATATGGATCGGCAGTCTGGCACTGGCCCTGTTGACGGGTTGCTCTTTACCGGCCTCGCTGGTACCGGGTGAACCCAACGTCAGCAAGACCAGTGACAAGACCCCCAGGGACTATGCCGCGTGCGTATTGCCGTTGTGGCAGCGGGATGTCGCGAAGACTTCGCAGACATCGATTTCCAATGGCTATCGCATCACCGCGCCGAGCATCATCACTGCGGATGAAATTCTCGATATCGTCAAATACAAAAACGGCAGCAAGGTGTCGTTGTATCAGGGGCCGCCGTGGGCCAAATCAGGTTCGCTGCGCCAGTCGGTACGTGATTGCTTGTAATGAACGCGCCGCGATCGGCAAAAAAAGCAGAGACCGCAGCGAAGGTGTCTGCGTTTTCAGATCGAGCAACTTTTCGCATTCATAACAATGCGCAGACTCGCAGTGTGAAGGTGAGATGTTGTTTTTGCCGATGGCGGTGCGCGTGTACTCGAGCGGTTCACTGTGCCGAAGTGGGGTTGACACTGAAAAGGGTTAGCGCACCCATAGACCCTGTTAAACGCTCGCAATGAGCGGTGACAGTTACCCGCCAAGGGTTTTCCCTGAGTGCACTAGGCTTTTGATTGCCGGTCGATAATTGCCCGGCACTTCGTTCAAGGAGCCTCGGATCATGGATGATCTGGTCAAAGATATTATTCCGTTGTTGCAGTGCCTCGTCCCCGGGTTTTTATCGACCTGGATCTTTTATTCCCTCACGGCGTTCAAGCGACCGGATACGTTCGGACAGATTGTGCAGGCATTGATTTTTACGTTTGTGATTCAGGGCGCCGTGTTGGCGATTGGCACCTTGTGCCTGTGGATCGGCTCGAAGGGATTCTCTATAGGCGTTTGGGATGGTCGAGCGCAAACGCTGTGGGCGTTTGTGTTCTCATTGATGCTTGGATTGCTCGCCTGTTATCTGGCGACCAATGACAAAATGCATGGCTGGCTGCGCCGGCGAAACGTCACGAAACAATCTTCTTACCCGAGTGAGTGGTTCTGCGCCTTTGCACAATTCAACCGGTTCATAACCCTGCATTTGCATGACGAGAGGCGCGTGTTTGGCTGGCCTGTCGAATGGCCATCCGAGTCAAGCCGAGGGCAATTCGTCATGCAGAATCCGCGTTGGGTCACTGAGGATGGCGAGTCTGCGCCTTTTGGTGCCGAACTTTTGCTGATAGATTCTGCGCAAGTCAAATGGGTTGAGTTCAGCCCGGTATCAGAGGGTTTATCATGACGACTGCCAGAGCACCGCAACTAATGCCAAAGAAATACGAACGCCTTTTCGTAGGGCCGGACGGCAAACCGCTGGAGCAGCCGTTGATCAAAGCACCCAGTGCTCCGCCGCCGCTGAAGCACTGGACGCCACGATAACGCCTTAGCCCCAACCCTGCGCCACAGCCCGGCGAATCGCCTCCAGCAGCATCGCAAACGCCGGGTTGTCGTTGTTCTCCCGCCAGATAAGGTGCAGTTCGCTTTGCACCCCTTCGCCGAGGTCGACCTCGCGAAACACCACATCCTTGAACACCACACTGGTCGCGCAACGTGGCACCAGTGCCAGACCCATGCCGGCGTTGACCAGCGCCAGAATCGTCAGTGACGAGCCCAGCCATTGCACGTAATCGGGGGCGACCCGCGCCGAGCGCAGCATGCCGGTCAACAGTTCGTTGAACGGCGGATACGCGGCGTGGGAGTACATCAGGAAGGGCTGCTTGTCGAGGTCGGCGACCGAAACGTCGACCGCGGTGGCCAGCGCGTGTTTACGTGGCACCGCCAACACAAACGGTTCACGCACCAGGCACTCGGTGGCGTAGCCCGGCTCCAGTAACGGCGCGCGGGCGATCCCCAGATCGATGCGGCGCGCACGCAATGCCTCGTGCTGCTGATAAGTGTTCATCTCTGAAAGATCGATTTTCACCTGCGGCTGTTTCAGGCGTGCTTCGGCGATCACCTTCGGCAAAAACTCATACACCGCACTCCCGACAAAAGCGATGTTCACCGTGCCGATGTCGCCCTCGGCAAACCGGCGAGCGGTGACCGCTGCCTGCTGGGCGCGCTCCAGCAGATTCTGCGCTTCAACGAAAAACGCCCGGCCAGCCGCCGTCAGTGCAACGCTGCGGGTACTGCGGGTGAACAACTCCACACCCAGATGATGTTCCAGCAATTGAATCTGCCGGCTCAGCGGTGGCTGGGTCATGTTCAGGCGCTCGGCGGCGCGGCGGAAGTTCAGTTCGGTGGCCACCGTGGTGAAGCAGCGCAGTTGGGTCAATTCAAACATTGATCTAATCCGGGTATCAATCGAGTGCGAGTTTAGATTAGACGGGATCAATGCCCGGCGTCCATGATCGATCCGTCGCCTCAAGTCATCCCTAAAAAAACAAGATCGGGAGTCGCCCCTTGAAAACCCTCCAGAGTCCCTCGGACGTCACGGTGCTGGCCCGCGCTGCCGCCAAGGTCAAGCGCCACGTATTGCCGCTGTTTGTGGTGATGTTCATCGTCAACTACATCGATCGGGTCAACATTGGTTTCGTGCGCAGTCACCTGGAGACCGATCTTGGTATCGGTGCGGCGGCGTACGGTCTGGGTGCCGGTTTGTTTTTCATTGGCTATGCGCTGTTCGAAGTGCCGTCCAACCTGCTTCTGCAGCGCTACGGTGCGCGGGTCTGGCTGACGCGGATCATGTTCACCTGGGGCGCTGCTGCAATGGCGATGGCGTTTGTTCAGGGTGAAACCAGTTTCTATGTGCTGCGCTTTATTCTCGGTGCCGCCGAGGCCGGGTTCTTCCCGGGGATCATTTATTACTTCACCCAGTGGTTGCCGGCCTCCGAGCGCGGCAAAACCATGGCGGTGTTTCTCAGTGGTTCGGCGATTGCTTCGGTGATCTCCGGGCCGGTGTCCGGCGCGCTGTTGCACATCAGCGGTCTGGGCCTGCACGGCTGGCAGTGGATGTTCCTCATCGAGGGCGCGGCGTCGGTGGTGCTGTGCGCGTTTGTCTGGTTCTGGTTGCAGTCGCATCCGCGGCAAGCCAAGTGGTTGAGCGAGGAGGAGCGTGAGGCGCTGGTGGCCGCGATTGCCGAGGAACAGCGCGCCCGCGAAGCGGTGCAGGCCGCCAAGCCATCGATGTTCAAACTGTTGGCCGACCGGCAGATTGCGCTGTTCTGCTTTATCTATTTTTCCATCGCCCTGACCATTTACGGCGCGACCTTTTGGTTGCCGAGCATGATCAAGAAGATGGGCAATCTCGGCGACTTTGAAGTCGGTCTGCTCAACTCCATCCCGTGGATCATTTCGATTGTCGCCATGTACGGTTTTGCGGCGATGGCCGGCAAGTGGAAATTCCAGCAGGCCTGGGTCGCGCTGACCCTGGTGATCGCGGCCATCGGCATGTTCATGTCGACCACCGGCGGGCCGGTGTTTGCCTTTGTCGCCATCTGCTTCGCGGCGATCGGTTTCAAAGCGGCATCTGCGCTGTTCTGGCCGATTCCGCAGAGCTATCTGGATGCGCGAATCGCGGCGGCGGTGATCGCGTTGATCAATTCCATCGGCAACCTCGGCGGCTTCGTTGCGCCGACCGCGTTCGGCATTCTTGAGCAGACCACGGGCTCCATTGAGGGCGGCCTGTATGGCTTGGCGGCGACATCGCTGATCGCTGCCGTGGTGATCTTCTTCGCCCGCACCGCGCCGGGGGCCAAAGGCAACACCGGGGCAAAGCCCGCTGACGTGGCCGCCGTCGTCGCGACGGCCCGTCCGGCGGCGAACCATTGAATTGATTGTTGATCTGTCAGGAGCGTTATCTTGAAAATCACCCGTGTCAGCGTCACTCCAATCGCCTTTCGTGATCCACCGCTGCTCAATGCCAGCGGCATCCACGAACCCTTCGCCCTGCGCTCGATCATCGAGATCGAGAGTGACAACGGCTACATCGGCCTTGGCGAAAGCTACGGTGATGCCCCGGCGCTGGCGATCCAGCAGCAGTTACAGGCGCAATTGATCGGACTTGATCCGTTCAACCTCAACCAGTTGCGCGCCGTCGTCCAGGCAACAGTTGCGGCAAATAAACCCGCCAGTATCGCTGGCGCCGAACTGGCCCCCGGCTCCCATGCCAGCAAGGCGGTGAGCAACGCTTATTCGGCGTTTGAGGTGGCTTTCCTCGATTTGCAGGCGCATTACCTGAATGTGCCGCTGGTGGATCTGCTCGGCGGTGCGATACGCGATGAAGTGCCGTTCAGCGCCTACCTGTTTTTCAAATATGCCGAACATATCGATTCACCCTACAAGCCAGATAACTGGGGCGAGGCGCTGAGCGCGCAGCAAATCGTCGCGCAAGCGGCGCGGATGATCGAGGCGTACGGTTTCAAGAGCATCAAGCTCAAGGCCGGTACCCTGCCGCCAGAGCATGAGGTGGCTTGCGTCAAGGCGCTGAAAAAAGCCTTTCCCGGCTATCCGCTGCGCATCGATCCGAACGGCAACTGGTCGCTGGAGACAGCGATTCGCATGGCCGAACTGCTCGGCGATGACTTGCAGTATTACGAAGACCCGACTCCGGGCCTCGGCGGCATGGCCGAACTGCACAAACGCACCGGGTTGCCGCTGGCGACCAATATGGTGGTCACCGATTTCGATGAACTACGCCGCAGCATCGCGCAGGACAGCGTGCAGATCGTCCTCGCCGACCACCATTACTGGGGCGGCCTGCGCGACACCCAGACGCTGGCGAAAATGTGTGATGTGTTTGGTCTCGGTGTGTCGATGCATTCCAATTCACACTTGGGCATCAGCCTGATGGCGATGGCTCACGTCGCGGCGGCAGTGCCGAATCTCGACTACGCCTGCGACACCCATTACCCGTGGCAAGAGCCGGACGAGGAAGTGATCAGGGGCGGCAAATTGCCGATTGTCGATGGCTGCGTGAAGATCACCCGTGCGCCGGGGCTGGGGCTGGAACTGGACCCTGATCAATTAGGCAAACTGCATGACCAGTACCTGAGCTGCGGGATTCGTCAGCGTGATGACGTGCGGCAGATGCAGCGTTACAAGGCGGATTGGAAAGCGGTCAAGCCGCGGTTTTGAGGTTCCGGGTCGGGCCCCATCGCGAGTAGGCTCACTCCTACATTTTGAAATGCGTTCCCCTGTAGGAGTGAGCCTGCTCGCGATGGGCCCGACCTGTCAAAGCGTATCTATCAACCAGTCCCGAAACGCTTTCAACGACGGCAGATTCTCGTTACGCGGCGGATACACCAGATAGTAGCGGCGGCGGCTGGTAATCGCCTCGCCCAGTTGCAGCAACTCGCCCTTGAGCAACTCCTCCTCGACCAGAATCCGCGGCACCAGGCCTACGCCGATATTGGCCCGTACGGCTTGAATCAAATGGGCCGTCATCTCGAAACTGGGGCCGATGCGCATGCTGCGATGGGGCAGTGCGTGCTGGCTGAACCACTCGGCCCAGGCCTGCGTGTTGCTGCTGACGTTGAGCAGCAACTGTCCGGCGATGTGCTGCTCGGCGTCATCGCGCTCGGCGGCCGATAACTGCGCGCTGGCGATCGCCACCAGTTCCTCGGTGTGCAGGGGCAGGGCGCTCAGCCCCGGCCACTCACCGCCCCCGACGCAGATCGCGGCATCGATTTCGCTGGTATCGAAATCGATGCTCTCGATGCGTGAATGCAAATGCACGGTCATGCCCGGGTGCGCCGTGTAGAAATCTTTCAGGCGCGGCAGCAACCATTTCGAGCCGAAGGTCGGTAGCGTCGCCAGGCGCAGGCTATGAATGCCTGAGCCAAATGCCATGGCCTGCAAGGTTGCACTTCGAATCTGTCCCAGTGCCTCGGCGAGTTCGCGTTGATACATGCGGCCGACATCGGTCAGCACGACCTTGCGGCCCTCGCGGTTGAACAGGCGCATGCCAAGCATTTTTTCCAGAATCTGCACCTGACGGCTGACCGCGCTTTGCGTCAGCGAAAGCTCATGGGCGGCGCGGGTGTAGCTTTCGTGGCGGGCGGCGGCTTCGAAAGCCAGCAGCAGCGACATGGATGGCGTGAGGATGCGCGGATTCATTCGTAATTATCATGATTAGCGGGTGGAATTTACGGTTGTCCCCACAGCGCCAGGCAATGAACATGGACGGCATGAGATGGCGGAGCCTGACGCAATCATTCGTTGCGTACAACTGTTCACCGCCACACGGCCCGATTTTGACCGAGATGCCTGACCGATGATTGCCCAGCTGTCGCCCGCCAAAGCCCTGACCACGGATTACCAGCAATTTCTCAAAGCGCTGAAAACCAGCGGATTCCGCGGTGAAATCAGCGCCGATTACGCCAGCCGCGTGGTACTGGCTACTGACAACTCGATCTACCAGCGCCTGCCGCAAGCGGCGGTGTTTCCGATGGATGCCGATGACGTCGCGCGGGTGGCGCGACTGATCGCCGAGCCGGCTTATGCGCAGGTGGTGATCACCCCGCGTGGCGGCGGCACTGGCACTAACGGCCAGTCGCTGACTGACGGCATCGTCGTCGACCTGTCGCGGCACATGAACCGCATTCTCGAAATCAACGTGCAAGAGCGCTGGGTGCGGGTACAGGCCGGCGTCGTGAAGGATCAGTTGAACGCGGCGCTGAAGTCCGCAGGGCTGTTTTTCGCGCCGGAACTGTCGACCTCCAACCGCGCCACCGTCGGCGGCATGATCAACACCGATGCCAGCGGCCAGGGCAGTTGCACCTACGGCAAGACCCGCGACCACGTACTCGCGTTGGACATGGTCCTGCGCGGCGGCGAGCGTCTGCACAGCACGCCGCTGGAGGAAGGTGAACTGCAAGCGCACTGCGCCCGTCAGGATCGTGTCGGTGAGGTCTATCGTTGCGCACGCAAGATCATCGATGAGCAAGGCGCGTTGATCAAAGAGCGTTTTCCCGATCTCAATCGCTGCCTGACCGGCTATGACCTGGCGCACCTGCGCGAGGCCGACAACCGCTTCAACCTCAACAGCGTGCTCTGCGGAGCTGAAGGTTCGCTGGGGTTTGTTGTCGAGGCGCGGCTGAACGTGTTGCCGATTCCCAAACACACGATGCTGGTCAATATCCGCTATGCCGGGTTCATGGATGCGTTGCGCGATGCGCGGGCGTTGATGGCGCTCAAACCGCTGTCGATTGAAACCGTCGATTCGAAGGTTTTGCTGCTGGCGATGCAGGACATCGTCTGGCACGGCGTCGCCGAGTATTTTCCAGACAGCGCCGGACGACCAACCTTGGGCATCAACCTCGTCGAGTTTTGCGGCGATGATCCCGAGGATGTGCAACGCCGCGTCGAAGCCTTCATCGAACACCTCAAAAATGACCAGACGGTTGAGCGCCTGGGGCACACGCTCGCTATCGGGCAAGCGGCGGTGAGCAAAGTCTACGGCATGCGCAAACGGGCGGTGGGCCTGCTCGGCAATGTCGCCGGTGAAGCGCGGCCGCAGCCGTTTATCGAAGACACCGCGGTGCCGCCGCAACACCTGGCCGAGTACATTGCCGAACTGCGCGAGCTGCTCGACAGCCATGGCTTGCAGTACGGCATGTTTGGCCACGTTGACGCGGGCGTCTTGCACGTACGGCCGATTCTCGACATGAAGGATCCCCAACAAGCGGCCTTGGTGCGTCCCGTTTCCGACGGCGTCGCGGCGCTGACCCAGCGTTACGGCGGCCTGTTGTGGGGCGAGCATGGCAAGGGGTTGCGCTCGGAATATGCCCCAAAGTTTTTCGGCGAACTGTATCCGGCGCTGCAAGCGCTGAAAGCTGCGTTCGACCCATTCAACCAGTTCAACCCGGGCAAGATCGCCACGCCGGCCAACAGCGAGGCGGCGTTGCTGAAAATCGATGGCGTCACGCTGCGTGGCGAACTCGACCGGCAGATCGACGAAAAAGTCTGGCAGGACTACGGCGCGGCGATGCATTGCAACGGCAACGGTGCCTGCTACAACTTCGATCCTGACGATGCGATGTGCCCGTCGTGGAAGGCCACCCGCGAGCGCGCGCAGTCGCCCAAGGGCCGCGCCTCGCTGATTCGCGAGTGGCTGCGTTTGCAGGGCGAGGCGGGCGTCGACGTGTTGTCCGATGCCGTGCGCACCCCGGCTTTTTTCAGCACGCTGTGGCAGCGTTGGCGCAACAGTCGCGCTAAGGTCCAGGACTTTTCCCATGAGGTCTACGACGCCATGGCCGGTTGCCTGGCGTGCAAGTCGTGCGCAGGGCAGTGCCCGGTGAAGGTCAATGTGCCGGAGTTCCGTTCGCGGTTTCTGGAGCTGTACCACAGCCGTTACCTGCGTCCGGCGCGGGATTATCTGATCGCTTCGCTGGAATACAGCATCCCCTACATGGCGCGGATTCCGACGCTGTATAACGGATTGATGGGCGCTGCGTTCGTTCGCCGCCTGTTGCAGCGCTTGGGGGGTATGGTCGATGTGCCGCTGCTCAGCCGCTTTGATTTCCACGCAGCGATGCGCCGTTGGCAGGTGCAGTCGGCAACGGTCGCGGCCTTGTCGGCGCTGACGCCGGCGCAACGTGAGCGCAGCGTGGTGATCGTTCAGGACGCCTTTACCCGCTACTTCGAGGCGCCGTTGCTGGCTGATCTGGTCGAGCTGATTTCGCGTTTGGGTTATCAGGTCTATCTGGCCCCGTTCAGTGCCAACGGCAAGCCGTTGCACGTGCAGGGATTTCTGTCGGCGTTCAATCGCGCGGCGCTGCGCAACGCCCGGCAGTTGCGCGAACTGGCCGATGTCGGTGTGCCGCTGTTGGGGCTCGATCCGGCGATGACTTTGGTTTATCGCCAGGAGTACCTCAAGGTTCCCGGCATGCAGCACTGCCCGGAAGTGGCGCTGGTGCAAGAGTGGCTGCTTAAGGTCATGCCGCAGCAGGCGCCTCAGGACGCACCTGCAAAGTACCGACTGCTCGCCCACTGCACCGAAAAAACCAACGTTGGCGCCGCGACCCGGCAATGGGAGCAGGTGTTTGAGCGCGCTGGCCTGAACCTCGCCACCCAGGCCACCGGTTGCTGTGGCATGTCAGGGACTTACGGCCACGAGGCGCGCAACCGCGAGACGTCGGCGCTGATTTACGAGCAATCGTGGGCGCGGCAGGTGCAGGCGCCGGCGGAGCAGGGCGAGGTCTTGGCCACCGGTTATTCCTGCCGCAGTCAGGTCAAGCGCCAGTCGGATCAGGCGCTACGCCATCCATTGCAGGTGGTGCTTGAGGTGCTGCGTCGCTGAGGCGCTCGTCGGCGTCGCTGTCCCAGATCAGGCGCGGGTCGAAACTCATCGCCGCGAGCATGGTAAACACCACGACCAGGCCAAAAAACAGGATGCCCGGTCGTGGCTCGATATCACCCAAGGCCTGAAACTTCACCAGGGCCGCGACCAGCGCGACGACCAGCACGTCGAGCATCGACCAGTAGCCGATCAGCTCGACGAACCGGTACAGCTTCGAACGCTCCTTGCGCGCCCAGTCGCTGTCGCGCTGCACGGTCAACAGCAGCAAGGTGAGGGCGACAAACTTGATCCCCGGCACCGCGATGCTGGCGATGAAGATGATCAGGGCAATGTCCCACGCTCCGGCCTCCCAGAATTCCAGCACGCCGCTCATGATCGTGCTGTCGGCGCCGCTGCCGAGCATGGTGGTGTTCATCACCGGCAGCAGATTGGCCGGCACGTAAAATGCCAGCGCCGCCAGCATGTAGGCCCAGGTGCGGGCCAGCGAATTGATTTTGCGTCGGTGCAGCGGCGCGTCGCAGCGCGGGCATTGGTGCGGCTCGTCTGTCATGTCGCAGGCCAGGCCGCAGCTGTGGCACAGGCACAGGTTCAGCTCGCTGGCGGTGGGTGGTCGCTTCATAGGATGTCCCAGAGTTCACGGATGTCGCGGCCGGCAATGCGGATCATCATCAGGCTCAGCACCGCCAGCGCGAACAGGCCGATGCCGGGCAAGACATCGAGTAGCCCGGCGAGCTTGAACACCGCCACCATGGCTCCCAGCAGACACACTTCAAGCATGCTCCACGGCCGCAGGGTTTCCAGCCAGCGCATGCATAACTTGAACCCCGGTGCGCGGCGTCCGCCTAGGGCGAAGCTCAGCACCCAGGTCAGCAGCACCAGTTGAAACGCCGGGGCGATGATGATCGAGATTGCTGCGACCAGCGCGATAAACGTGATCGGCCCCTGACTCAAGGCCAGCACCGAGTCCCACAGCGTCGCACTGTTTTTCAGGCCTTTGAGGCTGATGCTCATCACCGGATAGAAATTGGCGAACAGCCACAACATCGTCGCCGTGAACGTCAGCGCCAGGCGCTGTTCGATAGTCAGTCCGTTGTAGCGCTGAAGCACGCCGTTGCAGCGCACGCACAGGTTTTTTTGATGTTTGGCGAGTGCGACTTTTTCGTACACGCAGTCACAGTGTTCGCAGATGATCAGGTGTTCGGTGTTGACCATGGACAACGCTCGACTGCTGGCCACAAGGGCAGGGGGACTTGATCACTATAGAAGCCTGACGCTATTGGGCAACTCGGCGAAGCCGCCGGATCGTGCATTTTTTTGAGAATTACTCTCGATTCGGTGTTTATATTGTTATAAGGTAACGCAAATTTTTTGCCGGGCCTTTGTTAGGAAGCCTGGCTTTTCCCTTCGATTGCGAAATGCCCATGACGATTGCGCTCCCCCGTTCTGCCCCGTTGACGACTGGCCGGCTGTTGTCCATCGATGCCCTCAGAGGCTTGGTCATCCTGTTCATGCTGCTTGATCACGTCCGCGAAACTTTTTTGCTGCACCGTCAGGTCAGCGATCCGATGGACATCGCCAGCACCGAGCCAGCGTTGTTTTTCAGCCGCACCCTCGCGCATTTGTGTGCGCCGGTGTTTGTACTTCTGACCGGGTTGTCTGCGTGGTTGTATGGAGAAAAATACGCCGGCAGAACCGATGTCAGCGCGTTTCTGTTCAAGCGCGGATTGTTCCTGGTGGTGCTGGAATTCACTCTGGTCAATTTCGCCTGGACGTTCCAGTTGCCACCGAGCGTGATCTACCTGCAAGTGATTTGGGCCATCGGCCTGAGCATGATCGCTTTGTCGCTGCTGGTCTGGTTGCCGCGCGCCGTACTGCTCGCTCTGAGCGTGGCGATCATCGCCGGGCACAACCTGCTCGACGCAGTGCATTTCCCGGTCGAATCAGCCATGCACGTGCCTTGGGCAATTCTGCATGACCGTGGCTGGATCGAGATCAGCGAAACCCTTCGGCTGCGCACCTCCTATCCGCTGTTGCCGTGGATTGGCGTGATCGGTCTGGGCTATGCGCTGGGGCCGTGGTTTGCCCGGGGAATGGACGCGGCTGTGCGCCAGCAACGTTTGCTGGTTGCCGGCGTGGGTGGACTGCTGGGGTTTGTGGGGCTGCGCTTGCTCAATGGCTACGGCGAAAAAACCTGGACCGTCAGCGATTCGCTGGTGCAGACCCTGATGAGTTTTTTCAATATCACCAAATACCCGCCGTCGCTGCTGTTTCTAGCGCTGACCGTCAGCCTCGGGCTGTTGCTGCTACTGGCTTTCGAGCGTGTTCAGGATCGCCGCTGGATCCGTTGGCTGACCGTTTTTGGTTCGGCGCCGATGTTCTTTTACCTGTTGCATCTGTATGTGCTGAAAGTCTTGTACCTGATTGCCGTGGCGTTGTTCGGGCTGAATCACGGCAGCTATTTCGGCTTTTCGACGGTGGCGGCGGTGTGGCTGGCGGCAGTGGTTCTGGCCGTAGTGCTGTTCCCGGCGGTGCGCTGGTTCTCGGCACTGAAATCGCGGCGCCGCGACATCAGCTGGCTGAAATATCTGTAAATTGCGGGGACTTGTGGGAATGAGCCTGCTCACGAAGGCGTCGGGTCAACTGATTTGTCTGTAGCTGACACACCGCTTTCGCGAGCAGGCTCGCTCCCACAGTGGACAGGTGTTGTGCCCCCGAATCGCACGCGCCGGCATTCCCTGTGGGAGTGAGCTTGCTCACGAAGGCGTCGGGTCAACTGATTTGTCTGTAGCTGACACACCGCTTTCGCGAGCAGGCTCGCTCCCACAGGTTTCACACTGCCTGGATTATTTGCGATCCAGCCACACGGTCTGCGCATTGCAGAATTCACGCACGCCGAAGTGCGACAGTTCGCGGCCGAAACCGCTTTTCTTCACACCGCCGAAGGTCACCCGTGGGTCGCTGGCGGAGTAGCCGTTGATGAACACGCCGCCGGTTTCCAGCTCACTGGTCAGTTGCTGGGCCAAGGGCACATTGGCGGTGTAGATCGTGGCGGTCAGGCCGAACTCGCTGTCGTTCGCCAGCGCCACAGCATGGGCGCAATCGCGGGCGGTGATGATCGACGCTACCGGGCCGAACAGCTCCTGTTTGAACGAGGTCATGCGGTCGGTGACGTTGGCCAGCACGGTCGGTTCGTAGTAGTTACCCGCTCCATCAACCTTGCCGCCACCCAGCAGCAGCGTCGCGCCTTCTTCAAGGGTGTCGCGCACTTGCTGATCGAGTTCATCACGCAGATCGAAACGTGCCATCGGCCCGATATAAGTGTCGGCGTTCAGTGGATCGCCCATCTTCAGTTGACGTGTCGCTTCAACGAATTTGCGAGTGAATTCCTCGACCACGCCCTGTTCGATGATCAAACGTTTGGCGGCCGCGCAGACCTGGCCGGAATTCTGATAGCGGCCGATCACTGCCGCTTGCACGGCCTCATCCAGATCGGCGTCATTGAGCACAATGAACGGATCGGAACCGCCCAGTTCCAGTACGCACTTCTTCAAGGCTGCACCGGCCTGCGCACCGATAGCCATCCCGGCACGGACACTGCCAGTCAGTGTCACGGCAGCAATGCGCGGATCGGCGATGGCTGTGGATACGCCTTCGGGGGTGACGTTGATTACTTCAAACACACCATCGGCGAAACCGGCACGGGTGAAGGCATCGCGCAGCAGATAGGCGCTGCCCATGACGTTAGGCGCATGCTTGAGCACGTAGGTGTTGCCGGCGATCAGGGTCGGGACGGCGCCGCGCAGCACTTGCCAGATCGGGAAATTCCACGGCATCACGGCGAGGATCGGCCCGAGCGGACGGTATTCGATGCGCGCCTTGCCGCCTTCGACCTGAGTGGTTTCGGCATCAAGCATGGCCGGACCGTGTTCGGCGTACCACTCGCAGAGTCGGGCGCATTTTTCGACTTCGCCACGGGCCTGGGCGATCGGCTTGCCCATTTCCTGAGTGATCATCGTTGCCATGGCTTCAGCGCCGTCGCGCAGGGCACCCGCCAGGGCGGTCAACAAGCGGGAGCGATCCTGCAGCGGCTGGCGTTTCCATTTGTTGAAACCGAAGGCCGCGCGAGTCAGCGCCGCGTCGAGGTCGGCGGCGGATTCAAAAGCATAGTGGCCGATCTGCTCGCCAGTGGCGGGGTTGATCGAAATAGCGTGGGTCTGGCTGGAAATCTGGCTCATGGCGTCGTCCTGCTGTTCGGTGGATTGGGCCTAGAGTAGGGTGGCGTTTATTTTATGGAAACTGAATAATACAGAGCGTTTCTTTCACGATTGGAGAATGACTGTGGATCTGGTGCAACTGGAAATGTTCAAAGCCGTGGCCGAACACGGCAGCATCAGCGCCGCCGCCGCGCAGATTCACCGCGTGCCGTCGAACCTGACCACGCGGATCAAGCAGCTCGAACAGGACCTCGGCGTCGATCTGTTCATCCGCGAGAAAAGCCGTTTGCGTCTGTCGCCGGCGGGTTGGAGTTTTCTTGAGTACGCGCGGCGTATTCTCGATCTGGTGCAGGAAGCCCGCGCCACCGTCGCGGGTGAGGAGCCGCAAGGTGCATTTCCCTTGGGGTCGCTGGAAAGTACCGCGGCGGTGCGCATTCCCGAATTGCTGGCTGCGTACAACCAGCAGCATCCCAAGGTCGACCTGGACCTGTCCACCGGGCCTTCGGGGACGATGATCGACGGTGTGCTCTCCGGGCGTCTGGCCGCGGCGTTTGTCGACGGCCCGGTGCTGCATCCGGCGCTGGAAGGCGTGCCGGCGTTCGAAGAGGAAATGGTCATCATCGCACCGCTCAATCACGCGTCGGTCGAGCGTGCGGCGGATGTGAACGGCGAGAATATCTATGCCTTTCGTTCCAACTGTTCCTACCGTCACCATTTCGAAAAATGGTTCAGCGCTGACGCCGCCGTCCCGGGCAAGATCTTCGAAATGGAGTCGTACCACGGCATGCTCGCTTGCGTCAGCGCCGGTGCCGGTCTGGCACTGATGCCGCGCAAAATGCTGCAAAGCATGCCCGGCAGCGCGACCGTCAGCGTCTGGCCGCTGGCCGCGGATTTCCGCTATCTGACCACCTGGCTAGTGTGGCGGCGGGGCACGGTGTCGCGCAGTTTGAGCATGTTCGTACGGTTGCTCGAGGAGCGCGGCGTGGTGCGTGCGGAAGCCGAGTCTGCCGCAAACGGATCTACGCGACAGGTTGCCGGTTGAGGCTGTCGATCAACTCCTGTGTGCTGACAATTGCATGCGCAAAGGTCGGTCCGTTGAGTTCATGGGCGGCGTGCATCATTTCCGCTTTGAAGGCGGCTGTCGCATCGCGTACCAAGGTGACGTGGTAGCCCAGTTCCGAGGCGTAGCGGGCGGTGGCTTCGATGCAGGTATTGGCGAGCAGGCCGACGATGATCACATGGGTGATGCCTTGCTGCTTCAAACGAAAATCCAGATCAGTGTTGGCGAACCCGCTGGAACCCCAGTGCTCCTGCACCACGATGTCGCCCTCTTGCGGGGCAAAGTCCGGATGCCAGTCGCCGCCCCATTCACCCCGGGCGAAATGGTGCATGTGCATGATCTTGCACTGAGTGGGCGTGGGATGATCCCAGCCTTCGTAGTCGCCTTTTTCCCAACGGTGATGGGGTACGATCACTACCGGAATTTTCAGGCTGCGCACGGCGCGATCGAGTTTGCGCAGGTTGTCGAGCAAGCCGTTCTGCTCAGCCATCGGTTGGATCATCGGGAAAACCTTGCCGCCCTCGGACAGGAAATCGTTGTACGGGTCGACGAGCAGATAGGCGGTTCTGTCCAGCGGATACAGGGGCTTCGACATCACGTTAACTCCGGTCAGGAAATGGAATCGTTGTGCAGGGCTTGTCCTGCAAACTTGTTAATATGATAATCATAGCAACTACAAAAGAGGCAAGTGTTGATGGCTGTAAACGATAGTTCTGCGAAGACCTTATGTCCGATTTCCCGGGCCGAGGAGGTCGTTGGCGATCGCTGGACAGTGCTGGTGCTGCGCGAGTTGTTCATGGGTAGCCATCGTTATGACGAGATTCAGGCGCAGACCGGCGGTACGCCGCAAATGATCGCGACCCGTCTCAAAACCCTGGAGGCCGATGGACTGGTCGAGCGTCGTTTGTACAACGAGCGACCGAAGCGCTACGAATACCACCTCACGGCAAAGGGCCAGGCGTTCTATCCGGTGATCATGGCGTTGCGGGCATGGGGCGAAACCTGGTGCAAGGCGCCTGAGGAAGGTCTGGCGGTGGTCCTCACGCACAAACGCTGTAACCATGCGGCCGGCCTCGGGCCGCTGTGCGAGCACTGCGGCGAACCGTTGCGCCGCGAGGACTTGAGCAGCCACCCACAAGAGGCTTACGCAGCCGAACGACAGGCGCGGCACGAAGCCTTCCGGAGCAAGTGAGTCATGGCGTGCCGTTGCGCCCGTACAGACGATAACCGTCGCGCTGATCCAAGCGATCATAGTAGGCGCGCACCGCAGCAAAATTCGCATGCTCGAGCGGCGTTTCGAACCAGCGATTCACCGACAGCCCGATGGGGATGTCCGCCAGCGAAAACTGCTCACCACTGACGTAAGCACCGGTCTTGTCCAACTGCCGGTCGAGAATTTCCATGTTCCGCGCCCAGTCGCGGCAACCCTGCGCGAGGGCGTCGCGGTCCTGGTAATCCGGCGATTTGCGCACCAGCGCCATCAACGGATACGACCACGATCGGTTCAGCTCCGAAGCCTGCCAGTCGATCCACTGATCGACCCGCGCCCGGGCGATCGGCTCAGGCGGGTACAGATGGACGCCCGCGTAACGTGTCGCCAGGTAACGGATGATCGTGTTGGATTCCCAGAGAGTGAAATCGCCGTCCTGAATCACCGGCACCATGGCGCAGGGATTGAGCGCGAGAAATTCCGGGGTGTTGGGTGATTTGAAGCCGGAACCCCAGTCTTCGCGCGTAAATGGAATGTCCAGCTCAGCACAGGCCCACAGCACTTTGCGCACGTTGATCGACGAGGCTTTTCCGAGTATTCGCAGCATGGGGTCTCCCTGTCTTGGTGGTCTCGAACGCAGAGAAATACCATAGCGCAAAACACAAGGCCCGCATTGCGCGGGCCTTGGTGCATCGGCATTTAAAGACGGCTGGTGCGCAATTTATCGATTAAGAAACGCCAACAGATCTTCGTTCAGCGCCTGCGCGTGGGTCACGGCAAACCCGTGCGGCGCGCCCGCGTAAACCTTCAACTCGGCGCCCTTGATTTGCGCGGCCGCCTGCTTGCCAGTGGTTTCGAACGGCACGATCTGGTCGCCGTCGCCGTGAATCACCAGCGTCGGTACATCAATCACGGCCATGTCGGGACGGAAATCGGTTTCCGAGAACGCAGTGACGCAATCGACGGTGCCCTTGAGCGAGGCCAGCAGCGCAATGTTGAGGGTTTGCGTGAGTACGCCGTCAGAGACTTTCTGGCCCTGATTGATACCGAAGAACGGCGTATTGAAGTCAGCGATAAACTGCGCGCGATCTTTCAGCAGACCGGCCTTGATCCCGTCGAACACCGACTTGTCGACGCCTTCGGCAAAATCGGCTTGCTTGCCGAACACCGGCGTCACCGCGCCCAGCAACACCAGACCGGCAACACGCTCGCTACCATGGCGGGCGATGTAGCGGCTGACGTCACCGCCACCCATGGAAAAGCCGACCAGGGTTACGTCGCGCAGGTCCAGGTGGTTGATCAGCCCGGCGATGTCGTCGGCAAAGGTGTCGTAATCGTAACCGGTCCACGGCTGATCGGAGCGGCCGAAACCACGGCGGTCGAACGCGATGGTGCGGTAGCCGCGGCTGCTCAGATATTCCATCTGGTATTCCCACATGTCGGCATCCAGCGGCCAGCCGTGGCTGAACAGCACGGGTTTGCCACTGCCCCAGTCCTTGTAATAGATCTCGGTGCCGTCTTGGGTTTTGAAGGTGCTCATGAAAACTCCTTGTGATCGCTGGTGGGATGCATGGATGCCGAATGGGCAACGGCCACTATCCGCGCAAACCGCGCAGGGCACTTGTACGCAAGTGCTGGTTTCATGCGTGTGAATAGCGCCGCAGACCCCGATGAACGGTCGAAACATAAGTTTGACGTCAAAATGATGGCCATCTAATATCGCGCCACTATTTTGATGTCACTTTTTATGTCGAGGGATCGAAGATGTTTTCACCCGCCTTTACGGCGAGGTTGTGCCTGGCTCTGCTCTGTCTTTCTGCACTTCAATCTGCCCTTGCTGCACCCACCCCCGGTGAAACCGATCTGATCCGCGAGCGCCAGAACCGCCTGCTCGAAGAGCAGCAGCGGCGTCTCGAAGAGCTCAAGGATCTGCCCGGCAAAGATGCCAGGCCGGCGCAACCGACGGCCCCCGCCGATACGCGCTGCTTCACCATCAACGACATCGAACTCAAGGGCGCCGACAGCCTGTCGGAGCGCGAGAAGGCGCGTCTGCTCAAACCGTATATCGGCGAATGCCTCGGCGTGCCGCAGCTCAACGAACTGCTCAAAGTCATCACCGATCACTACATCGAGAAAGGTCTGGTCACCAGTCGCGCTTACTTGCCGCAGCAGGATCTGTCCGCCGGGCACCTGAAAGTGCTGGTGGTCGAAGGCAAGCTTGAAGGCATGAAAGGCGCGGAAAACAGCCGGCTCTCGGATCGCGAACTGGCCATGGCTTTTCCCGGCAAAAGTGGTGAGCTGGTGAACCTGCGCGAGATCGAGCAAATGGTCGATCAGCTCAATCGCCTGCCTTCGAACCAGGCAAAAATGGAGCTGGCACCGGGGCAGAATGTCGGCGGCAGTGAAGTGCGCGTCACCAACAACCCGCAGAAACCCTGGCGCGCCGGTCTTTCGCGCAGCAATGATGGTCAGCGCAGCACCGGCGAGCAACAGTGGGGCACATCCTTCGATTGGGACAGCCCGCTGGGCCTCGCCGATCAGTTGAGCCTGCGCGGCGGTCACGATGCGATGACCGACCATCAGCACACCTCCAACAACGCCATGCTCAATTACAACCTGCCGTGGGGCTGGTGGACGTTCAGCTACACCTACAGCCAGAGCGAATACCGATCGCAGATCGCCGCCAACGGCTACAACTTCAAGCAAACCGGCGATAGCGAAAACCATCAGCTGCGCGCCGAACGCGTGATCCATCGCGACTCGGTCAGCAAGACCTCCCTGAATGCCGGTCTGTCCTACCTGCGCACCAACAACTTCATCGAAGACAGCAAGCTCAAACTGAGCAGCAACCGCATCAGCGAAGCGCAGTTCGGCTTCAACCATGGCCGTCGTGTCGGCAGCGCGTTCGTCAACTTCGACGCGGGCATGCAGGAAGGCATCGGCGCTTTCGATGCGCAGGGCAGTCACGATCCGGGCCCCGGTGAACCCGAAGCGCGCTACCGCAAATACGGCGCAACCCTGAGCTACCTGCAGCCGTTCAAGCTGTGGGGCGAGTCGTTCAGCTTCAGCAGCCTGATGACCGGTCAGCGCAGTGAAGATGTGCTGTTCAGCTCACAGCGCACCAGCCTCGGCGGATCGTCATCGATTCGTGGCTACAAGGACCAGTCGCTGTCCGGCGACAGCGGTGGTTACTGGCGCAACGATTTGCGCTGGAGCCGTCCGGTGACCGCCGACTGGCTGCAACCGGTGTTCGCCGAATACGGCACCAGTCTCGGCTACGACCAGGGCGTGATTCGTGGCGATCGCTACAACGGCGATCAGCATGGGCGCATGTCGAGCAACTCGCTGGAGCTGTTCGCCCGCGGCCAGCACGTCGCCGCGAGCGTGACGTTCGCGCACTCCCTGGAACGACCGGACGCGCTGCCCGAGCGCGAAGCACCGATCTATTTCCGCCTCGACTTTTTCATCTGATAACGACTTTTTAGAGAACCGCCCACATGGACGTTCGTCACCCCGTCTCGCTCGCCGACCAGCCCCGCGCAGCCGCAAACAACCAAGAAACGTTTCTTGGCATGCCCAAGCGCGGGCTGGCCTTTCTGCTGGCGAACGTCATGTTCTGGCAACCGATGTGGGCGCAGGCCGACGGCATTGTCGTCGCCAACCCGAACACCACACTGGATCGCGCCGGCAACGGTGTGCCGATCGTCAACATCGCTACGCCCAATGCCAGCGGGCTGTCGCATAACCAATTTCACGATTACAACGTTGGTGCGCAGGGCGTTATCCTCAACAACGGAGCAACCCAGACCTCCAGTACGCAATTGGGCGGCCACGTCATTGGCAACCCGAACCTGAAGAACAGCGGTTCGGCGCAGGCGATTCTCAACGAAGTCATCAGCGGTAACCCGAGTCAGCTGCGCGGTTACACCGAAGTGGCGGGGCAGTCGGCGCGCGTGATTGTCGCCAACCCGTATGGCATTACTTGCAACGGTTGCGGTTTCATCAACTCGCCGCGCGTCACCCTGACCACCGGCAAACCGGTGATCGAAAACGGCCGACTGGATCGCTTTCAAGTCGATCAGGGTTCGGTGGCCATCGAAGGCGCGGGCATCAACGCCAGCAATGTCGATCGCTTCGAGATCATCACCCGCAGCGCGAAGATCAACGCGCAGATTCAGGCGCAGAACCTGACCATCGTTGCCGGTCGCAACGACGTCAATGCAGACAGCCTGAATGCGACGGCCCGCGCCGATGACGGCAGCGCCAAGCCGCAACTGGCGATCGATTCCTCGGCGCTCGGCGGCATGTATGCCGGGGCGATCAAACTGGTCGGCACCGAAGCCGGCGTCGGGGTGAAACTCGACGGCAAACTGATTGCCAGCGGCGGTGATATTCAGCTCGATGCCAACGGCCAGCTGAGCCTGGCCGATACATCGGCGGCCGGCGCGGTCAACGTCAAGGCCGCCAGCCTCGATGCACGTGGCACGGTTTACGCTGGCAGCGCACTCACCGTGCAAACCCAGGGCAACCTGACCAACCGCCAGACCCTCGCCGCGCGCGACAGCATCAGCCTCAGCGCCGGCGGTCAATTGACCAACGCTGGCACCATCGAGGCCGGCGTCAATGCTGACGGCAGCCGCAATGCCAGCGGCGATCTGAGCCTGAGCGCACAGATCGTTGATAACGCCGGCAACAGCCTTGCCGCCAGCCGCAACCTGAGCGTCAACGCCACGCAAACCCTGAACAACCAGAGCGGCATGCTCAGCGCGAAAAACATCACCGTAACAGGCGGGGCGCTGAACAATCTCAGCGGCCAGGTTCTCGGTGATCTGGGACTGTCGATCGATCTGCGCGGTGCGCTGGACAACCGTGACGGTGTGCTCGGTTCCGGCGCTGCGGTGTTCGTTAAAGCCGCGAGTCTGGATAACCGCCAGGGCGGTGCGCTGGTCAGCGATGGCAGCCTGACCGCACGCATCAGCGGCACGCTCGACAACCGCAACAAGGGCGATATCTCGGCCAAAGGTGCCATCGATGTGCAGGCCGGTACGCTGGACAACCGCGACGGCAAAATCATTGGCAAAAGCACGCTGGCGTTGCGCGGCGATGTGGCCGATAACCGGGCCGGGGTGGTTCAGGCTGATCAGCAGTTGAGCGTGAATATCGCGCAAATGGATAACCGCGACAAAGGCGTGATCAGCGGCAAGGCCGGCCTGACTTACGTCGGCAACCGTCTGGACAACAGCGGCGGTCTGGTCAGCGCAGCGGGGCCTTTCAATCTTACTGCCGCCGAGATTCAAAACGCTGCCGGGCGGATTTCCAGTCAGGGCGACCTTCTGGCGACTATCGGTCTGCTGCAACAGCAGGGCGGCGAACTGGTCGCCCAAGGCAATCTGACCCTCAGCGGTAAAACCCTCGACAACCGTAACGGCGGTCTGGTGGGCACCACTAAAGCGCTGACACTCAGCGTTGACGACATCGACAACCGCAGCGGCGAGATCTCCAGCAGCCTGTTGCTGAACGTCAAAGGCCTGCGTCTGGACAACAGCGACGGCGGCAAAATTCTTGCCGGTACCGATCTCGGGCTGAGCGTCGCCAGACTGATCAACCAGAACAAGGGCTTGATCTCCGCCGTCAAAGGCGCGGCGACCATCAGTGGCACGACGCTGGACAACAGCGGCGGCACGCTCAACAGCCTCAACGGTCTGGTGATTACGCTGGACGATGCGCTGATCAACGCCGGGGTCATCAGCACCGAGGGCGCGCTGAGCGTCAACGCCGCGCGTATCGACAACCGCAGCGGCAGCCTCGGCAGTGCCGGTAACCTGAAACTGACGAGCACTGGCGCGTTGCTCAATTGGGGCGGTTCGATCAGCACTGACTCCGCGCTGACCCTCAACAGCGCCAGCCTGGATAACAGCCACAAAGGCGTGATCTTCGGCCAGGGCATCAGCCGCGTCGAAACCGGCGCGTTCGACAACAGCGATGGCGGCAAGCTCACCAGCGGTGCGGCAATGACGCTCAAGGCCGGGCAGGTCAACAACGCCAGCGGACGCATCGCCAGCCAACAGGCGCTGGACGTTTCGCTGACCGGGCTGGATCAGCAGGGCGGCGAACTGTTCAGCAAGTCCGCTCTGACCCTCGATCTGCACAACGGCCAGCTGACCAACCAGAACGGTTTGATCAATGCCCCCGGCACGCTGCTGCTGAAAAACCTCAACGGCGTAAACAACCAGGGCGGGGAGATTTCCAGTCAGCTAGCGTTCGCGCTCGCGGCGCAAAACCTCGATAACAGCAACGGCAAACTGCTCAGCCAACAGGGTTTGACCCTGCGCATTGCAGCGGCGCTGAACAACGTCAAAGGTGTAATCTCCGGTGCTTCGCTGGACAGCCACAGCGCCAGCCTCGACAACGGGCAGGGCTTGATCAGCAGCCGCGGCGCATTGCTGTTGACCACCGACAAGGCTCTGAACAACCAACTCGGCACGGTCATCGCTGACGGTCAACTGACGGTTACCGCCGATGAGTTGGTCAATGGCCAAGGCAGCATTGCCGGTAAAGCGGACGTCAGTGTTGAGGCACGCGCCTTCAACAACCAGAAAGGTCAGTTGATCGCCACTGGCGTACTCAAACTGGACGCCGATCAAGTCGATAACCGGCAGAACGGTCTGCTCGGTTCAAGCCAGGACATGACCCTGACGATCGCTGATCTGGATAACCGTGGCGGTGAAATCAGTACCAACGGTGATCTGCACATCAGCGCTACAAAACTCGACAACAGCGAGGGCGGCAAGGTCTTCACCGGCAAGGCGCTGACCCTGATCGTCGATGAGGTGATCAACCGCAGCAAAGGCCTGATCGACGCCGGTACGTCGTTGGATCTGCGCGGACGCACCCTGGTCAATGGCGGATCATTGCTCAGTCAGCACGGCATGCAACTGACCCTCACGGGCGCTTTCGATAACAGTCAGGGCAAGGTCAGCAGCGAACAGGCGCTGACCGTCAAAACAGCGCAATTGACCAACACCGGCGGCAGTCTGTCCAGCGCCGGCGATCTGACCGTCAACAGTGACGGTAGCGTCGACAACCAGGGCGGCCAGATCGTCACCGACGGCGCCCTTGTGCTCAACAGCGCCAGCCTCGACAACCGCTCGCAGGGCATCCTCAGCGCTAAAGGCGCCGTCAGCATCAGCACGGGTGCATTCGATAACAGCAATGGCCGGCTCAGCAGCGCCGACACGTTGAACCTGACTGCCGGTCAGGTCACCAATGGCGGCAACGGCAGCATTGGCAGTCAAAACGCCCTGACGGCGTCGGTCAGCGGACTCGATCAACAGGGCGGCAAGCTGTTCAGCAACACGCAACTGAGCCTGGATTTGAACCACGGCCAACTGAACAACATCGGTGGTTTGATCAACGCTCCGGGTACGCTGCTGCTCAAGCAGCTCAACGGCGTCAACAACCAGGGCGGTACGATTTCCAGCGCCGAGGCGTTTACCCTCACCGCGCAAAGCCTGGATAACAGCAACGGCAGGCTCTTGGGCACTCAGGGCCTGACCTTGCGTATTGCGGCGGCGCTGAACAACGTCAAGGGCCTGATTGGCGCGGCGTCGATTGATGTACGCGCGGCAAGCCTGAACAACAGCGCCGGCAACATCGTCAGCCGTGGCGGTCTCGACCTGACCGTCGACGGTTTGCTGCGCAACGATGCGAAAGGATTGATCAGTTCGGCGCAATCCATGGAGATTAACAGTGCCGAGTTGAACAACCGCGACAGTGGACTGATCAACAGCCAAGGCAACCTGACCCTGACCGCCACCGGCCTGGACTCCAGCGACGGCGGCGAAGTCTCTGCCAGTGGTGACATGGATCTGAAACTGACGTCCTTGACCCAGAACGGCGGACGCCTGCGGGGTGAACAAGGCGTTTCCGTGGATCTGGCCGGCGGAGATCTGAGCAACCAGGGCGGATTGCTGACCGCCAAAGGTCCATTGACGCTCAAACGTCTGCATGACCTCAACAACCAGAGCGGCGAGATTTCCAGCAACGCAGGTTTTGATCTCATTGCACAAGCGCTGAACAACACTTCCGGCAAGATCATCAGCGGCGAAAAACTACTGTTGCGTGGCACCACGTTGAACAACCAGAACGGCCTGATTTCGGGCTGGCAAGGACTCACCGTCAACGGCGACAGCCTGGATAACCGCAACAGCGGCACGGTCTCAAGCAAGTTCGCCGACGTCACCGTTGACCTCAAGGGGGCGCTGCTCAACAGCGGCAGCGGTGCGCTGGTCGCCGAAGGTAACCTGATCGTCAAAGCGGGAAGTCTCGACAATAGCAACAAGGGCAATCTCAGCAGCGGCGCTGGGCAGACCCTGACGCTGGGCGGTGCGCTGGATAACAATCTGGGCCTGATTTTCAGCGGCGCGGCACTGGATGTGGTCAGCACGGCGTTCACCAATGCCAGCGGCTCAGTCAATGCCAAACAGGCTTTCACTGCCACAGCAACCCGTCTGGACAACAGCGGCGGACAGATCGCCAGTAACGAGGCGGTCACTCTCAACCTGAGCGGGGAGCTGAACAACGGCTCCGGCAAACTGGCCTCCGCAGGGCCGCTGGTCATCAAGGGCGTGACCGCTCTGCGCAACCAGAACGGCCAGATCGCCAGTCAGAAAACCCTGGAAGCGCACACCGGTTCGCTGGACAACAGCAACAAGGGCACGGTCGCTGCCAATGATCAGTTGCAGATCACCGCAACGGGCGCCGTCGACAACAGCGCCGATGGTCTGATCTACAGCCAGAAGGCCGGCGTTCAACTGGCAGCGGCGAGCCTGCGCAACGGCAAAGGTTCGATCCAGAGCGAAGGCGCACTGACACTCGACGTCAGCGGCGATTTCGATAACCAGAGCGGCAAGGTCATCGCGCAAAACGGCAATGTTTTCGTCAAAGCGGCCAACATCGACAACCGTGGCGGCACGCTGTCCAGCATCAAAGGCGCACTGGAAGCACGCACGGTCGGCGTGCTGCGCAACGGCTTCGACCTCAACAATAATCGTCAGGGCGGCATCATTCAGGCGCAGGGCCTGACCCTGTCGGCACTGGCCGGGCTGAGCAACAACGGCGGGCGGATTTCCGCGCAGTCGGCTGACAGCAGCATCACCACGACAGCGCTGGATAACAGCAGTGGGGTGCTGTATGCGAAAGGATTGCTGGGCGTCACCGGTTCAAACCTGGAAAACGCCAGTGGACAGATCGCCGCGAATCGCATTGATTTCGGCCTCACCGGTGCGTTGCGCAACGGCGCGGGCGTCATCGAAAGTGACACCCAATTGAGCGTAAAAGCCGCCAGTGTCGACAACCAGAATGGTCGTCTGCGTTCGCTGGGCAACACTGGCAAGACCCTGTTCCAGGTTGGTGGTTTGCTCGACAACCGCAATGGCGTATTGGAAACCGCCAACGTCGACATGACCCTCGCCCTCGGTGGCTTCCTCAACGGCGGCGGGCAACTCAACCATGTCGGGCGCGGCAAGTTCGACATCTCCACCGCCAATGTCATCGGTGCTGGCGGCAGCATCGTCACCGGTGGACTGCTGGAACTCAACGCTGATACGTGGAGCAACTCCAACGTCATTCAGGCCGGCCGCCTCAACGTCAACGTGCGCGAGTTCAGCCAGACCGCCAGCGGCAAATTGCTGGCTTCCGATTCGTTGCAGATCCGCGGGGGCAACTGGGCCAACGATGGCTTGATCGCCAGTGATGGATCGATCGACATGCGTTTGTCCGGCAACTATGGCGGCAACGGGCGCTTGACCAGCCTGCGCGACACCTATCTGTCTGCGGCTTCGATGAACCTCGGCGCAGCCGGCAGTTTTGCCGCAGGTGCGACGTCGACCATCAAGATTGACGGGCAACTGGTCAATGCCGGTCGCATCACTTCCGGCGAAGACCTGACCGTCGACGCTGGCAACCTCACCAACCGCGGCACCCTCGGTGCGGCGCAAAACCTGATCGTCAAGGCGCCTGTCTTGCTGAACGACCGTGGACTGATTTTCAGCGGCAACGACATGACGCTCGGCGTCGGTACGCTGACCAACCAGAACGGCGATTTCTACGGTCTGGGCAACGTGGTGATCGCCGGCTATAGCGGCGGCACACGAGCGGCGGGGGTGTACAACATTTCCGGTTCGATGGAGAGCGGCGGCGGGTTCACGCTGGATGCCGATGTGTTCGAGAACCGCACCGAAGGCCCGACGGCGTCGGCTGAACGCAAGTTGATTTCTGGTTTTATCGCGGCCACCTGCGGTGACTGCGTGGGCAGTACGTTCAACAACTTCCTTGCGACTCGCGAGACGTACCAGTTCATCGATACCGATAACAGCGCGTCTGCCGTCCTCAACGTTGGTAAGGATTTCGTCTTCCACGGCGGTACGTTCCTCAACAGCAAAAGCACGATAGCGGCGGGTGGTGGCATTGACATCACCGCGGTCAGCCTGAAGAACATAGGCACCCAAAGCGGGACCATCGAGGTTACCCGTCAGTACAACTTCGAAATGGGCACTGGCACCACGGCGCAATTCATGGCCAACGTGATGATGCCGTACAACCAGCGCAACAACCCTGATTTCCCGTTCATGTATTACGTGATCGCGCCTGAAGGTCTGATCCGTAAAGCGATTGCCAAAACCGTGGGCAACAGCGTTGTCATCGTTGACGCCGAGACCGGCGCCAACGTCGGTAACAGCAAATATGGCCGAGCCATGTCGGGTTACAGCGCTGGGTTCGAGACGTCGACGCCATCGTTGTACGACCCGAATAACCTGATGGCCATACCGACCGAACTGACGCAGTTTCAGAAGGGCGACTCGGTTGAAGTGAGCGTCGATGGCGCGGGTGCGCCCGGCACAACGACCGGACGCAACGCGGTGATTCAGGCCGGTGGCAAGGTCTCGATCAATGCCACCAAGGAAATTGAAAACAGCGTTATCCAGCAGGACTACAGCGCAACCGGCGGCACCAACAAAGTCGCCGATACCAGCGTCGGTACCAGCAACACCACCGTGGTGCGCATCAACAGTCAATTGCCGCCGGACTTGGCTCAACAGCAGCTCAATCCGCTGAGCCTGCCCGGGTTTTCCTTGCCGACGGGTGAGAACGGTCTGTTCCGTTTGAGCGGGCAGGGCAGCAGCGACGCTGTCGCCGGCAACATCGGGCCAGCACCGACCTGGACGGTTGGCAGTGAGACAGTCGATACCCAAGAGCACGCAGTCGCTGCCACCAGCGGTGGACCGCGCAATCTCTTCATCGATGCGCCGGCTGCGGTCTCCGACAGTACGCGCGTGGTCGACACCTTCGACCGCAAACCGAGCGTAATGAAAACAGCTGCCAGCAGCGTCGACGCCAAAGTTCCGGTGGATTCTGCAGGGCCGGGTCTGCACGACCGTGGCAACGACATGAAGGAGTCGATCGACACTCGTCCGGTCACCCGCGTGACTGGCCTGCCCGACACCCAGGCACCGTCCAACCCGCATAAATACCTGATCGAAACCAACCCGGCGCTCACCAACCTCAAATCGTTCATGAGCTCCGATTACCTGCTCGACAAACTCGGCTACGACCCCGACCAAAGCGCCAAACGCCTGGGCGATGGCCTCTACGAACAACGCCTGATCCAGCAAGCCGTCACCGCGCGCACCGGCCAGGCGTTCCTCGACGGCCAGACCTCCAACGAGGGCATGTTCAAGTACCTGATGAACAACGCCATCGCCAGCAAGGACGCGCTCAACTTGTCGGTGGGCGTCGGCCTCACCTCGCAGCAAGTCGCAGCGCTGACCCACGACATCGTCTGGCTCGAAGAGCACGAAGTGAACGGCGAAAAAGTGCTGGTGCCGGTGGTGTATCTGGCGCAAGCCAATGGCCGCCTCGGCCCGACCGGGGCGTTGATTGCAGGTAATGACGTGACGCTGATCGCCGGGGAAAATCTCGACAACGTCGGCACGCTCAAGGCTACCAACAACCTCTCCGCTACAGCCGGCAAAGACCTAGTCAACAGCGGTTCGATCGAGGCGGGCAATCGTCTGGACCTGCTGGCGACCAACAACATCATCAACAAGGCCGGCGGCATCATCACCGGCAAAGATGTCAGCCTGACCACGCGCACCGGCGATGTGATCAACGAGCGGACCATCACCTCGATGGACGACCAGTACGGCTCCGTCACTCGTCATCAGGATTTTGCCGACAACGCAGCACGCATCGAAGCCGTGAATGACCTGACCATCAAAGCGGCGAAGGACATCAACGTCATCGGCGGCGTTCTGAAAAGCGGGCAGGACATGACGCTGAACGCCGGTCGCGACGTCAACGTGGCATCCGTGCAGGTCAGCAACAGTGTGTCACTGGGTGACAGGGCGAGCGCCAGTGACATCACTCAGCTGGGCGCTGACATTGATGCAGGGCGTGACTTCAAGGCGGATGCCAAGCGCGACATCAACGTCATCGCCAGCCAGATCGACGCCAAGCGCGATATATCGATGAAGGCGACTGAAAACCTGGTCATCACCTCGGCGGCGGATGAAGAACACTCGAACTCGAAAAACAAGAACGAGAAACGCCAGGAGGACCATGTCACCCAGGTCATGTCAGGTATTACCGCGGGCGGCGACGTCAGGTTGGATGCGGGCAAAGACCTGAGTGTGATTTCCAGCCGGGTGACGGCGGGGGATGAGGCGTATTTGGCGGCGGGCGACAAGTTGCAGATCCTGGCGCTGCAGGACACTGATTACTCGCTGTATGACATGAAGAAAAAGGGTGGCTTCGGCAAGCTGAAAATGCAGCACGACGAGGTCACTGACAACAAGTACGTCGGCTCCGAAATCAAGTCTGGCGGCGATCTGACGCTCAAGAGCGGAGGCGACCAGCTTTATCAGGTCGCGAAACTTGAAAGTGGCAACAACATCACACTGGACAGCGGTGGCTCGATCACTTTTGAAGCAGTGAAAGACCTTCACAACGAAAGCCACACCAAAACCGACAACAACGCTGCGTGGGTGTCCTCCAAGGGCAAGGGCAACACGGACGAAACTCTGCGTCAGACCCAGATGATTGCCAAGGGCAACATCGTTATCAAAGCCGTCGATGGCTTGAAGATCGATATCAAGGATGTGAACCAGCAGTCCGTCAGCCAGACCATCGACAGCATGGTCAAGGCTGACCCGCAGTTGGCGTGGTTGAAGGAAGCCGAGGCCCGCGGGGACGTCGACTGGCGGCTCGTGAAGGAAATTCACGAATCGTTCAAGTACAACAATTCGGGGCTTGGTCCAGCCTCGCAGATGATCATTGCGATCGTGATGGCTGCGGTTGTTGGACCGGCAGCGTTGACGGCATTGAGTGGGATGGGCACGTTCTGGGCCGCAACTTTCGCGGCAGTGGCTACCGGCGCAGCGACGAATGCGACGACCAGTTTTATTAATAACGGTGGGGACCTTGGAGCGGTTTTCGCGGACGTTACTTCATCTGATGCGCTGCAGGGTTATGTGGTTTCCGGGCTGACGGCCGGTTTGATGTCGGAGTATCTGAATAAGCTGACTGGCGTGAAATTTGACCCCAATGGCAAATATGCCGGACCGTCATTGGCCACGTGGGAGGGAGTGAGTAAGTTCGCAGGAAGCCAGATTATCCAAGGCAGTACGTCTGCGTTGATCAGCAAGGCAGTGGGAGGCGATGCTGACCTTGGCAATTTGCTGCAAACCGCACTTTTCAACACCGTCGCAGCGTTCAGCTTCAACATGGTCGGTGACCTTACGAAGGGTGTTGTGGATGATGGCTCTGCGACGAAAGTCATTATTCACGCTGCGGTTGGTGGGCTGCTGTCCGAAATGACTGGTGGAGATTTCGCGACGGGTGCATTGGCGGCTGGGGCGAATGAAGCTCTTGTCGGGGAAATGAATAAATGGTTCGAGGGCAACCCCGAACTGTTGCTCATGGGGTCACAGATTGTTGGAGTGCTGTCCGCGACGGCGCTTGGCGACACAGATCAGGAATCGCTGGAGGTGGCCTCGTGGATTGCCAACAATGCTACGCAGTTCAACTTCCTGAACCACCAGCAAGCGGATGATCTCGTCAAGGAGTTGAAGGGCTGTAGAACGAGTGAAAGCCCAGAATTCTGCCGACAGAAAGTCAAGGATCATTATGCCGAGCTTAGCGCCAAGACCAGTGGCTCTGAGCTATTCAAATGCGAAGGATTCGCTGAATGTAATGCTCAAACGACAGCAGCTGAAGGCGGGACGCTCGCACTGGAGGACTATGACGCCAATGGCGGGCTGAACCCTGATGAGCGGGGAATCGTTCAGGATTTCCAAGATTCCAATCACACTGACGAGTTGAACTCTGGCCACAAGACGATGCTTGGTGATCATGCGGAGATCGCTGGGACTGTTCTTACTGGGGGCTTGGGAGGAGCGGGAAGTGTAGTTGGTAAGACCGAATCCGCCATCGCTCCATTGTCGAGGCTTTTAGATGATGCTAGAAGTCAACTGGACGTGTTCATTGGAACCTTCGGTAAGTACAAACCACCGACCGTGATCGGAGCGGTTGACCCTTGGACGGGGAAAATTGTCACGTCGTCAAGCGGAACGGTGCCGACTACAATTGCTCCCGAACTGAAGGCATATGCAGACAGCTTAGGCGGCTTGGGTGTGAAGACAGCATGTGGCAATACGCTTGGACGCTGTGCAGAATTCCGGGCAGCTAACGAACTGCTCTTGAACAATCCAAAACTGCGGCTAAAGGATATCGCTTTTACTCCTGCAATTCGACCCAGAACCGGGGAGGTAGTCCCTCGCTGTGAAAATTGTATCAATATATTTGGAGTTGAAAAATGAATATGGATGAAGAGTTTTTAGAACTCAACGATCTTGATTGGTTTACGTCATGCCAAGAAGGTGGGGTGTTGCATTTTGCTACGGCAGGAAAAGGTTTCATACCCCAAGTGATAAGGGCTTCAATCGAAAATTACGAAGAGATTTACGATTATTTTTTCTCTAGGGTGGCCGACTCTGATGTCGAAGTAATCGAAAATAACTTGCCTCTTTTCACTGGTCAGCTCGAGCGGGACCGATATTTGCAATGTTTTTGTGATATGGCTAGAAAAGGTGTTTATAGTTATGACTTTTCGCAAGGCGAAAAATATAAACTAATAGCAAGGCCTGTTACGCCGCTAGTGTTTTCGAAGCTTCCTGAAAGAGTTCGGAGAATCATTAGTAAGGCGCCGTTATCACCAACGATTTTCATGGATGTAGGTGAGCTAAAAAAGATTGATTCGGTGATTGCCGAAAGATAAATGAGGACAGACCACGTTTAGAAAGCGCTCCAAAAAACGTGGTTTCTCCCCATTGCTGCCTGTTCCCGATATTTGAGAGGGCTGCATTGATCAAGGTTATGAAACAAATAAATAGTATTAACTCGTCCGGATACGGATGTTTTATCCCCGGTATTAATCATGAATTTTTAGGTGTTGGGATTTATCAGTTAACATTTGGGATCGATATTTTCAGGGTTTTTCAATGTGGATTTTCGATTTCGTCAAAAGAGTTGGAAAAAAACGTTTATTTTAAAAGCGTTATAAGTATAAGGAGTCATCTAGATGCGTCGGTATTCTCAGCGACTTCTCAGGAAAGAAATTTTGATATATTACTTCCGTTAGGTATAGAGGCGTCGGGTGATGAGGTTGTAGTCGAGGTTCCGCTACTGATTTATTCGAGGCTTCTGATTGTTTTGAATGAAATGCGTGAGTTGAACGGAGTAAAGGGGGGAGGGGGACAGACCACGTTTGATGTAATTGACTGCAACAATACGTAAAAATTTGCCGTCATATTTACCTTGCGGCCCGCTAAGCTTTCAGTTCGACCAATTGAAAGGATTCATCGATGCCGCGTAGAGCCCGAGTTTTGATACCAGGCGTACCACTCCACTTGATTTAGCGAGGAAACAATAGATCTGTCTGTTTTTTTACTGAGGAAGATTACCTTTTTTATTTGGAGCTTTTGGTCGAGCAGGCTTCTAAAAATGATTGTGATATTCATGCGTGGTGCTTAATGACCAATCACATTCATTTGTTAGTCAGTCCTCATAATTCCAATAGCGCAAGCCTGCTGATGAAAGGTGTCGGACAGAGGTATGCCCAATATATAAATCGTACGTATAGTCGCAGCGGGAGTTTGTGGGGCGGCAGGTATCGTTCATGCCTTGTTGAAAAAGAACGATACTTGTTGTGCTGTTATCGATACATCGAAATGAATCCCGTCAGAGCTAAAATGGTAAATCATCCGGCAGAATATCGCTGGTCAAGCTACCGTGTTAACGTGCAATCAGAGCGATCACACATTGTTACCCCTCATGCTGAGTATTTGGCGCTTGGAGGACAGGGCGGACAACCGGCAGATGCTTACCGCGAACTATTCAAAAATGACTTAGAGTCAGAATTGGTTGACCAGATTCGTGACGCGACCAATGGAAATAATGTTTTTGGCGGTTCAAAGTTTGCCGTTGATGTCGAGGAAATGATCGGTCGTCGTGTGCAGCGAGGGACCCCGGGACGGCCAAAAAAAGCCGACGATTTAGTGGAAAACGTGGTCTGTCCCCTGTCCCCCCCTCTATCAAGGTGTAGATAACGCCAAATATCTTTATGATCCTGTTGCCAATACTTTTGTGGGGGCTCCGAAGTCCGTAAACAAACTATTGAAGAGACCTGATTTCAAGAAAACCGTAGTGAAAGGCATGACAAAATATCTAGGAGAGCGACCATGAAATGCAATGCGGTGATGACTGCAGCCTTATCGATGCTACGCCTGCCTGATAAGCTTTCTGATGACTTGGCTTCAATTGCTGAAGAAGGTTTCTTTCAGCGTAATGGCTGTGAACTGTTAAATTTTTTCAAGTCTTCAAGTACTGCAGTTGGTTTGGATTATCTTCAAGATCGCACGGGCTATGAATGCTACGTCAATTCAATTCATATCGATGACTATGTTGATTTAAACTGGTTAGGTGAGGCTTTGCTATTCGCTAATAGGCTGATCGAGCATTGGTCAGCTCGCTCCAGTCCCGAAGTATTGCAAGTCATTGTCTCTTGCGATGAATTCGGCGCTATGGTGAAAGCTCATGTTATTCGGGCTGGCGAATCCTGGTTGCGGGAAAATTTGGATGAATACGACGACCCAGTATTGCTCGCCAGGTCAGATAGTGCGGACCTAATTGAGCTTCTGACGCAGATAGAAAATAACGGTGCGATCTTTCAGTAGTAATCTGTGGACAAAAGGAGACGTTCCCCTTTTTCACTTTTCTTTCTTGACGGGATTACTTATGTCACCTTCGGAAAATGAACATTTGCTGGACGGGATTCTGGATGGGAAACCTCCTAGTATAGTTTTGAATATGACTGGAGCGGGACCCTGAGTTGGATAAATATTCTGTAGCTAATGTGTTTCAGGCAAAATTTGATCGTTTGGATAGTAGGATCTTGCCCGCAATTTGGCATTGGCAAGGTTTCAGATCGTTGAGAGGTATGCCGGATCAACAGTTTGATGAAGTTGTACGTATCCTGATGAGAGCTGCCGATAATAAGGTGTAAATAAAAATCAGGGTAAGTTGTTAGGTGAAGTGTCTGGGGTTTACAGCAAACGAGGATCAACCATTGAGCAATGTCCAAGCACTGAACGGCTGTCTACGTGAATACGTTTATGTGTAAAGTCTTCATCTGAATTCAGAAGCTGGGCTTTCCGGTTACGACTTGTTGATGAAGTTGGCAAAGTCTGCGCATCCTGGAGCGAAGAGGATTGCGGTCATTTTTTAAAAGCTGGTTTGCACCATGGAAGTAATGCAATGAAAGAATTCGTACCTTTAGGTGGCGGTCCTGAGCCTACTAGGGTCTGGGGCAGTACGCCTTTATTTAATTTGATCGATGGCCGTAAGTTGCTGGACTATTGCGACGAGCACGATGCGGTCGTACTCGGAGTTGAAGGGTTTAAAATTATCGCAGATAAAAGAATTCCTGACTTGGATTGTATAGCGGATTTTTCTAAGCTGACGACTGCTGGTGAGGAGTTCGCCGCTTTGTCTAGAAGATCCGCTAGGCACTTTCTTGATACGATTTCAAACAAAGATATATTTTTAGAATTTATTTTAGTCACCGTTTGATGGGGCAAATGAGGGGGCATGGGACAGATCCTGAGTTGCCCCATAAATCTACTCCAGGCCCTGCGCCTGATGATGCACCTCATCGCGTCAAGCTTTCGCCGATTTTTCCCGGTATTCGCTGTTCCCCTTTCTATGCGGTGGGTGGGAACTTTGAGAATTCAGAGATGAGAGCAGTTTCTTGCTATGACAAAAGGGGACTGTCCCCTTTTTTGCCCTTTTTTGATATCGGAAGAAGAGTATTTAGAGACGTTAAAGTTGATATCGGCTCTAGGGTTTGATGGGGGTGTCGGACCGTTTAAATATTTGGTGGGGTTGAAACGATAATCTAAGGCTTGTTTTACCGAGAAAATGCTATTGCCTGGCAACTCGCCGAAGTTTGTTGCTGGACGAAAGGGGCGGGAGGGCAAAAGTGGACGTGCCAAAGCGGACTGTCCCCTTTCTTCTTACAAATCCTAATTGGACGCAAAGATGAATGCTGATGCGGAGTTGAAAGACTGGAATTTTCAAGTGTTGATGCTAGTGCAGTCGATGCTAGGTGCCATTACTCCAAATTTTAGGATGGTGGTGCTCTCTCGAGATAGTGAAGTATGGGTGATAAAGTTTTACCTTCAACATGATGTTGAAGAGGATGTAGAGGAGGTTAATGACATTATCTGTCAGTATTCCGCGTATCAGGACTCTAGCTTAAAGTGCAAGTGGGAAATCTTGTTTGGAGATGGCGAGCTACCTGTTAACTCGGAAGCCGATAGGGTTGTATATCGTCGGAAAGAAATCTTTGATTAATTGGAAGAAAACAAACAAGGGCGAATTCACTTCAGGTAAAAAGGGGACTGTCCCCTTTTTTGCTGCAATCCGACCCAGAACGGGGAAGTAGTCCCTCGCTGTGAAAACTGCACTAATGTATCTGAAGTTGGAATATGAATATGGATGAAGAGTTTTTAGAGCTCAACGATCTTGATTGGTTTACGTCGTGCCGAGGAGATGTGGTGTTGCATTTTGCTACGGCGGGAAAAGGGTTCGTTCCCGAAGCAATAAGACGGTCGATCGAAGATTACGAAGTGATTACGATTATTTTTTTTCCAGAGTTGCTGACTCTGATGTAGAAATTGTTGAAAGTAACTTGCTTCTATTAATTGGTGAGGTGGAGCGGGAGCGCTATTTGCGGACTTTTTGCGATGTGGCTCGAAAAGGTGTTTTTAGTTACGATTTTTCACAAGACAAAAAGTATAAATTAATAGCAAGGCCTGTGGCGCCGCTAGTGTTTTCGGAGCTCCCTGAAAGGGTTCGGAATATTATTAGTAAAGCACCATTCTCGCCAAAAAATTCCATAGATTTATATGATTTGGAAAAGATTGATATTTAAGGTTTGGGGTAAAAGGGGGCTGTCCCCTTTTTTATTTATGAGTTTGAAGTTCCTGCTTCAGGTGGCGGTACGCGGACAGTGAGAATTCGTGACGATATAGCGGGACATGATTACGGCGAGGGTGATCCGCAAAATCGGGGGGCGCATTTTAACGACGAAGCGGGAAATCATTATGACTACTGAAATCAAAATTTTGAGAGAAAATGACGTATCAGTTTCCAATCAAATACTCAATCTGAATGGGGGCAACGGAAATTGCAGGTTAAAATTATCGGCAGCTAGTTTTGTCGCGTCGGCGGAGCCTTATGAGTCATTAAGAATAATATTCGATTTCATACATCAATGCGTTGTCAGAAATATGCCGGGATATGCAGTCTGGTTTCTTTTGAGTAATTCGGCTTGGCAGCCAGGCACGAAGATCGTCAAATACCTAGGGCTATGGGGTGGGTTAAAATCTCGGGGAATTGAGGTCCCTCGGGGAATTCATTCGATAATGCATACCGTGGAACACGATGGGAAGTTAAAGTTTTTTGGAGGTGTTCGCCTATCGGACCTGTCAGACGGGACAATCTTAGAAGCTATCTTATCTGAGCGATGTTCTTATGTAGCCATTGTGCCCATAGATTTAGATATGGAAAAAGCGTTGTTCATTGGCTGGTCTGGAATGCTTTCGGAGGATCTGGTCCTGTGCGAGTACGTGGCGGAAGGGAACGGGTTATTAATGGCGAAATTTGGTGAATTTGATGATCTTGATAATGGAGTTGTCGGTGTTGGAGGACGACAGGTACTGGACAATCTTTTATTAGCCTTAAATGATTAGTAAAGGGGATTTCCCCCTTCTCCCTCTGACATCCGCGCAGGGCGCTGACCCACGGTGAACTTTAAATAATGAAGAATATTTCTTATTATCGCTTGCTTCCGGACTCAATGCCCGAAGAAGATGTTGCGAAGGAGTTTTATGATCTTTTAAAGGACAAAAGGACAAAAGGACAAAAGGACAAAAGGACAAAAGGACAAAAGGGACAAAAGGGACAAAAGGGGACTGTCCCCTTTTTTTTGCCAATTAAAAAAAGGGGCGAATTCACGTCAATGAATTCGCCCCTTTCTTGCTTGCTGAGCATCAGGCCAACGTGCTATCAGCGAAACGCTGGCACCACATGCTTGATAAATAGCTCCAGCGACTTCTTCTTCTCCGCATGGGGCAAGCTGTTATCACACCAGAAACTGAACTCATCCACGCCCAGTTCCTGGTAGTACTTGATCCGCGGAATGATCTCTTCCGGCGTACCAATCATCGCGGTCTTGTGCAGGCTCTCCAGCTCAAACTCAGGACGCCCGGCAAATTTCTCTTCAGGACTCGGCGCAAGAAAGCCATTGACCGGCGTTTGCTTGTTACCAAACCACGCGTCGAACGTGCGATAGAAACGCGAAATGGCTTTGGCGCCGACCTTCCAGCCATCCGGATCGTCGGCGGTGTGCACATGCGTATGACGCAGCACCATCAATTGCGGGCGCGGTACATCCGGGTTGTTATCCAGCGCGGTCTGGAATTTGTTCTTCAGGTCGACGACTTCTTCGTCGCCTTTCATCAATGGCGTGACCATCACGTTGCAGCCGTTGGCCACGGCGAAGTTGTGCGAGTCGGGGTCGCGGGCGGCGATCCACATCGGTGGGTTGGGCTTCTGGATCGGTTTTGGCACGCTGGTGGAGGTGGGGAATTTCCAGATGTCGCCGTCATGGGCGTAGTCGCCTTGCCACAGGGCGCGAACCACCGGGACCATTTCGCGCAGGGCCTGGCCGCCGCTGGAGGCGCGCATGCCGCCGGCCATGCGGTCGAACTCGACCTGATAGGCGCCACGGGCGAGGCCGACTTCCATGCGGCCGTTGCTGATCACGTCGAGCAATGCGCATTCACCGGCGACGCGCAGCGGGTGCCAGAACGGCGCGATGATGGTGCCGGCGCCGAGGTGAATGGTGGTGGTTTTCGCCGCGAGGTAGGCCAGCAGTGGCATCGGGCTTGGGGAAATGGTGTATTCCATGGCGTGGTGTTCGCCGATCCACACGGTGCTGAAACCGCCAGCCTCGGCCATCAGGGTCAGTTCGGTGAGGTCTTCGAACAGTTGGCGGTGGCTGACGCTTTCGTCCCAGCGTTCCATGTGAATGAACAGGGAAAATTTCATGACGCTTCCTCGGATCTTTTGTTGTTGTGGCTACATGTGGGAGCGAGCTTGCTCGCGAAGGCGCTCGGTCAATTGAAACCTCTGGTGGTTGACACATCGCATTCGGGAGCAAGCCCCCTCCCACAGTGTGTGGGGGGCTGAAATTTTGCTCAGGCCGGAACGGGCAGGGCGCCCATCTTGCCGTGGCAGTACACCAGCGGCCCGGCGACTTGCTCGGGGACGATCAGGTTCTGTACGGCGCCGACCATGATGGCGTGGTCGCCGCCTTCGTATTCGCGCCACAGTTCACATTCGATGATAGCCGTCGCGTTGGCGAGGATCGGGTTGCCCCGTTCGCTCAAGGTCCATTCGATGCCCTGCGCCTTGTCCTTGCCTTTGCGGGCGAAGGCATAGGCTTCGCTTTGCTGGCCGCTGGACAACAGATGAATCGCAAAGCGCTTGTTCTTGATCAGAACGGGATAGGAGTCGGAGCTGTAGTTGGGGCAGAACAGCACCAGCGCCGGATCCATCGACAGCGAACTGAACGCGCTGGCGGTCAGGCCGACGATTTGGCCGTCGTCATCCAGGGTGGTAATGACGGTGACGCCAGACGGGAACGAGCCCATGACTTGTTTGTAGAGGGTGGCATCGATCATTGGACGGTCCTCGGGTGTTGTGACGCTGTTTTTATGTGTTTATTGGTCTGATGGTATACCAGTATTCAATCTTTGCAAGGGCTTTTAAGCTGAACCGATAAACGTGCTGCGTTCGTCGGAAACTCAGCATTTACGGGGCTTACGGCTGGTCCAGCAGCCGCGCTATCAGCGAGGATGGCGTATCAGATAGCGCTGCAAACAACGGATCAGTCTTGTGAAAAGTTTGGAATACCATAATATGGTCTGCATCTGAGGGGCGACCAGAGAGTCCTCCCGGTTTGGCTTCATACAACGATAAAAACAGACCAACTCGAGTTCATGCATATGTCCCAGATGTCCCGGCAAGATCCGTTGATCGAGAATCATACGGTCGACTACGTCCCACTCGCGGAACGCCACGGGAAGGCCCGCGACCTGTTTACCCTTTGGTTCAGCACTAACATCGCGCCACTGCCCATTGTCACCGGCGCCATGGTGGTCCAGGTGTTCCATCTCGATCTGTTTTGGGGGCTGCTGGCGATTGCGCTGGGGCACATGATCGGCGGCGTGGTGATTGCGCTGGCGTCGGCCCAGGGCCCGCGCATGGGCATTCCGCAAATGGTCCAGAGTCGCGGTCAGTTCGGCCGTTATGGCGCGCTGCTGATCGTGTTCTTCGCGGCGATCATCTACATCGGTTTCTTCATTTCCAACATCGTGCTGGCCGGCAAATCCATCGTTGGCATTGCGCCGTCGGTGCCGGCGCCGCTGAGCATTCTGATCGGCGCCCTGGCGGCCACGGCGATTGGCGTGATCGGCTACAACTTCATCCACACGCTCAACCGCATCGGCACCTGGGTGATGGGCGGCGCGTTGCTCGCCGGCTTCCTTTACATCTTCGCCCATGACTTGCCGGCGGACTTCTTCACTCGCGGCAGTTTCAATCTATCCGGATGGCTGGCGACGGTGTCGCTGGGGATCATCTGGCAGATCAGCTTTTCGCCCTACGTGTCCGATTACTCGCGTTATCTGCCGGCAGACATCGGCATTGCCAAGCCGTTCTGGGCGACTTACCTGGGCGCGACGCTGGGCACGATTCTGTCGTTCACCTTCGGCGCCGTTGCGGTGCTGGCAACTCCGGAAGGCACCGAAGCCATGGCGGCGGTCAAGCAATCGACCGGTTGGCTGGGGCCGATTCTGATGGTGCTGTTTCTGCTCAATATCATCAGCCACAACGCGCTGAATCTGTATGGCGCGGTGCTGTCGACCATCACCTCGATCCAGACCTTCGCCAGCCAATGGACGCCGAGCATCAGGGTGCGCGTGGTGTTGTCGAGCGTGATTCTGGCGGGTTGCTGCGTGGTGGCGCTCGGCGCGTCGGAAGACTTCATCGCCGAGTTCATCGGCCTGATTCTCGCGTTGTTGTTGGTGCTTGTACCGTGGGCCTCGATCAACCTGATCGACTTTTACCTGATCAAGCGCGGCCACTACGACATCACCTCGATCTTCCGCGCCGATGGCGGGATTTACGGACGCTTCAACCTGCACGCGATCATCGCTTACTTCATTGGCATCATCGTGCAGCTGCCGTTTGCCAACACCTCGCTGTACGTCGGGCCTTACGCCAACCTTGTGGAGGGAGCCGATTTGTCATGGCTGGTGGGCCTGGTGATAACGGTTCCGCTGTATTACTGCCTGGCGACCCGTGATCAGGCGCAGCAGAGCAGGGCGGCAAAACTGAGCTATCGCTCGTAACCGATTTCTGTGGCGAGGGAGCTTGCTCCCGCTGGACTGCGCAGCAGGCCCCGCTTTTACAAGCGAAGAGCGGGGTTGCTGCGCGCCCCAGCGGGCGCAAGCTCCCTCGCCATACTTGATTTTGTGATTCCTGCGTATTTCAGCGGTCACTCAAATTGGCCATATCGATCCCCTTTTGGCCGATCCGCCACTGTGATCCCGCTACGCTGTCAGCAAGAATCGAGGCCATAACCAGACGCTCGATTTTCTTTGCCCTTGGCTGTCGTTACAGCCGCTGCCGTGTACAGAACATAAAAACCATCGACTCACGCCGCATTATGGGGAAACAACCATGGTCACGATGAAAGGTATTCTGGGTGCCACCGTGTGTGGGCTGACGCTGCTGGCCAGCGCGGTCCAGGCCGAGCAGCGCGAACTGCGGGTGTACAACTGGGCGGATTACATCCTGCCTGCGGTGCCCAAAAACTTCGCCGAGCAAAGCAAGATCAAAGTGACCTGGGACACCTTCGACACCAACGAGTCGCTGGAAGCCAAACTGCTCACCGGCAACTCCGGTTACGACCTGGTGGTGCCGTCCAACCAGTTCCTCGAAACTCAGATCAAGGCAGGCGTGTTTCAGAAACTCGACAAATCGAAACTGCCGAACTGGCAGCATCAGGATCCGGCGTTGCTGAAGCTGCTTGATGCCAACGACCCCGGCAACCAGTACGGCATGCCTTACATGTACGGCACGGTGCTGATCGGCTTCAACCCGGCCAAGGTCAAGGCAGCACTGGGTGACAACGCGCCGGTGGACAGTTGGGACCTGGTGTTCAAGCCCGAGAACATGGAAAAGCTCAAGGCCTGTGGCGTGGCGATGCTCGATTCGCCTTCGGAGATTCTGCCGCTGGCCCTGCATTACCTCGGTCTCGATCCGAATAGCCAGAACCCGGCGGACTATGAAAAGGCCAAGGCCTTGATGATGAAGATCCGCCCTTACGTGACCTACTTCAACTCGGCCAAGTACATGACCGACATCGCCAACGGCGACATCTGCGTGGCCATCGGTTACTCCGGCAGCTTCTACCAATTCGGCAATCGCGCCAAAGAGGCAGGCAACGGCGTGGTGGTCGACTGGCGCTTGCCGAAGGAGGGCGCGCCGATCTGGTTCGATACGTTCGCCATCCCAAAGAGCGCGAAGAACGTCGCCGAGGCCCACGAATTTCTCAACCATCTGCTTGAGCCGAAAGTGATCGCGCCGATCAGCGATTTCCTCGGTTACCCGAATGCCAACAAGGACTCGATGCCGCTGGTCAACAAGGAGATTACCGACAACCCCAACCTGACGCCGACCAGCGAGGCGCTGAAGACCCTGTATGTGGTGCAGCCATTGCCGCAGAAGATGGAGCGCGTGCGCACGCGAGTGTGGACCAGTATCAAATCCGATAAATAAGAACACCGCATATCCAATGTGGGAGCGAGCCTGCTCGCGAAAGCGGTGTCTCAGTCGACGTGAATGTTGGCTGACCCGGCGCTTTCGCGAGCAAGCCCGCTCCCACAGTTGGGGTGTGTGGTGTCATTCAGGGCTGCGTTCAGCCTCGCGCGTCGTCACCAGACTCAACAGCACCGACCCCAGAATCACTGACCCGACTATCACCAGCGACCAATCCACCGGCATGTGGAACCACGGCATCGCGACCATCTTGCCGCCGATAAATACCAGCACAATCGCCAAGCCATACTTGAGCAGGTGGAAGCGGTCGGCCATGTCCGCCAGCAGGAAGTACAGCGCGCGCAGGCCCATGATCGCGAAGATGTTCGAGGTGAACACAATAAACGGGTCGGTGGTCACGGCGAAGATCGCCGGGATGCTGTCGACGGCGAACATCAAGTCGCTGGCCTCGATCAGCACCAGCACCAGGAACATCGGCGTCGCCCAGCGCACGCCGTTCTGCAGGATGAAAAACTTCTCGCCATGAAAACCGCTGGTAATCCGCAGATGCCCGCGCACCCAGCGTAGCAACGGGTTGTTGTCGAGATCAGGTTGCTGATCGGCGAACACCAGCATTTTGATCCCGGTGAAGATCAGGAACACCCCGAACGCATACAGTAGCCACTCGAACTGCGAGACCAGCCACACGCCGGCGAAGATCATCACCGCGCGCATCACGATCGCCCCGAGTACACCGTACAACAGCACTCGCCGTTGCAATTCTGGCGGCACGGCGAAGTAACTGAAGATCATGACGAAGACGAACATGTTGTCGATCGACAGCGACTGCTCGATGAGATAACCGGTGAGGAATTCCAGGGATTTCTGCCGGGCGATTTCGCCGCCGAATTCGCCGTGCAGATACCACCAGAGCAAACCGGCGAAGCTCAGGGCCAACAGACACCAGGCAATCACCCAGGCCAGCGCTTCTCGCACTGATACCCGGTGCACCTTGCGCCCGCCGAAGACAAACAAGTCCAGAGCCAGCATGGACAGAACAAAGACGATGAAGGCGCCCCACATCCAGGGTTCGCCGATATTGAGGTTCGTGGCAGGCATGGCACGCTCCCTGTCTTAGTGGCTGCGTTATCGCTGATCCAACGGCAAGCAAATTCCCCTGTGGGAGCGGGCTTGCTCGCGAATGCGGTGTGTCAGGCAACCTCAACGTCACTGTTCCACCGCATTCGCGAGCAAGCCCGCTCCCACAGGGATCACCGTTGCCTCTGGATCAAGTCAGACAGGGCCATGCTAACGACGGGCTTACCGGAAAGAAAAATCGTTTATTTCTGACTGATAGTTCGGCAGAACCGAAGTTTCAGCGGAAAAACTCCCCCGGTGTTTCGCCAAATTGCTGGCGAAACGCGGCGATAAACGCCGAAGTCGAGTCGTAACCGCAGGCGAGCGCGACGTCGGTCACGCGCTCGCCATTCTCCAACGGCGTCAGCGCGCCGAGCAGGCGCAAACGCTGACGCCAGGCGCGGAAGGTCAGGCCGGTTTCGCGCAGAAACAGGCGGGTGAGGGTCTTCTCGGTGACGCCGAATCTGTCGCTCCAGTGGCTCAGCGTGGTTTGTTGTTCCGGATGCTGTTCGAGGCTCTGATAGATCTGCCGCAGGCGCGGGTCCTGCGGCAGCGGCAGCATCAGGTCGATGTGCGGGGCCTCGGCCAATTGATCGAGGATCACTTGCGCGAGGCGGCCATGGGCGCCGTTTTCGTCGTATTCCACCGGGACCTGACTGAACGCGCGGATCAGTTCTTTGAGCAGATCGCTGACCCCGAGCACATGGCAGCGTTCAAGCGCCCAGCCGGTCACGCTGCAATCGATATACAGGCTGCGCATCTCGGTATGCGGCGCGCTGAACACGCGGTGCGGCACACCCGCCGGAATCCACACGGCGCGCTCTGGCGGGGCGACGAAACGACCGATGCCGGTCTGGATTTCCAGCACGCCCTGAATGGCGTAGGACAACTGCACCCACGGATGACTGTGACGGCGGGTCAGGGCGCGATTGGGCAGCGATTCGGTGCGCCCATAGAGCGGACGCGGCAGGCTGTGCAGCCCGGGAATGCTGCGGCGGATGCTTTTCTCATGTCCTTTAGGCGGCATTCTGTGGCCCTTCGGCGTTAGTCGGTCATCGGCAGTCACGGTAGAGTCCTTGGCACGCACTGGCAACCCCCGGATGAACCGACCATGACCCGCCCACGTTTTTTGCCTGACAACTTCACCCTGACGCTGATTGGCGTTGTCCTGCTCGCCAGCTTCCTGCCGGCCAGCGGGCAGGTCGCGGTCGGTTTCGGCTGGCTGACCAACCTGGCCATCGCGCTGCTGTTTTTCCTGCATGGCGCCAAGCTGTCCCGCGAATCGATCATTGCCGGCGCCGGCCACTGGCGCCTGCATTTGCTGGTGTTCGGCCTGACCTTCGTGCTGTTTCCCATCCTCGGTCTGGCACTCAAACCGCTGCTGTCGCCGTTGATCGGCGATCAGTTGTACATGGGCATGCTTTACCTCTGTGCACTGCCAGCCACGGTGCAATCGGCGATTGCCTTCACTTCGCTGGCACGGGGCAATATTCCTGCGGCGATTTGCAGTGCGGCGGCGTCGAGCCTGTTCGGGATTTTCCTCACGCCGCTGCTGGTGACGCTGCTGCTCAACGTCCACGGCGACGGCGGCTCGACCCTCGATGCGATCGTCAAAATCAGCGTGCAACTGCTGCTGCCGTTTATTGCCGGACAGATCGCCCGCCGCTGGATCGGTGCGTGGATCGGGCGCAACAAGAACTGGCTGAAGTTCGTCGATCAGGGTTCGATTCTGCTGGTGGTTTATGGCGCCTTCAGCGAAGCGGTCAACGAGGGCATCTGGCAGCAGATTCCGCTGTGGGAGTTGCTCGGTCTGGTGCTGGTCTGCTGCATCCTGCTGGCGCTGGTGCTGCTGGCCTCTTCGCTACTGGGCAAGGCCTTCGGTTTCAATCAGGAGGACCGCATCACCATTCTGTTCTGCGGTTCGAAAAAGAGCCTGGCCACCGGCGTGCCGATGGCGCAGGTCTTGTTTGCCGGCAGCACCATTGGCGTGCTGATTCTGCCGCTGATGCTGTTCCACCAGATTCAACTGATGGTGTGTGCGGTGCTGGCGCAGCGGTACGCGAAACGGCCGGAGTCGCTGCCGGAGTTGATGGCGCAGGTCGATCCGTGACCTGCGGGCATCAAACGATATCGTCGATCAGGATATGGTGCAGTCCGCGGCTGCACTGCTCGATCCGCGCTTCGACCTTATAGACCTTGCGCAGCATCTGCTCGGTGATCACCTCATGGCTCGGGCCGCTGCCCTGGCTGGTGCCGTCGGCGATAACCAATACCTGATCGGCAAAACGCAATGCCTGGTTCAGGTCATGGATGGCGATGAACACAATCACTTCGCGCTGGCGCGCCAGGCTGCGCATGAAGTTCAGCACCTGCACTTGCCGATGCATGTCGAGGGCGCTGGTCGGCTCGTCCATCAGCAGGATTTCCGGCTCGCGCACCAGCGTCTGGGCGATGGACACCAGCTGTTGCTGGCCGCCGCTGAGTTCGCCGAGGTTGCGGAACGACAGGGCGGTGATGCCCAGCGCGGCGAGAATCTCGTCGACCAGTTTCAGTTCGTCATCGTGCACCGCCCAGCCGGGCGTCAATTGCTTGCGCGCCAGCAACACGGACTCGTACACCGTCAACCGCGCACTGGCGTTCAGGCCTTGGGGCATGTAGCTGATGCCGGTCGGGCCTTTTTTCGAATCCTGCAAAATCACTTGGCCGGGGCCGTCGAGCAAACCGGCCATGCGCTTGAACAGGGTCGACTTGCCAGCCGCGTTCGGCCCGACCACCGCGACCACTTGCCCGCCGCAAAACATCGCCGTCGACACCCCGCGAATAATCTCGCGCTGGCCGTAGCGCGCGCCGAGATTGTCCAGTTGCAGCTTCACCATGAGTTTTTCTTCCCGCCCAGAATCAGTGAAATGAAGAACGGCACGCCGATCAGCGACGTGACGACGCCGATCGGGAAAATCGCGCCGGGGATCAGGGTCTTGCTGACTACCGAACTGGCGGACAGGATCAACGAACCGGTGAGCAGCGAGGCCGGCAGGAAGAAACGCTGGTCTTCGCCAATCAGCATGCGTGCGATGTGCGGTCCGACCAGGCCGATGAAGCCGATGGTGCCGACAAACGCCACCGGGAACGAGGCGAGCAGGCTGACCATGATCAGCGTCTGAAAACGCAGGCTGCGCACGTTGATGCCGAAACTGGCGGCCTTGTCGTCGCCCAGACGCAGGGCGGTCAGGGCCCAGGCGCGTTTGGCGAAGATCGGCAGGGTAATCAGAATCACCAGGCAGATGATGCCCAGCTTCGGCCACGTCGCTTTGGTCAGGCTGCCCATGGTCCAGAACACCACGGCGGCGACGGCTTGTTCGGTGGCGAAGAACTGCACCAGCGCCAACAGCGCGTTGAAGGTGAACACCAGCGCAATGCCGAGCAGCACGATGGTTTCTGCGGTGACGCCACGGCGCATGCTCAGGAAATGAATCAGCAGCGCCGAGAGCATGGCCATGATGAACGCGTTGAGCGGCACCATGAATTGCGCGGCCAGCGGAAACAGCGCGACGCCGAACGCCAGACCCAGGGCCGCGCCGAAACTGGCGGCAGCGGAGATGCCCAGGGTAAACGGGCTGGCCAGCGGGTTGTTGAGGATTGTCTGCATTTGTGCGCCGGCCAGCGACAGCGCTGCGCCGACGGCCACCGCCATCAACGCCACGGGCAGGCGAATGTCCCACATCACCACGCGCACTTGGGGTGAAGCACTGTCGGGTGAAAACAGCGCGCCGAGCACTTCGCCGAGGCTGTAGCTCGCCGGGCCCAGTGCCAGATCGAGCAGCACGCTGCACAGCAGCAAAATCATCAGCCCGGCGAGGATCAGGCGTTTACGCAGCACCAGGCGGCGATAGGTTTCGCCTTGGAGTACCACCGTTTCGGTCATCGCGTTCATGGTTTGGCCTCAGGGTTGCGCAGGCTGACAAAGTAGCCTGACTCATACGGCACGGGCAGGAAGCGTTCGTGCAGCTCGCGGAACGAGGCGTCTGGATCGAGATCGGCAAACAAGTCCGGGTGAAACCATTTCGCCAATTGCTGGATAGCGACGAACTGGTACGGACTGTTATAGAACTGATGCCAGATCGCGTGGAAGGCCTGATCTTCCTGGGCCTTGATGCCGGCGTAGGCCGGACGCTGGGTGTACCAGGCAAGCTTTTTGCGCGCTTGTGCCATGTCCGCACCGGGGCCGACGCCGACCCAATGACCGCCGGGGGCAAAGGCTTCCCAGTTGGCGGTGGTGACCACCACATGGGCCGGATTGGCGACGATGACTTGCTCGGGATTCAACTGGCCGAAAGTGGTCGGGATGATGCCGCGGGCGATGTTGTTGCCGCCGGCCATGTCGACAAACCGGCCGAAGTTCTCGTTGCCGAAACTCAGGCAGCAGTCGTCGGTGTAACCGCCAATACGCTCGATGAACACGTTCGGACGCGGCGGGTGGTGTTTTTCGATGACATCGGTGACGCGGTGGATCTGCTGGTTACGGAAATCGATGAACGCTTGGGCACGTTGTTCCTTGCCGAACAATTGGCCGAACAGGCGCATGGTCGGCTCGGTGTTCTGCATCGGGTTATTGCGGAAATCGACATACACCACCGGGATGCCGAGGGCGTCGAGTTTTTCGATGTAGCGCGCATCTTCGGTGGCGTGCTGAGCCTCGATGTTGAGGATGATCACGTCCGGGCGTTGCGAGATCGCCTGCTCGATATCGAAGGTGCCGTCTTCGAAGCCGCCGAAGGTGGGGATTTTCGCGATGTCGGGGAATTTGCGCAGGTAAGCGTTATAGGTGTCCGGGTCCGACTGGATCAGGTCCTTGCGCCAGCCGACGATCCGTTCGATCGGGTTGTGTGTGTCGAGGGCGGCGACCAGGTACAACTGCCGGCCTTCGCCGAGAATCACTCGCCTGACCGGCAAATGCACCTTGACCTTGCGCCCCAGCAGATCGGTGACCTCGGTGCGCGCAGCCTGCGCATCGTCAGCGTGAGCGCTGCGCGGCACCAGGGAAAACAGGCTCAGCAGTCCTGCCAGTAACAGCGCAGCGACAGCGAGGCTGCGTCGATCGAAAATCACCATGGTCAAAGCCTTTACAAAAGTCAGTGCGCCCGACAGCTCACGCCGCCCTGCGCCTGAACGTTTCAGAAATCGACAGTCGCCGACAGTAATAAGGTGCGCGGTGAGCCCTGGGAGAACGCGCCGTAGGAGGCGACGCCCGACCAGTACTCGTGATCGAACACGTTCTGCACGGTGGCGCGAAACGTGGTCGGCCGATCATCGATGCGGGTGCTGTAGCGGGCGCCGACATCGAAACGGGTCCAGTCATCGAGTTTTTGCGTGTTGGCCTGGTTCACATACTGGCTGCCGGTGTGAATGGCGCCGCCGGTCAGGGTCAAGCCGTCAAGCCACGAACTGTCCCACTCGGCCCAGAGGTTGGCCTGCACCGATGGCACGCCGACCGGTTTATTGCCGCGGTTGGCCGCCACTGCGGTTTTGCTCAGTTCAGCATCGAGCAGGGTCACGCCGCCGAGCAAGCGTATGCCGGGGACGACTTCGCCAAACACATTCAGCTCCAGCCCGCGATTGCGTTGTTCGCCCTGCACCGAGAACACGCCGGCGGCCAGCTCGCCGCTGGGCTTGGTGATCTGGAACAGGCTGAGGGTGGAGGTGAAGGTGCCGTAGTCGGCCTTGACCCCGACCTCATGCTGACGGGAAACATACGGGGCGAAAATTTCGCCGGCGTTGACTGCGCTGGATGGCGCAATGTCGCCCTTGCTCAGGCCTTCGATGTAGTTGTAGTAAAGCGAGACGTGTTCCCAGGGTTTGAGCACCACGCCGAACAGCGGCGTGGTCCGACCGTCGTCGTAGGAGGCGGTGACTCTGCCTGCCGCGTTGTAGTTATCGGACTGGATGTTCTGCTTGCGCAGGCCGAGGGTCATCTGCACGCGGTCATCGAGAATCGACAGGGTGTCGGCCAGCGCCACGCCGGTCAGCTCGCTTTCGGATACTTTCGGCGTATCCGGTTTCGGAATGTAGGGTTCCGGACGGTCCACCGGGTGATAGATATTCGACAAAATTGGCGCGGCGGAAATGATCCCGCGTGACAGCACGTCGCGATAGCGACTGACCTGCACGGTGGTGCGGTGACTGATTGGCCCGGTGTCGAAGCGCAGCCGCGCGCCGACGTCAACGGTGTAGCGCTCGACTTCGAACTTGTAATAACCAGGCGTTGAAGACGTGTCGCCGGCGGCATTAATGATGGTCGGCGTCTGGTCGGACATGCGCGCGACATCCGACTTGCCGCCACCGGCATGGGTGAACACCGTCAAGGCGTCGCTGAGGTCGTACTCGCCGCTGAACAACGCGGACTGGTCACGGGTTTTCGACCAGCCCCAGTCCTGACTGACGCTGGTACGGCCATTGGCCGCGGAAGGGATGTCAACGCCCGGCGCGATCAGGAATGGTCGCGAGGCGGCATCGAAGCGTTCTTTTTGCTGCAGCCAGTCGAAGCTGGTGCGCAGGCGTTCACCTTGATAATCGAGGGAGATCGCACCGATATCGACGTGGCGTGACTGAGCGTCAATCGCGGTATCGCCGAGCTGCGTACTGCCGTTGATGCGCACGCCGAAGCGGCGCTCTTCACCGAAACGCCGGCTGACGTCGAGGTGCCCGCCGAGCTGGGAATTCATCGCGTAACTGGCGGTGAAACGGGTCAGGTCTTCGTCGAGTGAGCGCTTCGGCACTACGTTGATCACGCCGCCGACCGCGTTATTGGGGGACATGCCGTAGAGCAGGGCGCCGGGCCCTTTGACCAGTTCAATGCGCTCGGCGTATTCGGTGAACACGCGGTAATTGGGCGCCACACCGTACACGCCGTCGAAGGCCAGCTCACCGAGATTGCCTTCGCCCACGGGAAAACCGCGAATGAAGAACGAGTCGACAATCCCTCCGGTCTGGCCGGTGGAGCGCACCGAAGAATCGCGCTCCAGCACATCGCCCACGGTGACGGCTTGTTGATCCTTGATCAGCGCCGAGGTGTAGGTGCTCACGCTGAACGGCGCATCCATCACCTCGGTGTTGCCGAGAATGCCCAGACGCCCACCGCTGGCGACCTGGCCGCCGGCATACTCGGGCGGCAGGGAGTTGGCGCGCAGGTCGGTGCCAATGATCGGCGTTTCATCCAGCGTCACCCGGCGCGGCACCAGCGTATAGCTGCCGTCGCTGCGCAGCACCATGTCCAGGCCACTGCCGTCGAGCAACCGATTGACCGCCTCTTGTGTCGAGTAGCTGCCAACTAGCGCAGGATTGCGCAGGCCTTCGGTCAGCGCAGGCTGGAACGACAGGGCGATGCCCGCGTCCACGGCAAAACTCGACAGCGTCGCCCCCAGCGGTCCGGCAGCAATGTTGAACGCCCGCACCGTGCCCGCGTCCAGTTGCACCGGCGCGGCGGCCAGGGCAAACGGGCAGACGCCACCGATCAGGGCAACGCTGAGCAACGCACTGCGAACAACTGGTATGAACTGACGATCCGGGCGCAGGAGGCGTGCGGCGAGCATGGATGGATGAGCCTATGAACAGGACGGAAAAGTGCTTCTCCCCAATTGCCAGTCGAGATTGAAAAAAGTATCACCCGGACGGCGATTTTTTTTCCTCAGGCGGGGGAAAGCATGACCCAGTAGCCATTGAGGTGGCCGCTGACAACAATCGGGTAGGTCTGCGCCAGCATGTTCAAGGTGCGTTGGCTGTCGCTGATCGGGTAAGCGCCTGAAATGCGTAGATCGGCGAGGGCCGGATCGAGGCGCACGAAACCGCGACGATAACGGGTGAGTTCGTCGACAAAATCGGCCAGGCGCATCTTGTCGGCCATCAACATGCCTTGGCTCCAGGCCCCGACATTGCGGTCGGTGGCACTGACCGCGCCAAAGGTGGATGAGGAAAAATCGGTGCGCTGACCGGCGTTGACGATCAGTGGCGTGCCTTGGCGATTGTCCGCAAGTTCGACTTTCACCGCGCCTTCGAGCACCGCCAGATGGGTCTGCGGTTGTCGTTCGCGGACGGTGAAACGCGTACCCAGCGCCTGCATGCGGCCCTGGCAGGTGCTGACCACGAAAGGCCGGGCGAGCGGGGAAATATCCGCGGCGGTCTGCACCAGGATCTCGCCTTCGCGCAAGTAAATGAGGCGTTGGCTGGCGTCGAACAGCACATCGATGGCGGTGTCGGTGTTCAAGGTGATTTTCGAGCCATCGGCCAGGCTCAGCTCGCGTTGCTGGCCGACGGCCGTGCGGTAGTCGGCTGACCATTGCTGCGATTCGGCCAGCTTCCAGCTGCCCCAACCGGCCGGCACAAGGGCCAGGATCACCGCCAGTTTGCCCATGGCCGCGCGCCGTTGCGGACTGCTTGGGCGATCAAGGGCGGACATTGCCAGTGACGGCGGCAGGCCGCCCAGTTTGGTTTGCAAGAGTTGCGCACGTGCCCACGCGCGAGCGCGCTCGGGCGTGCTGACCTTCCAGCATTCCCACTCGCCGCGCTCGCGGTCGCTGAGTTCGCCTTCACTCATGCGGATCAGCCAGTCGGCGGCTTCTTCCAGGGCCTGTTGATCGGGCCGCGCGTCATGGCGCCGGGCGAGCATTCACTCCACCAGCAGCAGGCATTGCACGAAGGCTTGCTTCATGTAGCGCTTGACGGTAATCAGCGACACCCCCAACTGCTCGGCGATGTCGTCGTATTTCAGACCACTGATCTGCGACAGCAGGAACGCGCGTTTGACCAGCGGCGGCAGGGCGTCGAGCATTGCGTCGATTTCGTGCAGCGTCTCCAGCACCATGAAGCGCAATTCCGGCGACGGCACTTCGGGCGCGGGCAGATGGGCCAGAGCGTCCAGATAAGCGCGTTCCAGCGCCTTGCGCTGATACCAGTTGACCAGAATGCCCTTGGCCACGCAGCTCAGGTAGGCCCGTGGCTGCTCGATCACCGTGACCTGAGACGCAAGGATGCGGGTGAACGTATCCTGCGCCAGATCCGCCGCATCCATGGCGTTACCCAGTTTTTTTCTCAGCGTCGCGTACAGCCAGCCGTGATGGCCGCTGTACAGGGCTTCGATCGCGCGCAGGTGTTTGTCGTTATTCGCGGGAAGGGTTTCGCTCATGGCTGCAGATTTTCATGCAATTGAGAAGTATTCCCAATGCTAGTTTACAAACCCTCTATGACGCAAGCGCCGATTGGCGCCTGCTTTCATACGGTCGGCAAACGGCGCAGCGCGGCGATCAGCGTATCGATTTCCGCCTCGGTGTTGTAGGCGTGCAGCGACGCGCGGCTGACTTCCAGCAAGTCGCGCTGCTGCATGTCGAGCAGGGTCGAGCGGAACGTCGAAGTACTCACGTTGATACGAGTTTCCTGGCCCGCTAGCCATTGCTGAACCTGGGCCGCGCTGTGCTGATCATGGGTGAAGGTGACGATGCCGGACTTCTGCGCCCCAAGGTCCCGTGGCGTGACGCCGCGGATCTCGGCCAGCCGCAGGCGCAGGTATTCGCCCAGGTGTTGAATTCGCTGCCACATCGGCTCGATGCCTTGCGCCAGCGCGTAGTGCACCGCCGCACCCAGGCCCAGTTTGGCCGCGACGTTACATTCCCAATTTTCAAAGCGGCGCGCATCGGCGCGAATCGTGAACTGCTCAGCGCTTTGCAACGACGCTGCGTGCAAGTCGAGAAAGGCCGGCTCAATGCTCTCGCACAGCGCGCGTTCGACATACAAAAAGCCCATTCCCCGAGGCCCGCGCAAGTATTTGCGACTGGTGGCGGTGAGCATGTGGCAACCGATTTTCTGCACATCGATCGGCATTTGCCCGGCAGCCTGGCAGGCGTCGAGCAGAAACAGCACGCCGGCGGCGCGGGCGAGGGCGCCAACCTGCTCGACTGGCTGCACCGGTCCGCCATTGGTGGCGATGACCGGCAAAGAGATCAACGCCACGCGCTGGTCATCAAGCAGCGCTTCAAGCGCGGTCAGCGAGACCTGGCCATGCTCATCGTTGGGAATCACCCGGATTTCGATGCCGCGTTGCTGCTTCAGTTGCAGATAAGGGATGTAATTTCCGGCGTACTCGGTGCTCGACGTCAGCACCACGTCGCCCGGGCGCAATGGCAATGAATAGAAGGCCATGTCCCAGGCGCGGGTGGCGTTCTCGATCACCGCGATTTCATCAGTCCGGGCGTTGATCAACCGGGCGATGGCGGTGTAGACGTTTTCGACTTCCTGCGATTGCTGCCCGGCGGCTTCGTAGCCGCCCAGGCGTGCTTCGAGCTGGATATGGCGCGTCACGGCGTCGATCACCGGCGTCGGCATCAGCGCCGCGCCGGCATTGTTGAAGTGGATCAGTTGCGCGACGGCGGGCGTGTCGGCGCGTAGTTGGTCTATGTCCATATGCGTCACTCCTTGATCAATCCGCGGGTGGGGCAGGACTGGTTTGCAGCGCCGTCGGCCAGTAGCGCAGCGCAACAATCGGGACCAATGCCAGCACGTAGGCCAGACACACGAACAGATAGGTGTATTGCAGACCGTAAACCTGACTGAGCAAGCCGCCAGCCGAAATGCCGGCAATCGATGCGAATTGCGCGGTGCCCTGGGCAATCCCCAGCACATGGCCCTGCTGCGAGCTGTCAGCGGTTTTCGATATCAGCGCCATCAGCACCGGTGTGGTGGCCCCCAACAATACGCCCCAGATGAAATAGGCAATGACGAACACCAGCGGATTGCGCGTGACGCCCGCCACAGCGGTGAGGACGATGCAGCCGATCACCACGTAGGTCATGCGCTGCAAGGTGTCTTGCTGACCACGATGTTCGAAGTAACGCGACCACGCCGTGGCCGACAGAATGAAGCCCAGCGCCAGCAGCCCATAGCACAGACCGACCACCGAATTGCTGACCTCGAAGACCGAGCTGACATACAGCGAGAACGAGGTCTGCGGCAGCATCCGTGCGAGCAACAGAATGCCCATCACACCGAGCAGCGACAGCAGCGGCGAACCTTGCCAGAGGCTGCCGGCGCGGCGCACGGGTGCAGTCTGGTCCGCGGCCGTCGTTTTTTTCACCGGCGGCACGTCTGGCAAGGTCACAGCGGCAATCACCGTGCACACCGCGCACAATGCCGACGCGATGATGTTGATCCAGAAGAACGTCGCGTAATCGAGGATCAGACCGCCAACCACCGCACCGAGCAGCGAGCCGACGTTGGTCGAAATCTGCAGAATGGCGAACAGCCTGGCGCGGCGCGACGGCGCTTCGATACTCACGCCATAGGCCTGGGCAGGGGCGATATAACCGGCAAACGCCCCTTGCAGAAAACGCAGGATCAAAATGACCCAGATGTCCGTGAACAGGGCCAGCCCAAGCTGGGTCAACGACAACCCGGCGAGGGCACGGATCATCATCAACTTGTGGCCGTAGCGGTCGCCGATACGGCCCCAGAATGCGCTGGTCAGAATAATGCCCAGCATCGGCCCGACGTACACGGCGATGCTGGCGAAGCTGAAAACCGACTCGGAGCTGGTCAGCCCACGCAGATGGACAGGCCAGAACGGCCCGCTCATTTCCATCGCGCCCATCGACACCAACTGGATCGCGAACAGAAGATAAATCAGGATTCGTACTCTCGAACCCTGGATGGCACCTGCATGGGACATGAGTCAGCCTCGGTTAAACGCTAGCGAGCGGGTTGGTCAGGGTGTGTTGCAAACGATAGTTGCTGTACTGCATCAAGTGCATGCGCAACAACGAACGCGTCGGCCATGGGTCTTCGACGAATGCTTTGTGCTCGACTTCCCAGACCTCGGCCGGGACACGCTCGCGCACCGCTGCAAACGCCAGATCGGTTTCCTCGCGCAGGATTTGCCACAGACGCGTGTCGTGCAAACCGTACTCCTTGGTCAACCACAGGGCGATCTCATGCAGGTGCGTCAGGAACGCCGCGTCGAGCACGAACATGCGCACCGGCTCGATGTCGCCGGCAAACACCGTCGGCAGGATACCCGGCTGCACGTGCGGTTGCAGGCTGTAACCGCGTCCTTCCAGCCATGGCGCGTAGGTGCGGCCATCGCCAAAATCGCGGATCAGCAGACTACGTGCTTTACCGTCGGGGGAGAACAGCACCATGGTGTTTTGCTGGTGCGCTTCAAGGCCGATTCCGTACAGCAAATAGATCGCCACCACCGGGTGAGTGACCACTTTGGCGTACTCGCGAAACCAGTTTTCCACCTGCGTCGCATTGGCCCGCACGCCGTCACGTTCGATCAGGTCGGTGAACAACGGCCGACCGCTGCCAGGCAAACGGGTGAACAGCGATGCCACGGTGATCGGCAGGCATTCGTCGTGGCGTTCGAAAGCCGGCGCACTGGCGCGATAGACCACCGACAGATGCCGGCCCGGATGATCGTCCTGAGTGACCGCGTTTTTGTAGCGCACGCCGATTTCTTCCGGAAAAATTTCCAGACGTTGATCGAAGCCGTTTTCGGCTTTCAGGATAGCGCTGATCACCGTGCTGATCCGCGGCCCCATGTGAATCGACTTGGCTTGCAGACTGCGCAGTTCGCTGGTCATCCAGACGGCAATCGGCAGCTTGATCAGCGGCGCGCAATCTTCCAGCAGCGGCATCATGGTGCGATACGACATGGTCGGCAGCGTTGGCAGGTCCGGGCCGTCGGTGATCAGAATGCCTTCTTCGATTTCCGCCGCAAACGTCTTCAGCACGTAGGCCTGCAAATGCCAGGCGTGAATCGGCAGCGGCAGCCACTCGGTTTCGTCCAGGCCCTTGCTGTTGAGCGAGGCTTTCCATTGCTCCCATTGCGCGGGGAAGTGGCTGGCGAACCAGGCGTGGTAGCTGGTGACGTGCGGCATGCTTTCGCTTTTTGCGTTGTCGGCGCGCAACGCGGCGATGCGCAGTGGCACCTGGGCATTGAACTCCGGCGACAGTTGCGCCACCTCGTCATCGCTCAGGCCCGGGCGCGCCTTCCACGTCGGGTAATAAGGATGGCCTTCCAGCGAGCCCCACTGGTCGAGCAGGATCGCCGCGTCCTTGGTTTTGGCGTGCTGGCGCAGGTAGTCAGTGAAGCTGTTGAGGCCCTGATCCGCGATGGCCTGTTGCAGCCGCGCGTTCCATTGCTGGCGATGCTGACGGGCATGTGCGTCGTTGGTCAGGCTGTTTTCCATGTCCGCCTTGAGTCCGGCGACGCCCTCGTCGGTCGGTGCGAAATCAAAGCTGTCGCGCAACACATCAAGCATGTCCTGGTGGCTGGTGATGGTCTGGCGCACACCTTCATCGGTGACCAGCACCACGTCGCCGTCGTTGACCACGGTGTCGGCCGGGCCTTTGGCAATGTCGGAAAAGGCCAGGTGAGCGCGGCCGCCCTTGAGCGGGTAAGTGGCCTGGTTGCCCTCGGCGCTGAAGCGCAGCGCCGAACGCTCGAGAATGTTTTCTGCAAACAGGCAGCGCACCAGACGGCGCATGGCGTTTTTGCGGGAGAAGGCGATCAGTGTCTTGAAGTCATCCATATCAGCGGTCTGCTCGTCGAGAAATTGAATAGGCGATCAAGCGGCGGCGCTTGTCGTGTGGGGCCATTGGCGGGGGAAGTAGTCGAGTGCCGAATCGCGCAGGCCGTGCATATACGCCACGCTCCACTGCAGGACTTCCTCGATGTAGGGCACCTTGAGGTCGAAGCGTCGGGCCATTTCCACCAACAGCACCAAGCCATAGGCGACGTCTTCGTTGAAGGCGCGGCTCTCGCGCTCGATCACGTAGCCGGCGCGGTTGTCGGCAGCCGGCACCATTGGCGCGAGGATGTCGTTGTAGGCCTGATTGGTACGCAGGATCGACAGCATGCTGCTGGTATCGCGGATCTGCTCGCCGTAGGCCTCGACGATCTCCTGTTTCAAGGATTTCACCGAAGACAGGTCGATGCCCAGCCGCTGGCTGATTACCGCACATAAGGCCTGGCTTTCCTCATCCATGCGCTCGAGAAAATACGCGCCCAGTTCCGGGCATTCGGTCCACCAGCACATGCGCTGCGGGAAAATCTTGCGGTGCCATTGGCCGTAAGGGCCGATCAAGCCGTAGATCACCGAGCTGTGCATGATCGGGTTGCCCGGTGTCAGGGTGATTTCCAGATAGTGATCGAGCATCGTCACGCAGGGGCCGTACAGTCTGGTCAGTATTTTCTCGAGTTGGCGGCGCGCTGTTTGCGGCTCCCTGGCATGGGTCGCCACATACAGTTGGCTTTTGCCGCCGCCCATTTTTACCGAGCGTCCCGGTGTCAGCTCGAAAGCCGTGTGCGGCACGTCCTTCATGCCCCAGATGACCACATTCGGCCGGTCGGGCAGGGTGGCTTCGGCCAGCCAGTCGAAACCGCAGAACCCTGGAATCGCACCGATGAACACCGGTTTGCTCGCACTCAAGTGCGGGGCGATGGCTTGCAGGGTTTGCTGACGGACATGAGCAGGCACGGTGACGATGACGATATCGGCATCCTCCACCGCCGCTTTGGCGTCACGGGTGACGCGGTCCAGTCGGGCGCTGAGGGTCGAGCCGTCAGGCAATAATGCCTGCATGGGCGTCTGCCGCGCGTGATGTTCAATGACGTCCTGATTATGGGTGAGCAGCGAAACCTGAACGTCGGGCAGTTGCTTGAACAGGATGGCGTTGAGATGGCCAGTCCTGCCGCCACCACAGATGGCGACTTTCAACACATTCATCGAGAGGCGTTCCTGTGTGAAGGGTGGGTCATGCGACGCTCAGTTGCAGCGGCGCGGAAACGGATTCCAGCCATTGGGTCTTGCCCAGCCAGGCGTCCAGTTGCGGGGCGATGCCCGGATCGATCAGGTCGCGCTCCTGCAGCCACTGTTCGTTGAACACGGTGTGCAGGTATTTCTCGCCGCCGTCGGCCACCGGCACCACGACGTTGCCGGTCAGCACGCCTTTGTGGATCAGCTCCAGTGCCTTGTAAATCGCGCCGCCCGTCGAGCCACCGACCAGCAGGGCGAGGTTGCGAGCGATGTAGCGCGCGGTTTCGAACGCCTGGGCATCGGTGACCTGCACGCCCAGATCAATGCAGCTGTAATCGAGCACCAGACCGACGGTGTCGCCCGCCGGCGTGCCGGTCCCCGATTGGTAGTACGGGTAGCCCGGATGACCGAAGACAATCGAGCCGGCGGGTTCGACGCCGACGGTCACGGTGTCAGGGTTGTGCACTTTCAGGCCGCGAGCGATACCGGTCATCGAACCGCCGGTGCCGACGCAGCCGACGTAAGCACCGATCACCCCGTCGGCCTGAGCGATGGTTTCGCGAACGAAATCACTGTAGCCGCCGGCATTGGCCGCGTTGTCGGATTGATTCATGAACACCGCGCCGGGGATCTCCGACGCCAGTTCGGCGGCGAGGCGCTGGCGCTCGACCACGGCCACTTCGTCTTCGCGATAGCTGCCTTTGACGAAACGGATGTCAGCGCCGAGGGCCTTCATCACGGCGATCTTGTCTTGCGCGGCGTGGTGATCGACCACGGCGATGAAATGCAGGCCAAATTCGACAGCGGCCATGGCCAGGCCAATTCCGGTGTTGCCCGAAGACGACTCGACCACCACGCCGCCGGGTTTCAGGCGCCCGGACTTGAGCGCCGCCAGCACCATATTGCGTGCCATGCGATCTTTGATGCTGCCGCCGGGATTATTCTTTTCAATCTTTAACAGCAATCGGGCATTGCTGTCCGGAACATCGATAGCCAGCATCGGTGTGTTACCGATCAAGTCTGAAACTTTATTTAATATCATCGCTATTGTTCCCTTTAGTAGTCAGGTGTAAACGCATAGTTACCTTCCGTACAACAGGTCGCCATCAACCGGTGGGGCAGGGGATGGCGGTGAAACTCGTTTTCCAGCAAGTCCATCTGATAGCCGGCGGTGTTGATGTAAATCAACAAGTCGCCGCGCCGTGGCTCACAGGCGAAGTTAATCAGGCGATAAGTAATGACATCGTCGTCAAGACAGCTGTGCCCGGCGATATACGCCTGGCAGGGTGTGGACGTCTGTTGTTGTGTACTGATCAGTATCGGGTCAACCAGATATTCAGAAGCAAACCAGGTTTCGCAAGCACTGAAACTACTGCCTTCGACAAAAATGACAGTCTTGTTGTCGGCGAGTTTCTTGGTGCGGGTGATGCGAAAGATTGAAATGGCCGCCTGATCGACCAGACTCCGACCCGGTTCCAAGGCCAGGGTAATGTTTTGCTGATTTAAAAAACCAGCAATGGACAGTCCCGCGGAATGTTCGGCTTCGAGAAATAACGTTAACCATTGCGCCGCCGTCAAGTCGCCGCCGTAAGGGTAATAATCAGCCGGGACTTTCTGGTGGTAATAGTGGCTCGGGATATTGTCGTTTTGCAGAAAGCGGGCGTAGTCCTGTGGGTCGACATACCGAATCGGCAGACCACCGCCGATATCGATCATCTGCGGATTCAACCCCATTTCCCTCGCCGCCTCGACAAATCCGCTGACCTCGCGAAACGCCTGTACGCGGGATTCGAAGCCATAGCCGCCGAGATGAAAATGAAACCCCTCGAAGACCAGGCTCGCGGTGTCTGTCGCGAGGCGTTGCAGGCTGTCGAGCAGGTCTTGCGCGTCCATGCCGAATCGGCTCTTTGCGCAGCTTTTCGCCCGATAACGCAGCAGAATCCGGGCTTTTATCGGCAGGGGCTGAGCTTCGAGCAGCTCTTTCAAATGGTCGAATTCCTCCAGCGAGTCCACGCAAATCAGAGCCCCAGCGCTGATCAGCGCCTGGTGGAATGCCGCTGTTTTTGCCGGTCCCGTGGCGCAGATTTTCCCCCCAGGTGTACCTGCCCGCAGGGCTGCCTGCAGTTCGTAGAGGCTCGAAACATCGACGCCAATTGCCGAAGTCGCCGCCGCACTCAGCAGGCATTGCGACTTGTTTGCCTTGGCACCGTAGAAAATGGCGTGGGCAACTGAGTGCTGTTTCAACACCGCCAGCACCGCTTGCGTATTGAGTTCAAAGGCATGGGGCCAGACGACATTCAGCGGAGAGCCGTGTTGTTCGACCAGCGCTGTAAGAGTGTCGGGGAAGTTATTGATAAACGCGGAAATAACCGGGTCGATCAGCGGCGTTAACGAGTGCGGATGGTGGACTTTATTATGCGTTTCAATACGTGCTGCATTTGCTTCAGGCATAGTTAACCCCGGCGCTGAAAAATAACCTCGCCATAGAAAGATCAATAACTTATCTGTTATCGATTTATGTTCTGTTTCGCCTCGTCAGGTGCGAGACGGTAAATTCGTGGGTGGCGGACGCCCAATAAAACTGGCTATTGGATCCGAACTGACAACCGTAATAAATACTTCACAGAACAATTGCATGGGCACCCCAATCCATAAGGTTTGCACGGGCGTCTCACTTGACCGTTAGTTGCGGGTCAAACCGCTATAAATACCAGTGGCTGATGTTTAAGTGACATCACTGGCAGACAATTTCCGAGACGCTGTTACTGACGTTGAACCGAGGATAGTTCCTCTTGGCGGCGTGAACAATATTGCGAACAGGAACGATTATCAAGTAAGGTTTTCAAATATTTTTGAATAAACACCTGCGCAAGGGGAATCCATGAACGTGTATTTACACGCTCAAGGACTCGCTCGCCCCGAGATAAAAAACACCGTTAATTGCTTGAACAATAAGGTGTTAACGGTTGTTGCAGCAAACCCCCGAAACACTGGGGATTTGTGCCCGTTCAGGGGCTCGGAAATTGTTCGAAACCACGACTGGTTCACACCCAAGGAGCAACGCCATGCAATCTGATCGACTCAGCGGCAAAACCCGCCTCGCCATCAGCTACCTGTTCGTCCCGGGCAACCGCCCCGAGCGTTTTTCCAAAGCCTGCGAAGCGGGGCCGGACGCGATCATCCTTGATCTCGAGGACGCCGTTCATCCGGACAGCAAAGCCGCCGCGCGCGCCGCGATTCGGGCCTGGCAGGAGACGACGCCGAGCGTTGCCTGCGAGCGTTACATCCGCCTGAACAGCGTCAGCAGTGCGCTGTTTCGCCAGGACCTGACGTGGCTGCGCGACGCGTGTTATCCCGAGCGTTGCGACGGCATTTTCCTGCCCAAGGCCGAATGTCCCGAGGCCTTGGCATCGGTGGTGGAGCAACTGCTGGCGTGGCGGCCGCAATTGCAGATCGTCGCGATCATCGAGACCGCCAAGGGCCTGCAACAGGTCGAGGCAATTGCGGCGATTCCCGGCGTGGCGCGGCTGGCGTTCGGCTCGCTGGATTTCGCCCTCGATATCAACTGCAGCCAGGTTCCCGAGGCGTTTCTGTTCGCCCGCAACCGCATCGTGCTGGCCTCGCGCACGGCGGATTTGCCCGCGCCGATCGATGGCGTGACCCCGGCGATCAGCGACCTGGCGGTGGTCGCCAAGGATGCGCTTTACGCCCGCTCGCTGGGGTTCGGCGCCAAGTTGTGTATTCACCCTGGCCAACTGACCACGGTGCAGCGCGCCTTCCTGCCGGACTCGCGCCAACTGGCGTGGGCCGACCGGGTGATGCGCGCGGTGGCAACCGGTAGCCATGCGGTGCAAGTGGACGGCGAGATGGTCGATTTGCCGTTGATCGAGCACGCCCAGCGCCTGCTCGACGTCGCCAGCCAGCATGCGCCGGTTGCCCGTGCCGACGCCTGCTGAGTCGCGGAATCAGGAGGTCACCATGGATCACGGTTATCAGATTGCGTTGCGGCCGCTGTGCGAAGTGTTGCAGTCCGAGCAGGTCGACCCGGCCAACGTGACGAGACTGCGGGAGTCGATTGTTCGCGCCGGGCATTGGCTGGAACCGATCATCGTCGAGCGTTCGCGTGGCATCGTCATGGACGGCAATCACCGTTTCACTGCGGCGTTGCAGCTCGGCCTCAAGCGGGTGCCCTGCATCCAGCTCGACTACGGCGATCCGCGGGTGTGCGTGCGGCACTGGCGGACGGGGCAGGCGTTCGAAGTGGCGCAGATTTTCAGCACCATCGCCCGTGGCGAGATTTTTCCGTACAAGACCACGCGTCACGCGTTCGACCCGGCACTGCCGGTGGTCGCGATACCGTTGCAACGGCTCTATCTCGGCGCCTGATCGCGGTACGGTAAAAAATCTTTACTGCGGGTGATACTTTTTCGCAAATCGACTGGCAATAGGAGTGATTACCATTTTCCCTCGATGAAAAGGATCCCACCGTCATGCCTGTTGTCAGTCGTCCTTGCGGTGAGCGGGTGTTAACACTCGCCGTGCGCACCGCCATGCTGAATTTCGTTCTGGTCGCAGGAAGCGCCAATGCCTGGGCCGCCGGCGCCGGGCAATCCGCTGCCGCCGCCGATCAGGCCGCGAACGCTGCGCCAGTGGCGCCGGTCGACGCCAGCAAGGACGCGCTGACCCTCGACACCACCAACATCAACGCCCGTTACAACAGCGCAACCGCGTTGCCGGAGACACTCGCCGGCGGCCAGGTGGCGCGCGGGGCGCGGTTGGGGATGCTGGGCAACAAAGACGTGATGGACACGCCGTTCAGCGTCACCAGCTACACCGCCAAGACCCTCGCCGACCTGCAGACCGTGACCGTCGCCGATGCCTTGGAGCGTGACCCTTCGGTGCGCTCCACCGGGCAGACCGGCGGGATCGTCGACTCGTTTTTCATCCGCGGCTTCCCGATTGGTGAAGGCAACATTGGTGAACTGGCCTTCGACGGTGTGTATGGCGTGGCACCGAACTACCGCGTGTTCACTGACTACGCCGAGCGGGTCGAAGTGCTCAAGGGGCCGGGTGCGCTGATGTACGGCCTGTCGCCCAACAGTGGCGTTGGCGGCGTGATCAACATCGTGCCCAAGCGTCCGCTGGACCAAGACCTGACCCGGTTTACCGGCTCATACGCGTCCGATTCCCAGGTCGGCGGGCACCTCGACGTCAGTCGCCGATTCGGCTCGGAAAATCAGTTCGGCGTGCGCTTCAATGGCAACCTGCAGGGTGGCGACACAGCGATCGACGATCAGCACCGTGACCTCGGCGTCGGCGCGATTGCCCTGGATTATCGTGGCGAACGCCTGCGCCTGAACCTGGACTACATCAGCCAGAAGGAAAGCTGGGAAGCGGCGTCGCGACCGTTCACCGTCGCACCAGGCGTAGACGTGCCCTCGGCGCCCAACGGTCGCACCAACCTGCCACAGGATTGGGGCTGGTCGGACACCAAGGAACAATCGGCGTTGCTCGGCGGCGAATATGACCTCAATGACGCGGTGACTGTATTCGCGCATGCCGGCGGTGGCCGCTCGGACGTCAAGCGCCTGTCCGACCAGGTTCCGCGCATCCTCAACGACGCGGGCGACACCAGCAACGTGCCTGGCTACTACAAATTCAACGTCGATCGCTCGACCGCCGATGTCGGTATCCGTGGTGTGTTCGCCACCGGCCCGATCACCCACACCACCACCGTCATGGCCACGCGTTATCAGGATGAGCTGTCGCGTGGCATCAACAATGGCACCGCGATTGTTTCGAACATCTACCACCCGGTTGATGCGCCGCGGCAGTACCTCAACGCGCCGAAAGTGCTGCGGGTGTCCGAGTCGGAGCTGTCGGGGGTGGCGTTGACCGATACCTTGTCGATGCTCGACGACCGCTTCCAGTTGACCCTGGGCGTGCGCCGCCAGGAGATCGAGTCGCGTAACTACAACGCCGCCGGTGCAGTCAGCTCCAGGTACAGCGACAACGCCACCACGCCGCTGGTCGGTGTGGTGGTCAAGCCTTGGGAAGACGTCTCGCTTTACTACAACTATGTTGAAGGCTTGAGCAAAGGCGACATCGCCCCAGGCACGGCAACCAACGCCGGGGAAACCTTCGCGCCGTACGAGTCCAAGCAGCATGAAGTCGGGGTCAAATACGAACACGGCACGTTCATGACGTCCCTGGCGTTGTTCCAGATCGAGAAGCCGAGTGGCGAGGTCGGTGTCGGCAATGTGTTCTCGGTGCAGGCCGAACAACGCAACCGTGGTGTCGAGCTGAGCATGTACGGTGAAGTCGCCAAGGGCACTCGCTTGATGGGGGGCGTGACGGTGCTCGACGGCGAGCTGACCGACTCGGCGACCGCCGCCAATCGCGGCAACAAACCAGTCGGTGTGCCAGACGTACAAGCCAACCTGTGGGCCGAGTGGGATACGCCATGGATCGAGGGCTTCACCCTCACCAGCGGCGCGATTTACACCGATCGCCAGTACGTCAACCAGGCCAATACCCAGGAGCTTGATGCCTGGACCCGCTTCGACGCCGGCGCCCGGTATGCGACCAGGATCGAAGGCCGGCCGACGACGTTCCGGGCCACGGTGCAGAACGTGTTCGATCGCGAGTACTGGTCGGGTGTGGCGTCTTACGGCGCGTTCTCGCCGGGTTCTCCGCGGACCTTGCAGTTGTCGGCCACCGTCGATTTCTGACGCCAGTCGGCAATGGCGCAGTCGCCGGATCATTCGGCGACTGCGTACTCTTCTCTATATATAGCGGCGTGAACATTTCTGAAAAGGAGTCTTCGTTATGTTGAACAATCCGGGCGCTGCGGCGCTTATCGTTCGGCCCGCGGCCCCTCGACTGCCCAGCGAGTTCGATCGCAGCGCCAATCAGCACATTCGTGAATTGCTGCGCCACTTCGGACTGCGCAGCAGCCTGATCCGTTTCAAAGTGCTGAATGCGCTGGTGCTTGCAAGCCGCGACGGCCATTCGACGGGAGTCAACGGGGTGCATACGTGGGTGGCGTCGTCGTCACCGCAGTTGTCGTTCATCAGCGTGCGCGAAGTGCTTAAACGCCTGTGCCTCGAAGGCTTGATCGTGCTGGAAAACGACAAGACCTACCGGTTCACCCGACAAGCCAGGGCCATCCTGCAGCAACACAATCATCCTCTGTAGTGACTGACAGACCGCTTTCGCGAGCAGGCTCGCTCCTACATTGGATTTTGTGGGTTGCCGCGAATCTGAGTACCACCCGGAATCCTGTGGCAGTGGGCTTGCTCACGAAGGCGGCGGGTCAGGTAAACCCTCTGCGGCTGACACTCCGCTTTCGCGAGCAAGCCCGCTCCCACACTGGGTTTTGTGGGTTGCCTTGAATCCTGGTCATGCCGCGAAACCCTGTAGGAGTGAGCCTGCTCGCGAAGGCGGCGGGTCAGGTAATTCATCTGCGGCTGACACTCCGCTTTCGCGAGCAAGCCCGCTCCCACATTGGGTTTTGTGGGTTGCCGCGAATCTGAGTGCCGCCGGAAATCCTGGAGGAGTGAGCCTGCTCGCGAAGGCGGCGGGTCAGGTAGTTCATTTGTATCTGACACTCCGCTTTCGCGAGCAGGCTCACTCCTACATTGGGTTTTGTGGGTTGCCTTGAATCTTGGTTACAGCGGGGAAACACTGTGGGAGTGAGCTTGCTCACGAAGGCGGTGGGTCAGGTAATTCATTCGTATCTGACAGACCGCTTTCGCGAGCAAGCTCACTCCTACATTGGGTTTTGTGGGTTGCCTTGAATCTTGGTTACAGCGGGGAAACACTGTGGGAGTGAGCTTGCTCACGAAGGCGGCGGGTCAGGTAGTTCATTTGTATCTGACAGACCGCTTTCGCGAGCAAGCCCGCTCCCACATTGGGTTTTGTGGGTTGTCACGAATCTGAGTGCCACCTGGAATCGTGTGGGAGTGGGCTTGCTCACGAAGGCGGCGGGTCAGGTAGTGCATTTGTATCTGACAGAACGCTTTCGCGAGCAAGCCCGCTCCCACAGTGGGTTTTGTGGGTTGTCGTGGATCTGAGTACCACCGGAAATCCTGTAGGAGTGAGCCTGCTCGCGAAGGCGATCTTTGCGCCAGAGATGCAGGCCCAGCCTGCGACAGCGCCTACACCAGGCCAACGTACTTCACCGCGGCGGCAGCCCGTGAGGGCACATCCAGCGTGCGTAATAAAGAAGACACATGAATGCGCACCGTGAAGGGAGAAATGTCCAGTGCCCGGGCGATTTCCTTGTTGGTCTTGCCCTGCGCAATCAGCCGCAACACTTCCTGTTGCCGAGGGGTGAGGGCGCTGGCAGCCTCGAGCGGCAGCAAGCCCGAGGGCGCGAACTTCACCAACACTTCACCCTCGCGGATCGCCAGAATTGCTTGGCCGATGTCGTCGGGGGCGATGTTCTTGCCGATGAAGCCATCGATGCCGGCAGCCATGACTTCATTGATCAGCGACTGGTCATCGACCATCGACACCACAATCAGCGTGGTGCGCGGCCAATGCTGACGCAGTTCGGCCAATTGACCGACGCAGGTCAGCCCGGGAAATCGCAGATCGAGAATCAGCGTGTCCGGTTCAGCGCCCACCGGCAGCAAAGCCAGCACGGACGCGAGATCGCCAGCCTCTTCGATATCGGCGTCGGGCAGTAGACGCTGGACGGTGCGCTGCAGCGCTTCGCGAAACAGTGGGTGATCGTCGGCTATGATGATGCGGCATGTCATGGCGTGACCCTCCCTGGGTCAGGCGTTATTCAAGGCTGCACCATAGCACCAGGCGCCAGGGTTGCCTGTAGGCTGCTTCTGAAATTGACGATCGATGTAAAAAAGGACGTTTACCATGAAGTTCGAGAAAAACACCGAACTCGACCAGGCCAATCTGCGCATCATCATCGCCGCCATCGCGGTGGTCTACATGGTCATATTGGTGTTTCTGCCGGGCCATCGCCTCGATACCTACCTGCCGGTCATTACCTACATCGGCCTGTTCCTGCTGGCCTCGATCGTGTTCCGCCAGGCCATTGCGCGCTGGCCGGGGCACTACCCGGCGCGGCGGATTTTCGCCATGGTCCATGATTACACTGGCACCTGTTTTGGTCTGGTGATCGGCGGCGAGGCGGCGCTGCCGCTGTACGCGGTGATGGTCTGGGTCAACCTCGGCAATGGCATGCGCTACGGCTCGCGTTATCTTGCGATTGCCACGGGACTGGCTTTGCTGGCGCTGCTGGTGGTTTATCGCCTGACGCCATACTGGCAGGCGCAACCGTTCATGGTGTTGATGCTGTTGATCACCAGCACGGTTATTCCGTTTTATGCGCACTTGTTGCTCGAACGCACGCGCAAGGCGTCGGAAGAAGCGGTGGCGGCCAATCTGGAGAAGTCGCGCTTCCTCGCCCAGGCCAGCCATGATCTGCGCCAGCCGATCCACTCCATCGGCTTGTTTACCGCGTGTCTGCGCGAATCACGGCTGGGCGATGAGGAACGGCGGCTGGTCGATAATATCGACCGTTCACTGCTAAATGTCTCGCAGCTGTTTCGTTCGATCCTCGATCTGTACACCCTCGACAACGGACGGATCCTGCCGAAATTGCAGAGCGTCAACCTCGGCGAATGGCTGGCGGAACTGATCCGGCAAAACGCCGAAGCGGCGCGTTGGGCCGGCGTGGAACTGCGCTTGCGCCCTTGCCAGTATTGGGTGCGAACCGATCCGGCGCTGCTGGCAACCATGGTGCAGAACGTATTGTCCAACTGCTTCAAATATGGCGCGCAGCGTCCGGTGCTGATCGCTGTGCGCCGGCGTGGCGCAGGCCTGGCCATCGTGGTTTATGACCGTGGCAACGGCATCGCCGAAGAGCATTTGGGGCAAGTGTTCGAGGAGTTTTATCGGGTGCGCCAAGTGCGCGACAAAGACGTCGAAGGTGTGGGGCTGGGTCTGTCGATCGTCAAGCGCCTCGGAGCGTTGATCGGGGTGCAAGTTGCCTTGCGCTCGCGGCTTGGCAGAGGTACGGCGGTCACTCTGTATGGCTTGCCGATCGCGCTGGCGGCGGCGTCCACGGTCAACCGTGAGGAAGCGCGTCAGGTCGGTTTGCTGACGGGGCTGAAGGTGTGTCTGGTGGAGGACGATCACAACGTACTGCTGGCGACTTCGGCCTTGCTGGAGCGCTGGGGCTGCGTGGTTCAGGCTGAATGGTCGGCGCAGGACCTGGTGACGGATTGCGACATCATCGTCGCCGACTATGACCTCGGCACCCACGCGACCGGTATCGAGTGCATCGATGAGGTGCGCAGGCAGCGAGGTTGGACGGTACCGGCGATGATCATCACCGGTCACGAAATCGAGAAGATCCAGGCTGCGCTGCACGATCGGCAGATTGTGATTCTGTCGAAACCTGTGCGGCCGGCCGAGTTACGCGCCACGTTGCGCGCCCTGCGTGATCGACAAGGCAGGGCGGTCGAAGAGACGCTGTAGAGGCTGATGTAAACGGGCGGCTCAGGAGCTCGCCCGTTATTTCGCGGCGATTATTGTGGGCTGTTGAACTGGTCGGGATAGCTGCCGGTCATCAGCGCCGATGCCACGCGATCAGAACCGACTCCGACCCGGAGTAGGCCACTCGGTTGACGCCGGTGCGGTCGGCCTCATCCGCTGCCAATGCTCCGGCGCCGACACGATCAGCGCCATCGGCAGCCAACGCCCCAGGCACCAACATGATCAGCCCCATCCGACGCCAACGCCTGCGGTTGCGCGGCCAAGACATTCGGCACCACAACACTGGCCGCTACCGCAAGAAGCACGCCTGACAACAACTTGTATTTCATGGTTTTCTCCACGACCCAGCAGCATGCGACCATTGCAACGATGGCCTCAGCGACTTGAAGCACGAAGCTTGACATCTGTTTCCGGTCCCGCTGGCCGCTGAGATTAAACGCCTTCAATCGGGTAAGTGATCTTCCATTTTTCGGCAAAGGCTTTGCCTTGCTCGATTTGTTCGGGTGACATTTTTTTAGAGTAGTTTTCTAATCTTTCCCGATCATACTCTTTATCAGATTCATCATTATTCAGGCCTGCTAAAAACAACGTAAGGCCATAAGCCTTCACCATATCAAATGGAAAGCCATAGTAATTTGGATTACTTGCATACTCTCGAGCAAGCAAACCGATGCCATTGCTGTCACCCACCTTCGCAGATTTCTCTAGCCAATACCGGGAAATTGATAGATCTCCGTTATCTTCATAAATAGAGGCTGCATAGGCAATCATTGCTCTTGGGTAGCCATTTTCAGCCGCTCGCTTATACCACTTGTTGATTTCCTTGCGGCGCTGCCCAAACCACCAAAAAAAGCCATCACCAGCTGAATAACTCTCGGCAAGCTGATATTGTGCGAATGGGTAGCCTCCCTCTGCTGATGTAATCAACATATTAAAGTCAGAATTGCCTACGTATAATAAATATGCAGCTTCCATGTCACCGGAAGCAATTTTTTCTCGTGCAATCTTCTCAAATTCTAATTTCCATTCGCGCTGAGTTTTATCTCCCTTTGGGCAATCCTCAACGATGGCGCATAATTTATCTCCGTCATCTAGAGCCAGACGAAGCAGGGAGTTAAAACTTCCCTGATTAGCAGAATTAACCAGCCATTCACGCGTATCTTCTATCCTGTGGTTTTTTGCATAACGAAGCTCATCCTGTAGATGAAACCACTCTCCTACAACATCCGACTCGGCCACCCAATCATTTAGTTCACCCAGTTGTTGCAGATCATTTGAGGCGAATTTCTCCATTAGCGTCTTTTTAAACTCTTGATGCCATTCATCCCAGCTTTTTTCCCCTTTCGGACAAACTGAAGCAACAACACACAGCTTGACGTTGTGAGACAACTGATAGAGGGAGAGTAAATTGCCTTGATTAGCAGAGGCCACGAACCACTTTACAGATTCTTTCGAGTCTAGCGATTTATTAAGTTCCAGTTGGCGAAGTTGTTGCGCCAAATAAAATTGTGCTTCTGCATCGCCGGCCTCAGCGGCAATGCGCAATTCACGCTCTGCATTTTTTTCTTGTTTATAGAGTGAAATGCCGCGTTCCTTGGCTGCCTGCTGCTCCGGTGAAAGCACTGCCCATGCAGTGACCGAATTAAGAAAAAAAAGCAAACCTATAATCGATTTGATTAGGTTTTTATAATGATCCATTTTCATTCCATGTGTAATTAGCAAGCGCGCGTGATATTTCATATAGTGTTTGACACCAAGGGGCGAAGCGAGGCGGGCGAATATTTCGAAACTTGTGTTGTCGAGTTTGCGCAACAGCACGGAACTCCTCAATCGGCAGACTTGATGCCATTTTAAAAAAGCCTTGTATGCCAATAAAAACCAGAGATCGAAAGGCCACGGGGGGGGCTGTGGCGAGGGGATTTATCCCCGTTGGGCTGCGATGCAGCCCCCTTCAAAGAATCACATCTTAGCCAAAGCCTGCGCCAAATCTTCCCGCAGATCCTCAACATGCTCAACCCCGACCGACAACCGCACCAGCCCATCGCCAATCCCCAGCTTCGCGCGGGTTTCGGCGGGAATCGTCGCGTGAGTCATGATTGCCGGGTGTTCGATCAGGCTTTCCACACCGCCCAGACTTTCTGCCAGCGCGAAGATCTGTACGCTCTCCAGAAAGCGCCGCGCGCCGGCCAGATCACCGTTCAGATCAACAGAAATCATCCCGCCGAAACCGCACATCTGCCGCTTGGCCAGGTCGTGCTGTGGATGCGACTCAAGGCCCGGATAGTAGACGCGGTTGACCTGGGGTTGCTGCTCCAGCCACTGCGCCAGGTCCAGCGCATTGCTGCAATGGCGCTCCATGCGCAGCGCCAAAGTTTTCACCCCGCGCAGGGTCAGAAACGCATCGAACGGACCGGAAATTGCGCCGACGGCGTTTTGCAGAAAGCCCAGTTTTTCCGCCAGCTCGGCGTTCTGCCCAACCACAGCAATACCGCCGATTACGTCGGAGTGGCCGTTCAGGTATTTGGTAGTCGAGTGCAGGACGATGTCGAACCCCAGTTCCAGCGGACGCTGAATATACGGGCTGGCGAAGGTGTTGTCGGCCACGCAGATGATCCCGCGAGCGCGGCAGATGCGCGCAATCGCGGCCAGATCCGACAGGCTCAACAGCGGGTTGGTTGGCGTCTCGACCATGACCATGCGCGTGTCGTCCTGCAGCGAGGCTTCGAACGCCGACAGATCCGTCAGGTCGACGAAGCTGAAACGATGCCCGGCGCTGCGCTGGCGAACCTTGTCGAACAGGCGGAACGTGCCGCCGTACAAGTCATTGCCAGAAACAATGTGCGAGCCGGCATCAAGCAATTCCAGCACCGTGGAAATCGCCGCCAGCCCTGAGGCAAACGCGAACGCACGGGTGCCACCTTCGAGATCCGCAACGCAGCGCTCCAGGGCGAAGCGCGTCGGGTTGTGCGAGCGGCCGTAATCGAAGCCCTTGTGCACGCCGGGGCTGTCTTGCAGGTAGGTGGAGTTGGCGTAGATGGGCGGCATCAGCGCGCCGGTGGTCGGGTCTGGCACTTGCCCGGCGTGGATCACCCGGGTCGCGAAGCCTTGGGATTTATCGTCGTGCTGACTCATGCAAGGGATCTCCGTAATTGATTGAGCATGTCGGTGCGGGTGATCAGTCCATGGAAGCCTGAGGCGTCGGAAATAATGGCGACGAGGCCACGGCTGAGCACCGCTTCCAGCTCGGCCAGCGTGGCGCCGGGGGCGAGGGTTTGCAGTTTGTCGGTCATCACGCTGGACACCGACTGACTGAAGCGGGCGGCGTCTTCGTGCACGCCCAGCAGAATGTCCGATTCATCGATCACGCCGACCAGTTGCTTGCCTTCCACCAACACCGGTAACTGCGAGACGTCCGCCAGACGCATGCGCTGGAACGCCGTCAGCAGGGTGTCGTCGGGACCGACGCTGATCACGCGGCCGTCCTCGAAACGCCGGGCGATCAGGTCGCGCAGGTCGCCGTAACCCTTGCGCTGCAACAGACCCTGATCGGTCATCCACTGGTCGTTGTAGACCTTGGACAGATAACGCGTGCCGGTGTCACAGACAAAACTGACCACGCGTTTCGGCTCGGTCTGCTCACGGCAATAACGCAGCGCGGCGGCGAACAGGGTGCCGGTCGATGAACCGCCGAGAATGCCCTCGGCCTTGAGCAACTGGCGGGCGTGGTCGAAGCTTTCTGCATCGCTGATCGAGTAGGCGTGGCGCACGCTGGAAAGGTCGGTGATCGACGGAATGAAGTCTTCGCCAATGCCTTCGACGGCCCAAGAACCGGGGGTGGGCAGCGTGCCGTCGCGGCTGTATTGCGCCATTACCGAACCGACCGGATCGGCCAGCACCATTTCCAGATTCGGTTGCACGCGCTTGAAGAAACGGCTCAGCCCGGTCAGCGTACCGGCCGAACCGACACCGACGACGATGGCGTCCAGGTCGTGTTCGGTCTGCGCCCAGATTTCCGGCGCGGTGCTGCATTCATGCGCCAGCGGGTTGGCCGGGTTGTTGAACTGGTCGGCAAAAAACGCGCCGGGAATGTCTTTCGCCAGCCGGGCGGCGACGTCCTGGTAATACTCGGGATGGCCCTTGCCGACGTCGGAGCGGGTGATGTGCACCTCGGCGCCCATGGCTTTCAAGTGCAGGACCTTCTCGGTCGACATCTTGTCAGGCACCACCAGCACCACGCGGTAGCCTTTGGCGCGTCCGACCAACGCCAGACCCAGGCCGGTGTTACCGGCCGTGGCTTCGACAATGGTGCCACCGGGTTGCAGGCGACCGTCGCGCTCGGCGGCGTCGATCATCGCCAGGCCGATGCGGTCCTTGATCGAGCCGCCCGGGTTTTGCGATTCGAGTTTGAGAAACAGTGTGCACGGTCCGGTATCGAAACGGGTCACGCGCACCAGCGGTGTATTGCCGATCAGCCCAAGCACGGCAGGGCGGGAATCTTTTGACATTTCGGTTTCCTTCGGTGAGTCATAGCGCTTCATGCGCAGGCAAACATCTCGCAAGCAACATAGGCCGGGAAGCCATCGCTCGCAACTCAAAAAATCCATAGACGCTGCCAAGACCCGAGCCGCGATCGGACAAAACTTACGTCAAAACATCTAACGATTTCCGGTGCGCAGCCAAATCTCAGAAAACCCGCAAAACCCAGTGTAGGAGCGGGCTTGCTCGCGAAAGCGGTCTTCCAGATACAGATGATTTGCCTGACCCGACGCCTTCGTGAGCAAGCCCACTCCCACACTGTTCCGCGTTGTAATCAGGATTCAACGCAACCCACAAAACCCATTGTGGGAGCGAGCCTGCTCGCGAAAGCGGTTTGCCAGATCCAGATAAATCGCCTGACCCAACGCCTTCGTGAGCAAGCTCACTCCCACACTGTTCCGCGTTGTGACCAGAATTCAACGCAACCCACAAAACCCATTGTAGGAGTGAGCCTGCTCGCGAAAGCGCTCTTCCAGATACAGATGATTCGCCAGACCCGCCGCCTTCGTGAGCAAGCCCACTCCCACACTGATCCGCGTTGTAACCAGGATTCAACGCAATCCACAAAACCCCATTGTGGGAGCGGGCTTGCTCGCGAAAGCGGTCTTCCAGATACAGATGATTCGCCAGACCCGACGCCTTCGTGAGCAAGCCCACTCCCACAGGGGCTCGGGGCGTACTCGGGATTCAGGACAGCCGCAAAACCTCATGGTGGGAGCAGGTCTTTGAGACCCGGCAATCGGTCACGAGTGAAAGCGTAGAATCTGCGCGCCGTCGAACGGGTCCGTCAAATAGCGCGCCGTGACCCCGAACGTCGTCTGTAGTCGCTGCGGCGTCAGCACTTGCAGCGGCTCGCCCAGCGCCACCAAACGTCCGCGCTCCAGCACCGCCAGGCGATCGCATTTGAGCGCCTGATTGAGGTCGTGCAGAGCGATCAACGTAGTCACCGGCAGTGCCCGCACCACTTGCAGAATGCTCAGTTGGTGCTGAATATCGAGGTGGTTGGCCGGCTCGTCGAGGAGCAGAATCTGTGGTCGCTGCGCCAGCGCCCGGGCGATGTGCACGCGTTGCCGTTCACCGCCGGAGAGGCTGCGCCAGAGGCGGTTGCGCAGGTGCACGGCGTCGACGTCGACCAAGGCTTGATGGACGATGCTCTCGTCGGCGTCCGACCACGGTTGCAGCGCCGACAACCAGGGTGTGCGCCCCAGCGCGACGGCGTCGAACACGCGAATGCCATCGTCGGTGTCGGCCTGTTGTTCAACCACGGCGAGTGTTTGCGCAATGCTGCGCCGTGACATTCTGCCGAGTACCTGACCGGCAAGCTGCACTTGGCCCGCGCTCGGTTCGCGCAGGCCGGCGAGCAGTTTCAGCAGCGTGGATTTCCCCGATCCGTTCGGCCCGACAATGCCCAGCGTCTCGCCGCGCTGGACGTCCAGACTGATACCGTCAAGCAATTGCGCACCGCGCACGTTGAATGCCAGCCCGGCACAGCTCAGAACGTTGTTCATCGTGCGGCTCTCCGGCCCACCAGAATCAGGGCGAATACCGGTGCGCCGACCAGTGCAGTGATGACGCCCACCGGAATCACCTGACCCTTGATCAGGGTGCGCGACAGCACATCAGCGGCGATCAGAAACACCGCGCCACCCAAAGCGCTGGCCGGCAGCAGCCGAGCATGCCCGGTGCCGAGCAGCAGCCGTGCGGCGTGGGGAATCACCAGGCCGACAAAGCCGATCGAGCCGACAATCGACACCATCACCGCCGTCACCAGCGCGGCGCAGCCGATCAGCAAAATCTGCACGCGGCGCACCGGGATGCCGAGGGACGCCGCCGAGTCCGCGCCGAAAGTAAACGCGTCGAGCGCGCGCCGGTGCCACAGGCAGACCATCAGCCCGAGCAGGGCCACCGGCACCGCCAGCCACACCGAAGGCCAGCGCACGCCGCCGAGATTGCCGAGCAGCCAGAACATGATCCCGCGCGCCTGTTCGGAACTGGCCGAGCGGGTGATCAGAAAGGCCGTGAGGGCGTTGAACAATTGCGAGCCGGCGATGCCCGCGAGGATGATGGGCCCGGTGCCGCTGGCCGAACCGCTGATCCGGGCCAGTACAATCACCAGCACGAACGCAGTGACCGCCCCGGCAAATGCCCCGGCCGACAGCGAAATCACACCGGCGCCGACGCCGAGCAGGGCGACCATCACTGCGCCAGTCGAAGCCCCGGCCGAGATGCCCAGCAAATACGGGTCGGCCAGCGGATTGCGCAACAGCGATTGCAGGATCACCCCGCATGTCGCCAGGCCGGCACCACAGGCAGCCGCCACCAATACGCGGGTAAGGCGGTAATTCCAGACGATGCCTTCGTCGATCGGATCAAGCACATACCCGGCGGCCCACAGCTTGTTTGCCAGCACCTGTAGCACCACGCTCGGCTCGATTGCGGTTTCGCCAATCGCCACGCCGCCGACCAAGGCCAGCGACAGCACCAGCAGGACCAGCAATAAACGGATCAGGCGTCTGCTCATTGCGAAAGATCGAAGCCGTTGATGGCCGTGGCCAGTTGTTCGAGACCCGCGAAGGTGCGCAGGCTGGCCTGCATGGCCATGGCGTCGAGAATGATGATGCGGTTGTGTTTGACCGCGTCCATGTTGCGCGTCACGGGATCGCTGCGCAGGAAGGCGAGTTTTTTCTGATAGTCGTCAGCCGGGAAGCGCCGACGATCCATGCGCGCGATGACCAGGAACGTCGGGTTGGCCTTGGCGATGGTTTCCCAGCCGACGGTCGGCCATTCTTCATCCGACTCGACGACATTGCGCACGCCTAAAGTGCTGAGCATGAAATCGGGAACGCCTTTGTGCCCGGCCACGAACGGCTCAATGTCCATCTCGGCGCTGGAGAACCACACCAGTGCGCTGAGGTCTTTGCGCTGCGTGCGTTTGGCGGTGGCAATCGACTGGGCGAGGCTGGCCTTGAGTTGGTCATTGAGCTGTGCGCCGCGTGCCTGCACGTCGAAGATCGCCGCCAGTTGGCTCACGCCTTTATAAATGCTGTCGATGCGAAACGGCGCCAGCCGCGTGCCGTCGGAACCGACGAGGTTGTCCTTGGCCTCGCAGTCGGAGGGCAACAAATAGGTCGGAATCTTCAATTCGTGAAACTGCTCGCGGGTGCCCACCGCGCCTTGCGGACCGACCATCCATTCCAGCTCCACGGCGACCAGTTGCGGGCGCTTGCCGATCACCGCTTCGAAACTCGGTTCGTTATCGGCCAGGCGCTCGATCTTGTCGTTCTGCGGTTTGTATTCGGCCAGCACATCGTTGAACCACAGCGACGTGCCGACGACTTTGTCGCCCAGACCCAAGGCATAGAGCATTTCCGTGCCGGCCTGACCGATGGTCACCGTGCGGGTGGGCGCCTGCTGGAAAGTGAGGGGGCTGCCGCAGTTTTCTATCGTCAGTGGATAGTCGGTTGGCGCCGCTTGAGCCAGGGCGCCCAGGCCCAGGCCGGTAATCAGGGTGATAACGCGGGGCAGCAGCATGAAGCAGTCTCCAATTAAACCGTACGGAAGCGGGCGGGTACGGTTTGGAAACACATCAGCGAACGCGGTCATGGCGACAGCGTAAGGCCGGGCTCAAGCAAAAATGCGCGCGGCACGATGTCCTTCCCGGACACCCCGCCGGTTGGTCAGTCACTGTGCCGGCAGGTCTCCTGACTGATGCGTCATCGCCATGCTCCGGCCTTCCCGGGGGCAACCCAGTGGCAGTCGTGGAGCAGGCTCGGCACCTACAGTTGCGGGGGCAGTTCCGATTGATGCGCGAAGCACCTCGGATTCCCTATTAATCCCGTTTGGGAACCAGCGGCGGCATGGTAGACGATTTGCGCGGTGGAGGGGGAGGCGAATCTGCCACGGCATCGAGTTAGCTGTTGGCATTGCAATCTGTCGTGTGCGCTGATTAATATACGATCCATATACAAATCGTATCGGATATACATATGGGCATCGTAAAGATTTCAGAGGACATGCACGAGAATCTGCGCGTCTCCAGCAATGCACTCAGCCGCTCGATCAACGCTCAGGCCGAGCACTGGATGCGCATCGGCATGCTCGCCGAGCTGCACCCCAACCTCGACCACAGCGCCATTTGCCGCCTGCTGATCCGCGCCGAACAGAACGGCGGACTGGATCTGCATCAACTGACCCAGGAAGCCGTCAGCGCATGAGAAACCAGATCAAGCTCAACACCCCGGCCGAGATCGCAAAATCCCGCGCGGCCGGCAAACTCGCCGCGCAAGTGCTGGCGATGCTGGTGCCGCACGTCAAGGCCGGTGTGACCACCGATGAGCTGGACCGGCTGTGCAACGATTACATCGTCAATGTGCAGAAAGCCGTGCCGGCCAACGTCGGTTATCACGGGTTTCCAAAAACTGTCTGTGCGTCGGTCAACGATGTGGTGTGTCACGGGATACCGTCGGGTACGCCGCTGAAGGACGGTGACATCGTCAACCTCGACATCGCGGTAATCAAGGACGGCTGGTTCGGCGACACCAGTCGCATGTACGTCGTCGGCGAGGCGACGCCCGAGGCGCAGCACCTGATCAAGACCACCTACGAGGCCATGTGCTCGGGCATTCGCGCCGTGCGTCCGGGGGCGACGCTGGGCGATATCGGCCATGCGATCCAGAGCCTGGCGGAGAAGGAGGGCTTCAGCGTGGTGCGCGAGTATTGCGGCCATGGCATTGGCAAGGTCTATCACGATGAGCCGCAGATTCTGCATTACGGCTTTCCCAATCAGGGCTTGAAGCTGAAGGCCGGAATGATTTTTACCGTCGAACCGATGCTCAATGCCGGCAAGCGTCATGTGAAGAACATGCCCGATGGCTGGACCGTGCTGACCAAGGATGGCTCGCTGTCGGCGCAGTGGGAGCATATGGTCGCGGTGACCGAGACCGGGTTTGAAGTGCTGACGGCGTGGCCGGATGAGATTGAAGGTTTTAACCCGATCCTCTGAACACCACAAAACCTTGTGGGAGCGGGCTTGCTCGCGAATGCGGTGTGTCATTCAACATTAATGGTGACTGACACGGCCTCTTCGCGAGCAAGCCCGCTCCCACAATTGAGTTGCGGTGTATTGAAGAATTCAGTGAGCACCGGCGGCCTTGTTGAGGTCGCCCTCGGTCCATTCGGTATAAACGCACGCATCCGCCGTCGCCCAGCGCACCCGTACGGGGTCCCCGGCCTTGAGCGGCATGCCCGCGGCTGACAACGCTTTCACCGTCATCGAAGTCCCTCCCGACGTCACCACGCTGCACGTCTGGCTCTCGCCGAGAAACAGCACCTCCACGACCTTGGCCGAAACCTCGTTCCAACCCGCCGCCAACGGCTCATCAATCGCTTGCTGCACGCTCAACGCCAGCGCTTTTTCCGGGCGCACCATCAGCAGCACATCCTGATCAGTGTGCAACCCGGACGTCAGCCGAATCGACAGCGCCTGCCCCTCGAAACTGGCTGCCGCGTTGCCCTGCGCCTTGAGCTTGAGAAAGTTGGAGTTGCCCAGAAACGAGGCGACAAACGCGTTCGGAGGATTCTGATAGAGATCATAGCCGCTGCCCAGTCCGACAATTTTGCCGTGGCTGAAGATTGCGATGCGCTGTGACAAACGCATGGCTTCTTCCTGATCGTGGGTCACGTAAACGATGGTGATGCCCAGGCGACGGTGCAACTGGCGCAGCTCGTCCTGCAAATCCTCGCGCAGCTTTTTATCCAGCGCACCGAGAGGCTCGTCCATCAGCAAAATGCGCGGCTCGTAAACCAGCGCCCGCGCAATGGCGACACGTTGTTGCTGGCCACCAGACAGTTGCGAAGGGCGACGATGGGCAAACTGTTCGAGCTGCACCAGTTTCAGCATCGCGTCGACACGTTTTTCGCGCTCGGCCGTGGCCAGTTTGCGGATCGCCAGCGGGAACGCGATGTTGTCGCGCACCGACAGATGCGGGAACAGCGAGTAACGTTGAAAGACCATGCCGATGTCACGCTTGTGCGGCGGCACGTTGACCAGCGACTGGCCGTTGACGAGGATCTCGCCGCTGCTTGGCGTCTCAAACCCGGCGAGCATCGACAGCGTCGTACTTTTGCCCGAGCCACTGGAGCCGAGAAAGGTCAGGAATTCACCGTCCTTGATGTCCAGCGAGATGTTGTCGACGGCGGCAAAGTCGCCGTAGTGCTTGTTCAGGTTGCGCAGGCTGACCAGCGGTTTGTCGTTTTGCGCGGATGCGTCTTTGATCACGGCACTCATGTCGTACTCCAGGGCGCTCAGGCGCTGATTTCGTTGCGCCGGCGCAGGGCGGCGGCGATCACCATGACTAACACCGACAGGCCGATCAGCAGCGTCGAAGCGACGGCGATCACCGGGGTCAGGTCCTGGCGCAGGGTGGTCCACATTTTCACGGGCAGGGTTTGCAGTGTGGGACTTGCCATCATCACGCTGAGCACCACTTCGTCCCACGAAACCAGGAAGGCGAAGAGGGCGCCGGCGACCATGCCCGGACGGATTGCCGGGAACGTCACCTTGAACACCGCTTGCAGGCGCGAGGCGCCACAGATCACCGCGGCGTCTTCAATTGACTGATCGAACAGCTTCAGCGAGTTGATGATTGAGATGATGGTAAACGGCAAGGCGACGATCACGTGGCTGACCACGAAAGCGAACATCGTCCCGGTGTAACCGAGCTTGAGGAACAGCGCGTACACCGCCACGGCGATGATCACCAGCGGCACGATCATCGGCAGGGTGAACAGGCCGTAGAGCATTTCCCGTCCGGGAAAACGGCCGCGCACCAAGGCAAACGCGGTTGGCAAACCGAGCGCCACCGCGCAGATCGTGGTCAGCACGGCAACCTTGAGGCTGGCTGCGGCGGCGTTCATCCAGTCGGGGTTGGAAAAGAACTGGCCGTACCATTTCAGCGTCCAGCCCGGCGGCGGAAACACCAGCCACTGCGATGAGCCGAACGACAGCAGCACGATGAACACGATCGGCAACAGCAGGAACAGACCGATCAGCCCGGTGGTTGCATACAAGCCGAAGCGCATCCGCCGGCTCATGGCATTGGGAGTCAGGAGCATGTCGGCTTACCTCGCATTACTGGCACCAACCGGGGATTCCGGCTGTAGCTTCAGGTAGAAGTAGAACAGCACCAAAGTGATCGCGATCAACAACGCCGCACCGGCACTCGCCAGGCCCCAGTTGAGGAACGACTGCACCTGCTGAATGATGAACTCCGGCAGCATCATGTTCTGCGCGCCGCCGAGCAACGCCGGGGTGACGTAGTAACCGAGCGACATCACGAACACCATCAACCCCCCGGACGCCAGACCCGGCCGGCACAGCGGCAGGAACACCCGGAAGAAGTTGGTCCATGGGCTGGCGCCGCAGATGGAGCCGGCCTGCAGGATCATCGGGTCGATGGCCTGCATGGTCGCCTGCAACGGCAGCACGATGAACGGGATCATGATGTAGCTCATGCCGATCACCACACCGGTGAGGTTATGCACCATCTCCAGCGGCTGATCGATGATGCCCAGCGCCATCAGCGCCTTGTTGATCACGCCGGACGCTTGCAACAGCACCAGCCAGGAGTAAGTGCGGGCGAGCAGGCTGGTCCACATCGACAGCAGCACGATATTGAGGATCCAGCGCCCCCAGCCGCGCGGCACCAGCGTGATCGCCCAGGCCAGCGGAAAGCCCAACAACAGGCTGAACAGCGTCACCAGCCCGGCCACCGAAAAGGTGTTGAGCAGCACCCGTGCATACGCCGAGTTGGCGAACAGTTGTTCGTAGTTGCCCAGGCCCGGCACAGGTTCGAGCACGCCACGCAACAACAAGCCAATCAACGGCGCGAGAAAGAACAGGCCGAGGAACAGCAGCGCCGGAACGAGGTTGCCGGCGCCGCGCCAGCGTTGCTTGAAGGCCGAACCGGCAGCGCTGCCAGCGCTCCCGGTGGCCGTGGAGGGGCGGGGCGCAGTGGCCGCGATTTTCATTTGACCAGCCATTCGTTCCACCGTGTCGCGATGGCCGGACCGTTCTTGGCCCAGTACGCGAAATCAAGGGTGATCTGATCCTTGGCGTAGGCCGTCGGCAGGTTGGGGGCCAGCGTCGAATCCAGACGCTCCACACTGTCGAGGTTGACCGGGGCGTAAGCGGTCAGGTTGGAGAAGTCGGCCTGGCCTTTGGCACTGCTGGCGTTGGCCAGGAACTTCATCGCCGCGTCCTTGTTTTTCGCGCCCTTGGGGATGACCAGAATGTCGGCCATGACCAGGTTCTGTTTCCAGCTCACGCCAACCGGCGCGCCGTCTTCTTGCAGGGCGTGCACGCGCCCGTTCCAGAATTGGCCCATGCTCGCTTCGCCGGACGCCAGCAGTTGCTGCGACTGCGCGCCGCCGCCCCACCAGACGATGTCTTTCTTGATGGTGTCGAGTTTCTTGAAGGCGCGATCCAGATCCAGCGGATAGAGCTTGTCGGCCGCAACGCCATCGGCCAGCAGCGCCAGTTCGAGCACGCCAGGGCTTGGCCATTTGTACAGGGCGCGTTTGCCGGGGAAGGTTTTGGTGTCGAACAGTGCGCTCCAGTCCTGCGGTTTGTTGGCGCCGAGCTTGCCTTCGTTGTAGCCCAGGACAAAGGAGAAGAAGAACGAACCGACGCCGTGATCGCTGACGAAGCGCGGGTCGATCCTGTCGCGCTGGATCACTTTGAAATCGAGGGGTTCGAGCAGGCCTTCGGCTGCGGCGCGCAGGGCGAAATCGGCTTCGACATCGACCACGTCCCACTGCACGTTGCCACTCTCGACCATGGCCTTGAGTTTGCCGTAGTCGGTCGGGCCGTCCTGCACGACGGTGATGCCGCTGGCCTTGCTGAACGGATCGGCCCAGGCCTGTTTCTGCGCATCCTGGGTGCTACCGCCCCAGCTGACAAAATTGACGCTCTCGGCCGCCATTGCAGCCTGGCCGGTAACGCTGAGCAGTCCCGCGAACAAGATCGCGGTTGCAGCTTTGTTCAACACCATTTTTACGCCCTCATTGTTGTGTTTTTGAGCGGGCCTTGCGTTGTTGCCCGCCTGTCGGGAGCAGTAGCTGGATGCTTTGTTGGAGCCTCCGGTCTATGGAATATCATATTATGGTATTCCAAGCTTTGTGCAAGCACTTTGCCTTACCGGTTATCTGGCGAAGCTGGTTTTTGGGAACTCAGATGAATCAATTTGAAATGCAAAACCCTGTAGGAGTGAGCCTGCTCGCGATTGCGGTGTATCAGTCAACAACATTGCTGAATGTCACACCGCAATCGCGAGCAGGCTCACTCCTACAGTTTGGATTTGTGTTTGACGTGAGTTACTCGGTGAAAGGGATGCTCTCGACGACCTCCAGGTCATACCCGGTCAAACCCGCATACTTCAGCGGCGGCCCGAGGTGGCGCAGCTTGCCCACCCCCAGGTTCTGCAGAATCTGCGCCCCAGTCCCCACTTCCGAATAAATCCGCGACTGCGAGCGACTGAACTGCCGTGGCGGCTGAGTCAACTGCGGCACACGTTCAAGCAATGCCTGCGACGATTCATGATTGGCCAACACAACCACAACCCCGTGACCTTCCGCTGCGACCCGTTGCAGCGCCGCCCATAACGTCCAGTTCGTCGGCCCGCTGTACTCGGCGCCGACCAGATCGCGCAGCGGATCGATCACATGCACGCGCACCAGCGTGGGTTCTTCACGGCGCAGGTCGCCCATGACCATCGCCATGTGCACGCCGCCCTCGATGCGGTCTTCAAAGGTGATCAAACGGAAGGTGCCGTGCACCGTCGGCAGCTCACGTTCGCCAATCCGCTCAATCGTGTGCTCGGTGCTCAGGCGATAGTGGATCAGGTCGGCGATGGTACCGATCTTGATCCCGTGCTTGCGCGCGAACTGTTCCAGATCCGGGCGGCGGGCCATGGTGCCGTCGTCGTTCATCACTTCGACAATCACCGAAGCCGGCGTGAATCCGGCGAGGCGCGCCAGATCGCAACCGGCCTCGGTGTGGCCGGCGCGGGTCAGCACGCCACCTTCCTTGGCACGCAGCGGGAAGATATGACCGGGCTGCACCAGGTCGTCGGCGCGGGCATTCGGCGCGACAGCAGCGGCAACGGTGCAAGCGCGGTCCGCTGCGGAAATGCCGGTGGTCACGCCAACCGCCGCCTCGATCGACACGGTGAACGCGGTGCTGAACACGCTGCCGTTGCTCGGCACCATCTGTTCCAGGCCCAGACGCTGGCAGTGTTCGTCGGTCAGCGTCAGGCAGATCAAGCCGCGCGCTTCGCGAGCCATGAAACTGATAGCCTCCGGTGTGCAGCGGTCGGCGGCCAGCAGCAGGTCGCCTTCGTTCTCGCGGTCTTCGTCATCGACCAGCAGAACCATTTTGCCGAGGCGATAATCTTCGATGATTTCTTCGATGCTGTTGAAGGCCATGCTGGACTCTCAGGGTTCGTTGGAAATATATTGGTATACCATAATACAAAATCAACAAAGAGGTCACTATGAAGGCGTACTGGATTGCTCATGTGGATATAGCCGATGCCGATCGCTACAGCCAATACACCCAACGCACGCCGCAGGCGATTGCTGCGTTTGGCGGAAAGTTTTTGGCCAGAGGCGGGCGCAGCGAGGCGATGGAAGGGCGGCCAACGCCGCAGCGCACCGTGATCATCGAGTTTGAGAGCTACGAAACAGCCGTGGCGTGCTATCGCTCGGCGGCGTATCAGGAGGCGAAAAGTTACCGCGAGGAATGGGCGAGGGCGGAGATCATCATCGTCGAGGGCATCGCCCCGATCTAGGAAAACACTGCTATCCCCTTGTGGGAGCGGGCTTGCTCGCGAATGCGGTATGTCAGCAACGAATATGTTTCTGACATACCGCATTCGCGAGCAAGCCCGCTCCCACAGGGAATTTTTCCCGAGAATCAGCGCATGAAATGGATTTTTCCGCTGTCGTCATTGCCCACGTAGATCCCGTAAACCCCCGCCTGGCGCTCTTCGATGTAGCGCTCGAGAATCTGCCGGATCGCCGGGTAGTAAATCTGTTCCCACGGAATGTCTTCAGGTGCGAAGAACTTGTAGTCCAGCGTTTCCGGACCGAACTGCCCGGTGATCTCCAGCGCGATCGCGCGGAAGATGATGTACACCTCGCTGATCTTCGGCACGCTGAAGATCGAATACGGCGAGATGATTTCGGCGCGCACGCCGCTTTCTTCCCAGACTTCGCGCAATGCCGCCTGCTCGGTGGTCTCGCCGCTTTCCATGAAGCCGGCGGGCAGCGTCCAGGTGCCCGGGCGCGGTGGGATCGCCCGCTGGCACAACAGATATTTGCCGTCCTGCTCGATGATGCAGCCGGCAATGATCTTCGGATTGACGTAGTGGATGTAGCCGCAGCCGCGGCACATCAGGCGCTCGTGCGTATCGCCCGGCGGCGTCTGCTGACCGAGGTCAGGGCCACCGCATTTCGGGCAAAAGCTCGGGCTGAACATGTCAGTGCCCGATGCGCGGTTCTTTCAGCGCAATCGGCAGGGTGATCGTCGGGGTGCCTTGGACGGCGACGCCGGTTTCTTCCTGCTTGCGCTTGAGGTAATCCAGAGCCACGGCAGCGGCGGCGCGGACGTGATCGACACACGCCTGATGCGCCGCCAGCGGATCGCCGCTCTTGATCGCCTCGACCATTTTTTCCATCTCGTGATTACTCGCGCCGCGGCGGTTTTCCTGCGACACCGAGGTCGCGCGAAGATAGCTGATGCGCGCCTGCAACTGACGCAACTGCGTGGCCGCGACATGGTTGCCCGAGCCTTCGAGCAGCACGTCGTAGAAGCCTTGCACCGAGTCGATCACTTGCTGCAGCTCGCCATCCTTGAGCGCCTTGCGGTTATCGTCGAGAGCTTTTTCCAGGGCCTTGATGTCCTTGGCCTTGGCGCGCAGGGTGAACAGCTGGACGATCAGGCCTTCGAGCACGCAGCGCAATTCGTAGATATCTACGGCATCGGCCAGGGTGATAATGGCAACGCGCGGGCCTTTGGCGTCGGCGAACTCCACCAGGCCTTCGGACTCAAGGTGACGCAAGGCTTCGCGCACCGAAGTGCGGCTGACACCGAGGCGATCACAGAGGTCGCGTTCGACCAGACGATCGCCTGGCATGAGCTGGAAATTCATGATCGCGCTACGCAGTTTGTCCAACACGATTTCGCGCAGGGTAACGGGGTTGCGATTGACCTTGAAGCTGTCATCGAGTGGCTGGCGTTTCATAGGGTCCGCTCTTTAAGTTGGCTGTCCATGCCAGACGGGCATCTAAACAGCCGAGGGGTTGACTGAGGCCTCGGCGTCGGCTTCGGCGAAGGCTTCCCGGGCCAGCCGGAAACTGTCGACGGCTGCCGGAACGCCGCAATAAATACCGACCTGAAGGAGAATTTCGCGTATTTGCTCACGACTCAGGCCGTTACGCAAGGCGCCACGCACATGCAGCTTGAGTTCGTGCGGGCGGTTGAGCGCCGAGATCATCGCCAGGTTGATCATGCTGCGCTCCTTGAGCGACAAACCCTCGCGGCCCCAGACATGGCCCCAGCAGTATTCGGTGACCATTTCCTGCAGCGGGCGGGTGAAGTCGTCGGCGTTCTCTATAGAGCGTTGCACATAGGCTTCGCCGAGTACCTGCGTGCGAATCTTCAGGCCTTTTTCGTACTTTTCGTTACTCATGAATCCTCCAGTCACCACAATCCCCTTGTAGGAGTGAGCCTGCTCGCGATAGCGGTGGATCAGTCAACATCAATGTTGAATGTCAGTCCGCTATCGCGAGCAGGCTCACTCCTACAGGGGATCTGTGTGAATCCGTCAGGTCAGGGCAGGCAACGCACCGAGCTTGCCCTTGTGATAAATCATCGGTGTCACCGGTTGCGCCGGCAGGATCAGGTTCTTCACTGCGCCGACAATGATCGCGTGATCGCCGCCGTCATACTCACGCCACAATTCGCACTCGATGATCGCCGTGGCCTTGGCCAGGATCGGGTTGCCCAGTTCGCTCAAATGCCACTCGATGTTTTTAGCCTTGTCCTTGCCTTTACCGGCGAACGCGTAGGCTTCGGCGGTCTGTTCGGCAGAGAGCAAATGAATGGCGAATTTCTTGCTGTCACGCAGCACCGGGTAGGTGTCGGACGCGTAGTTTGGGCAGAACAGCACCAGCGCCGGATCAATCGACAGCGCGCTGAAGGCGCTGGCGGTGATGCCGGCGATGCCGCCGTCCGGGTCGAGGGTGGTGACCACCGTGACGCCGGACGGGAACGAGCTCATGACGTCTTTGTAAATGCCGGGTTCGATCATTTCGCAGGACTCCTAGCGCATCACAAACGGATCAGGCATCGGCGCCTGAGAGAGGTTGATCCACACCGTTTTCAGTTCGGTGTAGGCCAGCACCGAATCGATGCCGCTTTCGCGTCCATAGCCACTGTTCTTGAAGCCGCCGATCGGCGCCATCGCCGAGACCGCGCGGTAAGTGTTGACCCAGATAATCCCCGAGCGCACATCGCGCGCCAGACGATGGGCGCGGCCCAGATCGCGGGTCCAGATGCCGGCGGCGAGGCCGAACTGCGAGTCGTTGGCGATGGCCAGCGCTTCAGCTTCGTCTTTGAAACGAATCACTGAGGCTACCGGGCCGAAGACTTCTTCCTGCATGATCTTCATCGAGTTGCGGTCACACTCGAACAGCGTCGGCTCGTAGAACCAGCCTTCGCCAAGCCCGGCCGGACGCTTGCCGCCGGTGCGCAGACGCGCGCCTTCGGCAATGGCATCGGCGACCAGACCTTCGACCACCGCCAGTTGCTGCGCGGTGGCCATCGGGCCCATTTCGCTGTGGTCTTCCTGTGGGTTGCCGATGCGGATACGCTGGGCGCGTTCGACCAGACGATTGACGAACTCGTCGTAGATTTCGTCCTGCACCAGCAAGCGCGAACCGGACACGCAGCTCTGCCCTGAAGCGGCGTAGATCCCGGCAATCGCGCCGTTGATCGCACTGTCGAGATCGGCATCGGCGAAAATGATGTTCGGCGACTTGCCGCCCAGTTCCAGCGACAGCTTGGCGAAGTTTTCGGCGCTGCTGCGCACCACATGCCGCGCCGTTGCCGCGCCACCCGTGAAGGCAATCTTGCGGATCAGCGGATGACGGGTCAGTGCAGCGCCTGTGCTTGGGCCGTAACCGGTGACGACGTTGACCACACCCGGCGGTATCCCGGCCTCAAGTGCCAGACGTGCCAGCTCCAGAATGGTGGCCGACGCATGCTCGGACGGCTTGATCACAATCGTGTTGCCGGCGGCGAGGGCCGGGGCCAGTTTGATTGCGGTCAGGTACAGCGGGCTGTTCCAAGGAATGATCGCGGCGACCACACCCATCGCTTCGTGCACGGTGTAGGCAAACAGGTCGGGCTTGTCCAGCGGCAGCGTACCGCCTTCGAGCTTGTCGGCGAGGCCAGCGGTGTAATGAAAGAACTCTGGCAGATAGCTGACCTGACCACGGGTTTCGCGGATCAGCTTGCCGTTGTCGCGGCTCTCCAGCTGCGCCAGGTGTTCCTTGTTTTCCGCGATCAGGTCGCCGAGGCGGCGCAGCAGCTTGCCGCGAGCGGTGGCGGTCAGGCCGCGCCACGCCGGGCTGTCGAACGCGGTTTGCGCGGCCTGCACGGCGCGCTCGACGTCCGCTTCATCGGCGTCGGGCAGTTGCGCCCAGGCTTGGGCGGAGGCCGGGTTGAGGCTTTCGAAAGTCTTGCCGGAGAGGGCGTCGACCCATTCTCCGCCGATGCACATCTGGAAGCGTGCGAGCGTCATGCAACGATCCCCTTTATATGGTTTTGTCGGGCGTTTGCGTATTGGAGAAATTCGAGCAGCATCTGGTTGACCAGACGCGGCGACTCTACCGGCATCATATGCCGTTGCTCGGGCAGCACGGCAACCTTCGCACCGGGGATACGCCGGGCCAGTTGCTCGGCCATTTCCGGGGTCGATCCCGGATCGAGTTCGCCAGTGGCGATCAGCGTCGGCGCCTGAATGCTGCTCAGGTCGTCGGCGCGGTACATGTCTTGAGTCGCGAACAGTTCGTAGGTGGTCAGGTAGCCCTGCGGATCGTTGTTCGCCAGGGTCTGGCGCAGCGCCGCGATCTGCGCCGGGTTGGCTGCTTGATATTCGCGGCTGAACCAGCGCGACAGCGCCGCTTCGGCATTGGCGTCGGGGCCATGCTCGGCGGCCTGCGCGGTACGGGCGATGACGCCGGCGCGCTGTTCTTCGCTGCGATTGAACACGCTGTTCAGGACTACCAGGCTTTGCAGGCGCTGCGGGTAGTGCAGGGCGAAGGCCCGCGCGACCAGGCCGCCCATGGAGAAACCGATCACCGCCGCCTGCGGCAGATTCAGGTGATCAAGCAGCTCAAGCAACTGATCGGCATAACCGAGCAGGTCGGTGCCACTGGCCGGTCGCGGGCTGGCGCCGTGGCCAAGCATGTCGTAGGCGATCACCTGATATTGGCTGGCGAGGCCGACAATCTGCCCGCCCCACATTTCTTTGTTCAGGCCCACGCCGTGGATCAAGACCACGGGCTGGCCTTGGCCGGTCGCCAGGTAACTGGTGCCAGCCGGGGTGAGTTCAGCGGTGAGCCGAATCATGGAGCGCTCCTGCAATGCCTTTCTTGTTGTGATTACTGGGCTTTTTCGGCGGCCAGTTCTTCCAGATCGATGTAGCGGTTGCCGATGCGCGGGTGCAGACGACCACCGTCGGCGCAACCGAGCACGACGACGATTTCGTCGGCACGCGGCGCGTCTTCAATCTGCATTTCCAGGGTGATGTAGTGCGAACGCAGGCCTTCGTCGTCCTTGTGCATCATCGGGATCTGAATCGACGTGCCCGGACCGCCGCGCTTGTTGGTGAAGCTCAGGTAGCTCTTGGCTTTCACCGCTTCGCGGTAGTGATTGCCGAAGCGCAGGGTGTGGATCACCGCCGAAGCGTGCTCGATCTCGCCGTCAGCGCCGACCACCGCCGCTTTGCCGTAAGCCTCGATTTTTTCCGCGCCACCGATGATGCCGACGAGACGCTCGACCATCATTGCGCCGAGGTCCGAGCAGTTGGCGCGAATCTGCGGCTTGAGGTCTTCGACAAAACCGTTGCCCACCCACGGGTTCTTCATGACCACGGCGAGGCCGACCATGGTCACCGGTTTGTCAGCGGCTTTGCCGCCTTCGATGAAGGTTTCTTCGACATAGCTGACGATCTTGCGAATTTCGAAACTCATGAGCTGCTCCGTTGGGGGATTGAGAGTGTCTGTGCGTCTGATGGTATACCATAATACCGATCCTGCAAGTCCCACCGCAAAAATTGCGTCATCCATCCTCCGAATGGCTGCGCATTCACGTCCACCACAAAATCCTGAGATCACCTCCGACCCTTGTGGGAGCGAGCTTGCTCGCGAAAGCGGTGGGTCAGGCAATGAAGATGTTGACTGAAACGACGCCTTCGCGAGCAAGCTCGCTCCCACAGGGGAATGCGTTGGCGACAGCGGCCGCTTGCGGTTAACAAAAGATAACGTGGCGCCGATTGTCAGACATTTACAAAGCCCGATAGGATGAGCCAGCTTCCGAAGTGGCTCTGGATTGCGGGTTTCAGGACTATGCTTCTGACCAGCCATCACAGCAGCACACTTGCGGCGCCCTTGAAGGCCCGATGGCCCAACAATAATAAATAGGGGAAGGTCTATGAGTCGTTGCCGCCCGCCGGCGTTACGCAACACCGCGTTGCTGGCCACAGCACTCTCGCTGCTGGGCTTTGCCACGTTGTCGGCACCTGTGTTTGCCGCCGAGGCCCCGGCTGATGTGGTCTATTCCACCGAATCGGCCAAGGCCGCGAAAAGCCTGATACTCGATGTCGTCCACGCCGGCGCGCGCCTGGTCGCGGTCGGGGATCGCGGACACATTCTCTATTCCGATGACCAGGGCAAGACCTGGACCCAGGCCAAGGTGCCGACCCGGCAACTGCTCACCGCGGTGTATTTCGTCGACGACAAAAACGGCTGGGCGGTCGGCCATGACGCGCAGATTGTCGCCAGCGCAGACGGCGGTCTGACCTGGACCAAACAATTCGAAGACCTTGCACGCGAATCGCCGCTGCTCGACGTCTGGTTCAAGGACGCCAGCAGCGGCTTTGCCGTGGGCGCCTACGGCACGCTGCTGGAAACCACTGACGGCGGCAAGCACTGGGAAGACGTCAGCGATCGTCTCGACAACGAAGACCAGTTCCACCTCAATGCCATCGCCGCCGTGAAAGACGCCGGGCTGTTCATCGTCGGCGAGTCCGGCAGCATGTTCCGCTCCGCCGACGACGGCCAGACCTGGGAAAAGCTCGAAGGCCCGTACGAAGGTTCGCTGTTCGGCGTGATCGGCACGGCGCAGGCGCAGACCCTGTTGGCCTATGGCTTGCGCGGCAACCTCTACCGCTCCACCGATTTTGGCAGCACATGGGAACAGGTCGAACTGAAAGCCGCACGGGGTGCGCTGGAATTCGGCCTCTCCGGCGGCACGCTGCTCGAAGATGGCTCGATCATCATCGTCGGTAACGGCGGCTCAGTGATCAGCAGCAGCGACAACGGCGAGACGTTCAGCGTGTTCAACCGCCCGGACCGCATTTCGCTGTCCTCGGTCACTGCTGCCGGCGACGGCAATCTGATTCTGAGCGGGCAGGGCGGTGTACACCTCACCCAGCCAAACGGTGCCGAGATTAATAACAAGAAGGCGGGGCTATGACTTCCTTGATCACTCCTCAGCAGGAAAAGGCGACGGTGCTCGAGCGCCTGATCTTCAACAACCGCCCGGCCGTGATTCTGATCTGTCTGGTGGTGAGCATTTTTCTGTTCTGGCAGGCCACGCTGATCCGGCCGTCCACCAGTTTCGAAAAAATGATCCCGCTGCAGCATCCCTTCATCGAAAAGATGATGGAACACCGCAACGATCTGGCGAACCTGGGCAACACCGTGCGTATTTCGGTGGAAGCCACTGACGGCGACATCTTCTCCAAGGAATACATGGAGACCCTGCGCCAGATCAACGACGAAGTGTTCTACATTTCCGGCGTCGACCGTTCCGGCCTGAAATCGCTGTGGAGCCCGAGCGTACGCTGGACCGAAGTGACCGAAGAGGGTTTCGCCGGCGGTGAAGTGATTCCGCAGAGCTACAACGGCTCCCAGGACAGCCTCGATCTGCTGCGCAACAACGTGCTCAAGTCCGGTCAGGTCGGACGTCTGGTGGCCAACGATTTCAAGTCGAGCATTGTCGACATTCCGCTGCTTGAGGCGTACCCGGACCCGCAGGATCAGGGCAAGTTGCTGGCACTGGACTACCGCAAGTTCTCCCATGAACTGGAAGACAAGATCCGCAACAAGTTCGAAGCGCAGAACCCCAACATCAAGATTCACATCGTCGGTTTCGCCAAGAAGGTCGGTGACCTGATCGACGGTCTGGTGATGGTGGTGCTGTTCTTCGGCATCGCTTTCGTCATCACCCTGATCCTGCTGCTGTGGTTCACCAACTGCTTGCGCAGCACTATCGCGGTGCTGAGCACGACGCTGGTGGCGGTGGTCTGGCAGCTCGGCTTGATGCACTTTTTTGGCTTCGGGCTTGATCCGTACTCGATGCTGGTGCCGTTCCTGATTTTCGCCATCGGTATTTCCCACGGCGTGCAGAAGATCAACGGTATCGCTTTGCAGTCCAGCGAAGCGGACAACGCCCTGACCGCCGCGCGCCGCACCTTCCGTCAGTTGTTCCTGCCGGGGATGATCGCGATTCTGGCGGACGCGGTGGGCTTCATCACCCTGCTGATCATCGACATCGGTGTGATCCGTGAACTGGCGATCGGCGCCTCCATCGGCGTGGCGGTGATCGTGTTCACCAACCTGATCCTGCTGCCGGTTGCCATTTCCTACGTCGGCATCAGCAAGCGCGCAATTGCCAAGAGCAAGAAGGACGCGAACCGCGAGCATCCGTTCTGGCGCCTGCTGTCGAATTTCGCCAGCCCGAAAGTCGCGCCGATTTCGGTCGCGCTGGCACTGATCGCCTTCGGTGGCGGCCTCTGGTACAGCCAGAACCTGAAGATCGGCGACCTCGACCAGGGCGCGCCGGAACTGCGCCCGGACTCGCGCTACAACAAGGACAACAACTTCATCATCAGCAACTACTCGACCAGCTCCGACGTGCTGGTGGTGATGGTAAAGACCAAGGCTGAAGGCTGCTCGCGCTACGAAGCCATGGCGCCGATCGACCAGTTGATGTGGAAGATGCAGAACACCGAGGGTGTGCAGTCGGCGATCTCGCTGGTGACCGTGTCCAAGCAGATGATCAAGGGCATGAACGAGGGCAACCTGAAATGGGAAACCCTGTCGCGCAACCCGGACGTGCTGAACAACTCGATTGCCCGCGCCGATGGTCTGTACAACAACAGTTGCTCGCTGGCGCCGGTTCTCGTGTTCCTCAACGACCACAAGGCCGAAACCCTCGACCGTGCCGTGCACGCCGTGCAGGAATTCGCCAAGGAGAACAACAAGGACGGCCTGGAATTCATCCTCGCCGCCGGCAACGCCGGGATCGAAGCGGCCACCAACGAAGTCATCAAACAGGCTGAGCTGACCATCCTGATTCTGGTGTACATCTGCGTGGCGGTGATGTGCATGATCACCTTCCGCTCATGGGCGGCGACCCTGTGCATCGTCCTGCCGCTGGTGCTGACTTCGGTACTCGGCAACGCGCTGATGGCGTTCATGGGTATCGGCGTGAAAGTCGCCACGCTGCCAGTGGTGGCGCTGGGGGTAGGGATTGGCGTCGACTACGGCATCTACATCTACAGCCGCCTGGAAAGTTTCCTGCGTGCCGGGTTGCCGTTGCAGGAAGCCTATTACCAGACGCTGAAATCCACCGGTAAAGCGGTGCTGTTCACCGGCCTGTGCCTGGCGATTGGCGTGTGCACCTGGATCTTCTCGGCCATCAAGTTCCAGGCCGACATGGGCCTGATGCTGACGTTCATGCTGCTGTGGAACATGTTCGGTGCGCTGTGGCTGCTGCCGGCCCTGGCGAAGTTCCTGATCAAGCCTGAGAAACTGGCAGGACAGAAGGGCAACTCGTTGTTTGCCCATTGATCTGAAGGCCTGAAACGACAAAGCCGCAACCTGGACAAGGTTGCGGCTTTTTCATGCTTTAAATTTCACGCAGTTCCAGTGTGGGAGCGGGCTTGCTCGCGAATGCGGTGTGTCAGTCGAAACAGTGTTTACTGACACACCGCATTCGCGAGCAAGCCCGCTCCCACAGGGGATTTTCGGTGTGTCAGGAGAGTTCGGTGCCAAGCACTACGCTGAGGGCACTGCGCGCATCGTCCAGCTGCACCAACGTCGCATGCCGGGCGCCCAGCGCATCACGATTCTCGATTGCCGTGAGAATCGCCTTGTGCCTTGGCAACGCCAGCTCATGCAGGTTCGGCCGCTGGTTGGAATGCTTCAACGCCTCGGCAATCGCCACCGACAGCATATTGCACAGATTCGCCAGCAAGTCGTTGTGCGTGGCGTCGGCAATCCGGCTGTGGAAGTCCAGGTCCGGCTGCAACAAGGCCTCCGGTGTCGGCGCGGTTTCCATGCGTTGGTAGGCTTCGCTGATGGCGGCGATGTCGGCGTCAGTCGCATGCTGAGCGGCGAGGGCGGCTGCCGCAGGTTCGATGATGCTGCGCACGCTGGTCAGCACGTTGAAGAATTCATTCTGCGGGCTACTTTGCATCAGCCAGTGCAGCACGTCCGGGTCGAGCATGTGCCATTCGCGGCGCGCCTTGACCACCGTGCCCACGCGGGGCTTTGAATACACCAGACCCTTGGCCACCAGCACCCGCGTGGCTTCACGCAACACCGGTCGACTGACCGCGTATTCCTCGCAGAGCAGGGCTTCGGCGGGCAGTTTGTCGTCGGGCAAAAAGCGTCCGGAGACGATCTGCATGCCCAGTTCCTGGACGATGCGCGAGTGCATGCTTTTACGGTCGGAAGGTTTGCGGTAATCCATGGGGAGCGACGCGATCCTGAGCGATGGAGATGCCGCGCATCATAGCAGGCACGGCACAGATTTGAGGCGATACGCAAAAGCAACTGTGGGAGCGGGCTTGCTCGCGAAGGCGGTGGGTCAAACAACATAACTGTTGAATGTGCCGCCGCCTTCGCGAGCAAGCCCGCTCCCACAGGGATTTGTGTGATCAGTGGGAGTGACGCGGGACCTCGGCCCCTCGGCAACCCACCAGGAAGTCGAAGTCACAACCCTGATCCGCCTGCAGCACATGGTCGATGTACAACTGACGATAGCCACCCACCAGCAATTGCTGCGGTGGCTGCAGATCGGCCATGCGCGCCGCCAGTTCGGCGTCCGGGATGTCCAGATGCAGACGACCGCTGGCGCAATCGAGTTCGATCCAGTCGCCTTCCTGCACCGCCGCCAAAGGCCCGCCCGCTGCGGCTTCAGGTGCGACGTGCAAAACCACCGTGCCGTACGCCGTGCCGCTCATGCGTGCGTCGGAGATACGCACCATGTCAGTCACGCCCTGCGCCAGCAGCTTGGCCGGCAAGCCCATGTTACCGACTTCAGCCATGCCGGGATAACCCTTCGGCCCGCAGTTCTTCATGACCAGGATCGAATCTTTGTCGACATCCAGCTCCGGATCATTGATCCGCGCCTTGTACATGTCGAAGTTTTCGAACACCACCGCACGACCGCGATGCTGCATCAGTTCAGCGGTAGCGGCGGACGGTTTGAGTACCGCACCCAGCGGCGCCAGGTTGCCGCGCAATACGCAAATCCCGCCGTCAGCGCGAATCGGGTTGTCGAGGGTGCGGATCACTTCGTCTTCGCCGTAGATCGGCGCGTCTTTGGTGTTCTCGCCGATGGATTTGCCGTTGACGGTCAGCGCATTCGGGTTGGGAATCAGATTGGCCTCACCGAGGCGACGCAGTACCGCTGGCAAGCCACCGGCGTAGTAGAACTCTTCCATCAGGAAACGCCCGGACGGTTGCAGGTCGACAATGGTCGGCATGCCACGACCGATGCGGGTCCAGTCGTCCAGATCGAGCTCAACGCCAATGCGCCCGGCGATGGCCTTCAAGTGAATGACGGCGTTGGTCGAACCACCGATGGCAGCGTTGACGCGAATGGCGTTTTCAAAGGCTTCCTTAGTCAGGATCTTCGACAGTTTCAGGTCTTCTCGAACCATCTCCACCGCACGCATGCCGGACATGTGTGCCAGCACATAACGCCGTGCATCCACCGCCGGAATCGCCGCGTTGTGCGGCAGCGAAGTGCCCAGCGCTTCAGCCATGCAGGCCATGGTCGACGCGGTGCCCATGGTGTTGCAGGTGCCCGCCGAACGCGACATGCCGCCCTCGGCCGCGAGGAAATCGTCAATGGTGATGGTGCCGGCCTTGACCTGTTCGCTGAGCTGCCAGACCACGGTGCCGGAACCAATGTCCTTGCCCTTGTGCTTGCCGTTGAGCATCGGCCCGCCGGTGACGACGATCGCCGGCACGTCGCAACTGGCCGCGCCCATCAGCAGGGCCGGGGTGGTTTTGTCGCAGCCGGTCAGCAGCACCACACCGTCAATCGGGTTGCCGCGAATCGCTTCTTCAACGTCCATGCTCGCCAGGTTGCGGGTGAGCATGGCGGTCGGGCGCAGGTTCGATTCGCCATTGGAGAACACCGGGAATTCCACCGGAAAACCACCGGCCTCGATCACCCCGCGTTTGACGTGCTCCGCGATCTGGCGGAAGTGCGCGTTGCACGGGGTCAATTCCGACCAGGTGTTGCAGATGCCGATGATCGGCTTGCCGTGGAACTGATGGTCGGCGATGCCCTGATTCTTCATCCAGCTGCGGTACATGAAGCCGTTCTTGTCGGCCGTGCCAAACCATTGGGCGGAGCGCAGGGTGGGTTTCTTATCAGACATGATCGTTTCTCTTATTGTATGACTATAGTGTTCCAGCGATGGCTTAACATAAGCTCAAAATCCACCGTTTGGAAGTGTTGTTGAGTAAATAGTATTACTATATAGTCGTTTTCGACGGAGGGATGGCCCTGACGGTTTTCCGTGAGAGGCGTCCCCCGAGGTTCTATAAAAACAACAATCGGAGACCGATCTCATGAGCCAGGAATTGCGGCTTATCCGGCGCATCACGCTGAAACTGATTCCCTTCCTGATCCTGCTGTACCTGATCGCCTATGTGGATCGCTCCGCCGTCGGCTTCGCCAAGCTGCACATGGGCGCCGACATCGGCATCGGCGATGCGGCCTACGGCCTGGGCGCCGGGCTGTTCTTTATTGGTTATTTCCTCTTCGAAATCCCCAGCAACCTGATGCTCGAACGCTTCGGCGCGCGGCGCTGGTTCGCACGGATCATGATTACCTGGGGCGCGATCACCATCGGCATGGCCTTCGTGCAAGGGCCGCACAGTTTCTACGTGATGCGCTTTCTGCTCGGCGCGGCGGAGGCGGGCTTCTTCCCTGGCGTGCTGTACTACATCACCCAGTGGTTCCCGGTACGCCATCGCGGCAAGATCCTCGGGCTATTTATCCTGTCGCAACCGATCGCCATGATGATCACCGGCCCTGTGTCCGGCGGTTTGCTCGGCATGGACGGCATCCTCGGCCTGCACGGCTGGCAGTGGCTGTTCATCGTTATCGGCACCCCGGCGATCCTGCTGACCTGGCCGGTGCTGCGCTGGCTGCCGGACGGCCCGCAGCAAGTGAAGTGGATGGATCAGTCTGAAAAAGACTGGCTGACCGGCGAGCTGAAAAAGGACTTGCAGGAGTACGGCCAGACCCGCCACGGCAATCCGCTGCATGCACTCAAAGACAAACGCGTGCTGCTGCTGGCGCTGTTCTATCTGCCGGTAACACTGAGCATCTATGGCCTGGGCCTGTGGCTGCCGACGCTGATCAAACAATTCGGCGGCAGCGACCTGGTGACCGGGTTCGTCTCATCGGTGCCGTACATCTTCGGGATCATCGGCCTGCTGATCATTCCGCGCAGCTCCGACCGCTTGAATGATCGCTACGGGCATCTCGCCGTTCTGTATGTACTGGGTGCGATCGGCCTGTTCCTCAGCGCCTGGCTCTCGTTGCCGGTGGCGCAACTGGCGGCGCTGTGTCTGGTGGCGTTTGCTTTGTTTTCGTGCACCGCCGTGTTCTGGACTTTGCCGGGGCGGTTCTTTGCTGGCGCCAGTGCGGCGGCGGGGATTGCGTTGATCAACTCGGTGGGCAACCTTGGCGGTTACATCGGACCTTTCGTGATTGGTGCATTGAAGGAATACACCGGCAACCTGGCTTCGGGGTTGTACTTCCTTTCTGGCGTGATGGTGTTCGGGCTGATTCTGACCGGCATTGTTTATCGTGTGCTGGAACGCAAGCACGTTTTACCCGTCGACCAATTCGCCGCCAGCGCGCGGGGCGCAACCCGCACCTGACTGACTAACACTGGCCCCCTGTAGGAGTGTGCCTGCTCGCGATGGCGGTGTATCAGCGAAAAATTTGCAAACTGACACACCGCCATCGCGAGCAGGCTCACTCCTACAGGGATTGGCGGTGGCTTTGAAAAACAGGAGAAAAACATGCATCTGGTGCAATTCGAATTAACCAACGGCGAACGCCGCGTCGGCGTGGTCGACAACGGTCAGGTCCGCGAAGTGCAAGACGCCCGCAGTGTGCGCGATCTGGCGCTGGCCGCGATCGAAGCAGGCAGCACCCTTGAGCAGCAGGTGCAGACCCTTGGCCTCGGCGCCAGTCACGACTACGCGCAGTTGCTCCACGACCTGCGCATCCTGCCGCCGCTGGACCACCCGGACCCGGCGCACATGCTGGTCAGTGGTACCGGCCTGACTCACCTGGGCAGCGCCTCGGCCCGCGACAAGATGCACCAGCAGGCCGGCGACGAAGCGGCGATGACCGACACCATGCGCATTTTCAAGTGGGGCGTGGAGGGCGGCAAGCCGGCGGCGGGGCAGGCCGGTGTGCAACCGGAATGGTTCTACAAGGGCGACGGCAGCATCGTCGTGCGTCCGGGCCAGCCGTTCCCGCTGCCGCCGTTTGCCGAAGACGCCGGCGAAGAGCCAGAGATGGCCGGCTTGTACATCATCGGTAACGACGGCAAACCGTATCGCCTCGGTTTCGCGGTGGGCAACGAGTTCTCCGACCACGTCATGGAGCGCAAGAATTACCTTTACCTCGCGCACTCGAAATTGCGCAGTTGCAGTTATGGTCCGGAACTTCGCACCGGTGAATTGCCTCAACACCTTGCCGGCACCAGTCGAATCCTACGTGACGGCGAGGTGCTGTGGCAGAACGAGTTCCTCAGCGGCGAGGCCAACATGTGCCACAGCCTGGCGAACCTCGAATACCACCACTTCAAATACAGTCAATTCCTGCGTCCGGGCGACGTGCACATTCATTTCTTCGGCACCGCGACCCTGTCGTTTGCCGACGGCATCCGCACCCAGCCGGGCGATACCTTCGAGATCAGCCAGGCCGACTTTGGCGCACCGCTGGTCAACGGCATCGCACCGGTCAAAGCGGCTTTTGAACCGGACAGCATCGGCACCCTTTAAGGAGATCCCATGACTCAGATTCTCGGTCACAACTACATCGGCGGACAGCGCAGCGCCGCCGGCACCGTCAAATTGCAATCGGTTGACGCCAGCACCGGCGAAGCCTTGCCGCACGACTTCATTCAGGCCACGGCGGAGGAAGTCGACGCCGCCGCCAAAGCTGCCGCAGCGGCTTACCCGACGTATCGCAGCCTCAGCGCCGAACGCCGCGCGCAGTTCCTCGACGCAGTCGCGGATGAACTGGATGCCCTTGGCGATGATTTTGTCGCCCTGGTCTGCCGCGAGACTGCGCTGCCAGCCGGTCGCATTCAGGGCGAGCGCGGTCGTACCAGCGGGCAGATGCGCCTGTTCGCCAAAGTCCTGCGTCGCGGTGACTTCTACGGCGCGCGGATTGATCTGCCGCTGCCCGATCGCCAGCCGCTACCCCGCCCGGACCTGCGTCAATACCGCATCGGCCTCGGCCCGGTCGCAGTGTTCGGCGCGAGCAACTTTCCGCTGGCATTTTCCACCGCCGGCGGTGATACCGCAGCGGCACTCGCGGCCGGTTGCCCGGTGGTGTTCAAGGCGCACAGCGGTCACATGGCCACCGCTGAGCTGGTTGCTGACGCGGTGATTCGCGCAGCAGAGAAAACCGGCATGCCGGCCGGTGTGTTCAACATGATCTACGGTGGCGGCGTCGGCGAATGGCTGGTCAAGCATCCGGCGATCCAGGCGGTCGGCTTCACCGGTTCGCTGAAGGGCGGTCGCGCTTTGTGCGACATGGCTGCGGCGCGCCCGCAACCGATCCCGGTGTTTGCCGAAATGTCGAGCATCAACCCGGTCATCGTCCTGCCGCAGGCGCTCGCAAAGCGTTCGGAAACAGTGGCTCGTGACCTTACCGCTTCGGTGGTGCAGGGCTGTGGTCAGTTCTGTACCAATCCGGGTCTGGTCATCGGTATTCGCTCGCCACAATTCAGCGCGTTCATCCAGCAACTGGCCGGCCTGATCGGCGATCAACCGGCGCAAACCATGCTTAACGCCGGCACCCTCGGCAGCTACGGCAAAGGCCTGGAAAAACTCTTGGCGCACAGTGGCATCGAACACCTTGCCGGTAATCCGCAGCAGGGCAATCAGGCGCAGCCGCAGTTGTTCAAGGCTGACGTCAGCCTGTTGATCAACGGTGAAGAAGTGCTACAGGAAGAGGTGTTCGGGCCGACCACGGTGATCGTTGAAGTCGCCGATCAGGCACAGCTCAGCGCGGCGCTGCACGGTCTGCATGGTCAACTGACCGCGACGATCATCGGCGAGCCGTCGGACTTCGAGCAATTCGCCGAACTGACGCCGCTGCTGGAACAAAAGGTCGGGCGCATCCTGCTCAACGGTTATCCGACCGGTGTCGAAGTCTGCGATTCGATGGTCCACGGCGGGCCTTACCCGGCGACGTCCGACGCGCGCGGCACTTCCGTAGGCACGCTGGCGATCGACCGCTTCCTGCGTCCGGTGTGCTTCCAGAACTACCCGGACAGCCTGCTGCCGGAGCCGCTGAAAAACGCCAACCCGCTGCGCATTCAGCGTCTGGTCGATGGCAAGCCATCGCGTGAGGCGCTCTAAAGCCAACGACAACCCCTGTAGGAGTGAGCCTGCTCGCGATAGCGGTCTTACATTCAGCATCTCTGCTGGATGACCCACCGCTATCGCGAGCAGGCTCACTCCTACAAGGGGACTGTTTCGACAATAAGTTATCATTGGCACTTTCCCCCCCAAGAAAGACTGTTTGCCATGACTGCCCAAACCCTTCTCAACGCCCTCGAACACTGCGGCATGGTCGAAATCGATGGCCTGCACGCCTTCGAATTCGCCCTCGACGAGGACGATAACCTGCACATCGAATGCATCGATGGCCGTGAAGCGAAGCACTGGGAATTCACCCCGGCGCAGGTCGCGGCGGCGACGTTTGATGAGACGCTGCAGAGCTGGCTGATCGTCGGTTACGCCAGCGACACCAAGACCACGGGCGAGCATCGTCTGGTGTGTCTCGGCGACGTAGTCAGCAGCAGCGACGACGAGGATGACAATAATGAAGATGCGTAATTTCTGGCCCTTGTTGATGGCCGGCAGCGTCGGTGCGATGGGCTTTTCCACGGCGTCCGCCGAAAGCTTCCAATTGCTGGTGGGGTCGTACACCGCCGGCACCAGCGAGGGCCTCTATCGGATGCAGTTCGACAGCGCCACCGGCCAGATCAACCCCAAGCCGCTGCAAGTGGTCAAGAGCGAAAACCCGTCGTGGCTGACCCTGTCCAAAGACCAGACACGTCTGTTCGTGGTCAATGAAAACGGCCCGGGCCAGAGCGACCCGGTCGGTCGCGTCAGCAGTTACGCCATCGACCCGAAAACCCACGCTTTGAGTCTGATCAACCAAGTGCAGAGCCTGGGCAACGAGCCGACCCATTCCAGCCTCAGCGCTGATGCCAGCCATTTGTTCGTCAGCAATTATTCGGTGATGGAAGACCCGGGCGGCACCCTGGCGGTATTGCCGGTCGATGCCGACGGCAAGCTCAAACCGGTGGTGCAAATGAGCGCGCACCCGGCGAGCCGGGTCAATCCTGAGCGGCAAGCTTCGAACCACGTGCATGCAACGGTTTCCTCACCGGACGGTCGCTACGTGTTTTCCAACGATCTCGGTGCGGACAAGGTGTTCATTCACCAGTTCGACCCCAAAGCCAACCCGCACTTGCCGCTGACCCCGGCGAAAACAGCCTCGGTGTCGATGCCGGCCGGTAGCGGCCCGCGTCATCTGCTGTTCAGCGCCGACGGCAAGCACGCCTGGCTGACCATGGAAATGAGCGCGCAGGTCGCGGTGTTCGACTACAACGACGGCGTGCTGACCCAGACGCAACTGGTTGACCTTGCAGCAGGCCAGCCGACCTCGGACAAGGCGGGCGCAGCGCTGCATGCCTCGGCCGATGGCAAATTCCTCTATGTGAGTAATCGCGGCACGGCCAATCAACTCGTGGTGTTCAGCATCGATCCTGCGACCGGGCAGCTCAAAGAACTGCAAAAACGCTCGGTCGACGGCGACCACCCGCGTGAGTTTGCCCTTGATCCGAGCGGCAAGTTCGTCTTGATCGCCAACCAGAAGAGCAACCAGATTGTCGTCGTCGAGCGCGATGCCAAGACCGGTCTGCTCGGCAAAACCGTGCAAAAACTGCCGATGGACGCACCCAGCGACCTCAAGTTTTTGCTGTGACAATAAGCCACAGGCCCGGCTCGCGGGGCCTGTGTCGTTGTATTAATTGCACTGATAACGGCTAATGCTACAAAAGATTTCAAGCGCCAACCCTCCAGCGTTACGTTTGTTTCACAGCCCGACCGGGCAAACCAAGCTAACGAACACGAGGGTTACCGCCATGAACTTCAATCTCTTCTCCGTTATCGCCGCCTCCGCCATTTCCGCCACCGTGGTATTGCCCGCCGGTGCCAACGTCGAAATCGCCAGCAAGAAATCCCACACCCAGAGCTACACCCAGAAATACCTGCAACAAAGCGCCAACTTCTATGCCGCTCTGGATCATAAAACCCAAGCCTGAGCGCACCGTTCCCCGTAGGAGCTGCCGAAGGCTGCGATCCTGATCGTTCCCATGCTCTGCGTGGGAATGCCTCTAGGGACGCTCCGCGTTCCAATGGGACGCAGAGCGTCCCGGTCTGCATTCCCACGCAGAGCGCGGGAACGATCAAGATCGCAGCCTTCGGCAGCTCCTACGCGTGTGCGCGTTCTTCGCTCATAGGTTTTTTCTCGCGGGCAAATAGAGCCGGTAAATAATCAACGAAGCTGATGTTTACTATGGCAAACGCTGAGTGGTTGCTTCGGTTCGTTTGATTGATTCTGTGGGCATCGAAACTTGCCCACGGGAGAACACCATGGCCAGCGCAATCCTCACTTCCGCCAAACGCGGCGCCTACCTGGCCATCGGTCTGTACCTGGCCGTGGTGCTGATCGTCAGCATCGGCTCGCAGATGGAACACCGCTTCGACGCGCCAATCGCCGTCGCCCACCCTGGCATCCAATTCGAAGTCCGTTCGCAGAGCGTGATGGTCGACCGGGCTGAACTCGCGGGAGTTGGTGGCGCATGAAAGGCTATAGACTTTGGGTTATTGCCAGCCTGGCATTGATGACCAACGGCGCGTCATTGCTGGGTTTCGGTCAAGGTTCGGTGGGCGCACTGGCCCGGGCCATAGAGGCCAACCACAACATCGCCCACAACATCGAGCGGGCGAATACGCTGGGCCTGATGGCGGGCAATCCACCGGCCAGAATCGCAGTCGATTTTCTCGGGCCGTTTGAAGTGGATTGCATGGCACTGGGCATGTGCAACGCTCTCGCCTGATGATTGCTCAGCGCTGGGCGATGATCGTTCCCACGCTCTGCGTGGGAATGCCTCAAGGGACGCTCCGCGTTCCAACTCTGGAGTGGACGCAGAGCGTCCGGGGCTGCATTCCCACGCGGAGCGTGGGAACGATCAAGCAAAGGAGAGAGGGTTACTTCTTCATGATTGAGGTAAACAGTTCGGACTCAATGAAGCGCTGCAACCACTTCTGTAAGCGAACATAAGGCGTCTGCGCAAACCACTCGCGATCAACGTGAGCGAACTGCCGCACGAAGGGCAGCAGGGCGATGTCGGCGAGACTGAGTCGGTCGCCCAGCAGGTAGTCGTGCTCCGCGAGCGTCAGATCCAAATAGTGGGCGATCATCTCGCACTGCGTACGATAAACCTCCATCGGTTGCTCTGGATAACGCTCAGCGTATTTGTAGTGATTCAGCGATGTCTTGAATGGTTGGTCGTTCGTTTCGATCAGCATGTTCATGATGACCTCAGCCCCGGGATCATCCTTGAACAACCAGTCATCCGGATCATTCTGCGCCAACGCCCAGCGCATGATTTGCAGACTCTCATCAATCACCACGCCATCAGCATCCAGCACCGGCACGGTGCCCTTCGGCGAGATCGCCAGCATTTCTGCCGGCTTGTCCTTGAGGCTGACCTCGACGATGTCCACCGGCACGCCGGCATAACGCAACGTCATTCGCGCACGCATCGCGTAGGGGCAGCGGCGGAAGGAATACAGCGTGTTCATTTCACCTCCAGCGTACTCAAACCATTACCCTGGCGCCGCACCTGAATCTGCACCGGGATCCGTTCGTGCATTTCCTGTACATGGGAAATCACCGCAACCTTGCGCCCCTGCGCCTGCAAACCGTCCAGGGCGTCCATGGCCAATTGCAGAGATTCGGGATCAAGGCTGCCAAAACCTTCGTCGATAAACAGCGATTCGATTTTCAGCGTGCTCGAGGCCATCGAGGCCAGCCCCAGCGCCAGGGCCAGCGACACGAGGAACGTTTCGCCGCCGGACAACGAATGCACCGAGCGCAGTTCATCGCCCATTTCTGTGTCCATCACCAGCAGACCGAGCATGCTGCCGCCGCGTTTCAGGCGATAGCGTTTGACCAATTGGCGCAGTTGCACGTTGGCGTGATGCACCAGCAGATCGAGGTTGTAGGCCTGGGCGATTTTGCGGAAGGTGTCGCCGGTGGCTGAGCCGATCAAGGCACTCAGGCGCGCCCAGCGCAGATACTCGGCATAGGCCCCGGCGATCTGCTGGGCCAAGGCCTGATTGGCGTTCTGCCGGCGCTGGTCCTCTGCCTGTTCGGCACGCAGTTCGGCGCATTGCTGTTCGCTGGCGGCGAACTGGTTCTGCACGTCGACGAGGGCGCTGGCGAGCTGCTCGGCATCGAGGTTGCCGTTGTGCTGCGCCTGATGATCGAGCAGACGCTGATCGCGTTCCTGCACCAAGACCTGGGCCTGTTCGATGGCTTTTTCGTTGAGCTGGAGGGTTTGGCGCAATTCGGCGACTTGCGCGTCGTCGAAGCGCAGCAGGTCTTCGAGGCCGCCGTCATCCAGTTCAGGATGGCTGGCGCGCCAACTGGCGATCTTGTCAGTGAGCGCTTTGTCTTCACTTTCGAGCGCCTGCAATCGTTCCTGCTGCGCTTTGAGTTCCGCCGCGATTTGCACGCGTTGCGTGCGCACGCTTTGCAGTTCCTCGGTCGTGCTGGTTTCGGCCGTGCGCGCCTGCTCGACGGCCTGTTCGAGCAACTGCTGCCAGTGCTCGGCGCTGCTGTGTTCGCCGAGCAGTTGCGCTAGTTTTTCCTGACAATTCTGCTGTTGCTCGGTCAGCGTATTGAATTGCTGCTCGGCACTTTGCAACTGCTGGCTGCGAATCTGTTGGCGATCCAGTTCTTTTTCCAGCGTCTGCTGGCGTTGCTGCTGTTCGCCCAGCTCTTCCTTTTGCTGTTCAAGCTGCGCCAGACGCTCGGCGATCTGCCGGTCCAGTTGCATGAACGTCGCGGCTGGCTCAAGGCGCAGGGCCTGGAGAGTGTCAGCGGGCAACAACGGCCCAAACGCGGTGAGCTCTTCTTCCAGGCGCTGACGGTCGCTGTTAAGTTCATGCTGTTGATTGCTCAGGTGTTGCGCCGCTTGCTGGTGGGCGACTTCAGCCTGACGCAACTGCTGCGACAGACGCGCCGCGTCCTGCTGCAACGTGAGCAGGACGCTTTGGCGCTGCTCGTCCTGGGTGATGCTCTGGTTCAACTGCTCGTTCTGGCGCCTGAGCCAGGCGTCGCGTTTGTCGGGGTCCTGGTTCAGCAATTGTGCCGACAGCGGATGCGCATCCAGGCTTGGGGCCAAGGCTTGTTGCTGGGCAGCGAGTTGTTCCTGCTGTTGCAGCAACTCCTTTTGTTGCGCGATCACGCCGCCGACTTCGCCGCGCAGGTCGATCAGTTTCTCCTTGAGCTGATCGACCACTTGCTGCGCGTTGGCCTGTTCGCTTTCATCGTGGCGACCAAGACTTTGCAGCAGCGCTTCGGGCTGATGATACGGATGCTCGTTGCTGCCACAAACCGGGCAGGGCTGGTCGTCCTGTAACTGCGCGCGCAGCTCTTCGACGCTGGCACTGCGCGCCAGACGCTGCCGCTCGAGCAGTTCGCGGGTGACGCTGAGGGTTTGCTCGGCGACGGTCAGTTCGGCCTTGGTTTTAACGCCGTCCTGGGTCAGGCGTTCGCGCTGCTGTTGCGCGTGGAGCTGGCGCTGTTGCAGCTCCTCGCTGCGCTTGTCGAGATCCTGCCGAGTGGCCCACAGGCGCGACAAGTCTTCGACGGCGCGCAGTTGTTTGCGGTTGTCCTGCAACAGAGTGCCGAGAATGCCGATCTGCTCTGCGACCGCGTCGGGTTCGGCACCGGCCTCTTTGAACAGCACTTCCAGTTGCTGCTTGTGCGACGCCAACTCTTCAGCACTGCGCGCGGCGTTTTGTTCAAGGGACTGCAGTTCAGCCTGGCCCTTGTTCAAACGGTTACCGATCAGCATCAACTGCTGCAAACGGTCGCGATAGGCGCTCCAGGCATCGCTCAGCGGGGCCAGATGCGCGCTCTGTTCAAGCTCGGCGGCGATGCGCTGCAAGCGCTCGGCGACTTGAGTCTGTTTTTCCTGCAACGCCTGAATGGCGCTCTGACCATCCTTGAACGCTTGCTCGGCTGCTTGCCGGGCTTCGGCGCTGCTGGCAGCGTCCTTGATCAGGCGGGCGAGGGTACTTTGTTCTTCGAACGCCTGACGCAACAGCGGCGCATTCTCGCTTTGCCGCTGCTGCGCTTCACTGAGGGCGACTTTCGCGGCGTCGAGGCTTTGTTCCAGTTGCGCCTGACGTTCACTCAACGCCGCGTGTTGTTGGGTGTGTGCGGCAATCTGCGCCGCCAACGGCGTCAGCAGTGCATCGAGTTCGGCCTTGCGCGCGAACTGATGCCGCTGCGGGCCGAGCTGCTCCAGGCGCGTCAGTTTTACCCGCTCGCCGGCCAGCGCCTGCCAATGCTGCTGCGCACTGTGCAATTGTTCGCTGGCCGCCTGTTGCGCGTCCTGCAACTGACGCAAATCCTTGAGCCAGCTGTGTTGCTGCTCAAGCTGTTTGAGCTGCGCCTGTTGCGCCTTCATCTGTTGCTGCGCGGCGTTGAAACGCTCATCGAGTTCGGCGCGGGCTTCGGGGGCCAGTGGCGTCACACCGCTGGCCTGATCCTGCAACAGCTTGTGCGCTTCGCGGGCTTCTTTGGTCTTGTCGAAAGCGCGGCGGCCTAGGCGGGTGTAGAGCGCGGTGTCGGTGAGTTTTTCCAGCAGTTCGCTGCGGTCGTTGTCGTCAGCCTTGAGGAACGCGCTGAACTCGCTCTGCGCCAACAGCACGGCGCGGGTGAACTGTTCGAAGTTCAGGCCCAGCGCGGCTTCCAGTTGGGTTTTGTATTCGCCTTTCTGACTCGCGAGCAATTGATCCTGATCGATATCGCGCAGGCTCTGCCGGCTCGCTTGCAACTTGCCCCCAGCCTTCTCACGGGCGCGGTTGGCTTCCCAGCGCGCCCGATAGCGACGGCCATCGACGCCGACAAAATCCACCTCGGCATAGCCTTCGCCGGTACCACGACGCAGCAAGGTGCGCGGGTCGCCAGTGGCGATTTCGCCGTCGGCGTCCGGGACTTTGGCGTCGCGGCCGGTGTTGTTCAGGCGTGGAACGGCGCCGAACAGTGCCAGGCACAAGGCGTCGAGCAGGGTGCTTTTGCCGGCACCGGTCGGGCCGGTGATTGCAAACAGACCGGCGCTGGCCAGTGGCTCGGCGGTGAAGTCGATCTCAAACGGACCTGCCAGCGAGGCAAGGTTCTTCAAGCGAATGGCGAGAATTTTCATGGCTGCTCGCCCTCCAGTTGCACGTCCTGTAGCAGTTCGGCGAAGTCTTTCAGCGTCTGTTCATCGACCTCGCTGCCGTAGTTGTCGAGCCAGGCGCGGCTGAACAATTCCTGCGGGGTGAGCTGGTCGAGTTCGATCAGCGTGTTGCCGTCATCGCTGCCATCGGCGCCGCGATTGCCAGCGTATTCAGCGGCGATGCGCACCAGACGCACGGCTTTGCCTTGCAGCGCGGATTCCACTTGATGACGCAGATCCGGCTGCGGCTCGTCGAGGCGCACACGCACTTCCAACCATGGCTGGCGCTGGGTTTCAGCAAGCAGATCGATGTTCGGCAGGTCGGCCAGTTGCAGCAGAATTTCGGCCAGCGGCGCCGGGCCGATACGCTGCAGATTGACCGAGCGCGGGATCAGCTTCGGCTCGACACTGACCAGGGTTTCGCCGTCGAGTGTCACGTCGAGAATCTGGTGCTGATAACCGATTTCCGAGAACGACAATGGAATCGGCGAGCCGCTGTAACGGATGCGTTCCTCACCGTTGACCTTCTGCGGCTTGTGCAAATGGCCGAGGGCGACATAGCTGATGCTCGACCCAAACAGGCTGGCGGGCAGGGCTTCGGCGTTGCCGATGATCAGGCTGCGTTCGGAGTCCTCCGACACCGAACCGCCAGCCATGTGCGCGTGGCTGATGGCGATCAGCGCCTGACCGGGCTGGCGTTTGGCATTGGCCGCCTCGATCAGCCATTCATGCACCTGGCCGATGCCACGCAAATAATTGTCGCCCAAGTGCGCACCGGTGACTTCCGCCGGACGCAGAAAGGGCAGCGCCAGGCACCATGCGGCAATCTCGCCGCTGGCATCGGGCAGTGGCAGCAGCAAGCGTTCGGCATCAAGTTGACCATCGTCCAGCCACAGCACCCGGCCCAACGCATGCGTGCGCAAACGCCGCATCAATGGCGCGGGCAGTTCGATTCGCGAGCCGGAATCATGGTTGCCGGCGATCATCACGATGGTCAGCAATGGCTGTTGTTCATGGGCACTGACGATGAAATCGTAGAGACGTTCCTGGGCTTTCACCGGCGGATTGACCGTGTCGAAGATATCCCCGGCAATCAGCAGCACATCCGGCTGCGCCTGTTGCAGTTGGCGCAGCAGCCATTCGAGAAAACACGCGTGCTCGAAATCGCGCTCCTGGCCGTGCAGGTTTTGCCCAAGGTGCCAGTCGGAGGTGTGAAACAGACGCAAGGTGGACTCCGCTACGAAAGAAGGTGATGACCGCCTGGGAAAGGGAGGCGGGGAGGACCGGAGAGTTTACTGGCAAACACGCTTGTTGTGGGTCGAACGAAGACCTTGTGGCGAGGGAGCTTGCTCCCGTTGGGTTGCGAAGCGAACCCGGGGACCTTCAATGAGAACCAGTGGCCGGATTTTTACGCCTGCTTCGCAGCCGAGCGGGAGCAAGCTCCCTCGCCACAAAGCCACAAAGCCACAAAGCCACAAAGCCACAAAGCCAAAAGGCCACAAGGTCGTCCTGCCTCATCCTGAGTATCGGGTTACTTGGGATAAAGCGGCGGCAACCCACTTTCACTGACCGGATCCTGCACCCGTTCCGCCGCCGGTATCGTGCGAATCGCCCGCCACAAATCCTCACCCTGCCAATGCTGCCCCGTCTCGCTGTACAGCGCACCATTCAGCCCATCCAGCGCATCCGACAACGGCACAAACCGCGCCGCCATGTCTGCCAGTGTCTCCGGCTGCTGCCGTGCCCACGCGTCCAGCGCCTGGCGGGTGGCGTGGGGATCGTTGGCCTGGCTCGCACGCTTGATGTCGTCGAGCAATGTGCGTGGGCTCGGACCGGTCTGGGCGGCGCGGTGGATTGCCGGTTGCCAGCGCGCACGCCACCAGAGGCCGAAGCCGAGCAGGGTGGTGCAGGCGAGGATCAGCGTGCTGAGTTTCCACCACCACAGGGTGTCGTTGTCGAGCATGGCGGGTTGAAGTGTGCCGGCCGGCGTGTCGATTTGTAGGCTCGGGTTGTTCGCCACTTGCAGGGTGCGCGCCGGCAGGCTGCTGTGTTCCAAGTGATCTTCGAAGGTGTTCCACCAGACCACGTCGACGGTCGGCAGGTCGATCGCGCCGCTGCGGCTCGGCACCAGGGCCTCGCGTTCTTCGCGGCTGCCGATGATGCCGCGGTCGCTGCTCTGGTTGCTCAGCACCGGCTGGTCGGGGTAGCGGCGCAGGCCGTTGACGTCGGTGGCGGGCAGCGCTGGCAGTTGCGAGCTGGCGAGGCCTTCGACTTTCAGGGTCAGGCTGCGGGTCAGGGAATCGCCGACCTGGGTGTGTTCCGGTTCCGGGCTCCAGCTTTCGCTGAGGCTGAGGCTGCGCGCCGGCAGCCACGGTGCATCGACCGGATAGGTCAGCGGTTTCGGTTTGACCGTCAGCGGGATGGATGAGGAACTCACGCGCATCAGTTTGCCGGGTTTCGGCCCCGAGGAATCTGGTGATGGCGCCGTATCGACCAGCGTGGCGCTGAACGTTTGCGGGGCGATGGTCAGCAAGCCGCTGTGTTGCGGGTAGATCGCGTAGCGCATCTCGATGACGCCGTGGCGTACACCGTTGAGGTCTTTTTCGTAGGTGCGCGTGTCGCCCAGTTGTTCGATCCGCGCGTCGGCGATTTGCAGCGGGCTCAGGCTGCTGTCGTCGTACAGCGACACCGAATGGTAGATGCGCAAGGTCAGGATGGCCTGGGCCTGCACGTAAACGCTGGACTGATCGAGGCTGGCCTCGATGAACACCGGATCGAGGCTGCTCTTGTCCTCGACGGTGTCGCTGGCAACCACTTGTACGGTGATCGGCTGGCTCTGCACTTCGCCCAGTTGCAATGGCGGGATCACCACGCTGCCGTTTTCTTTCGGCAGCAGGGTGACGATCCAGCGCGTGGTGGCGCGGTTGTCGCCATTGAGGGTGTTGAGCTGGTTGACCTGCCGTGTGCCGCGTACTTCGAACAACGGCTCCAGCGGCGACAGGTCAGGCTTGCCGAACTGCGTGACGTCGTCAGTTTCGAGGGTGAGTTCGACCGTCTCGCCGGAGTTCAGGCGACTGCGATCCACGCTGGCGGTCAGCTCGGCCGCTTGAGCGGTGGCCGTGCAGATCAGCAGGGGCAGCAAGAGAGCGGTGAAACGGGTCATCGAGTGTTTTCCTGATCCTGATGTTGTTGCTGTTCGTACCAGAATTTGCGTCGCAACAGTTCGCCCGGGTCGTCCGGGATCTTCCCCAGCCATTGCTCCAGTGCCTGCCGCTGTTCGCCTTCGAGGTTGTTTTCGCTCGGGCGCAGGGTCGGCACCGTGTCGGTCTGTTCTTCTTCCACGCTGCCCGCGATTTCGTTGGGGCCTGGTTGCGGCGGGGTGGTCGGTGGCGGTTCACTGGCCGACTCTGCCGGTTGCGCCTGGCTTTGGGTTTCGCTGCTCACCGCCGGGGGAGGCACGGTGGCGGGCGGTGGCTCATCGCCGGGCAGGCTTTGTTGGTTTGGCTGATTGTCCGGTTCGGCCGGTGGTGGAGCGTTTTTCTGCTTCAGCAGATTTTCGACCAGCGCTTTGTTGGTCTGCGCCGGACGCAAATCCGCTTGCAGCTCCAGCGCCTGTTCATAGGCATCGATGGCCGCTTCCAGCTCACCGCTTTTCGCCAGTGCGTTGCCACGATTGTAGTGCGCACGGGCATCACTGCCTTCGGCGAAGCGCTGGGCGGCGCCACTGTAGTCGCCGGCCTCGTACAACGCCACCCCTTGCCACTGGTGATCGGCAAAATGTTGCGCGGCTTCGGCCGGACGCTTCTGCTTGAGCAGGTGCAGGCCTCGCTGGTCGGGGCGCAGCCACAGGTCTTCGAAGTCGAACGCGTAGCTGGGCTGCGGCAGGCAGAACAGCAGTGGCAGACAGAACAGCCAGCCACGCCGACCCGCACACGCGGCGAGCAATAACAGTGGCAGCAGCAGCCAGTAACCTTGATCGGCCCAGGTATCCAGACGCACGGTGCGACCATCGTCACGCAGGCTACGTGGGCCGCTGAGCAGGCCGAGCGCGGCGAGATCGCCTTCGTCCAGTTGCGCCGCTCGGTATTCGCCACCGACGCTGTTGAGGAATGCCGCCAGTCCCGGACTGTCGAGTTGCGGCACGCGGATCGCGCCTTGCTCGTCCTTGAGGAAGCTGCCGTCTTCCTGGGCAATCGGCGCACCTTCGGCGGTGCCGATGCCGAGCATCAGCAACTGCGCCGATTCGCCGTTGAGCGCGCGGCGTATGCCTTGGCGTTCTTCTTCGGTCAGGGCTGAACCGACCAGCAGAATTCGCCCCTGGCCGAGGGCACCCTGTTGCAGCAGGGCCAGCGCTTTACTGACGGCCAGGTCGGCGCGATGCCCACTTTGCGGCATCAATGACGGCTTGAGGGCGCTGAGCAGATTGCGGCTGGTCGCCAGGTCATCGGACAGCGGCACCAGCGTGTGCGCGCTGCCGGCGTAAACCACGATAGCCGTCTGCGCATCGCTGCGTGCCTGCAACAGATCGAACAGCTTGCGCCGGGCTTGTTCGAGGCGCGTCGGCGGCGAGTCGGTGGCGAGCATTTCCGCGGTCAACTCCAGCACTACCACCAGCGGATCGGCGGGTTTCTGGCTGGTCTGTTCAACCCGTTCCCAACTCGGCCCGAGCAACGCCAGCAGGGTTAGCAGCCACGCCACGCCGAGGGCGATCCACGGCAGTTTGCTCTCGCGACCATTGCCCCCACTGAGCAACGCTGAATGGAAGGCTGGCGGAAGAATCATCTGCCAGCGTCCGGCGCGTTTCTGCCGGTGCCAGAGTTGCCAGAGCAGCCAGCCGAGCAGCGGCAACAGCAACAGCCACCAGGGACGGAACCAGTGCGGCCAGAGCGCGATCATCGGCGCCTCCGCAAACGCAAGCGTTTAAGGCGTTCGCGCCAGTCAGGCAACGGACTCTGCAGATTCAGCTCCTTGTTGAGCAGGCGTTGCAGCGGGTTGTCCGGCCACAGTTCGCGGGCGACCAGCAACAGACTCAACCACAGCGCCAGCGCCAGAGGCCAGTGATACAAGGCCTGGGCCGGGCGCGCCTGGGTCGGTTGCTGGGTTACCGGTTCGAGCTGGTCGAGGGTGTCCTTGATCGCTTGCAGTTCCTTGCCGTCATGGGCGCGGAAATACTGGCCGCCGGTGACTTCGGCAATGGCCTTCAGTGACGGCTCATCGAGGTCCAGGTTCGGGTTGACGCCGAGCAGGCCGGTCGAGCCGCTGTCTTCAGGGTTGGCGCCGATGCCGATCGGATAGATTTTCACGCCTTCGCTGGCGGCCAGTTTTGCAGCGGTCAGCGGATCGATCTCGCCGCCATTGTTGGCACCGTCGGTGACCAGAATCAGCACGCGGCTTTGTGCTGGCCGAAGGCGCAGGCGTTTGAGGCCCAGGCCTATCGCGTCGCCGATGGCGGTGTTCTTGCCGGCGATGCCGATCCGCGCCTCGTCGAGCCAGACGCGCACGGTATGGCGGTCGAACGTCAGCGGTGCCTGCAGATAGGCCTGGCTGCCGAACAGGATCAAACCGACCCGATCGCCGTCGCGGCTTTCAAGAAAGTCGCCGAGCAAGTGCTGGACCAGCGCCAGCCGGCTGACTTCTTCGTCCTGCCACTGCATGTCGGGGAAGTCCATCGAACCTGATACGTCCACCGCGACCAGCAAATCGCGCCCGCTGGCGGCAATCGGCAGCGGCTCGCCGAGCCATTGCGGACGAGCGGCAGCCATCAGCAGAACCAGCCACAACAGCACGAACGGCGCTTGCTGGCGCCAGCCCGGCAGATGGGCGCGGGCGCGGCGGCGGGCGAGGCCTTCCAGATCGGCGAGGAAACTGACTTTCAGCGCCGGCTCGCCACTGTCGGCCACAGGCAACACCAGGCGCATCAGCCACGGCAGTGGCAACAAGGCAAATATCCACGGCCAGGCGAACTCAAACATGTTTGCGAATCCACGTATCGACCGCTTGGGTCAGGCCGGCGATGGCTTTGTCGTCGAGTTTGCATTCCGGTTTGTAGGCGCCTTCGACCAGCACCATCCAACGCGTCAGGCCGGCGGCGGGGCAGCGGTTATCGAGGAACGCCAGCCATTTGCGCCCATTGAGTGTGTGGCTCTGGCTGTAGGGATAGTGGTTGCGGCACAGGCGTTTCAGCAGACCGTTGAGTTGCTGCAGCCAGGCGCCGGCCGGCGCGCCATCATAGGGCTTGGGCATTTGCGCCAGTTCGGCGAGCGCCGCGATGCGCACCGGGTCGAGCGGCTGTTCAGCGCGCGCGACCGGGCGTTTTTTCACCGGAAGAAAACCGCGCAAACGCCACACCGCGAAACCGAGCAGCGGCAGCAACAGAAGCAGCAGCCACCAGCCCGGCGCCGGTGGCCAGAAGGCTATCGGTGGCGGCGAGATCAGCGGTTGCAGTTGCTCGAGGCCGCTCATCGACCTTTCCCCGGACGCTGCGGATTAAGAAACTCGCGCATCTGCTCGACCATTTCGCTCTGCGTGCTCAGCGGCATCAACAGCACCCGCAGCTTTTGCGCGAGCAATTCCCAACGAGCGATGCGTGCTTCGGCCTGGGCGCGATAGCTCTGGCGCAGGTCGAAGTTCAGCGTGTCGAGTTCCAATTGCGCGCCGCGTTCGGCGAATCGCAGCAGGCCGGCGGCAGGCAGGGCGTGGTCGAGCGGATCAGAGAGCGGCAGCATCAGCAGGTCACAATGGCGCGACAGCAGGCCCAATTGCTGTTCGACGCCATCGGACAGGGCACGCTCATCGCAAATCACCACCACCAGACTGCCCGGGCGCAACACCTCCCGGGCACGGCGCAGGGCCACGCCCAAGGCGTCGCGGTCCGGCTCGTGTTCGCTGTGCAGCGACTGATTGACCTTGACCAGGCGATTGAGCAATTGCAAAAGGCTTTGCTTGCTGCGTCGTGGTTTGATTTCGTAATGCTCGTTATCGCCGAATACCAATCCGCCGACGCGGTCGTTGTGGCCCAGCGCGGCCCAGCCAATCAGTGCGGCGACTTGTGCCGCCAGCACCGATTTGAACATCAGCCCCGAGCCGAAAAACAGCCGCGTGCTTTGCTCGACCATGATGAAAATCGGCCGCTCGCGCTCTTCATGGAACAGTTTGGTGTGCGGTTCCTGGGTGCGCGCGGTGACGCGCCAGTCGATGGTGCGCACGTCGTCGCCGGCCTGATACACCCGCACTTGGTCGAAATCGACGCCACGACCGCGGAATTTCGAGTGATGCAGGCCGATCAACGGGCTGCGCTGGCTCGGCGTGGAAAACAACTGCACCTCGCGCACGCGGTGGCGCATCTCGATCAGCTCGGCGAGGCTGATGCGGATACCGGGTTCGGTGGGCAGGGCGGCGTTCATGGGGGTCAAGCGACGGCGACGACGTCGAGAATCCGCTGCACCACGCGATCCTGATCGATGCCGGCGGCTTCCGCTTCGAACGACAGAATGATGCGATGGCGCAACACATCGAACAGCACCGCTTGAATGTCTTCCGGGCTGACAAAGTCACGCCCGGCCAGCCAGGCGTGGGCACGGGCGCAGCGATCAAGGGCAATCGAACCCCTTGGACTGGCGCCGTAGGCGATCCACTCGGCCATCTCCGGGTCGAACTTGGCCGGGTTGCGTGTGGCCATGACCAGTTGCACCAGGTATTCCTCCACGGCGTCGGCCATGTACAAACCGAGAATTTCCTTGCGTGCGGCGAAAATCGCCTGCTGGCTGACCCGGCGTTCGGGCTTGGTCTCGCCGTTCAGTGCTTCGCCCCTGGCCTGCTGGAGTATGCGGCGTTCGACGGCGGCGTCGGGGAAACCGATCTTCACGTGCATCAGGAAACGGTCGAGCTGCGCTTCCGGCAGCGGATAGGTGCCTTCCTGCTCGATCGGGTTTTGCGTGGCCATCACCAGAAACAGCGGCGACAGCTCATACGTGCTGCGACCGACACTGACCTGACGCTCGGCCATCGCTTCGAGCAGCGCCGATTGCACCTTGGCCGGCGCACGGTTGATTTCGTCCGCCAGCACAAGATTGTGGAAAATCGGCCCTTGCTGGAACACGAAACTGCCGGTTTCCGGGCGATAGATCTCGGTGCCGGTAATGTCGGCCGGCAGCAGGTCCGGGGTGAACTGAATGCGATGGAATTGGGCTTCGATGCCCTCGGCGAGTTCTTTGATCGCTTTGGTCTTGGCCAGACCGGGAGCGCCTTCGACCAGCATGTGGCCGTCGGCGAGCAGGGCAATGAGCAAACGCTCGATAAGTTTTTCCTGGCCGAGAATCTGCGTTGAAAGAAAGGTTCGCAGCGCCAGCAGCGCTTCACGATGTTCCATCGGTGACTGTTCCTGGAAAGGGGTGGCCCGAGGCGTTCGGATAACGCCGGGGCTGGGGGCGTTACTTTAATCCATCGCGGGGGGTGGCGACTAACGGCATTTTGCGCAAAGTGCGGGAAATGGTTGGGGTGATTGTTGGTTTTGTAGGGCAGGAGGGATGTATTGCTCTTTCGGATGCCTTCGCGAGCAGGCTCGCTCCCACATTGGCTCAGCGCCCAGGCCCTCAATGTGGGAGCGAGCCTGCTCGCGAAAGGGCCGGTTCAGTCACCCTCAAACCTCGCTGATAAAGGTCCCGGTGCCATCCAGAATATTCCTCAAAGTCTCGACAACCTCATCCATGTCAACCATATCCGGGTTAAAGCTGATCTCCAGCACATCATCGCCATTCAGCGCATCGGCATCCGCCGCCGCAATCTCGATCTTCAGCAGATTCGAACTCAAGGTGACTTTAACGCCATCAAGCGTCGAAGGCTCGCCATCCAGAGTGATTTCCAGCTCATCCTCATCCGGGTAGCGGCTCATCAAGAACATCTCGCCCTGGTTGCTGTGGCAGCAGAGCATGGCCATGTTGTCTTCTTCGTCGTCGCACGGGTTGACGATCAGTAGGGCGGTGGTCATTTGCATGGGAAATTCCTGTCTCGACGGACGTGTGGGGCGCAATTGGCCGCGATTCTGCCAGCCCGCGGGAATTTCTGCATGTGAGAGTGTCAGAGGATGTGTCGTGAGCTCGACGCGCATCAAGGGTCGTACCTGGCACGGATGTCCCGTAAAAACGGGTATTCACGCAGCCGTTTTCCGCCATGCCTGCTAGTGTTTATCGGTGCCCGGGCTTCGGTTTACGTGCCAATGACCGAATATGTCGCAGCACCGCAAGCAGACACATTGTCGCACCCTTTAAGCTGCGCAACGGATGAGCACCCGTAAAGGCATTGTTGCAGGTCCGCACAGTCGCTTTTGCAGATGCTCATTCAATGGAAGGTGAATGTGACCTGAGTGTCCCGTCCAGCTTCACCCACCTGTCACCCTGTTTCCTCTGTTCGAGAATCAGGAACAGGGCGACACAAGCCCCGCAAGGGGTGTTGCACGCGACGCTTTCCATCAATAACAAGCTTAAGCGGAGTACCACAGATGGCGTTCTTCACCGCAGCCAGCAAAGCCGACTTCCAGCACCAACTGCAAGCGGCACTGGCGCAGCACATCAGTGAACAGGCACTGCCACAAGTGGCGCTGTTCGCTGAACAATTCTTCGGCATCATTTCCCTGGACGAGCTGACCCAACGTCGCCTCTCCGACCTCGCTGGCTGTACTCTCTCTGCGTGGCGCCTGCTTGAGCGCTTCGATCACGCGCAACCGCAAGTGCGCGTCTACAACCCTGATTACGAACGCCACGGCTGGCAGTCGACCCACACCGCGGTCGAAGTCCTGCACCACGATCTGCCATTTCTGGTCGACTCAGTCCGCACCGAGCTGAACCGTCGCGGCTACAGCATTCACACCCTGCAGACCACCGTGCTCAGCGTACGTCGTGGCAACAAGGGCGAGTTGCTGGAAATCCTGCCAAAAGGCAGCACCGGCGAAGGCGTGCTGCATGAATCGCTGATGTATCTGGAAATCGACCGCTGCGCCAACGCGGCCGAACTGAACGTGCTGAGCAAAGAGCTGGAACAGGTTCTCGGTGAAGTCCGCGTCGCGGTCGCCGATTTCGAGCCGATGAAGGCCAAGGTCCAGGACATCCTCACCCGGCTCGACAACAGCGCCTTCGCCGTCGATGCCGACGAGAAGAACGAAGTCAAAAGTTTCCTGGAATGGCTGGTGGGCAACCACTTCACCTTCCTCGGCTACGAAGAGTTCGTGGTCACCGATCAGGCCGACGGCGGCCACATCGAGTACGACCAGAGCTCCTTCCTCGGCCTGACCAAATTGCTGCGCACCGGCCTGACCTACGAAGACCTGCGCATCGAAGACTACGCCGTGGCCTACCTGCGCGAGCCGACCCTGCTGTCGTTCGCCAAGGCCGCGCACCCGAGCCGTGTGCACCGTCCGGCTTATCCGGACTACGTGTCGATCCGTGAAATCGACGCCGACGGCAAAGTCATCAAGGAACACCGTTTCATGGGCCTGTACACCTCCTCGGTGTATGGCGAGAGCGTGCGGGTCATCCCGTTCATCCGCCGCAAGGTCGAAGAAATCGAGCGCCGCTCCGGCTTCCAGTCCAAGGCTCACCTGGGCAAGGAACTGGCACAGGTCCTCGAAGTGCTGCCGCGTGACGACCTGTTCCAGACCCCGGTCGACGAGCTGTTCACCACGGTGATGTCGATCGTGCAGATCCAGGAACGTAACAAGATTCGCGTGTTCCTGCGCAAAGACCCGTACGGGCGTTTCTGCTACTGCCTGGCCTACGTGCCGCGCGACATCTATTCCACCGAAGTTCGCCAGAAAATCCAGCAAGTGCTGATGGAGCGCCTGAAGGCCTCCGATTGCGAATTCTGGACCTTCTTCTCCGAGTCGGTACTGGCCCGCGTGCAGTTGATCCTGCGTGTCGATCCGAAAAACCGTCTCGACATCGATCCGCTGCTGCTGGAAAAGGAAGTGGTCCAGGCCTGCCGCAGCTGGCAGGACGACTACGCCGCACTGACCATCGAAAGCTTCGGCGAGGCCCACGGCACCAACGTGCTGGCCGACTTCCCGAAAGGCTTCCCGGCCGGTTACCGCGAGCGTTTCGCGGCGCATTCGGCCGTGGTCGACATGCAGCACCTGCTGAGCCTCAACGAAAAAAATCCGTTGGTGATGAGCTTCTACCAGCCGCTGGGTCAGGTTTCCGGCCAGCGCGAGCTGCATTGCAAGCTGTATCATGCCGACACGCCGCTGGCGCTGTCCGACGTCCTGCCGATTCTGGAAAACCTCGGCCTGCGCGTGTTGGGTGAATTCCCGTATCGCCTGCGTCACACCAATGGCCGCGAGTTCTGGATCCACGATTTCGCCTTCACTGCCGCTGAAGGCCTGGACCTCGACATCCAGCAACTCAACGACACCCTGCAGGACGCCTTCGTCCACATCGTCCGTGGCGATGCCGAGAACGATGCGTTCAACCGTCTGGTGCTGACCGCCGGCCTGCCATGGCGCGACGTTGCGCTGCTGCGTGCCTACGCCCGTTACCTGAAGCAGATTCGCCTGGGCTTCGATCTGGGTTACATCGCCAGCACCCTGAACAACCACACCGACATCGCTCGCGAACTGACCCGGTTGTTCAAGACCCGCTTCTATCTGGCGCGCAAGCTCGGCAGCGATGATCTGGAAGACAAGCAACTGCGTCTGGAACAAGCGATTCTGACCGCACTGGACGATGTCCAGGTGCTCAATGAAGACCGCATCCTGCGTCGTTATCTGGACCTGATCAAAGCCACCCTGCGTACCAACTTCTATCAGACTGACGCTAACGGCCAGAACAAGTCGTACTTCAGCTTCAAGTTCAACCCGCATGCCATCCCTGAGCTGCCGAAGCCAGTGCCGAAGTTTGAAATCTTCGTCTACTCGCCACGCGTCGAAGGCGTGCACCTGCGCTTCGGCAACGTTGCCCGTGGTGGCCTGCGCTGGTCCGACCGTGAAGAAGACTTCCGTACCGAAGTGCTCGGCCTGGTAAAAGCCCAGCAAGTGAAGAACTCGGTCATCGTACCGGTGGGTGCGAAAGGCGGCTTCCTGCCGCGTCGCCTGCCACTGGGCGGCAGCCGTGACGAGATCGCGGCCGAGGGCATCGCCTGCTACCGCATCTTCATCTCGGGTCTGTTGGACATCACCGACAACCTGAAGGACGGCGCGCTGGTGCCGCCAGTCAATGTCGTGCGTCACGACGACGATGACCCGTACCTGGTGGTCGCCGCGGACAAGGGCACTGCAACCTTCTCCGACATCGCCAACGGCATCGCCATCGACTACGGCTTCTGGCTGGGTGACGCGTTTGCCTCCGGTGGTTCGGCCGGTTACGACCACAAGAAAATGGGCATCACCGCCAAGGGCGCGTGGGTCGGCGTACAGCGCCACTTCCGCGAGCGCGGCATCAATGTTCAGGAAGACAGCATCACCGTGGTGGGCGTCGGCGACATGGCCGGTGACGTGTTCGGTAACGGCCTGTTGATGTCCGACAAGCTGCAACTGGTGGCTGCGTTCAACCACATGCACATCTTCATCGATCCGAATCCGAATCCGGCGACCAGCTTCGTCGAGCGTCAGCGTCTGTTCGACCTGCCGCGTTCGGCCTGGACCGACTACGACACCAGCATCATGTCCGAAGGTGGCGGTATCTTCTCGCGCAGCGCGAAGAGCATCGCCATCTCGCCGCAGATGAAAGAACGCTTCGACATCCAGGCCGACAAGCTGACCCCGACCGAACTGCTCAATGCCTTGCTCAAGGCGCCGGTGGATCTGTTGTGGAACGGCGGCATCGGCACCTACGTCAAGGCCAGCACCGAAAGCCATGCCGACGTGGGCGACAAGGCCAACGATGCACTGCGCGTCAACGGCAACGAACTGCGCTGCAAAGTCGTGGGCGAGGGCGGTAACCTCGGCATGACCCAACTGGGTCGTGTCGAATTCGGTCTGAATGGTGGCGGTTCCAACACCGACTTCATCGACAACGCCGGTGGCGTGGACTGCTCCGACCACGAAGTGAACATCAAGATCCTGCTGAACGAAGTGGTTCAGGCCGGTGACATGACCGACAAGCAACGCAACCAGTTGCTGGCGAGCATGACCGACGAAGTCGGCAATCTGGTGCTGGGCAACAACTACAAGCAGACTCAGGCCCTGTCCCTGGCGGCGCGTCGTGCTTACGCGCGCATTGCCGAGTACAAGCGTCTGATGAGCGATCTGGAAGGCCGTGGCAAGCTGGACCGTGCCATCGAGTTTTTGCCGACCGAAGAGCAACTGACCGAGCGCGTCGCTGAAGGCCACGGCCTGACCCGTCCTGAGCTGTCGGTGCTGATCTCCTACAGCAAAATTGACCTGAAAGAGCAGCTGTTGGGCTCGCGGGTGCCGGACGACGACTACCTGACCCGCGACATGGAAACGGCCTTCCCGCCGACCCTGGTCAGCAAGTTCTCCGAAGCCATGCGTCGCCACCGTCTGAAGCGCGAGATCGTCAGCACGCAGATTGCCAACGATCTGGTCAACCACATGGGCATCACCTTCGTTCAGCGACTCAAAGAGTCGACCGGCATGAGCCCGGCGAATGTGGCTGGCGCTTACGTGATCGTGCGCGACATCTTCCACCTCCCGCACTGGTTCCGTCAGATCGAAGCCCTGGACTATCAGGTTTCCGCTGACGTGCAGCTGGAGCTGATGGACGAGCTGATGCGTCTGGGGCGCCGCGCTACGCGCTGGTTCCTGCGTGCCCGTCGCAACGAGCAGAACGCTGCCCGTGACGTCGCGCACTTCGGTCCGCACCTGAAAGAACTGGGTCTGAAGCTCGACGAACTGCTCAGCGGCGAAATCCGCGAAAACTGGCAGGCGCGTTATCAGGCTTATGTCGCAGCCGGTGTACCGGAGTTGCTGGCGCGTATGGTTGCGGGCACCTCGCACCTGTACACGCTGCTGCCGATCATCGAAGCCGCAGACGTCACCGGGCAGAACCCGGCCGAAGTGGCCAAGGCCTACTTCGCCGTGGGCAGTGCACTGGACATCACCTGGTACCTGCAACAGATCAGTGCACTGCCGGTTGAAAACAACTGGCAAGCCCTGGCCCGTGAAGCGTTCCGCGATGACGTCGACTGGCAACAGCGCGCCATCACCATCTCCGTCCTGCAACAGGGCGACGGCACCCAGGACGTGGAAGCACGCCTGGCCCTGTGGATGGCCCAGCACGACAGCATGATCTCGCGCTGGCGTGCCATGCTGGTGGAAATCCGTGCGGCGAGCGGCACGGACTACGCCATGTACGCGGTGGCCAACCGTGAACTGCTGGATCTGGCACTGAGCGGGCAAGCAGTTGTGCCTGCTGTGACTGCGACTGCCGAGCTTGAATTGGCATAAGTAGTGGCTGAATGAAAAAGCCCCGGTATCGCGAGATGCCGGGGCTTTTTTATGCCTGTTGTCATCCAGATTTTCAGCGCAGGTAGCGGATGACCATTGGCAGTTTAGTGCCGAGCTCCGAACTACTGGAACACATGACAACGACTCGGCCTTTTTGGTCAACCTTGACTGTTTCGCCTCTTCCGGCTGGTTCTACGCGAATCCACCCTGTACGCTCGCCAAAATTTAGATCTGGTTCGCCATTGCTTAGAAATTGTCCGAGGGGAATGTACTCGTCAAAAGGCTTCAATGAGTCCCCGGTCGCGAGAATTCGTCCTTCATCATCCGTCGTCCCTGTGTACCAGTGAAACTCTCTGACGTCGTCGGCAGGGGTCAACACCAGGCCGCCGTTAGCAAAAGACGGATCAAAGTTTCCGTTTTCGTCAAGGCAGATTATTAACCCTTTATACGTAGGACTTCCTGTAGCGCCGCCTAAACCCAGCACTTTGCCATGGCCTGTCATGAGCAGCTTTGAAATATGTGAGTGCGGCTCCAGCTGAGTGAGCAATACAAAACCATTATCACCGTAACGTGTATCAAGCTCTCCTGTATCGAGGTATCGAGCTATCAGTCCTGTTTGCTTGCCGTTTACCTCGATACTACCGCCCACCAACATCAACCCCGGCTCCGGTTGCACCAGGCAGTGTGCCGAGGGCGTTCCGTACTGCGGGTGGACCACCTTTATAAAACCTTTGCCATAGTTGAAAGCCTGATCAAGGGTTCCGTTCGCATTCAAGCGGAGGATATAGCCGTCCAGCGCATATAGTATTTTTCCGCCTGGAATGATTATCGGAAGAGTGCTGATGGCCGATGCACTCGTCGACTGTTGATCCGTTGCGTGCTTTTCTGTGGGTTGCGGGACAATGATTTGGCCGTTTTCACCAAACTCGGGTTTGTATTGGCCGGATGAATCAAACAGCGCAAATGCGAGTGATAAAGGTCGGGTCGCAGATGAGTATGCCCCGGCAAGAAGGACGTTGCCTGTTTCTTCCTCTACTATTACTCCATAGGCTGAAGAGATACCGTCCTCCTCGAATGCCCCCGAAATCAAGCCTTCAATTCCAAAAGAATGATCTAGCGTTCCGTTGTCTTTCAATCTTCCCACTACATAGCGGCCTGCAGAGGACGCTGCGAAGACAATATTATTGGCACCGTCGATTGCCAGATCTGCTCCACCTCCAGGCTTACCTTGCGGCATCGTGATAACGGATCTCCCGGCGTTACCAAACGCAGGATCGGGACGGGCATGTCCGGGCGTAGAGCGTGGTTCGGTGATGTTCATGGAAACCTCAGGGCGCAATAGGCAGATGGTCTGTTTTAATACATATAGCGAACAAACTTATCTTCGGAGCTGAGCCGCGGTTTGTCTACTGTCAAGTCTGACAGTAGACAAACTGTTTTTTATCTGAGAAAGCCCCAGTATCGTCAGATACCGGGGTTCTTTTATGTTCGTTTGATGTAACGACTGATCGCGCTTAGCTATAAGGTTGTGTCGCCGTCGGGTAATCGACATTGCGTTCGAGAATATCCAAAGTGAACGTCACGGATTCCCCTGGTGCTTCGCCATAAAGATAGATGTTCGGATCCATCCTCAGTTTGCGTTTAATGAAGGCGTCGTTTCGTGCTTTCAATCGAATATCTGCGCGGTTGCCTGTGAATTGGTCGAGCGTGACGTAGCGGCCCCTACTATCAACAAGGTTGTACGAAGTGGTGTCGCCTCCGGCTGGAAAATAGGCGCCGAGGAGGCCGTCACGGCCCTTGCTGATGAAGTAACCAAAATGCTGGGCGCTGCGTATTTGAATGTTGTAATAGTCGCCGTAGCAGCGGAAGTAAGCCACGATACCCTGCGCATCGTCATTGCCGCCATCATAGGGGACCATGCTTTCTGCTATTTCCGAATAGGCGTGAGCGGTTGTGAGAATATGGTCCGAATGCTTTGGAAACTGGATGGGATGCTGATCGACAAAAATAGCCGGGGCATTGCCGGCGCTTATTCGAGCGATAAAGGATTTCTCTGTATTTGTGCTCATGAACTTCTCTTTGTATAAAAATCGAATTCGAATTTAGTTAAACTGAACGAGCGTTGGCTCGCGTTCAAACAGTAATTGGCGATGCTTGTGGTGTCCAAGAGAAGTGCGTGAGTGAATGTGTATGTGTTAAAGATTTTTCGTGTGGTTTTGTCGATGCTTAATGATTTGCCATTTATAACTCTGCTGAAAGTGCTTGCTGATTGGCTTGAATAAAAAAGGCGTAAACGGCAGGTTTACGCCTTTTTATTTATCGCCGGGAGCAACAGCCATCAATGTTCCAACGGGATCAACACTTGCTCCTCTGGCGCCAATACCATGAACACCAGCAACTTGGCAGGCTTGCTCTGGCTGGCATTTTTCGACACTAAATGTTCGGAGCCGGCGGGTTCGTACCAGAACTGACCCTTTTTGTAAGTGATCGCCTGTTCACCCTTGACCTGAGAAATCACCTCACCTTCGAGCACATAGGCCATGGCGGTGCCTTCGTGTTTGTGAGCAATCGAGGATTGGCCGGGTTGGTAGTCAACTTCGATCATCATGGCTTTTTTGCCGGGGGAGTTTTTCAGCAGTTGTTCTTGCAGGACGGTGATTTTTTCGGAGGGGTCGTGGGCCAGGGCGGCGGTCGAAAGGCTAAAGGCGAGGGCGGCGGCGAGCATGGGCAGGGCTTTCATGGCGGGTTACCTGTGAGGTTGGGTGTTGCTGATCACAGTAGTCCGCGGGGTGGGGCATTCAAACGGCCAATGTTCGCGAAGATGGGGGGGCCAATTGGCGGTGTCAGAGGGATTTGCGGCGCGGCGCAAGACGCCTTCGCGAGCAAGCTCGCTCCCACAGGGTTCGAGGTTGCTCAGCTATCTTGGGAGCAACGAATAACCTTGTGGGAGCGAGCTTGCTCGCGAAGGGGCCGGTTCAGACGATCGGGAAACTGTTGAAGTCCACGCTATTGGCCAGTCGACTATCAATCAAATCGATAAACCCCTGCGCCTCGGGCCGGTTGAAATGCGCTTGCATCGCCGCTTCGGACTGCCAGCGGGCGCTGACCATCCAGCGGTGGCTATCCTCGGGGCAGCGGTCAACCAGGTAAGAGTCGCAGCCCGGGGTTTCGCGCAGGGTGTTGACGATCCGCTGCAATTGCTTGCCCAGTTCGTCCGAACGGCCGGCGGCGGCCTGCACCTGGACGGTGTTGATCACTTCGTTGGACATTGCTCACACTCCTGAATCAGGCCGGACGAATCCTGCTCATTGAGGGATAACGCCTGTGCAGAATAGGCCCGCGCGGGTGAATCACCAATAACCAATCGGCAGTAAAAGCCTTATACCAACGGCTCATGACAGCTGTTCGAGGATGTCACGCAGGCGGTCCAGGGCGATGTCGATATCCAGCGTCTCGATGGCGCCAAAGCCGAAGTACAACGCGCTTTGCACCGGTTGCTGGTAATAGAAACTGTCGATGGCGTACAGCCCGACCTCGACCTTTTTTGCCAGCTCGATCACCAGCGCCAAGTCGATCGGCTTCTTGCACAGCGCCGCCATGTGAAACCCGGCGCTGGGCGGCACCGCTTCGAGCCACGGCGAGAGGTCGCCGGCCATACGCGCGAGAATCCGCTCGCGACGTTGGGCGTAAATCGTGTGGCAGCGGCGGATATGCTTGAGCAGGCAGCCCTCGGCAATGAACTTCGCCAATGCCCATTGCGGCAGCGTGGACGCATGCAGGTCGGTGAGCTGTTTGGCGCGGACCACCGCTTCGAGGATCGCCGGCGGCAGGATCGCATAACCCAAACGCAGCTCGGGCAGCAGGGTTTTCGAGAAGGTGCCGACGTAGGCAACGATGCCGCGCGGGTCCAGGCTGTACAGCGAATCCGTCGGGCGGCCTTCATAGCGAAATTCGCTGTCGTAATCGTCCTCAATGACGATCGCGCCCAGCTCAAAGGCGCGGGCCAGCAAGGCCTCGCGCCGCGCCGGACTCATCGGCATGCCCAGTGGGAACTGATGCGACGGCGTGACGTAGATCAACCGCGTGTCATCGGGAATCATCTCGACCTGAATGCCTTCGGCGTCCACCGGGATGCCGACCACTTCGGCACCGTGGCTGGCGAACAACAAACGTGCCGGCGGGTAGCCGGGGTCTTCGATCGCCACCCGGCTGCCGGGGCTGATCAGTACGCGGGCGAGCAGGTCCAGCGCCTGTTGCGCGCCGTTGCACACCACAATGTCTTCATCCTGGCAGGTCACCCCACGGGAATACGCGATGTGCCGGGCAATCGCGTTGCGCAGCGCCGGCAAACCTTCGGGCACGCTGTAGAAGCCTTTGGACGTCGCCATCTGGCGCATCGCATGGGCAACACAGCGCCGCCAGTCATCGTGGGGGAATTGGCCCTTGCTGGTGGCGCCGCCAATGAAGTCGTAGCGCAGCGAACCTTCCAGGGTTGGATGACGCAGAAATACCGGCAGGTTGCGCCAGCGTTCGATCAGTTCGGCGCTGGCCAGCTCGCTGTGGCTTTGTTTGCGCTGAACCTGCGCCGGGCGGGCGTTGACGTAGGTGCCTTTGCCGATTACGCCGGTGAGGAAATTTTCGTAAGTCAGTTGCGCGTAGGTGTCGGAAATGGTCTTGCGTGAAATGCCTAGCTGCCCTGCGAGCAAACGGCTGGGCGGCAGTTGCGTCCCCGCCGCCAGACGCCCGGACTCAATGGCGCCGCGCAGCTGTTGGTACAATTGACCGGCGAGGTCCTTGCGGCCGTTGATCACGACGTGAAGTTCCATACCGACGCGGCTCCTGGGGCGATTGAAGTGTCGGGCAGATTAGCGCTGTTGCGCATTGAGCAGTAGTTGTGTACCCGAAAAACCCAGAATTGGACACATGCCCCCTGTGGGAGCGGGCTTGCTCGCGAAGGCGGTGTGCCAGACAAATCCTCGCTGACTGACACACCGCCTTCGCGAGCAAGCCCGCTCCCACAGTAATCGTGTACGGCCGAGGTTCGGTGGTGTCCTCATTAATCGTGAAATTGGGGCTGTGATGCGGCCATGGCGATGCTTACTGTAAGCCGATCATTCCGCCCCCCGAGACCCGCCCATGTCCCCGCGTCTGGATTATTACAGCGCTTCGCCCCAGGCAATGAAAGCGATGCTCGCCATGGAGGCGCTGACCGCCAGCCTGAGCATCGAACAACCGCTGCTGCAACTGATCCGCATCCGTGCGTCACAGCTCAACGGCTGTGCGTTCTGCGCTGACATGCACTCGGTGGATGCGCGGCGAGCCGGGGAGAGTGAACGGCGTTTGTATGCGCTAGCGGTGTGGCACGACAGCAACTTTTTCAACCCTCGCGAGCGTGCCGCGCTGGCCTGGGCCGAGGCGGTGACACTGTTATCGCAGAGCCGCGTGCCCGATGACGTCTATCAGCAGGCGTGCGAGCAATTCAACGAAGGCGAGATGGTCGACCTGACCGTTGCGGTCAGCGCCATCAACAGCTGGAACCGCCTGGCGGTGAGTTTTCGCCAGACCCCGAGCGACTGATCAGTGCGAAAACCTGTGGCGAGGGAGCTTGCTCCCGCTGGGGTGCGCAGCGCCCCTCCATCTGCCGTGCCGGTTTGAATTGACATACCGCATGCTGAGGTTTTGCGACTGCTGCGCAGCGGAGCGGGAGCAAGCTCCCTCGCCACAAGGTGTGTCCTTCAGTTCGGTGGGCGTTGCGGTTTGACCGATGTGCCAAACGTGTTGCCCATCCGCGTACTCGTCGCCGCCGGAGTCGCCAGGCCGACCTGATTGGGCGGGCGCTTGCTTACTGGCATATTCAGCGCTTCCTGGTTCTTCTGCGCCGCCGCCGCGCCTTCAGGGTTGTTGCCCATCTGCTGGCTCAGGCAATCGTAATTCGGCGCCTTGTAGCCGCCGACCGTTACCTCGACACAACCCAATGGCTGCTCGGCCCAGGCACTCGACTGCGCCGCCAGCAACAGCCCGCCCAGGGTGATTTTCCACAGTGTTTTCATGCTCGCCTCCTGGCCGGCCCGGAAGGGCCGCGCTATGGCCTGAGTCTAGTGCAATCCCTTGGCAAATCCCGTGATGGTTTTTTTGCACCGGCCGTCACACCAGATTCATAAACAGCCCTCAGGATGACGCTTTTCAGGGGTACGTCAGCCGTGCAGCGAGGCAGTTCGAGGGACAGTCTTCAGCGTTCAGCGACGCACGTTTGTCTGGGGCTGCTGCTTGGCTTGCTCGCCGGCGAAGCGGGTGCTGAGCCGTCGCCGGCAGACCTGCGCATGACCTTGCACATACCGGCGCAGGACCTGGCGCCGGCACTGGATCAATACAGCCGCGCCACCGGCGTTGCGGTGCTGGTCGACAGCCAGTTGAGTCGCGGGCGGCGTTCGTTGTCGGTGGATGGCGAGTACACCGCCGCCGAGGCCTTGCGCCGTTTGCTCGGCGGCAGTGGGCTGATGGCGCGCTATGCCCGCGCCGACGCGTTCACCTTGCAAGTGGCCGAGGTCGAAGACGTGCCGGTGTCCGCCGACAAGCCATCGACGGCCAGTGCTGCGTTAAACCGTAGCTACGCCACGGCGGTGCAAGCGGCGATCGAGCGCAACCTGTGTCGCTCGCCGCTGACCCGCCCGGGTAGCTATCGCGCGGTGTTGCAGGTGTGGGTCGGGCGCGACGGCGTGGTGCAGCACAATCGGCTGGTCACTTCGACCGGTGATGTACGGCGCGACAACGCGCTGGTGGAAAGTTTTCGCACGCTCACAATCGACCGGCCGACGCCCAGCGCCTTGCGCCAGCCGGTCACGTTGCTGTTGTTACCGGAATCGGCAGGGAAACGCATGGAATGCACCAGATGGGAAGGAGTTTCCGGGGGATGAAAGATGCCGGACAAAGTTCGATGGGCCAGCTGTTCCTCAGCTCCTACGAGGATTTTCGCGTGCGCCTGCGCCGCCGCCTCGGCTCCGAGGACCTGGCCAACGACGTGCTGCACGAAACCTGGCTGCGGGTCGATCGCATGGAGACCCCGCCGAACCTGCTCAAGCCCAACGCCTACCTGTATCGCATGGCCCTGAACATCGCCGCCGACCGCCGTCAGGCCGACGCGCGCCTGCTCACCGGCACCGAAGTCGAGGAACTGCTGCAACTGGGCGACGAAGCCCTCGACCCGGCGCGGGTGGTCGGCGGGCAAAAAGAGATGCAAGCCTTGCTAAGCGCCTTGTACGAACTGCCTGCACGGCGCCGGCGGATCTTTATTGCCGCGCGGCTCGAGGAGGCGCCGCACCTGGAAATTTCCCAGCGATTCGGCATTTCCACGCGCATGGTCGAGAAGGAAATCAAAGCCGCGCTGGGCTTCTGCGCGGCGAAACTGGAAAGAAAAGTGTTTCAGCGGTTCGGTCGCGGGGCCGGAAAACCGTCTAGCGAATAGTGACCCGATTAATCCGTTGAGAATCTGCGCGTTTGAACATCTTTCGACTGAAACCTGCCGAGCCTTCGGCCAGCGAGCCTCTACAAAGCGAAGCCCGCGACTGGCTGATCCTCCTGACCTCAGGACGCGCCACCGTGGCCGACGCCCGCGCGTTGCGCCAATGGTGCGAGCAGAGCGGCGAACATGCCCGGGCGTTCGAGCAGGCGAAGGTTTTGTGGCACCACCTGCAACCGGCGGCGCAACGTTTGCAGGCCCCGCGCGGGTTTGGTCGCCGTGCCTTTCTGGGCGGGGCGATTGCCGCCTCGGCGGCGTTCCTGCTGGTGCGCGCCACCATCCCCGGTGGCTTCGAAGGGCTGGGCGCCGACTACATCACCGAAGTCGGCCAGCAACGCCGCTTCGAACCGGCGCCGGGCGTGCAACTGGCGCTGAATACCCAGACCCGCATCAATCAGCGCGCGGTCGATAACGGCGTGCAGGGCTTTGAATTGATCAGTGGCGAAGTCGAAGTGCAGACCGCACGGTCGCCCCTGGCGATGCAGGCGGGAGGAGGGTGGTTGCGCGCCAGTCAGGCACGTTTCAACCTGCGCAATACCGATCAACAAGTCTGCGTGACCTGCCTCGACGGCGCGGTTGAAGTCGACGTTGAAGGCCGAAGCCTGCGCCTGGAGCCGGGCCAGCAAGTCACCTACGACGCCCGGCAGGTTGGCAGTGTGCAAAGCGTCGACACCACCGCGGTCATGAACTGGCAGCAACAGGTGCTGGTCTTCAACGGCGCGACCCTCAGCCAGATGATCGACGAAATCAACCGCTACCGCCCCGGCATGTTGCTACTGCTCAACCGCGACCTCGGTCAACGTCGCGTTCAGGCCCGCTTCAGCCTCGACCAACTCGCCGGCGTTGCATTGCTAATCCGCGATGCCTACGGCGTCAAATGCACCGAACTGCCCGGCGGCGTGGTCGTCCTCAGCTAACTGCCTGCCACACCAGCTCCCCTGTGGGAGCGAGCCTGCTCGCGAAGGCTTCCGTACTGTCATACCGTCATCAGTGGGCCCGCCCTATTCTCGGGCAGGCGAACAGGCTTAATACGGCTTATGGGGTGTGCAGCAGCAGGTAACATAGAGGCGTGTCAAAGTGCTAGCATCGCGGAATATGGGCCATTGATTCTTTCTAAGATCCTGTGGCCTCCTAGGTGAACGAAGGGAGAGATTGGTGCAGGTCATTACAGGGAACGCTCGGCTTCGTAGAGGCATTAAATCTTTTCAAAAGGCTCTGATCGATCAGGCAGAGCCACGCGGGGAAGAAGTGTGGGCATTTCCGAGTGGAGATAGAGCACCCTGCCTTACCTATGCATTGGAAACCGATCTTGGGGAAATGTTGTTCGCTATTCCTCCGCCATGGGATGGGAGACAAGCACACCTGTTCAAGCTAGGTTTTGAGGGCGGGACACTCTCTCCCGACGCTGAGATCAACATTCCTGACGGCCTCAACCGCAAGGTTTCAGGGGTTTTGATAGCTGGTCCTGACGGCGAAACTCTAATCGGTCATCGCGGTACCTTCACGGCATTTCGTGGCCGGGTGCCCCGCAGAGACGCGTTCGAGCACTTTCAGGATTGGTTGGTAGAGGTAGCAGACGACGATCGGAACGCAGTCGTAATCGCTGTGTCCTCAACAAACTCCCCGAGTATCGCAAATGACATTGCCGAGTTCCTATTCAAGGTAAAACGGCTCAAGGAGCAAAGAAAGGCGGAGCTTGGAGATGATGCTCAGAACTCAGATTCGCCCCCCGACGACGAAGACAAATCGGGCGCTAAGTGGCGGGAGCGGGAAGAGTTTGAGGGCAGCAAGTCCTATACTCCTGGCCATGACAAATGTGAATACCAGTATCTACACGGCCCGCTCTGTAATGCTCTCCATCGCAAGCTGGATGAGCTCGTAAAGGGAAATTCCGAGCTCAAGGTCGGCAAGAACCGCGTCGATTTGGCACTAGTTAGCAGAGCTACAGAAAAGGCCAAGGTAATTTTTGAAGTAAAAACCAGCAGCGCCATGTCAGCACAGCTCTACGCTGGATTTGGCCAGCTTGCCTACTACCGGCATCGTTTCGGAGATGCTGATACCAAGCTCATCTTGGTGCTGCCGGCGAGCACAGCACCAGATTTTGCAGCAGCGGACTTCTTCAAACAGGCCAACATTCAGGTGTTGTTTGGTGAGGGCGGTCTTTTTGAGAACTCAGATGGTGAAAGCTTGGAAGAAGTGCTGAGCGGCATCCTGTAATCGCCTAGGACGCCGGTCAGTCCATGAAGGCCAGCTCCGTCTGCATCGGCCCGTCAACGTAATGACATTTCCAAGACCAAGGGCGAGAGGAATCCGAACCCGCTCCCTCGGGCTCGTGCGGTGATGCTGGTTTATTGCAGTGGACCAATCACTTGACGGTATTTTTCAGGCCCTTGGGGTGTTTGGCGGGTCAGGTATACTTCCAACCCCAACGGATCCTCCCGCCGATTGCTACTCAACTGCCGCCATCCCTTATCCACCTCCCAAACCCGCACCTGCACATCACTCACCCCATCCAAAACAGCAACCCCATTCCCAGGCGCCGGCAACGGATACCGACCCCGCGCCTCAGCCACCGCACGATACAATGTGTCGCCCTTGACCCACCACCGAACCCGCTGCAACGCCCCCGGCTGATCCGCCGCACTGCGAATAATATCCAGCCGAAACCCCTTGCTGTCGCTACTGCGCACCGTCACCGCCGGCGGCGCAGTCGGCGCCTCATCCTCAGCCCCGACTTTGCGCGGCTCGCTCAACTCCACCCCCGCACGCATATCCACGTCCCGCTGCAACTGATTCAACACCCGCAACAAACTGTCACTCTGCTCACTACTCGCCTGCAAATGACTGTCCGCCCGCGTCACACTGTCCAGCCCGCGCCAGGCAATCAAACTCACCACCGCCATCAGCAGAATCGCGACCATCACCTCAATCAGGGTAAAACCGTCCTGGCCCCTCATTGCAGACTGATCCGACCGCTGCCATCACGCAGCACACTCAACCGATTCAAACCATCCGACAACGTCAATTGCAGCGGCGGATTAATCCACTCAGCGTTCAGCACGACTTTCTGCTTCGGCTCCACCCGCACCTCCACCTTCGGACTCTGCCAAGCACGCGGCCGCAACTGCGCATCCCCAGCAAAATGATCAAACCCCTTTCCACTGTCACTACGCCGACTAAACCGAAACCCCTTGGCATCACTGAGCCAAACAATCGGCCGTCCATCAGCGCGGGCCTCCGCTTGCGCAACTTGCAGCAACTGCGCCACCCGCTCGGCATCCTTGCGCAGCAACTGCAACGGATCAGGCTTGATACTCAAACTGATCGCCGCACTGGCAATCCCTATGATCACCAGCACCACCATCAACTCGATCAACGTAAAACCCTGCTGCCTGCTCATCACCCACGCGCTCCTTGGCGTCCCACCCCATCGTGCCCGGCGAACATGTAAGGCATGTGAAATAAAACAGAGAGAATTGCCGCGTAGGCTGGCAGCAGGGACAACAAGGAGCGACAACCCATGAAACACACCGCACGGATTACCCCAGCGCAAACGGCCCAGGCACTGGCACTGCTCGCTGCCCTGGTGGTCGTTGCTGCTGCTAGTAGTGGAGGGTAATGCGATGGTGAGGCAGTAGGGAGACGCTCCGGTTGGTGATGGATACGTTGCCGGAAGAGCCAGGGTTGCCGTGCCGACCCGATCCTGACGGGCCCGGAGTGGTGAGGACCGTTCGTCGCTAAAGCACGGGTACCTGTCAGGTTTGACAGGTGTGCATTTGCGTCTTTCAGGGTTGAATCACTCCGCCACACTTATTTCACTATCGGAGTTTTCACCATGTCGACGTCCCAATCCAATGCAATCGCACTCTCTATCGTTAAGGTCGAAACAGCCAGCGGTATACAAATTCCAAATGGTGCTGAAATCAACGAGACGAGGGTTACTATTACCGGTACAGCGGAAAAAGAGCAGAAAGTTGAAGTGTTCGATGGTACGGTAGCCAAGGGTCAAGTCTTGGTCGATTCAACGGGTATCTGGATCTTTCCTTTGACAGATTTGAGCCTGGGTTTGCACTCCATTACAGCCAAAGCGTTATACGGTTCGGGAGTCGTGTCGCCGGCATGGCGGTTCACTGTGGTTCCAAAAGCTTAAAATTGGCTCCCGGCTTGATCTTCTAAATATAAGGGTCAGGCTCAGGAGCTTTATGGGCGGCTCAGCAAGGTATCGAGTGTGGCCAACGGTAGCGCCTCCTGGCTACGGTCAAACACTTGCGTGTCAACCTTGAGCCACCGCCTATTCGCCGCCAAGGCAACAACCTGTCCATAGCGCTACATCCGCATAACTCGGCCATATGGACTCCGCAATCAGGGCGATCGAACGCTCATCGCTGCGCTCAACCCGGCCCCGGCGATGATCACCCGCAGCACCATCAACTCGATCAACGTAAACCCTGCTGCCTGCTCATCACCCGCGCATTCCTTGGCGTCCCACCCAATCGTGCCCGGCGAACATGTAAGGCGTGTGAAATAAAACGGAGAGAATTGCCGCGTAGGCTGGCAGCAGGGATAAAAAGGAGATTCAGCCCATGATGCTCACCACACGCTTTTCCCCACCGCAGATGGTTCAGGCATTGGCGCTGATTGCAGCGCTGGTTGGCGTGGCGACGTGGTCGTCGCTGCTGCTGACCACCGCTGAGTCGCATACACCGGTAGTGGCTCCGCAGGTGCTGGCGGCGAGGAGTGATAGTCCGGCGTTGCAGTGGTTTTCCAATGAGACGGCGCCGGTGGATATCACGGTGAGTGGGGTGATGGCGGGTAGCCGGGGGGCGGTGGCGATATTGAGTTTGAACGATGGGCCGCCGAGGAGTTTTTTGGTGGGGGAGAAGGTTGGGGTGGGGGTGAGGTTGGTGGGGGTTGAGGGGGATGGGGTGGTGATTGAGCGGGGTGGGGAGAGGGTCAGGTTGGGGGTGGAGAGGTTGGCGGAGGGGGTTGAGATGCCGACGCTAACAAGGTCTGGGTTGTAGAATAGAAAACAGACAATCCGAGGCCTTCGTCTGCTTTACCCAAAGGAGAGTAGTTCGAGTATCCGCTACCGGCCAGAAGTAGCCAGTCGATGTGTCTATGAAAACTCAGGGCAATTCAGGTCGTTTGGCAGCGGCGGTAGCGGGTGACGATGAGAAAGCTAAAGAAACAGTGATGATTTTTGTAGATCAGGTAGGTTTCGATCCGGTTGACGCAGGCTCGCTTGAGGAGTCCTGGAGGCAACAGCCATCTAAAAGAATATCCCGGAGGTGTTTTCCTCAGGGATTTAGCCTGCCGCTTCTGTCTGTTGTGGAGCTTCCGGGGGCGCGGGGACGCAAGTTGATGGATGCTGCGTCCCGAGAAGCGTATGTGTCGGCGCGGCCTAGACATCGAAATCCCCTCCAGCACCGACCTTGGCGTATCAAGGTTCCCTGAGGTAGAGTGCGATTCGGGATGCGCGACCCTTCAGGCTGCGCCCGGATCCAATGCTGATGTAAGGAAACAACGCCTTGATCACCCTTGCCATATTAGGTTTTCCGGATATCTATAACCGGCTGACTAATCTATATCCAGCCAAACCTTGGCTTAAAGTCGTAGAAAATATTAATAAACTATCAAAGCAGTTCGCTGGTCGCGGCGGCCAAGAGGAATTAGATAGCTCTGTCGCTTTTGGCCTGACGTTCTGGGAGAGGCATAAGTACGCACTAAGTGCAGGTTACGAATGGAACACAATGTATCAGACTATGCTATTCGTTCAGCGGGTAGTAGAACTCTGCGAAGCTGTCGATCGTGGTGAGCCGGGGCCAAAGGAACTGAAAAAACGATTTGAGGGAGCATTCAAGCTCTCTAGCGATATGCGTGCTTTGCAGTATGAGCTCTACATGGCATATGTGCTCAAGTCTAGGGGATGCACTATCGATTGGCCAGAAGAAAGCAAGGGTAAGGAGACCTTCGACTTATTGGTCTATCCGCCTAGAGGCCTAGAGCCCTTTGAACTTGAGTGCAAGTCCTTCGCAGGCGATAAAGGATTTGCGGTACGCCTTGCTGACGGGCACCGTTTGATAGGTGCTTTGCTGGAAAAAATTTCGCTGGGAAGGCTTCTCCCAGCCAAGAAAGATTTCGCAAGCATTTTGACCATTACCTTGACTGAATCCGTGCCCACGGACGAAAAGAGCTTTCAGACATTCGTTGTTAATTTAGCCAGCGAGATCGAAGCCAAGGGAAGCAATTTAGAATGCGCCGGATTCTCTGTCTCTGAAGACTTCTGTCCTTTGGTTGGCGACCCTATGGATGAGGACGCGTGTGTTAACGCTGCGCAGTCGCTACCTGGCTCAGTAGCTGCTTTCGTAGCGTGTCATAGCCCAGAAGACAGGTTGAAAGGTATTAGGGTTGTGTACGCTGGAGATGTCCGGATCTGGACGGAAGTTGAGAAATTATCCAAGCGAGCATTAAATAAACAGTTAACAGGTAAACGTCCTGGCGCACTTGCCCTGCAGTTTATCAACGATACGATCGAACCCATTAATACCGCATTTGAACCCCAAAATAAATATCGTCTTCTTTCAGAAAAACTGCTTACTAAAGATCATGCGCTGATGCTTATAGTTACGAATAGTATCGAACTATCTATTGAGAGTGTATTCATCCCGTACAGAATAGACGCCTCTCAACAAGAATATTGCACGCTTGCAGCATTTTACAGTGATCGGCTCGACTATCCAATAGCGCAGATCAAAACTCTATTTGACCCCCGATGATACTCGGGTCGTGCCCATTGCAGCCCATTGCTAGCAAGTGGGCATATCCACTATGTAAGACGGGTAACTCCGATCAAGTCAGCACTTGTAACCGACCTGTGCTGAAGTGGCCTCCGCTCAGCCGCCTCAGTAAGCTTTGAGGATAAGTAGATGGTCTTCTCCGATATCGAATATGCCGGTAAGGGGAAGTAGGGCAGCCGTGCGTGCTTCCTGACAGCGATGGAGCAAGCCCTGCCGAATGGATGCAGAAAACGCGTTGCCTGCTGAGACTACTTTGCAATCGGAGCTGGCATGGCTCACAACTAGGGATATCCTTTGTTTCTCTGAACATGATTGATAACGGCGTTCACGCAGCATAAATATAGGCTGAACTCGACGACAATGGCACCCATTGAAATTAAGCTGACTGCAACGCTTTGAGTATCGGCGCTTTAAATGCATGTTCATAAGTGCACTATTATAGTAAGAGGGAAACATGTCAAATGTAACTGATATCGTTAGCGCTGTAGGTAACGCAGTTTCGGCTCTTGCAGCCTGCGTAGCTGCGATCGGCGTATGGTACGCACGACACCAGTTAAAGACGAGTCGTGAGATTGCGCAGTTGCAGTTTGAAGATTCATTGGGAAAGGAATACCGCGAATTGGCCGGAGAGCTGCCGAAGAAGGCTTTAATGGGAGAGATCCTAACTGACTCTGAATACGAAGAAGCCTTCGATGAGCTGTATCGCTATGTCGATTTGACCAATGAACAAACTTCGCTCCGGGCGCATGGGCGAATTACTCCGGATGTATGGAAAAGTTGGTCGGAGGGAATTGAGGCGAACCTAAAACTACCGGCATTCGCGCGGGCGTGGATTGAGATCAAGACTAGATCTTCTGGCTTTGAGGAACTTCGTCGGCTTGAACTAGAATTATTCCAGAGCGACCCCAAGGATTGGCATTGAGCCCTGCTCCCGGTCAATGCTTCGGTCGTTATCGTTAACTATCGAGCGGCAGCTATGGGTCGTTAGCGGTCTGTCACGACCGGCCTCTTTCGACCCTTTGCAACCGTTCGAGGTGTCTACCAGACCAAGGGCGATTCATTTACCAACTCAAACCTCTCGTGCATAGGGAAGTCAAGATGAAGTCGTGCAGCTATTGCGCCAGTGCTGAGAAGCTCACCAAAGAGCATATTTGGCCAAAATCCTTAATAGAAAGAAATTCTGATTTCCTGACATACAACAAAGCTACTAATTCATTTTACAAAGGTGAGGCTGTAATAAAGGATGTGTGTGCGAGGTGCAATAATGGCGCCCTGAGCAAGCTGGACGAATACCTGGCAAAATTGTATGACTCTCAACTTGAGAATATAATTCCTGCAGGAAGTAGGGCCGGGCTAGCTTACGACTATAATATGTTGCTGCGGGTGCTATTAAAAATATCTTTCAATTCTGCTCGATCATCCGGGAGTGACAAGGTAGTCAAGACTCATCAGAAATTTATTAATTACATGCTTAAAGGCACTCATCGAGGCGATATTATGTTGCGACTCCAAATTGTGACTGATTCAACAGAGTATAGCCTGGATGTCGAATCGCGCAGGATCGTTAAGCCCGAAGTTTTAAGGTGCGCGGATATTGGATACGATGGAGTATTAGCTAATCGCTTTATGATTCGCTTGATTGCCATAAATAGCTACTGGTTCTATTTGATTATCCCATACAAAAAAGAAAAGCCTCACAAGTTAAAAGAATTTATTGAAGGTTTTTCAAATTGGAGGCTACAGCCTGGCGTGCTGGTTTCTCCAGGCTCCAGCCGATTGAATATTTCGGTGGATAAGACGACTTGGTTTGACCCACGATTGCTTGGCAGCCTCTTGGATGCGAGTCCAAAAAATTGAAATAATGGCGCGATTAACAGCCTCCGAGCTTTGGTTCTGCAACGGCTGCTTTTGGCCCAGAGTGTGTAAAAACGTCAGATTGAGTTTTCTGTATCGACGTCAGCAGCCCGTGCTTTCGTTTCGCAAACTGATCAACATCACGACGCTTCCAGGAGCAGTCAAAACGACTCAGCAGCCTCTTAAAGTCCTTTGGGCGGGGCAAAAAGAGCGGTTTTTACGCCGCTAACGCTTTCATCAAATCAGCGGTGCCGATGATTTTCATGACCCTTTTCAAATTGTAGGCGAGCACGTTCAGACTCATCTCTGCACTGACCCCGATGAGCTTTCGCGTGAGGAAGTGCGTTGCACCCATCCATTGTTTGAGCGTCCCGAAGGGATGCTCAACAGTCCGTTTTCGGATCCGCATCATTTCCGGCGCGTTGCTCAGCCTGTTCTGCATTTCCTCCAGGACGGCTTCATGCTCCCAGCGTCGAACCCGCCGTTCCGTGCTCGGTGTGCACTGCGGTTTCATTGCGCAACCCCGGCATTTCGAACTCCAGTAACGGTGCAACGCCAGGCCTTTTTCAACGTTGGTATAGCGCCAGATCAGGGCCTCTCCAGCCGGGCAAATGTATTCGTTTTTTGCCGCGTCATAGATGAAGGCATCGTTATTGAAACGCCCGTCTGCTTTGGCTCCAGAGGTCATCGGCTTGGGCACATAGGCGGTGATGCCTGCATCGTGGCAAGCCAGGATTTCTTCGCTTTTGAAGTAACCTCGGTCAGCCACTACCGAAAGCGTTTCTGACGCCATCGCTTCGCGGGCCTGCTTGGCCATCGCGCTGAGTTGATCACGGTCGGAACCGACGTTGGTAACCTCATGGGCAACGATCAAATGGTGCTGGGTATCGACCGCTGTCTGCACGTTGTAACCGACGATTCCAGTGCCGCGCGTCATCATGGAACGGGCGTCGGGATCGGTCAGTGAGACCTGTTTATCCGGTGATTCGTTGAGCTGAGTTTCAATGACCTGTAACTCTTTCATCTGAGCTTTGAGCTTGTCGATTTTCTCTTGCAGACGGGCAGCCTTGGGCTGAGCGATCGAGGGTTCTTGCCGATCGGCTTCGTCGAGCGCAGTCAGGTACCGATTGATACCCGATTCAATTTCTTCCATCCGCCGCTTCAGCTTGGCGCTGGTGAAATTGCGATCGCGGTTGTTGACGGCCTTGAATTTACTGCCGTCGATGGCGACCAGATTTTCTCCGAACAGTCCCAACTGCTGGCACAGCACCACGAATTGGCGGCAGACGCCTCGGATGGCTTTGCTGTTGTCTTTTCGGAAGTTGGCGATGGTCTTGAAATCGGGTATCAAACGCCCGGTCAGCCACATCAGCTCGACGTTGCGTTGGGCTTCTCGTTCAAGACGCCGGCTCGATGGAATGCGGTTTAGATAGCCGTAGATGTAGATCTTCAGCAGGATCGCGGGATGGTAAGCCGGCCGGCCAGTATCAGCCGGTATGGCGCCCTCGAAACCCAGTTTGACCAGGTCGAGTTCGTCGACAAAGACGTCGACTACGCGCACCGGATTGGTATCGCTGACGTAATCGTCGAGGCTCTCCGGAAGGAAGGTACCTTGGCCTCGATGTTCACCTTGGATAAAGCGCTTCATGGGCGGTCCCTGCGATGAAATCCTCAGAAATCATAGCAAGGGTTTGCGAAAGCGTTTTTACACACTCTGGGCCGATAGCTACCATCGTTTTCACCCGTTGAAGGAGACTCAAAAGGCGGGATACGAGATGGATTTATCCGGTGTGTACCTGACGCAATGGCGCCTTTATACACAAATGTTTAAAAAGACATCCCCAGACACTCTCTCAGGCTACATATCCTTGCGCCTTTGCCTACAGCTACGCCAGAATCCGCCGGCTTGTGCGCCTTGGGGGCGGGTTCTATTGTGGTGCGGTCGCTGACGAATCAGCGATCGGATTTGACCGTCCGCCCAATATCAAGGCGCGCCAGCGTTCTGCACGTGTTCAGGCATTGTCTGAAATTCTGTTGCGGTGGCTGTGCGTGGGACACCTTCGGGTGTGCCGGATTCCTTGATGTCCGGTCGGTCAACCCGCGTACAGCTGCCACCCTGTTTGTTTGACCGCGAACGGTGGCGGCTCCAGTCATCAAGGAGCTTCACCATGATCAAACCAACACCCAACCCGCCCGAAACCGATCCCACGTCTCCTTACGAATCCGTCGATTCAAACAAACTCCACGAAGCCGCCGACCGTGCGCTCGATCATTACCTCTCGCCACCCAATCTCCTGCCCCCGCCACGTAAGGCCCGTGGAATGTATGCGGTAACGGCGGATACCAAGAATGAAGAACTGCTGGCCGATGCCAGTGAAACGCTTGCTTCGGCGAAGACGATTGCTCAGGACATTTCCAGTCTGTTGCCGGCGCCGCAGCGTCGGGCGTTGTTGGGGGTTGCGCAACTGATCATGTTGGGGGAGTTGGCGGTGAATCGGGCGCTGGACAATCTGGAGTTGCCGGGTTGATCTAGGTGTTCGGAGCGCCAGGGGCTGATTTGGTGTTGGTTCTGGCGCTTTCGCGAGCAGGCTCGCTCCCACAGGGTTTTATGTTGATCACAGATATTACGTACGACGTTGAACCTTTGGGAGCTTGCTGGCAGCAATGGCGACGGCACCTGCGCGGCCACGTGAACGAAGTTACCCGTTTAGGCGCTGCCGATGGCTGCGATCGGCCTGTTGAACCGAGTCACGACAAACGCGTACCCCAGCGGATCTGCCCATTTGCCGTTAATTCACGAAGCTTTTCTTGCCATGCGGCGCGATCGGTCTTGGGAGTTACCGGATCGACAACGAGATACTGCCTGTCACACCACGCATCGATTTGGCCGAGCCAATAAGTTTGTCCGGCGTGCCCGGTGTCGAGGCACTCCAACAGGTAACCAAGTTGTTGCCATGTCGGGACCAGACCAAAAATGGCGCGGCGTCGCTTTAACGTTAACTCGTGCCAGTCTGTATCGAGTTTGGTCATCAATCCGATGCGCAGCAAAGGCCACGATACTTTGTCCAGTTGCGCTATCGCCACCGCAAATACTTTCTCCGATGGATCATTGAGAGCTTCGAACAGCTCAGGCAGTTGATCATCGCGAAGCAAGCGTGTTGCTGCCTGTCGCACCGTCACATAGGTCGAGCGCAGCGCGGGTGTATGCCATCGCTCTGGCAAATCGACAGCCAGTTCTGTAGCGAGCCCGAGCACGCCCAGCCAATGTTGTTTCGATGCGGGCAAAGGCTGACTTAAGCGTTCGGTCAGGAATGCATGAGCATCAACATCGTTACGAGGCGCAGCCCAAAGCGCCAGATTACGTACTGCCGGTGAAGCATCTATCAACGCTTCGCGCAGTACAGGTTTTGGATCTGAGAGCAGCGGTAGCAGCGCATAAAGCACGCGTACGCGGATCTTGGCACCGGGCCTCGACATGGCGTCAAGGAGCAACGGCAGACTTTGGGTCGCCGGCAATGTCAGACTCGCCGACACCGCCATCAACCGTACGGTCAACTCGCGATGAGCTAACGCGCTGCGTATCAGCGTTTCGGGAATCTCGGGGGCTTCAAGCAAAAGCGTAAACAGGTAGCGCGCGGCTTTGCCCTGGCGATTCAATAAGTCGGCGTAGACCTCATTCCAGCAGTCCACCGATTGCAGCATCGCTCGGACCGTCGACAGTGTCTGCGCGTGGTCGACCCGGCGTTGCGCTGCCAATGCGATCAAGGGTTCCAGTGCGGATAACCATGCCTGGGTGTGCGCTGGAGACAGGTAGTGCTTCAGGCCTTCCGCTGCCAAGTCGCGAACCTGAGGGACCCAATCGTTCAGACGCTCGATCAACACTGCTAATGCTTCGGAGGACGGTTGCCTGCACAGTTCTCGCACAGCGACTTCCCGGACGAAGCCGTTGGAGTGATTGCTCACGTCTGCCCATGTGCCGGTGTTATTGAAGTGAGCAAGTATCTCCAGCGCCTCGTTGCGCCGATAGTTTTCATAATGGGAAAGCTGTCCTTGATTGCGTGCCAACCGTGCCAGCCAGTCTTGTGTCGTGTTCATGGGCAGTCCTGTGCGTCCTTGCGGGTGCATATTGTTTGTGCAAAAGCAGCAGCCTACGCGACTTGCTCTTGCGGGCAAAATTCTCGAGTTGTGATGTGCGGGGGCGCCAGCGGGTTGATTTGTCGTTTGTTCTGGCGCTTTCGCGAGCAGGCTCGCTCCCACAGGGGTTGGTGCTGATTACAGAGTCGTAGACTAGGCTGAGATCCCCACCTTTTCTGCTTTCAGCGTCGAGCTTGGTAAAATCAGCGATAGATCCGGTTAAGTAGAGAGGTGGTCAGCCATCACCCTTGGGGGTGATGGTTTGGCGCATGACTCAGTTCAGATATTCGGTGTGTAAGAGAAACCCTGTGAAGCTTCGGTATCCGAGAACGGTGTTACGCGAGTTTTCTTGTTGAACAGGCCATTGACGACCGAGCCTGGGAACATTTCGATGGAGTTGTTGAACAGCTCGACGTTGCGGTTGTAGATGGTGATGGCTGCGCCGACGTTCTCTTGTTGTTCGGCAATTTCACGCATCATGTTGTTCGCCGCTTCTGATGCTTTGAGGTCAGGGTAGGCCTCGAAAGCGATGCGCAAGCCACCCATCAGCTCCCGCGAGGCGGTTTCAACGGTCGCGAGGGCATTGCCGTTTGCGCCGGCGGGGAGGGCGTTGATCGCGCTGCGCAGGCCGGTAATTTTTTCCAGGAGACTGGCTTCATAAACCATAAAGTCTCCAAGCACCTTTTGAAGCTGGTCGAGCACTTTGGTCTTCTGGCGTTCGTAAACGAGAACGTCCGACCAGGCGCGTTGTACTCGATTGTGGCCCCCGATGATGCCGTTGTAGATGCTGAAGCCCACTATGACGATGACGACAGCGATAACAGCGACGAGGATGAGTGCAATGTCCATGCTTATTTCTCTTGGCGGTTTACAGGAGGAAGGGAGCTGAAGTTGTCATCGTGCAGCTCACTGAGTTCATGGCTCCATTGGAGCACAGACATCAGGCGCGGCAGTTCGATACCGGCATCAATTTCTGCGTAAAACTCGTTGGGTGAAGTCAGCGAATACTCCGTACCGAACGTGAACAGGTCGTTGTTTGCAAAGCTGAGGCAGAGTTTTCCATTGTCGGAGAACTCCAGGTTGGGACGATGGAGAATGTCGAATAGCTTCAGCAAGTGCAGCACTGTCGAAGGCTTGATGAATTTTGCACACAGTATCTCGCTCTGGCCCGTCAACCGGAATGCTTTGTTGAAATCCAGAGAAGCCGTGTCCATGGGCCACGAATAGTCGTTCTCTGACTGATCATCAGATCTGACGGATATACCGGTCACCCATGGAAAGTCGATGACCAGGCTGTACCGGTCGTAGTGGTCGTACACCACGCGCGTCTCCGTTCTTTTGTTTCCATCTTTGTCGGTCACCGTGGTGTGCACCGTGCGTCTGTTGACGTAGTGCAACTGGCGGTACGTGTACGGGACTTTGCGCAGCGTGCCGGTGAATACACCCTGAATCGATTCAACCAACTTGCGGCTGTAGTTGCCCCGGCTGTAATCACCAAATTGCGCATCCAGCCTGTTGAGGGTTCGGTCCGAATCTTCTTCCAGGAAGATCAAACCGTTGTGAAAGAAGGACGACAGTTGAGCAATTCTGCTGCTGAGCGAAGGCAAGCGACCAGATTTGGAATTCATCCATGCCAGACTCCAAACGACAATCACCAGGCCGAGCAAACTAGGCACCATGGCGTAAAAGTCGGGATCAAGTTGCAGCCGGTAAAAAAAATAAACGACGCTGTAGGTGTTCTCAAACCAGTAGAGGGCCACAGTGCTTGCGATCAATAAAAGGCCAGTGCCGAAAAACCACCATGCGCGTGTTCGATCGAATTCGAGCGGGCCATTGTACGAGGCGAAGTCTTGGATCACGTTCAATAGGTCGGTGTTGGATTCGGCGCTTTCAACACTGGCCTCGCTCACAGCCAGCAACTTTTTTAATCTCGCGTTCTGCGATGTGTTGGGCATGTCAGGTATCCATTGATTCAGGGATGCCTGGCGCGGGAGCCGCCGCCCGGATTGAGGATTTGGTGCTATTCATAATCTGTCAGAAATTTGAAAAAGGAGGGGACGATAGCATTGTCAGGGCAATGATGGCTTCTGGCCTGTCTCAGTATTTGGAAATGTTTGTTCTGGGAGGGGGGTAAAAGCCACCCTCACCCCAGCCCTCTCCCTCGGGAGAGAGCTAGGGTGAGGGGCTTCCCGGCCGTGACAACAGGGTCTCCAGTCTGGCCAACGGCGGCGCATCCTGGTTGCGGTCGAATACTTGAATTCCAATCTTGAGCAGCCGTCCGTTCTCTGCGCTGGCGATCACCTGTTCGCAGCGCAACAACAATCTTCCTTGATCACATTCAACAGCCTTCATCCCATTCGGTAATCGCCCCTCCAGACGCAACTCAGCCATCCGACTCTGCGCCGCAATCAGCGCAATCGATCTATCCCGCAACACCCCATTACTCTGCGTCATCAAACCCGCGACGCGAACGGCGGCGGACATGGCGACGGCGATGATCGCGAGTGCCACCAGCACTTCAATCAGGGTGAATCCTTCCTCTCGCGAACGCGCACGCATACATGGCCCAAAACCAAAACCCAGCGCTCGACGCTAACCCCCGTCCTTGACGGCTTGACGACCAAAACACCCGAGGATTTTCAACATCCCTGACATATCTTCTTGCAACACTGCGCGTCGAAATCGAATCAAGTCAGGGAATGTCGAGATGGATATCGCACCGTGCACACCGCTTCATCAACCGTTGCGCAAACCGCGCGGGCAGCTGGGTTTTACGCTGATCGAGATCATGGTGGTCGTGGTGATTCTGGGGATTTTGGCGGCGATGGTGGTGCCCAAGGTGCTGGACCGGCCGGATCAGGCGCGGGCGACGGCGGCGAAGCAGGATATCGGTGGGTTGATGCAGGCGTTGAAGTTGTATCGCCTCGACCACGGCACTTACCCGAGCATGAATCAGGGCTTGAAAGTGCTGGTTGAACGGCCTGCGGATGCGAAGAACAGCAACTGGCGTTCGTACCTTGAGCGTTTGCCGAATGACCCGTGGGGCCGTCCTTATCAGTACCTCAACCCGGGCGCCAACGGCGAGATCGACATCTTTTCCCTCGGTGCCGACGGTCAGCCTGACGGCGACGGTGTGAATGCCGATATCGGTTCCTGGCAGCTGTAAGGCTGGCGATGAACACGCGTTCGCTCAATGGGGCGAAGCAACAGGGCATGGCGATTATCAGCGCGTTGTTGATTGCGGCTGTTGTGGCGGTGATCGCGGCGGGCATGTTGACGCGCCAGAGTGTGGCGACCCGTGCGCTGGAGGCGGATCAGCAGCGCGTGCAGGGGCGTTGGGTGGTGCAGGGTGGGCTGGAGATCAGCCGCCAATTGCTCTGGGACGCACGTCTGCGCGATCCGCTGACCCGGCTCGATCAGCCTTGGGCGCAACGTTTGAGCGCGCAGGGTTTCGAGGGGCGGCTGGAGGATGAGCAGGGCAAGTTCAACTTGCGCAATCTGGTGGCCAACGAGCGGGTCGACGAGGCGCAGGTCGCGGCGTTTCAGCGCTTGTGCGAGTTGATCGGGGTCAACGCCGGGCTGAGTCAGCGCATCAGCCAACGGGTGATTGCTTCCTACCCTCGACTGCTGAATCCGCAGATTGCCGAGACATCAAAAGCTGGTTTTGACAGTGGCCGAATCACCTCGCCGGACGCTTCACGCAAACCGCAAAAACCGACGCTGCCGATGCTGCGCAGCATTGATGATCTGCGCAGTGTCGACGGGGTCAATGAAGCGGTGATGGGCAAACTGGCGCCATACCTGACCGTGATTCCTGCGACGACGTGGCTCAACGGCAACACCGCCACCGCGCCAGTCTTGGCCGCTTACGTGCCGGGGCTGTCGCTGGAGCGTGCGCAGGCCTTGATCAATGAGCGCGATGCCGGGCGCTGGTTTATCAACCGTGGCGATTTCGTCAACCGCTTGCGCATGCCGCAACTGGAGTTGACCAGCGTAAAAGTCGGCATCACCAGTGACTGGTTTCGTCTGCGCGGCGAGGCGCGGCGGGATCAGCGTCGGGTCAGGCTTGAGGCGTTGTTGCATCGTAGTCAGGAGCGGTTGCCGCAAGTGATTTGGTCGCGGGTGGGCGTATGACCCAGTTGAAGGTTGCATTACCGCCGCTGGCGGAACTCGATTTGAACAGCGAGTTGGACTGCGCCTGGCTGGATCGTCAGGGCCAGGTCAGCCGCGAAGAACGGCTCAGTCTCGGCGAGTTGGGGCAACGGTCGAAATCGCCGCCCCTGCTGTGTTTTCTCCACCCGGCCGACAGCCTGTTGGCGAGTCTCGATATGCCGCCGTTGCCAGCCAACAAAATGGTCGCGGCGGTGCAGTGTGCGGCGCAGGCCTTGATGCTCGGTGACAGTCGCGAGATGCACATCGCACACAGCCCTCGGGACGAGGCCGGGCAGGTGCAAATTGCCTGGGCACCTCGGCAGCAGTTGCTGCGGTTTGCTCAGTTACTCAAACAGGCCGGGCTGACGCTGCGCGGTCTCTACCCGGCGCCGTACAGCTTGCCGGTGCTGCCCGGCAGCGTGGCGTGCGTGCAGGACGGGCATTTGCTGCTGCGCGACAGCGTGCAAGTGGCGCGAGTGCAGCCGCTGTTCGATGACGGCCTCGCCGGTGTCGTGTGGGAACCGGGCACCACGCTGCACTGGATCGGTGATCATCCGCCGATGGACGCCGAACTGCCGATGCTCGATGCGCAGCGCTGGACCGGGCCGCTTCCCGGTTGGGGTCTGCATGGCGCCGTTCAACAGCAGCAGACCGAACATCGCGGCTGGGGCCGGGCGATCGGCTTGTCAGCGTTGGCCGTGGCGGTGTGGGTGATCGGTTTGAACCTGTACGCCGCCCGCGAAGCCAGTCAGGGTCAGCAATTGAAAGCCCGGATGAGCCTGCGGGTGAAACAGGCGTTCCCCGAGTTGCCGGTGATTCTCAACCCGTTGCAGCAGGCCCGTCAGCAATTGGCCGTGCGGCAGAAGGGCGCGGCGGATGATCCGGCGCAGACCTTCAACCGTCTGGTGTTACAGGCCGGCAGCGGCATGCCGTCTATGGCCGGCAGTGTCGAGCGGTTGGCGTTTGTCGACGGTACGTTGCAACTCGGTTTGCTCAGCGATGCGCGCCGTGGCGGCAACGATCAGACGTGGCAAAGCACCCTGGCGCAGGCCGGCATCAGCGTCACCGCCGACGAAGCAGGCTGGACGTTGCGCCCGGCCAGTGAAGCCACCCCGAGCGACAACGACGACAGCAGCGGAGCAGAAGATGAATAGGGCGACGCTGGCGACATACCGCGCCAAGTGGCAACGGGTTAACGCTCAGTTGCAGGCCCGCTGGCAACCGCTGGCGCTGCGGGAAAAACGCATGGTCGGCGGCATGGCCGTAGCGCTGGTGGCCCTGTTGCTGTGGGTCGCGCTGATTCAGCCGCCGTTGAAGAAAATTGCTTATTGGCAAGCCGAAACCCCCAAGTTGCGCGCTCAGGCCGAAGCGCTGGAAGTGTTGCTGCGAGAAGTCAGCGTGCGCCCGGACGGGCAAAGCGTGGCGCAATCGCTAGAGCAGACGCTGCAGGCCGGCGGCCTGACTGGGCACTATCAATTACAGGCCGGGGAGGCCGGCGCGTGGCAGCTGACCTTCGATGCCGCACCGGCCGATGCCGTGCTCGACTGGCTGTTAAGCACGCCGTCGCAACTTTCTCTGCACGTGGTCGAGGCGCGCCTGCAACGCGCCGGCGAAGCCTCGACCGAAGTCACCGCCGGCACATTGTCAGGCACCGTTCGCATGGATCAGGCGCAGGGCGCTAAGGAAGCTTCATGAAGGAGTCACGCTGCAAACCGGCACGTCTGGCGCTGCCGTTGTTGCTGATGGCGTTGAGCGCGTGCAACAGCACCACGGCGCCGCAGAATCAGCCGCCGCTGCTGGTCGACAGTGAACTCGGTCGGCCGTTGGCCAACACCCAGCGCAGCGGCGATGCGGTGGCCGATCGCGAGCGGGCGCAGGCCCAGGCGCGACCGGCGCCCAAGCAATTGCACAACATCAGTCAGCGTGGACGCGGTGGTGCTGCGGCGCCGAGCAACGCAGTCGCCCGCAATCCGTTGGGCGAGCAACCGGTGACGCTGAATTTTGTCGATGCCGATATTCAAGCGGTGGTGCGTGCACTGTCGCGGGCCACCGGGCAGCAATTTCTCGTCGATCCACGGGTCAAGGGCACGCTGACGCTGGTGTCGGAAGGTCAGGTGCCAGCGCGGCAGGCCTACGACATGCTGCTCGCGGCGCTGCGCATGCAAGGTTTCAGCGTGGTTGATGTGGGCGGCGTCGCTCAGGTCGTTCCCGAAGCCGACGCCAAACTGCTTGGCGGGCCGATCTACAGCGCCGACAAACCGGCCGGCAACGGCATGCTCACGCGCACGTTTCGCCTGCAATACGAGAACGCGGTGAACCTGATTCCGGTGCTGCGTCCGATCGTTTCGCCGAACAACCCGATCAACGCTTACCCGGGCAACAACACTGTGGTGATCACCGACTACGCCGAGAACCTCACTCGAGTTGCACAGTTGATCGAGAGCATCGACACGCCGAGTGCGATCGACACCGATGTGGTGCAGATCCAGAACGGCATTGCCGCCGACATCGCGCCGATGGTCGCCGATCTGCTCGATGCGCCGGGCAACGACCCGACGCAGAAAATCGCGGTGATTGGCGACCCACGCTCGAACACCATCATTATCCGCGCCGGCAGCCCCGAGCGTACCGAGCTGGCGCGCAACCTCATCTACAAACTCGACAACGCGCAGAGCAATCCGAGCAATCTGCATGTGGTTTATTTGCGCAATGCGCAGGCGGCGAAACTGGCGCAAGCCTTGCGCGGTTTGCTCACCGGCGAGAGTGACAACGGCAGCAGCGACACGGCGCGCTCGGTGCTCAGCGCGATGGGCAGCAGCACTGGCGGCAGTGCCGGGCAGAACGGCCAGAGCGCTACGCCGAGCACCGGCACTTCAACGACGACTGGCAGCGGCGGAACCGGCGGCAGCTATGCGCAGGGCAATGGCGGCGCGGCCAGCAGTGGTGGTACGCAGAGCAGCGAACAGAACGTTGCCTTCAGCGCTGGCGGTGTGACGATTCAGGCCGATGCCACCACCAACACTTTGCTGATCTCTGCGCCGGAGCCGCTGTATCGCAACTTGCGTGAAGTCATCGACTTGCTCGACCAGCGCCGCGCGCAAGTGGTGATCGAAAGCCTGATCGTCGAAGTCGGCGAGGATGATGCCAGCGAATTCGGCGTGCAATGGCAGACCGGCAATCTTGGCGGCAAAGGCGTGATCGGTGGCGCCAATCTCGGCGGCTCGGGTCTTAATACCAATGGCAAAACCAGCATCGACGTACTGCCGCATGGGTTGAACCTCGGTTACGTCAACGGCACCGTCGACATCCCCGGCATCGGCAAGATTCTGGATTTGAAAGTGTTGGCTCGGGCGCTGAAGAGCAAGGGCGGCACCAACGTGCTGTCGACGCCGAACCTGCTCACGCTGGACAACGAAGCGGCGAGCATTTTTGTCGGCCAGACCATTCCGTTTGTCAGCGGCAGCTACGTCACCGGCGGCGGGGGCACCAGCAACAACCCGTTCCAGACTGTGACGCGCGAGGAGGTGGGCCTGAAGCTCAATGTGCGCCCGCAGATTTCAGAGGGCGGGACGGTCAAGCTGGATATTTATCAGGAAGTCAGCAGCATTGATGAGCGCGCGTCCAACAGCGTGACCTCGGCGGGCATCGTCACCAACAAACGTGCGATCGACACCAGCATTCTGCTCGACGACGGCCAGATCATGGTGCTTGGCGGTTTGCTCCAGGACGGTTACAGCCAGAGCAACGACGCGGTGCCGTGGCTGTCGACGATTCCGGGAATCGGCGCGCTGTTTCGCAACGAACGCCGGGCGACCACCAAGACCAACCTGATGGTGTTTCTGCGCCCGTACATCATCCGCGACAGCGACGCGGGGCGCAGCATCACCCTCAACCGCTACGACTTCATGCGCCGCGCCCAAGGCCGGTTACAGCCAGAGCGCAGTTGGGCGATGCCGGACATGCAGGCGCCGCAATTGCCGACGTCGGCGCAGGGCGTGCCACTCCCGTCCACCGGCCCACGCGCCACCATCAAAGCGGTACCGATTGAAGGGAGCACCCGGTTTTGACTGAGATGATGACTGTGGCGAGGGGATTTATCCCCGCTCGGCTGCGCAGCAGTCGTAAACCGGGCATACGCGATTTACCTATAGAAACCGGTTCTCAAGTTTTGGGTCTGCTTCGCAGCCCAACGGGGATAAATCCCCTCGCCACAGGGGATCGCATTGCCACAGGGGATCCCATTGCCACGGTGGATTGTGTGGAGGATGGACGATGAGTGCATTGCCTTACGCCTGGGCCAAGGCGCAGCGCGTTCTGTTACGCGATGGCGTGCTGACGGTGTGCCCGTCGACGCCCGGCTGGTCGATCAGCGAGGTGCGCCGGCAGTTTGGTGCGGCGCAGATCAAGCGCGTGCGCGATGACGAGCTCGACGGTTTGCTCGCCGCTGCGTACGCCGACACCGGCAGTGCGGCGGCGGTGGTGGGTGCCGCTGAAAACGAAGTCGACCTCGACCGCCTGATGCAGGACATGCCGGAAATCACCGACCTGCTCGACACCCAGGACGGTGCGCCGGTGATTCGCATGATCAACGCCTTGCTGACTCAGGCTGCGCGCGACGAGGCCAGCGACATTCACATCGAGCCGTTTGAAACCCATTCGGTGGTGCGCTACCGCGTCGACGGTACCCTGCGCGATGTGGTCTCGCCGCGCAAGGCCTTGCACGGTGCGCTGGTGTCGCGGATCAAGATCATGGCGCAGCTCGATATCGCCGAAAAACGCTTGCCGCAGGACGGTCGCATCGCTTTGCGCGTAGCGGGGCGGCCGATCGATATTCGCGTCTCGACGGTGCCGACCGGGCATGGCGAACGCGTGGTGATGCGCCTGCTCGACAAGCAGGCCGGACGCCTGCAACTGGAGACCCTGGGCATGGACGCGCAGGTACTGGCCAAACTCGATCATCTGATCCGCCAGCCCCACGGCATCGTGCTGGTCACCGGCCCGACCGGCAGCGGCAAGACCACCAGCCTCTATGCCGCGCTGGCGCGGCTGGACGCGAGTACCAGCAATATCCTCACCGTGGAAGACCCGGTGGAATACGATTTGCCGGGCATCAGCCAGATTCAGGTCAACGCCAAGATCGACATGACCTTTGCCTTGGCGCTGCGGGCGATTCTGCGTCAGGACCCGGACATCATCATGATCGGTGAGATCCGCGATCTGGAAACCGCACAAATCGCCGTGCAGGCCTCGCTGACCGGTCACTTGGTACTGGCGACGCTGCACACCAACGATGCGGTGTCGGCGGTCAACCGTCTGGTCGACATGGGCGTTGAGCCGTTTCTGCTGGCCTCATCGATGCTCGGTGTACTTGCGCAGCGCCTGGTGCGGCGCCTGTGCAATCAGTGCAAACAGGAAGACCCGGCCACGCCCGGCACATGGCGTCCGGTCGGCTGCGCGGCGTGTAATCAAACGGGTTACAGCGGTCGCACCGGCATTCACGAATTGTTCTGCATCGACGACGACATCCGCACGCTGATTCATCAAGGGGCAGGGGAGCAGGCTTTGCGCGCCGCTGCCGCCAAAGCAGGAATGTTCAGCCTGCGTGAGGACGGTGAACGCTGGATTCGCAGCGGTGCCACCGCGCCGGAAGAAATCCTTCGCGTGACACGGGACGCCTGATGAATCGCTATCGTTTTGAAGCCGCCGACGCGAGCGGAAAGATTGAGTCCGGGCACCTTGAGGCCGACAGCCAGAGCGCGGCGTTCAGTGCCTTGCGCGGACGTGGCCTGACGGCGCTGTCGGTGCACGAAGAAAGCAATGTCGCTCGGCAGGCCGGCGGCGGTTTGTTCAGCGCGCGGCTGTCGGACAACGATCTGGCCTGGGCCACGCGGCAATTGGCGAGCCTGCTCGGCGCCAGTCTGCCGCTTGAAGCCGCGCTGAGTGCAACGGTCGAGCAAGCCGAGAAAAAGCACATCGCCCAGACCCTCAGTGCCGTGCGTAGCGATGTGCGCAGCGGCATGCGTCTGGCTGAATCGCTGGCGTCGCGGCCTCGGGATTTTCCCGAGATTTACCGCGCGCTGATTGCCGCTGGCGAAGAGTCCGGCGACTTGGCCCAGGTGATGGAGCGGCTGGCCGATTACATCGAGGAGCGCAACAACCTGCGCGGCAAGATTCTCACGGCGTTCATCTATCCCGGCGTGGTCGGGCTGGTGTCGATCGGCATTGTGATTTTCCTGCTCAGCTATGTGGTGCCGCAGGTGGTCAGTGCGTTTTCCCAGGCGCGGCAGGATTTGCCCGGTCTGACGTTGGCGATGCTCACCGCCAGTGATTTCATCCGTGCGTGGGGTTGGTTGTGCGCGGCGCTCATGGCCGGGGCGTTCTGGAGCTGGCGGTTGTACTTGCGCAATCCGGCGGCGCGCTTGAGCTGGCATCACCGGGTGCTGAAGTTGCCGCTGTTCGGGCGTTTCATTCTCGGGCTGAACACCGCGCGCTTCGCCTCGACGCTAGCGATTCTCGGCGGCGCCGGGGTGCCGTTGTTGCGCGCCCTGGAGGCAGCGCGGCAGACGCTGTCCAATGACCGCTTGAGCCTGAGCGTCAGCGAGGCCACGGCCAAGGTGCGCGAGGGGGTGAATCTGGCGGCCGCGTTGCGCGTGGAAAATGTGTTCCCGCCAGTGCTGATCCACCTGATCGCCAGCGGCGAAAAAACCGGCTCGTTGCCGCCGATGCTCGAGCGGGCGGCGCAGACCTTGTCGCGGGATATCGAACGGCGGGCGATGGGCATGACTGCGCTGCTCGAGCCATTGATGATTGTGGTGATGGGTGGGGTGGTGCTGGTGATTGTGATGGCGGTGTTGTTGCCGATTATTGAGATCAACCAACTCGTGCAATAGGCCGAATGGGTGGTGGCTGGGCTGGCGCTATCGCGAGCAGGCTCACTCCTACAATTTGAAATGCATTCCCCTGTAGGAGTGAGCCTGCTCGCGAAGGCGCCAGTGCGGACAACACAAAACTCAAATATTTTTCACCAGCCTCAGCACCACCCGAGTCCCGATCCGGCCATCCTCGGGTTCTCCATTCTGTCATCTGCAACCACCCTTCACCGGCTCCAGCCCGATTGATCGAAATGCTTGACTCAGAGCGCCTGCCGATCACCGTAAACACCCGAGAAATCCGCACAAAAATCCCTCCTCAGCTCCCGAGGTTTTTTCCTTTATCTGTCACCGGAAGCTGCGAATTTCTCCCTGCGGCTCCACTTCGGTGGACCCTCCCAGTGTCATGCAAGCCTTCCGAAACCTGTGTTCCAAACCTCGTTGAAAAGGAGATTCTTCATGTTCAAGCGCACTCTGATCGCCGCCTCACTGACCGTCGCCGCTCTGGCTTCCGCCCAGGCCATGGCCGTAACCGGTGGCGGTGCTTCCCTGCCTGCCGCACTGTACAAAGGTTCTGCCAACAGCATCCTGCCTGCCAACTTCAGCTACGCCGTGACCGGTAGCGGCATCGGCAAAAGCGCTTTCCTGACCAACAACGCTGCCCAGTTCAGCACCACCGGTACTGTGCACTTCGCCGCCAGCGACTCGATCCTCAGCGCTGCGGAACTCAGCACCTACAACACCAACTTCGGCGGTTCGTACGGCCCGTTGATCCAGCTGCCATCGGTGGCCACTTCGGTTGCCATTCCGTACAAAAAAGCCGGCAACACCACCCTCAACCTCACCAGCGCTCAGCTGTGCGATGCATTGTCGGGCGCCAAGACCACCTGGGGCCAGTTGTTGGGCACCGCTGATACCACCGCCATTCGCGTGGTTTATCGCTCGACTTCGAGCGGCACCACCGAAATCCTCAGCCGTCACCTGAACTCGGTCTGCCCGACCAAGTTCGCCGTTAACACCACCTTCACCAACGCTCGTCTGCCAGCAGGTTCGGCCCTGCCGTCGAACTGGGTAGGGGTGGCCAACACTGCTGACGTTGCTACGGCCGTGAACGCGGTTGACGGCTCGATCGGTTACGTCGGTCCGGACGGTGTCAACGCTGCGAGCAACGCTGTGGTTGCCCGCATCAACGGCGTTCAGCCAACCAGCGCCAACGTCAACACTGCTCTGGCTTCGGCTCCGTTGCCAACCAACGCGGCCAACCCGGCGCAGTGGTCCCCTGTGGTTGCCAATCCATCCAGCGGTTACGCCATGGCGGCTTACACCAACTTCATCTTCGGCCAGTGCTACAAGGATGCAGCCGTGGCCGCTGATGTCAAAGCGTTCCTGACCCAGCACTACAGCACTCCGGGCAACGCCGTAGCCACCGCTGCTCACGGTTTCATTCCGGTTCCAACCAACTGGAAAAACGCTGTGACCGCCAACTTCATCACCAACACCACGGGCAACAACCTGGACATCAACAACGCCAGCGTGTGCAACGCTGTGGGTCGTCCTTTGTAAGCATCACTTTGTAAGCCGCAACAGGAATGGCAGTCCCTTGGGGCTGCCATTTTTTTTGGCGGCATCTCAACGGCCGCCAGTTCCCCTGCACCACGCAGTTACACCTCAATCATGAAGTTTGTGTGACATCCGTTCGGTCTCGCCCCTCGCCAACGGCCTATGTCCTGACAGCAGGTTTTTGCCGGCCTGCAGCTTTATGTGGCAATCAAAAAGGATCTTGTAGTGATGCTCGCTCGCCCATCCCGTCGCAGTACCCGTGCCCAGATTCTCAAGCGTGAGGCCGCCGAACCGGCCTTGTGGCTGCTCAAGCCGTTGGCGCACGCGGTGGCGCTCTGTCTGGTGGCGGGCAGTGCGCAGGCGCAAACGGCGTTCAGTTCCAGCTGGTTTGCCGCCAAGGGCGCCGCACAACAAGCGGCGGCAGCGCGGCCGAGTATGGGAGGGCTGCCGGGGATGACGCCGCCGCTGGCGCAGCAACAGAAAGCCAACCAGCAGTTGCAGCGTTCACTGCAGACGCTCAACAACACCGTGGCGGCGATCGCCGCGCAACAGGCGGCTCAGGCGGCCGGGCGTGCGGTGGCGTTGGGCAGTGTGCAAACCGTGCCGGATGGCTTGGGTGAGGGCGGGTTGAAGGTCGACAACAGCCTCACCCAGGGCTGGCTGAACGCCAAGGGGCCGCAGCAGACTCAGGCTGATGGCAAGACCACGGTGACAATCGAGCAAACCGCCGACAAGGCAATTCTCAACTGGGAAACCTTCAACGTCGGCCGCAACACCACGGTCGAATTCGCTCAGCAGTCCAGCTGGGCGGTACTCAACCGGGTCAACGATCCGAACGCGCGCGCCAGTCAGATCCAGGGCCAGATCAAAGGCGACGGCACGGTGATGCTGATCAACCGCAACGGCATCGTGTTCAGTGGCAGCAGCCAGGTGAACGTGCGCAATCTGGTGGCCGCCGCGGCCAACATCACCGATATCCAGTTCCGCGACCGGGGCCTGTACTTCGACAGCAGCGCCACCCAGCCGACCTTCACTGACGCGGCGGGCAAGGTGCTGGTGGAACGTGGCGCCAGTATCCAGACCCATTCACCCAAGGCGTCGACGGACGCGGGTGGCTACGCCTTGCTGCTGGGCAACGAGGTGCAGAACGATGGCAACATCAGCACCCCCAAAGGCCAGACGCTACTCGGTGCAGGCGACCGCTTTTACATCCGCAAGGGTTCAGGGACCGATGGCAACGCGGTGTCCACGACCTTCGGCAACGAAGTTACACCGGGTTTCAAGGCCGGCGCCGTGGCCGGCAAGGTCAGCAACAATGGCCTGATCCAGGCCGCCACTGGCGACATCACCCTGACCGGCCATGAAGTGCTGCAAAACGGTGTATTGCTGGCGAGCACCTCGGTGGCCACGCGCGGCACTGTGCACTTGCTCAACCCCACGAGCGACAGCGACGGCAGCGTCACGCTCGCTCAGGGCAGCGTCACCGCGATCATGCTCGACAGCAGCGACCTCACCGCGCTCGACAGTCAGCGTGACGCATCGCTACAGGCTGTCAGTGCCAACAACCGAATCCGGGGTGATCAGTCGCGCATCGAGATCGGCAGTGGCGGCAGCGTCGAATTTCAAAACGGTTCGATCACCCTCGCCACCGGTGGCCAGGTCGCGGTATCGGCGGGGCGTCGCAGCCTGGTCCTTGATGGCGCTTTGATCGATGTGGCTGGCGCTGTCGGGGTGAAAGTGGCGATGGAAGCCAACAACATCAAGATCAACGTGCAGGGCAACGAGCAACGCGATGCACCGGTCAATCGCGAAGGTGGCGCGCTCAACAGTAACGATATCTGGGTCGATGTCCGCGAACTGGTGTACGTGCCGGCCGGCACCAACGGCTATGCCACCGACCGCTGGTACACCGCTGGCGGTTTGCTCGAAGTCGGCGGTTATCTGGGCACTCAGGGGCACACGATCGGCGAGTGGATGGCGCAGGGCGGCAGCGTGAATTTTTCCGGCAATGACGTGGTCACCGAGAAAGGTTCGCTGATCAATTTGTCGGGTGGCACCCTTGACGTGCAGAGCGGCGAGATCCGTCAGAGCTGGTTACGAGGGGCTGATGGACGTTTGTACGAAGTCTCGCGGGCACCGGGGGATCTGCTCTATACCGGGTTGTATAAAGGCTATGAAGACAGCAGCGAGCGTTGGGGCCAGACGCAGATTTTCTATAATCCGCTGATTGCACCGACGTCGCGCCAGGAGTCGGGCTACACCGTCGGCCGCGACGCAGGTCAATTGGTGATTGGCACCCGTAACGCGATGGTCGATGGGCAGATTTTCGGCGACGTGTTCCAGGGCGATCGCCAGACCCAAGCCCCCCGCGCGGTGCTTGATGGCTATGAGCAGAGTCAGACCGCGCGGGCGCGCCGGGCCCAGTTGATCGTGGGGCAATACGATCCGGCCTGGTCGGCGACTGCCGGTGGCCTGCAATACCAGCTCGATGCGCTATTGAATCAAGTGCAGATCGGCGCAAACCCTGCGGCGGCGCTCACAACGCCCGGCCTGGCGGATGCCGTGGCGCAGGAACGGCTCGGTAAACTGTTTCTCGACAGCGATCTGCTCAACGGCTTTCAACTCGGTGCGTTGAAAATCGCCGCCGCGAAATCCATTGTCATCGATCAGGCTGTGGCAGTTGATTCAGGTGGCGACATCACCCTGTTCGGGCCGCAAGTGCAGGTCAATGCGAACCTGACGGCGCGCGGTGGCAGCCTGAATCTGGGTGATGTTTTGACGGGTAACCCCGGATTGACAACGCCAGCCGGGACGCCTGTCGGGGTCACGGTGGCCAGGAATGCGCAACTCGATGCTCGCGGTCTGTGGAGCAATCTGGGCACCGACCCGGACGACGTCAACAGTCTGGCCTACCTCAATGGCGGTGTGGTGTCGCTGCGCAGTACCGGCAAGGTCAGCCTGGGCAGTGGCAGTCTGCTTGACGTGTCGTCCGGCGGGGCGCTGTTGGCCAATGGCAAGACGCGCGGCGGCAAGGGTGGCGACGTGACCGTGGAGTCGACGCCGCTGACAAGCGCGACGCCGTCACAGGTGATCCTTGATGGCGACGTGCGTGGCTACGGTGTAACCGGGGGCGGCAGTCTGACGATTCAGTCCGGCAAGGTTGTGATCGGTGGAACCGGCGTGGCCCTTGCCGACAACGCGCTGCATCTGGCCCCGAGTCTGTTCAGCACAGGTTTTGCCCGTTATAGCGTCACCGGCCTGAATGGGCTGGAAGTCGCTGCCGGCGCTCAGGTCGATGTGGTGATGCCGGTTTATCGTTTCCGCGATGTGGCGCCGAACCAGGCCAGCGGCGTCGATCCGCGTGCGGCCCTCGAATCGTGGACCCCGACGCTGTTTCAGGAAAACCCGGCCAAAGGTGTTCTGACCCTGCGTGGCGGCGCCAGTCTGGCGCTCCAGGCCGGTGCCAGCGATCTGGCGCTGATTGACCCGGCGAGCAGTCCGCTATCGATCGGCCACGGTGCACGGATCAGCGTCGACCCAGGGCAGCGCATTAATCTGCGCGGTGCCGGACAAATCACGGTCGACGGGCAACTGCACGCCTGGGGCGGCACCCTCGATATTCGTCAGCAACAGTTTGGCTCGCTGGACGTCGCGACCAAGCTGCAGAACGCCGACCCGCAGGCCCACAACCGTTCGATCTGGATCGGCGAAGACGCGGTGCTGGATGTTGCCGGTCGCGCTTATACCGCCGTGGATGCGTTGGGTCGGGTGTACGGTCAGGTCGGCAAGGGCGGCAGCATTATTCTCGGTGGCGAGATCGATTCGAAGAAACTCACCGCGACGTCAGCCGACGCCTACGTGATCGTGCGCGACGGCGCGCGGCTGGACGCTTCCGGCACGCACGCAGTCCTGGACCTCGCCGGGCTCGGAATGACTGACGTCGCCACCGATGGCGGGCGCATTGCCTTGAGCTCATACAATGGCGTGTTTCTCGACGGCCAGCTGAAGGCTGCAGCGGGCGGCATCGGTGCCTCGGGTGGGCGTCTGGAGATTGTCCAGGACGCGCCGCTCTACCAGATGAATCTGGCGAGCAACGAAGTGCGTGTGCCCCGCGAAATGATCATCAGCCAACGCGCGGATGGATTACTGCTGCCAGCCGATCTGCAAGCCGGTGAAGGTGCTGCGCAACTGCGTTACGGGCAGACCCGGTTGAGTGCGGAGCGCTTGATGTCGGCTGGCTTCGATCACCTGAGCCTGATGAGTAACGGCTTGCTGACGTTCGCCGATGATGTCGATCTGCGCATGAATCAAAGCCTGAATGTGTACGCCGGCTCGATCTCGCTGGCGCAGGCCGCCCGCGATACGACGCGGGTCAATCTGGCCGCGCCGAACATGCGTTTGTCGGGGCTGGGTTTTTACTTGTCGTCGGATATCAGCATGCGTCCACGGGTGCTGGCCACCCCGACCACACAGGTATCGAACGCTCGATTCACCGCCACCGCTGATTTGCTCGATCTGAGCAACACTTTGTCGTTCGGCGCCGAAGGCACGCTTGCGCAGCTCGGCGCGCCGGCCCTTGCTGTCGTCCGTCGAGGTTTCGATCAGGTCACTCTCGACAGTCGTGGCGACATGCGGTTTCTCGCACCGAACGACAACGAGCGCAGCTCGCGCTTGTGGACAGCCGGTGACCTCAATTTGCGCGCGGCGCAGATATATCCCGCTACCGGGGTGTCGGCCGATGTCCGGGTCGGTTATCAGGGCCCTGTCCCGATCGCCGAAGATGCCCGCACATTGCGCATCAGCGGCCATGGCGAAGCACCGCAGGCCTTGCCGTATTCCGCGTTCGGCAGCCTGTTGCTGGTGGCCGGGAATATCGAGCAGGGCGGCGTCATTCGCGCCCCGTTGGGGTTGATCCAGTTGGGGGAGAACTCGCTGGGCAAAACCCGGGAGCTGCATCTGTTGCCAGGGAGTGTCACATCGGTCAGCGGCGCGGGTCTGGTCATGCCCTATGGCGGCACCACCGACGGCATCGACTATCGCTACAACGGCAAATCCGTGGCGTTGCACGGCATCGCCGGCGCTCTGGATGGCGTGATCCTCACCGGGCAGTACGTCGATGTACAAAGCGACGCGTTGATTGATTTGTCGGGCGGCGGTGATCTGCGCGGCGCAGGTTTCGTTTCCGGGCGCGGCGGTTCCACCGATGCCCGATTCAATCCGCTGGTGCGTAACGCTGCTGATGGCACGTTCAGCTTTCCAGCGCTTGGCAGTAATCCGGTGTACGCCATCGTGCCGGGCAACCAAAGTGCTTTTGCTCCGGCACTTGCCGAGGCGGGTGCGAGCGATCCACGTCTTGGCGAACAAATCACCGTCGGCGCCGGTGTACCTGGCCTGGCCGCCGGAACCTACACCTTGCTGCCTTCAACCTTTGCCTTGTTGCCCGGCGCGTTCCGGGTCGAGGTCAATGGACAGGCAACTCCAGGCATGACCACCGGTGCGCTGAAAATGCGCAACGGGTCCTGGTCCAGTGCGGGGGTGATGTCAATTGCCAACAGCGGTTTGCGCGACAGTCTGCCGAGCCAGGTGATCCTGACCTCGGCCGAGGTTCTGCGCCGCTATTCGCAGTACAACGAAACCAGCTTCACCCAGTTCATCCAGAGCGATGCAACCCGTCGGGGTGTGCCACGGGCCTTGGCGCCGATGGATGCGAAGTCGCTGATATTCAAACTGACTGCCGACGATCAATACGACATCGGCATGAATTTCCAGGGCAAGGCCATGTTTGCGCCCGGTGCAGGCGGCGTTGCCGGCACGGCGAGCGTGTCAGCCACGCAGCTGGAAGTGCTCGGTCAAGGACAGTCCCACACCCCAGACTTCGGCGGCGTTTCGGTGTACGCCGACAGCCTCAATCGCCTCGGTGCCGGTCGCCTGAGCCTCGGCGCGACGCCGACAGTCGAGTACGGCACGGCGGGTAACTTCATACGGTTTGACGGTAATGCGTCCGACATTGCTTTGCGTAGCGGTGCGGTGTTGTCTGCGCCCGAGGTGCTGATACGCACGACCACCACCAGCGGCGGTATCACCGTCGAAGCGGGGGCGGGTATTAACACGCTTGGCCTGGGCAAAGCACCTTTCGACTCGAACGACGGTTTCATTTACCAACCGGGCGCCGCCAGCCTGCTGGTCGTGTCCAACGGCTGGACCAATGTCCTCGCGCCGACGGTCGGGAACAGTGTTGATGGGGCCGGCAGTATCCGCATCGGCACGTGCGCAGCACAGCCGTGCACCCAGCCGTCTGTGCTGTATTCCAATGGCAGCATCAGCGCCGCCACCGATAACCGGTTCGAACTCAACGAGGCCGTACGATTTGGTAGCCGTCACCTTGCTCTGGCGGTCGGTGCGATCAACGCCGGTAGCGCTGAAGCGATCGCGGCGGCGGGGAACGTTCCGAGTGGTTTGAACCTGAACCAGAACGTTCTGGACCGTCTGTTGCGCGGCGACACGCAGTTCGGTGCGCCGGCGTTGGAAACCCTGAGCCTGACCACCCGCGATGCGTTCAATTTCTACGGTAATGTCAGCCTCGATACGCTCGATCCACAGACCGGCGTCAGTCGCTTGCAGAATCTGGCGCTCTCCACGCCTGCCATCTATGGCCTGGGCCAGGCCGGTGACGTGGCGACCATTCGCACTGCCAATCTGATCTGGAGCGGTGCGACCCAGGCGCCGGGTGCGGTGGCCAGCGGCGGGGCGGGAACGGGGAGCGGCACGCTGGACATTCAGGCGCAACGCATCGAGTTCGGTTATGGCCCGAATCCGCAGCCCAACGGCCTGGATCAGAACAACCGGTTGGCGTTGGGCTTTGCCACCGTCAATCTCACCGCCAGCGAGCGCATCACCGCCAACCACAAGGGCAGCCTCGCGGTGTACCAGACGCAGGGGGCTTACGATCCTCTGACGGGTTATGCCTACAGCGGCGGCGACCTCAATCTGCGCACGCCGTTGCTCACCGGTGAAGCGGCGTCAGTCAATCTGCTCAAGGCGGGGGGCAACCTGACGGTGAGTGGCGGTGCGAATGCTGCGGTGGCCAATGCCTTGGGTGCGGAGTTGACGCTTGACGGGCGCAATGTGGTGCTCGACGGTCGCATTGCGCTGGCCAGCGGCAAACTGGTGGTCAAGGCGCAAAACGATCTGACCCTGACCGCCGCGGCACAGCTGGACCTGGCCGGGCGCACCTTACCATTCAATGACATCAGCAAATACAGCTGGGGCGGCGATGTAGCGCTGTACAGCAGCGACGGCAATATCCGCCAGGCCGCCGGTTCGCGTATCGACCTTTCGGCGCGCAACAATCAGGCCGGCCATCTCAGTGCGGTGGCGCTGGCAGCGGACGCGGGTGTGGTCGACTTGCAAGGCGAGATCCGTGGCGCCAGCAGCGGTTATTACGATGCCGGTGGCACGCTGGTGCCGTACAAGGCCGGTGGCGTAGACATTCGCGCACAACGACTGGGCGACAATTTGAGCCAGGACTTCGCTGCGTTGAACCAGCGCCTGAACGCCGGCCAGGTGTTCGGCAGCCGCAGCTTCCAGCTTAAGCAGGGCGATCTGCAGATTGGCGAGGGGCTCAAGGCCGGTGAGGTCAACGTCTCGGTGGACAACGGCAGTCTGACCGTCGCCGGACTGATCGACGCCAGTGGCGAGCGGGTCGGCAGCATTCGTCTGTCCGCCAATAACGGTCTGACTCTGGCTGGCAATGCCTTGCTCGATGCCCATGGTCGCGTGCTGCGCGTCGACAGCTACGGCAAGATCATCGATGCCCCCAACCGCGCGATGGTCGAACTCGATTCCGGTGATGGTCTGCTGACGCTGGCGTCAGGCGCACGGATCGATTTGCGCCATGGCACCGACGCTCCGGTGGGCAGCGCAGCCGGTCAGAACGACGGTTTGCCGCGCGGTACGCTGGAGCTCAATGCCCCGCGTGTCGGCGCAGGCGACATTGCCATCGATGCCGGTGGCGTGCTGAATATTCAGGGCGCGCGTTCCATCGGCCTGAATGCCATGCGGCGCTACACCGATGCTGCCGACGGCACCGATGCGGCGGTCAGCGGACGCCCGTATCAGGTGATCGATCAGGCTTATCTGGACGGTATCCATGGCGACAGCACTGCATTCATCGATGCCGCGCTGGGCAACAGCCAATTGCTTCAGGGCAAACTGGCCGGGCTGAACAATTCCACCTATGCCGACGCTTTCCATGTGCGCCCTGGCGTAGAGATCGCCAGCAAAACCGCCGACGGCGATCTGGTGGTCCAAGGCGATCTGGATTTGTCCGGTTATCGCTATGCCAGCCTCAATCCACACACGCCAAAAACCGCCGTTTATGGTTCGGGAGAATCCGGCAGCCTGCTGATCCGCGCGGGTGGCAATCTGGATATTTACGGCAGCATCAACGATGGCTTCGCACCGCCACCGGAAACCGTGGACGACGCCGGGTGGAAACTGGTGCCGGGCATCCAGCCCTTCGGTGGCGACTTGATCGTTCCCGGTGCCGGGGTGACGCTGGCAGCAGGCACTTTGTTTCCGGTCGGCACGACCCTCAATTACGACTTGCCGATACAGGGCGCGACGCTGGCCAGCGGCACGCTGCTGCCAACCCAGGGCATTCTCGCCGGGCTTTACACAATGACCGCCGGCACGGTGTTGGCGGGGGCGGTGCATGATGCCGCCGGCAACCTGTTGTACGCCGCCGGCACCGTGCTCAACGACACCGTGACCTTGCCGGCCGGCAGCCGTCTCGGGGCCGGAACCCGGTTGAACGCCGCCACAGACATGCAGGCGATGCTGTGGCCAAAAGGCGTGCCGTTGCCGGGCACGTTTGCCGATAACCAGATCGTCGGGGTGAAATTAAGCACCGAACTGGCGTTGTTGCGCGGCTCGCTGATTCCATCAATGACTGACGTGGTGCTGGCCGACGGCACGGCGTACATCGATTTGCGTCCGTTGAACGGCACGCAACAGGGACGCAACTGGGCCTTGGCGAGCATGCTGCCGTCGGGCAGCACGTCTTGGTCGATGCGCGTGGTTGCCGGGGCAGACCTTGACGCTGCCGACAGCCGCACCGTGAAACCGCTGACCAGCGAAGGTCATTTGCGCCTGGCGGATACGCATTACGGCATGCTCGTCACCACGAAAGCGCTCGACACCACCTGGGCGGTCGACAATGCGTTGGGGTTCCCTGCCGGGGAGGTGGTCAAGGAAGATGAAATGTTCTGGTGCGATTACATTCCTGGTGTCTGTGTCGCGCCGGCCAAGTTCCTCTGGGCGGATGGCAACGTGTTGGGCATGCCGACTGGCACCCCGGTTTCCGAAGGCGATTTGTTCTGGTGCGACATTGACCCCAATTGGTGCCTGCCCAATGTCGGCGGCACCACGGTGTCGACGCATACGCAGATGTTCAGCGTACTGCGCACCGGCACCGGTGACCTCGATGTGCTGGCGGCTGGCAACCTGAGTATGGAATCACCCTTCGGTGTTTACACGGCGGGTACGCAGTCAGGCGATGTCGAGGCGCGTTACAACCAGCCACGTGGGCGTCTGTCGGACAACGGTTCAGTGCTTGGCAGCGCTGGCAGTGACAACGAGAAATGGGTCGATGGCGGCAGTGACAGCCTCTATCAAGCGTGGTACCCGCAACTGGGTGGCAATCTGACGATCGGGGCCGGCGGGTCGGTGTCGGGCGATGTCATCGGGCAACGTACGGTGAGCAACAAAGTCGAAACCCGCGAGCAAGTAGCCAGCGTGGCCGTGGGCAATTGGTTGTGGCGTCAGGGCACGGGCAACGACGAGATACCGACCGCCTGGTGGATCAACTTCGGCAGTTACGCAACGCAGCCGTTATCAGGCGAGACCGGTACGGCGCCTTATCTTGTCGGTTTCACCGGGTTCGGTACCCTCGGCGGCGGCAACATCAGCCTGCGCGCGGGTGCCGACGGCGGCATGCTTGATCCGGTCGGCGATGGTCGCTCCAATCTTTATCCAAGGGGGCAGGGGCTGATCGTTGCGGTGGGCAGCACCGGACGAGTGGGGAGCGATGGCAGCCTGCAATTGACCGGTGGCGGCGACATCGATATGCGTTTGGGCGGTTCGCTCAACCCATCGCTACTGGCGCGGGCGCGGGAAACCGGAACGCAAGCGCCGCGCCACGATCTGCAAGGTGCGGTGATCAACCTGCGGGGGGCTGCGCAGGTCAGCGCGAGTGCGTTGGGCGGCGTCAATTTGCAATATGGCGCGTTTGCGCAGGATCAGGATCCGCGCGAAGTCCGCGCTTACGACCCGTTCAGCTCAACCCTGAGCAGCGCCACCGGCGGGCTGGTGTTGATTCCCGGTGACTCGGGCATGCGCCTGAGTACGCGGGGCGATCTGGTGCTGGGCGGCGCCGCGGATCCGGGGCGTGTGCGCCTGCAAAACTCCACGGCATTTACCGACGGCAATGGCGTGGCCCATGCGGGCGGCGGTTTGACTGGCTTCTCGCTGTGGACCGAGCACACCGCGATCGATCTGTTCTCGGCGGGGGGCAACCTGACGCCGAGCACGCAGTTGGCCGAAAGCGATCTGCTGACCAATGCCAGCTATAACGTCTCACCCACCGACGGACGCTTTGTATATCCGTCGATCCTGCGTGCAGTGGCGGCCCAGGGCTCCATCTATGCCGGTCCTTCTGCGGCCTACAGTCCCGGCAATGCCCCACCTGCGTTAGGCTACTCGTTGTTGCTGGCGCCGTCCGGTTCGGGTCAGCTGGAAATGCTGGCAGGCAACTCGATCTTTGCCGGTGGTTACGCGATCAATCAGTCGGGCGCCAGTCCTTCGGCAATCACTACAGTGTTTGCGCCATCCTTTAACGGCTATGACAACAACAATGCGAGCCGGCCGGTCATGACCAATAACAGCCCGGACGGCGTCGCGACGAAAACCAATGCGTTGTACCCGTTGTTTGTGTTCGGGGCCAACAGTTATTCGGGGCTTGCTGGTGTGCAGGGACCGGCTCGGTTCTATGCGTTGGCCGGGGACCTGGTGGGGGTGCGCAGCGGCGAAACGCTGACGTTCAGCCGATTCGGCGTACCGCAGCGCACCTGGTACGAAGCGGCCGGCCCGGTCTGGATGCTCGCCGGCCGCGATATCGTCGCATCCGGCACCTATCTGGGCCAGCCAACCAAAGCACCCACTGACGGGATGGGGCGTAGCGACGAAGACATCGTTTCCAGCGGCAACCTGTTCATTCATAACCGGCCAAACGATGTGTCTCGGGTTTCGGCGGGGCGCGACATTCTTTACAGCAGCTTCGATATCGGCGGCCCAGGCGTACTTGACGTCAGTGCAGGACGCAACATTCTGATGGAGGACCGTGCCAGCATCACCAGCATCGGGCCGGTGTTGGCAGGCGACCGCCGCCCTGGCGCGAGTGTGGTGTTGCAGGCCGGTGTCGGCGCGCAAGGGGCGGATTACTCGCGCTTCATTGCGCGTTATCTGAACCCGCAAAACGTAGCGGATTCAGCGGTGGCCCTCAGCGCGCAGCCGGGCAAAGTGGTGAAGACCTACGTCGAAGAATTGCACAGTTGGCTGAGCCTCGGTTATGGCTTCAAGGGCAGCGATGAACAGGCGCAAGCCTTCTACGCCACACTGCCGAGCACTGAACAAGCCATCTTCGCTCGCCAGGTGTACTTCGCCGAATTGCGTGCCGGTGGCCTGGAATACACCGATGCCAGTGGTCCACGCACAGGCAGTTACCTGCGCGGTCGCAACGCCATTGCGGCGCTGTTCCCGACCACGGATGTCGCGGGCAATCCGATCCGCTACGACGGCGATATCACGATGTACGGCGGCGCCGGGGTCAAGACGCTGTTTGGCGGCGATATCCAGATGCTCACGCCGGGCGGTGGTCAGGTGTTCGGCATCGAAGGCGCGGCGCCGCCGTCCACGGCGGGGATCATCACTCAGGGCTCGGGCGATATTCAGCTGTACTCGCAGGGCAGCATTCTGCTCGGCCAGAGCCGGATCATGACGACCTTCGGCGGCTCGATTCTCGGCTGGTCCGCCGAGGGCGACATCAACGCCGGTCGCGGCTCGAAAACCACCGTGGTCTACACCCCGCCGAAACGCGTCTATGACACCTGGGGCAACGTCACGCTGTCGCCGTCGGTGCCGAGTACCGGCGCCGGTATCGCCACGCTCAACCCGATCGCCGAAGTGGCACCGGGCAACATCGACCTGATCGCGCCACTGGGCACCATTGATGCGGGCGAGGCGGGGATTCGCGTGTCAGGCAACGTCAACATCGCCGCGCTGACGGTGGTCAACGCCGCGAACATCTCGGTGCAGGGCAAGGCGACCGGCGTGCCGGTGGTGTCGGCGGTGAATACCGGCGCAATCACCTCAGCGAGTTCAGCAGCATCCTCGGCCACGCAAGCGGCAGAAGACGTCGCTCGTCAGCAACAAGCGGCGGCGCGGCAGAATCAGGCTTCGGTGTTCACCGTGCAGGTGCTCAGTTTCGGCAACGAACAACTGGCGCCGTCGCGCGACGGCGCCAGTCGCACGCCGGCGGCGGGGTACAACCCGGACAGCCCGGTGCAGGTGCTGGGTGCCGGGGCGCTGGATGAACAGGCGAAACAGCAGCTGACCGAGGAGGAGCGTGGGCAGCTGACTTTGTAAAGGACTCTCGTGCAGTACGTTTGGGCGGCCGGTTGGCCGCCTTTTTTTTAGAGTGAAGGGGTTAGGGGATATTTTTGTCGAGCGTGAAGCACCCTGAGTATGTCGATCTCCCCATTCACCCGATAAACCAGCAGATAGTTCGGATGAATCACCATTTCGCGAGTGCCATGCACTCGACCGGATCGGTAGCCACGGGGTGTGGAAGAAAGTTTCTGCGCTGCGGCAACGGCTTTGCGCTGAAAGGAAACCGAAGCAATGGAGTTGTGCTGGTCGATGTAATCAATGATGTCAGCCAGTTGACGAATTGCCTTGTAGCTCCATTTAACCTGCAGCGCGGCGCTTCCTGCGGTTTTCTTCATTCATCTGGTCGAGCATCACCATGGCTTCGGCATGGGGAATGCCCGGGTGCGGATCATTAAGTGCTTCCTGTACCTCAGCACGAAACCAAAGGTCGTAGCTCGCAGCCTCTTCTTCGGTTTCGAAGTCTGAAACGATAAGTGAAAGTTCAGCGCTCATAATGACCTCCATGATCAATGTGCAGCAGTCTAAGGGGGATGTGGGCTCGTTGTCGTCACTGGCAGGACGAGGAACACATCATCCCAAAACAGACCATTCATATCTGTCAGACGCTTCGCTTGTGAAAGGCGTGAAGTCGATCAGGGGTGTAGTTCGATTCTGTAGGAAATCAGCTTTTGGTCATCGAGCTGACAGCCGCCGCTAAAAGCAGCGGCCACAGCTACGTCGCCTTCAATTGCCGTCCGCCACCGTGCGCTCGATCTCGTCGACCTTGCGCTGCAACTCTTCCGCGTCCTGCTCTTTGACCCGGGTGGAAGAGGGCGTAATGGTCTTGTCCACACCCTCGGTGCTGCCGTCGCGGTCCTGAAGATCGCGCTCGACCACGTTCACCGGTTTGCCGCTGGCATCGGTGGGCGGGGCGTTGGGGGTTTTGTCGTCATTGGGGTTCATGTCGCTGGCCTCCTGTGGGTGTAAATATTGGAGACAGCGCGGCGGCAGACGTTCGAAATTTTTCAGCGCCAAAGCCCTCTCCCGCAGGAGAGGGCACAGCGGCGACTTTTTCAGTCTTTGAGAATGTCGCGATCTTTGGTTTCCGGCAGAAAGAACGTGCCGAGGATCGCGGTCGCCACAGCGATCACGATCGGGTACCACAGCCCGTAATAGATATCACCGGTGGCCGCGACCATGGCGAACGCGACGGTCGGCAGGAAGCCGCCGAACCAGCCGTTACCGATGTGGTAGGGCAGCGACATCGAGGTGTAGCGGATACGTGTCGGGAACAACTCGACCAGCCACGCGGCAATCGGCCCATAAACCATGGTCACGTAGATCACCAGGATCGTCAGCAGAAGCAGCAGCATCGGGTAGTTGGCTTTTGCCGGATCGGCTTTTTCCGGATAGCCGGCTTCTTTCAGCGCGCTGCCCAGGCTGGCGGTGAAGGCGTCGTTGCGGGCCTTGAAGTCGGCGGCGGGCAATGCGCTGCCTTCGAAACTTTCGATGACTTTGTCACCGATGCGCACCTGCGCCACCGTGCCCGGTTCGGCCGCGACGTTCTCGTAAGGAATCGCCCGCTTCGCCAGCAGGGTCTTGGCGACGTCGCAGGAACTGGTGAATCGCGCCTTGCCGACCGGGTCGAACTGGAACGAGCACTGGTCCGGGTTGGCGATGACCTTGACCGGGTTTTTCTCTTGCGCGACGAACACGTCAGGGTTGCCGAACTGGGTCAGCGCAGTAAAGATCGGGAAGTACGTCAGTGCCGCCAGCAGGCAGCCGACCATGATGATCGGCTTGCGTCCGATGCGATCAGACAGGCTGCCGAAAATCACGAAAAACGGCGTGCCGATCAGCAACGAACCGGCGATGAGCAGGTTGGCGGTCTGTGGGTCGATCTTCAACGTCTGCAACAGGAAAAACAACGCGTAAAACTGTCCGGTGTACCAGACCACCGCTTGCCCGGCGGTGCCGCCCAGCAGCGACATGATCACCACTTTGAGGTTGTCCCAACGGGCGAAGGATTCGGTCAGCGGCGCCTTCGAGGCCTTGCCTTCGTCCTTCATTTTCTGGAACACCGGCGACTCGCTCAGTTGCAGGCGGATGTACACCGACACGGCCAGCAGAATGATCGACAGCAGAAACGGAATCCGCCAGCCCCAGGCTTCGAATGCTTCGGTACCCAGCGCCGTGCGGCAGGCGAGGATCACCAGCAGCGACATGAACAGACCGAGGGTGGCGGTGGTTTGAATCCACGAGGTAAAGAAACCGCGCCTGTTACGCGGCGCGTGTTCGGCCACGTAGGTCGCGGCGCCGCCGTATTCGCCACCCAGGGCCAGGCCTTGGAGCAGACGCAGGGTAATCAGAATGACCGGTGCCGCCACGCCAATGGTCGCGTAACCGGGGAGCAGACCGACGATGGCGGTTGACACGCCCATGATGACGATCGTAATCAGGAAGGTGTGCTTGCGTCCGATCATGTCGCCCAGGCGGCCGAACACGATGGCACCGAACGGCCGTACCGCGAAGCCGGCGGCAAAGGCCAGCAGGGCGAAAATGAACGCGGTGGTTTCGTTGACGCCGGCGAAGAAATGCTTGGCGATGATCGCCGCCAGCGAGCCGTACAGGTAAAAGTCGTACCACTCGAAAACCGTGCCCAGCGAGGACGCAAAAATGACTTTGCGTTCCTCCTTGGTGATGCCGCCGCTGCGCGGTGGCGTGCCGGTGGATGCTGTGTCGATTGTGGCCATGGGTGTTCTCCGTCGTGCTTATTGTTGTAGGCCGGAGTCCCCCGTTACTGCCTGTCGCACTCTGGCCCGTTGGCATCTGCCGCCATTGCTGTCGCGTGAAGCTTGCACAGTCTGACCGCCTCGCAGGGCTGCAAGGTTTCCTCAAGCATAATCAGCTTTTGCCAGATATCCACTCGGCCTACGCTTTCACCCAACGCTGGCGGCTCCAGGCACTCAACCAGTCAACCAGAAACACCAGCAACAGCATCGCCAGAATCACCGTACTGGCCTGCGCTTCCTGGAACAGGCTCAGGCTGACATAGAGCATCTGACCCAAGCCGCCGGCGCCGACAAAACCCAGCACGCTGGCCATGCGGATGTTGTTTTCCCAGCGATACAGGCAGTAGGCGAGCAGTTGCGGGGCGAGATTCGGCAGGGTGCCGTAGCAGAACGCGAGAATCGGATTACCGCCCTGCAAACGGATCGCCTCGGCCGGTTGCGGTGGGGTGTTTTCCAGCGCTTCGGCGAACAGTCGACCGAGTACGCCGGTAGTGTGCAGGGCGAGGGCGAGGGTGCCGGCGTTCGGTCCCAGCCCGGCGGCGAGCACCATCAGCGCCGCCCAGACCAGCTCCGGAATCGCCCGCAAGCCGTTGAGCAGCAGGCGCGCCGCGCTTTGCAGTGGCCAGCCGAAACGCCCGGCGGCGGGCAGCGCCAGAACGATACCAAACAGCGCCGCGAGCAGGGTGCCAAGGGCCGACATGGCCAGGGTTTCCAGCGAACCGTGAGCGATGGCTTTCAGGTAACCAGCGCTCAAGTCGGGGCTGAGAAAACGCTGCACATAAGCGCCCATCTGCTTGAGGCTGTTGGCGCTGCCCAGCTCGCCGAGATCCAGCTCCAGATAAGCGAAGGAGGCGACGACCGCGACGGCAATGCCGAGGACCAGCAGCACGTTGATCAGGCGCCTCATGTCAGTCTCCAGCGCAACAGACGGCTGAGCTGATCGGCGCACAGCACCAGCAGCAAAAACGTCAGCAACATGCTGGCGACTTCACCGCCGGCGAACATGCGGATCGATAAATCGATTTGCTGGCCCAGACCGCCGGCCCCGACAAAGCCCATCACCACCGACGCGCGGATTGCACATTCCCAGCGATAGACCGTGTACGACAGCAGCTCTGCCGCAACATTGGGCAGCGTGCCGTAGGCGAACGCCGCCAGCCGACCGCTGCCGGCCTGCAGCAAGGCGTGCGCCGGGCGCTGGTCGGTAGATTCGAAAATCTCCGCGTAAACCTTGCCGAGCATGCCGCTGTAAGTGATGGCGATGGCCAGCACGCCCGCCGCCGGACCCAGGCCGACCGCGCGGACGAACAACAGCGCCCAGACGATCTCCGGCACGCTGCGCAGGAAGATCAGCAAGCCGCGCACCGGCCAGCGCAGCAAACGCCCGGGCAGGCTCGGCACGCCGCCGCGTGAGGCGGCAGAAAGTGACAACGCGCGGCTGGCGATCAGGCTTGCCGGCACTGCCAGCAGCAAGGCCAGCGCCATGCCCGCCGTGGCAATCGCCAGGGTTTGCAGGGTGGCTTTGAGCAGTAATTGCAGGAACGCTTCATCGTGCGCAGGCGGCCAGAACGCCGAGACGAAACGGCCCATCTCGCTTCGACTGTCGGCCTGAAACAGCACACCCAGATCGAGTTCACTGAGGAGGATGCCCGGCCACAGCAGGGCAATCGCCAGGACGGTGAGCAGTAATCGCGGCCACGCCGCAGGGTCGCGTGTATCCGTTTTCAGCATCGCGGGATCTGCACAATCAACGGCGCCACCGCAGCGGTTGGCGATTGCAGTTGTTCGTTGGCGTACAGCGCATCGAGCTTGTCGCGGCTGACCTGATCGGAAGGGCAGTCGAAAAGGACCTGCCCGTCGCGCAAACCGATGATCCGTGGGAAGTGCGCCAGCGCCAGTTCCACCGCGTGCAGGCTCGCCACCAGCGTCACGTTATGCTCGCGGGCATGGCGCGCCAGGATCGACAGCGTATGCCCGGCCAGCACCGGGTCCATCGCCGAGACCGGCTCGTCGGCCAGCAGAATTTCCGGCGCCTGATACAACACCCGGGCAATACCGACGCGCTGCAATTGCCCACCGGACAATTGCTGGCAATGGGCGAACAATTTGTCGCCCAGATCCAGTTGCGCCAGTGCGGCGCGCGCACCGGCCACATCCAGCGGATGCAGCAGGTTCAACAGACTTTTGCCCAGACTCCACTGACCGAGCTTGCCGGCCAGCACCGCGGTGATGACCCGTTGACGCGGCGGAATCGGCGGTGCCTGATGCACCAGGCCGATGCGCGCCCGCAGGCGCTGGCGTTGCCGGGACGACACGTGCCAGGCGCGTTCGCCAAGCACCTCGATCTCGCCGCTGCTGGGCTTCAGCGCGGTTGCCAGCAGGTTGAGCAAACTCGACTTGCCGGCACCGGACGGGCCGATGATCGCGACCTGTTCGCCGACGCCAATCTGCACGTCGACACCGCGAAGGGCTTCCACGCCGTTGGCGTGGCGCAGACTGCCCTGGTGAAGGCGTAGGGTCATTTCAGCAGTTCGGCGGCGCGGGCGGCTTCCTCGATGCCCTTGTAGTTGTCGGGCTGGGTGTCGATAAAGCGGCTGGCGGCTTGCAGGTCGAGGATCTTCTTCTGCTCAGGTTTGGCCGGATCGAGGTCGAGGAAGGCCTTTTTGATCTTCGCCGCAAGCGCCGGGTCGAGGGTACCGCGCACGGTCCAGTTGTAATCGAAGTAGGTCGGTGTGGTGGCGAAGACCTTGACCTTGTTGGTGTCGACCTTGCCGGCATCGACCAGCTTCTGCCAGACGCTGGCGTTCAACACACCGGCATCGACCTTGCCGGCCTGTACCCAGGCAACGGTGGCGTCATGCGCGCCGGAGTAGGCGACGCGACTGAAATAGCCCTCTGGCTTGATGCCGTCATTCTTGAGCATGAAGTAACGCGGCATCAGGCTGCCGGACGTGGAAGAGACGGAACCGAAAGCGAAGGTCTTGCCCTTCAGATCAGCGAGGCTTTTCACGTTCGGGTCGGCGGTGATGAACTTGCTGGTGAACTGCGCATCCTGTTCGCGCTGCACCAACGGGATCACCGGGGTCGTCGCGTCAGTCTTCAAACGTGCCTGGACAAAAGTGAAACCGCCGAGCCAGGCCATGTCGAGGCGATCGGTGGCCAGGGCTTCAACCACCGCCGGGTAATCGGCAACGGGTACGAACTGCACCTTCATGCCCAGTTGCTGCTCAAGATAGGCACCCAGCGGTTCGAACTTGCGCAGCAGCTCGGTCGGGGCTTCGTCGGGAATCGCGCTGACGCGCAACACATCAGCGGCTTGCGTCATCAGGGCAGAAAAGGACAGCGCCAGACCGGCGGTGAGGGCGAGGGTACGCTTGAACATAGAATTCTCCGTTTCGTAAGCGTCAACATTCGAAGGGCCACCGGTAGTTAACGGCGCGCCACGTCAGGGTAGACGAAACGGCGAGGTTATACGCATTCGCGAGGAGATTGGCCAGCCTCCGTGCCGGCGCGTTGTGTCTGTTTATGTGCTGTACCGGTCAGGCCGCTTCGGGCAGTTTCGCAATCACCTTGATTTCAAAATCGAAACCCGCCAGCCAGGTCACGCCGACAGCGGTGACAGTCGGAAACGGTGCTTCGCCCCAGAACTCCGGCACCACACTCCAGATCGTTTCGAACGTCGAATGCGGATCGACCATGAACACCGTGACATCCACTGCATCATCGAAGCTGCAACCAGCCTCAGCGAGAATTGCATTGAGGTTATTAAAAGCCGTGCGCACCTGATCACGCAGATCTGCCTCGGGTGAACCGTCCTCGCGACTGCCGACTTGTCCGGAGACAAACAGAAAGCCGTTGGAACGAATCGCCGGCGAATAGCGGTGACGCTCGTAAAGAGCATGGCGGGCAGGTGGGAATACAACGTCGCGCTTGTTCATTGGATGACTCCATCATTGGGTTGATGGGCCGACTGTAGGTATTTGCAGGCGGGCGATAAACGCGCAAGCTTGGCGTTCACTGTTTGTAATTGCCGAACAATCGAGGGGTGCGAATGGACCGGTTCGATGCGATGCAGGCCTTTGCCCGGGTGGTCGAGGCGGGCAGTTTCACCAAGGCCGCCGAGACCTTACACATGAGCAAGACCACCGTCACCCAACTGGTGCAGCAACTGGAGGCGCGCTTGCGGGTGCGATTGCTCAATCGCACCACGCGCAAAGTCAACGTTACCGCCGACGGTGCGGCGTATTACGAGCGGGTGATCAAGCTGCTGGCCGACCTGGACGACGCCGAAACCAGCCTGCCCGGCGCTGCAGCACTGCCGCGGGGGCGCTTGCGGGTCGACGTACCGAGTCCGTTCGCGCGGCTGATTCTGGTGCCGGCCTTGCCAGCGTTTCATGCGCGCTACCCGGATATCCAGATCGACATGGGCGTCAGCGACCGCATCGTCGACATCATTGATGAAAACGTCGATTGCGTGGTACGCGGTGGCGAACTGCTCGACCAATCGTTGATGGCGCGCAAGGTCGCTGATCTGCCATTGGGCGTGTTTGCCGCGCCAGCGTATCTGGCTCGCGAGGGCACGCCGGCGCATCCGCTGGAACTGGAAGACTCCCATCACCGTGTCGTCGCTTTCCTCTGGGCTCGCACCGGCAAACCCTTGCCCTATGCCTTGCACAACGGCCATGAACATCTGCAAATCAAAGGCCGCCACGTGCTCGCGGTCGACGACGGCAACGCCTACCTCGCGGCGGGCCTCGCCGGGTTGGGCGTGCTGTGGTTGCCCACGTACATGTCTGACGCGCCTGTGGCAAACGGAGAACTGCTGCCGCTGTTCGAAGACTGGCAGCTTGAACCGATGCCCCTTTACATCGCCTACCCGCCGAACCGGCATGTCAGCCTCAAGTTGCGGGTGTTTATTGATTGGGTGGTGGAGTTGATGGCGTAAGAGGGTGGTAGGGCGAGGGGAAGGCAAAGACCAGTGCGACTCTTGATGGTCATCCGCGTCTTGTGTTTGGGCAGTTGGTAGGGCGGCAGGTTGGTCTGTCTGTATGCGCTGCCTGTCGCCAGCGGCTGGTCGGGATCCCTGTCTAAATAGCTGATCACCAATTGCTGACCCACACGCGGGATGGCCATCGAGCCCCCGAGTCGCCGCCACCCATGGCCTGGTAGATCACCGGGCAATCGGTGTGGATGCTGATGGTGCCCAGTCCGCCGACGCGGTCGCTCAGGATCAGCGTGTGGCCGTCGGCACGGTGTTCGAAGGTGTAGAGCAGGCCTTCCTCGGCGGCGAGGCGGGCGATGAAGTAGAGGTCGGTTTCGCCGGCCTGCACACAGTATTCGCGGGGTTGGTGCTCGAAGCAAATTTCGCTACGGATGTCGGTGAGCTTTTGTCCGGCGAGCACGTTGGTGATGATGTCGGGCACGGTCTGGGCCTGGAAGATGCGCCAGTTGGAGCGTAGATCGAAACGCTTCAGGGTCGGCTCGACCACGGCGGTGTAACGGGTGCGGCGAAAGGCGGTGTCGCCCCGCTGGAACAGGCTGACCAGGCCATGGACGTAGCGGCCACCAGATTGTCGCTGGCGTCGTACTGGTAGTCTTTCTATAACAGCGGCAGCGCTTCGCGGGTGGCGTTGCGGTAGTGCAGGGCTTTCTGACTGAGACGACCGCTGCGGGTGGGGGGGCAGGCTGCCTTGGGTATGCAGCACTTCGTCGTGCAGTAGCGCTCGAAATCGTTGGTTACCCCTGCCGTTGAGGTTGAGATGATGCAGGTGGCCGCTGCCGTAGCTCATCAGGTTGTTGAGTTAGCGCAGATCGGCAGAGTGAAGGTTTGAAATGGTCTGTGAGTGATTTTATCATGGCTTTTTGGAAGCTCTAGACAGTAGCTCGGTTGCTCGATCAATTTCATAAGTTAACGCTTCATCGTCATTCTGGAACGTTAGAGCTCTATTTAAAGTGCGGATCGCCTCTTCAGGTGAACCCAGCTCAATTAGTAACTCACCAAGGCATACCAATGATTGAATTAGTGTCACTGTGTCATTGGTATCGTTTGCCTGGGAGATGACATCTTCCAGTTTTTGGCGGCCCCTCTCCACGTCTCCACGGTCTAGTAACAAAAGCGCCTTCTGAAATTCGAGTTCGGTTTTCATATTGATTTCATTTGCATCCATATTTTTTGGCGAAGGTTCTTGATGATTTGGGGATGTTGTACTGCCTCATCATGTTTTTTATATTTCTTTGTAGATCGGACTTCTTAAAGTCTGGGTTTTCGGTGAACCAATTTTTCCATTGTTGATTCCAGCCGGATTTATGAATGTTGGAGTGCTGGGCATTGGGGATTCGTGAAATCTGTCGGTGAATATAGTTCTCTGGATCTAGTATTCCAGCCTTTTTCATCTGAGCTAAGAAGGCTTCGTCTTTCATCATCGCCTGAGGGATCAAATGGTGATCTCTCATGGACGCAGGGCCGTACCGATCTCTCCAAGTTGGCGTTGTTCTAGACATGCCGCCTTCTGTAGTTCCTGTTGTAAGCCCTAATGGATCTATCCACCCAATCGCGTTCGGCGCGTACTGATAGAGATTGATCCCACCCATTAACCCAATCGGATCCGGCTGGGTAAACCGTCCCACATCCGGATCAAAAAACCTGAAGGTGTTGTAGTGCAGCCCGGTTTCGCGGTCAAGGTACTGGCCTTGAAAACGCAAGTTCTGTTCACGCCCTGGCTGCTGATCATGCCATTCGTCCCGCGCCTTGCCCCAGGCCTGGTACTCGCTGTGCCACACCGTGTTGCCGGCGGTGTCGGTGAGCTGTTCCGGCTGCCCGGCCAGGTTGGTGTGGAAGTAGAAGATCGCCTCGCTACCGGGCTTGCCGTCGAGGCGGGCCAGGGGTTCATAGCTGTCCGGATCGGCATACACGTACAGGCTGGGCCTGCTGTCCTGCACCTCTTCCAGCAGTCGCAACCCTTGCCAGTGGAACAGCGTGCGGTTGCTCGGCTCGCTGGCGTCGTCGTTGTACACCTGCTTGCTGATGCGCCGGCCCAGTGGATCGTAGCCAAACACCACGCGTTGGCTCAGGGCGCCGTTCTGTTGATGTACCTCGATCAGTCGGTGTTCGGCATCGTACTCGAAACGCTGAATACGGCAGTTGCCACTGCGCTTTTCGCTCAGCCGCCCGAAGCGGTCATAGCGATAGCGTTTGTCCTGATACACATGCACCCGGTTGTGCTTGATCAGGCCGTTGACCCGGTAGCCATCGAACAGGTTGCCGGCCGCGTCGTAGTTGAGACTCTCGATGTGCTGGCCCAGCGATGCGGGGCTGCCGCGGTGCATGCTTTGGATCTGTTCGACGGGGTTGTAGCCATATTGGGCGCTGCCTTGATAGCTCTTGCCGGTCGATGATTGGTTCTGGAAGCGACCAATCAGGTTGTCGTCATTGGCTGCCGTGGGCGGGCGCTTACCGCCTGGGCGCTGCGTCTGCGTGAGTATCTCGGCCACCAAGTTGTCGCCAGCGTCGTACTGGTAGTCCTTCTGCAACAGCGGCAGCACCTCGCGGGCCACCTGCTGGTAGTGCAGGGCTTTCTGACTGAGGCGGCCATTGCGGTCGTAACGGATGCGGGTGTGCAGGGCGCCTTGGGTGCGCAGCACCTCCTCGTGCAGTGAGTCGCGCTCGAAATCGCTGATCACCCGGCCATTGAGGTTGAGCTGATGCAGATGGCCGCTGCCGTAATACAGGTGGTTGAGCTGACGCTGATCGGGCAGGGTCAGGGTTTCAAGATTGCCCAGTTCGTCATACTGGTATTGCAGCAGGCCGGCGCTGTTAGTCTCGCTGAGCAATTGGCCGAGGTCGTCGTAGGTGTAATCGAGCCGCTGCCGGTCACCTTGGTTATCGGTAAACCTGATCGCCAGCAGGTTGTCGGCGTTATCGTAGGCATACTCGGTGACCCCGTCGTCGGTGCGTTTGCGGACCAACCGTCCCAAGGCGTCGCGCTCGAAGTGGTGCACCAGTAGCATGTGCGGTTCGGCGCTGTCCTTGCCATCCAGATCAGGTTCGGCACTCGGCGCAGGGATATGGCGGATACCGGTGAGATCACCCAACGGGTTGTACTGGTAAATGCGCCCACTGCCGTCCAGGTCCTGCTGGGCCAGCAGGCGGTCTAGCGCATCCCACTCGAAGCGGTAGCGTTCATTGTTTTCATTGCTCAGGTGCAGCAGGCGGCCATAGGCGTCGTAGCTAAACTCGACACTGTGGCCGAGGGCGTCAACCCGCTTGATCAGACGACCACTGCGGTCATAACGCAGGCGAGTGATACGCTGAGCCGGGTCGGTATAGGCGGTCAGTTGGCCGGCGGGGTCGATGTCGTAGCGGTCGATGCGCCCGTCCGGGCGCTGGCTTTCGATCAGGTAGCCGCGAGCGTCATACCGATAGTGGGTATGCTCGCCACGGGCGTTAATGGTTTCGCTAAGCAGACCCCGCCGATCATAGCGGTAGTGGGTCTCGTTGTTGGAGCAATCACGGTAGTTGAGCAATTGCCCGTGGGCGTTCCAGCGCAGGTACTTGTGTTTGTCTAAAGGGTCGGTGATGCATTGGACTTGGCCTTGGCTGTCGTAACGGTACTGGGTCTTTCGACCGAGAGGGTCTTGCTCCCACAGCAGATTGCCCTGGCCGTCGTAGCCGAAATGTTGGGTGCGCCCGGCGCCATCGGTGATGCTCAGTGGCAAGGCCCAGTGGCGGGTGTAGCGGATCCGTTCGCAGCGGCCAAGTGGGTCGCGGGTCTCGATCAGGCGGCCGAGTTCGTCATAGCCGTATTGCCATTCGCCGCCTTGCGGGTCGATGCTCTTGAGCAGTTGGCCGCTGAGTACGTCTTCCTGCCAGCAATGGCCCATGGGGTCGATGTGTTTGTAGATCTCATAGAAGGGCCCCCAGTAGTAATGGTCCTGGCGACCGAGGCTGTCGGTGACTCGGGTTTCGCCGTTTTCCAGGTAGTACTCGAAGCGATAGTCCTCGCCATCGCTGCCCCAATGGCGGATGACGCGCCACTCATGGTCAGGCTGAGGCTCCAGCAGCGGAGGGAAGTTGCAGAGGCTGCCATCTGAGCGGACTGATTGAGGACGTTGCGCGGAAACTTCGAAGCGTTTCCATTGATACTGCCGAGTCGCGCCGCTGGGTAAGGTGTGGCTATCGAGGTAGCCTTGCGCCGTGTAGGTGAAACGACGCAAAATCTGGCCGGTGGCATCGAGTACGTCCTGCAGCTGGCCGCGTTGGGTATAGCGATAGCTGGCAAGCACTTCGGTGTGTTCGATCCGGGGATCATTGCCAAGCTTGATGTAGAGTCGTTCTACTTGGCTGACCCGCTTCGGGTGCTGCGTGTCATAGCTCAGTCGAACGGTGGTTTGGCTCAAATCGTCGCACACGTAGTGCAGTCGGCCTGTTTGGTCGTAGAGAAGCCGCAACGTATTCAGGTTACGATCGCCCAGCCTGGTCAGGCGTGAGCGTTTCGGGTTGTGCGGGTCGGTCTGGAAGACTTGGTAGAGACCGGTGTAGATGTCCTCGACCACGGTCTGCCCGTCTTCCAGTTGAAAAAACGCCAACCCATCGAGCACGCTGACAAAGGCATCGCTTGCCTTTAGCCGACCCAGTTCCAGGCGGGTGCCTTCCTCGTCGACATAGATCCACAACTCGCCGCCCTCGGGGTGGGGCACGCGCAAAATTTCCACTTCGTAGGGCACGCTCCAGCCCATGCCGAACAGGCCGTCGAGGCGCAGGTCGTTGCTGTCGTAACCTCTGGCCCATTCGATGGGGAGCAGGCCCGGTAAGGTGAAGTCGTGATCCTCGGGGCCGCCCAGCACCTTGCTCCCGGTTGAAACAATCACCGGGCTGCCTTTGCACGGACGGATGCGTGGCTGCGGTTTGGGGCTGCCTTTCGGGCGTGGCCGAAGCCTGATTTTGCGGGAGATCAGCATGCCGGCCACCATGCCGGTAAATTGCGCAATCTTGCTTTTGCCATTGCGGATATCCCGCACGGTCAGTGGCTCGCCACCTATGCGCACGTTGGGAGACACATTGGCATCGCTGTCGATGGTTGCATCGCACGTGGTCTTGTCGCCGGCTCGGGCGGCAGGCTGCCCGTTGATGAACACCTTGCTGGACCCTTGCGCGATGTAGGTATCGGGCATGGGAGGATGGCGCTCGCAAGTGACCCTATCCTGTTCTGCTGGCGCCGTTCCTGGGGCTGCTGGAGTTGTGACAGGAGGGTTGAAGATGTCGTAGATCGCCATGCCCAGCCCGAGCACAGGTAAGAGCATGGGCGCGGCGGACATCGCCATTGCCCCGATATTTTCCAGAAATGACGGTTCCGTCTCTTCTTCGGAGGCGTCCGCAGCGCTGCCTCCTGTGCTGCGCCCTGCGGCCCGAGCAGCGGCCTTTCCGTTGACGCGGGTATTCTGCGAGCCGCTTTCAATCTTGCCGAATGGCTCTGCCGGGAACACGCTGTTGGCGAGAGAATCACAGCCGTCGGTGATGGCTTCACCAATGCTCTTGTCGCCTATGGGAATCATGCTGGCACCGCCTACCAGTGCTCCAGCAATCACAGGGACAAGCACTGCCGCCGCACCGCCCGTACCCACAACCGCGACAACGGTGCCGGCGATAGCCGCTGCAACGAGAGCAGTCGCGGCGGCGTAGACAACCGCTTCTGCCAATGCACTCATCAGCTCGGCAGCGAGTGGTGGGTGAAGGATCGCGTCGCCTTCCCTGGCGGCATGGACGTTCTGCGCCATTGGTGTGTGCTCCTTGCTGAACGGGCGTGTATGCAAATGGGTTGAGTGGCCTGATTAGGAAAAGAGCAAGCTGTCTTTGATCGCGCGCCAATGGCTGATATCTGCTTCGGTAAGCGCGCTGTGTTTGCTGTAGTTCAGAACCAACAGGCGTTGTTGCCCAGGCAGTTGGCAGGCCAACTGAAGCTGATACATAGGCTGATTTCCGTGCGTGAACTGGAGTGCTGCTTCACGACTTTCGACTTGCTTGTCTTTCCCAATAAAAACGGTCACGGGGTCAGTGCAGGTCAACGCGGTGAGCCGCTTGTGCAGCAGGTCCAGTTGAAACGTGTAGGCGTCATCCAGGGTCTGGTTTTCTGGTAGCGCGCTACGGGCGATGACCAAGGTGGTTTGCCGCTCGCGAAACTGGAGCATGTTCAGTGTGGTGTCATCGGGCATCTCATCGCCGAGTTCGACGTTGAGATCCTGAGTCAGGTATCTGGCCATTCAGGTGTTCCTTGTTTGGGGAAATGCAGGTGAGTAATCGGAGTCTCAGTCCTGCTGGAAGTGGCTGTTCGCTTGGTCTTGGAGCGCGCTGGCAGCTCGCCCGTCAGCGGAAACGGCAGCAGTGCCGCCTTCCACGTTGAGATCCAGCATGCCGTCAGGAGAGTTGATCTGGCCGGACTGCAATCCGGTGATATTGAAGTTCTCGCAGGTGATATTCAGGGTGCCGTTGGCATGCAGCTCGATCACCGTCTTGCCGCATTTCAGGCGTAACGCGTTACCCACTTCGACGGTATATTCGTCGGCGACGGAGTCACGTTTGTTGCCACCTACTTTCAGCGTGTCATTGGTCTTCACCACCCGCATGCGGGTGCGGCCAACGGTGATGGTTTCGTCCTGGCCGACCTGGCTGCTTCGGTCCGCGCCAATCGATTGGGTCTGGTTGTTCTTGACCACAGTGTTCTGATCTTTCTGGGCATGGATAAACACCTCCTCCTGGCCCAGCTCATCCTCAAAGCGCAGCTCATTGAAACCTTCGCCCTTATGGGTTCGGCTCTTGATGGTCATCCGCGTCTTGTGTTTGGGCAGCTCGTAGGGCGGCAGGTTGGTCTGCCTGTAGGCGGCCCCAGTGGCGATCGGCTGGTCAGGATCTCCGTCCAGGTGGCTGATCACTAATTCTTGACCCACACGCGGGATCGCCATCGAACCCCAGGTCGCCCCGGCCCAGCCTTGCGTGACGCGGATCCAGCAGGAGCTGTGGTCGTTGTTTTTGTCCGAGCGATCCCACGGAAACTGCACCTTGACCCGGCCCCATTCATCGCAATAAATCTCCTCACCGGGAGGCCCAACCACCGTGGCGATCTGCGGGCCGTCGATGCAGGGTTTGTCGCGCATCGGCGCCTTCCAGTCCGAGGTCCAGCGGATGGCACTGGCTTTCAACGAGTAAGAGGTACCGAGGCCGCTACCAAAGGATTCTTCCTGCAGACTGGTGTGCTGTTTCCCTTCGTGTCTGATGGCGATGGTGCGCCAGCGATCATTGAAATCCTCTCGCGGATGATCGTTGAGGTCGAACGCCAACCCCGGTTGCAGACGTTCATCGTCGCCTTCCACATGGGCCAATTTGGCGTCGTTGCGCAGGGCTGCCAGGCGGGTCTTGGTAAAGAGCTTGCCGGCGATATCGCGCTTGTAGCGGCCGGGATAGTCGTAGCGCTCGTAGTCCTTGTGCTGGTTGTTCAGGTCCTGGTCGCCAGTGGCGGTGTGCTGCTGGTTGTAGCGAGGGTGGGTGAAGGTGTAGTCGCGCTGTACCTGGCGCGCGGTGCGCACTTGTTCGGTGTAGTGGAAGCGGGTCAACGCCGGTTCCTTGGAGTCGCCGCCACCCATGGCCTGGTAGATCACCGGGCAATCGGTGTGGGTGCCGATGGTGCCGAGGCCACCGACGCGGTCGGTGAGAACGAGGGTGTGGCCGTCGGCACGGTGTTCGAAGGTGTAGAGCAGGCCTTCCTCGGCAGCGAGGCGAGCGATGAAGTCGAGGTCGGTTTCGCCGGCCTGGACGCAGTATTCGCGGGGTTGGTGTTCGAAGCAGATTTCGCTGCGGATGTCGGTCAGTTTCTGCTCGGCCAGCATGCTGGTGATGATGTCTGGCACCGTTTGGCTCTGGAAGATCCGCCAATTGGAACGCAGGTCGAAACGCTTCAGGGTCGGTTCGACCACGGCGGTATAGCGGGTGCGGCGAAAGCCGGTGTCGCCCTGTTGGAACAGACTGACCAAGCCGTGGACGTAGCGCACTGGAGTGTCATCGCGCCAAATGGTGAATACTGCGGCCAGGTCGAGCATGCGGTAGAAGTCGATGGCCGGGTGGTGACTGACCAGCTCCAGTTCGAGTTTGAAGGGCTGGGAGAGTCCTTCTTCAAGGGTAAACGAGACCACTTCGAAGGGATCGCCCCGCAGCGGTTCGAAGGTGTAACGCAGGTCGCTTTGACGGGGCATGAGACCTCCTTGTGGTGAGTGAGGGGGCAGTTGATCAGTGGGGACTGAACATTCCGCCGCCTGCGCGGCGGAACGTGCCGGTTGGCGATTAAGCCGGTTTGCGCCAGTCGTCGGACGCTTCGGTCCCGGCCACGACATGGCTCCAGCTGACCTTGCGATACGCCAGGCTGGTCTTGATCAGTTGGCTGTAGTTTTGGTTTTCGCTGTTCTGGGCGTGGGGCAGCACGGTGTGGATGTCGACGACGGTGGCGTCTTCCAGTTTGGTGGTGAAGAAGTGCTCCTGTTTGCCATCGGTCGAGGTGCGGAACCACTTGACCTCAACGGTCGGCAGCATTTCCCCGGTGGCCAGGGCCTGATAGAGCAGCGGCGAGGCTTTGCTCAAGGCGCTGGTGAACGTCAGCGGCTTGTGCACCCGTTGTCCGGATGGCTGACCGCTCTGTGGATCGGTGGGGGTACCGATTGCGTGGTCGATTTCCTGGGCGAGGATTTCGTCTTCGTGACCTTCCACATAAACGTTGCCCACCGAGTCAGCGGTGAACGCGCCCTTGGTGATATGCCCTTGGTTTTTGCCGTGGATGCTGATGTACGCGGGTGTTGGCATGACAAACTCCTTGTCGCGATCAAGTAACGACCCTTGTAGGTCGCGGGTTATGGCCGACACGGCCATGGCTTTGCAGGCGCTCGGGATGAGCGCGCTGAAAATCGGTTACAGGTGCAGCACCCGCTCCAGCGACACCAGCACTTGCTGGGTGATGGTGTTCAGGCGGATGGAGTAAATCGTGTAGGCCACCGTCAGCACGACGGCGGCCATAGCCCAGGGCGTCCACAATGGCCAGGCGCGTTTGATCCGGTAGTTGCGCGGCGCGACGTTTTTCAGCGGGTCGGTCAGGCGCTTGGGTGTTTCGCCGCGCAAGGGACGTAACAGGCCGTGCAGTTGGTCGATGATTTTCTGTATTTCGTCATCGCCGTTGATATGGACGCCGTATTTCCCTTTAAGACCGGAGATCAGGCACTGGTACATGAACTCCAGCACATGCTGGTACCGGGCCGCTTCGGGAATCATGTTGTTCATCACGGTAAAGAACTTTTCACCGCCTTGGGTTTCCCCGTGGAACTGGCTGAGCAACGAGCGTGCACTCCAGCTGGAGAGCTTGCCCCAGGTGGTGCGCATGACCACCTCGTCCACCAGTAGGCACAGGCTGTAGGAGTAGGCCTTGAGCATGCCGGCGTCGTAATCGAGCTGGCTGACTTCCTCCATGATCGTGGTGATCTGGTTGCTGACACTCAGGTACAGCGCAGGTACGTCATCGTGCTGGTCCAAACGGCGCAGGCGGATGACCAGGCCGATCAAGGGCGTGGCGGCATCGCACAGCGGGTTCCAGGCCACGCCGCGCAAGTCGAATTCAGGGTCGGCGAGCAGCACGGGCGGCTTTGGCTTGGTCTGCTCCTTAACAGAGTCCGGTTCTTTGCTGCCGGTCGCCTGTTGCAAATAACCCAACAGCTGATTGTTGCCCGCAGGTGGTGGGGTTTCGGTGGGCGTTGCTTTACTCATCTCTCTCACTCCTGATCGCCCAGAACTGCAACTCCAGTTCCGGGAATTCACCGGCAATATGAAAACCGAACCCGCTGCCACTGCTCAGGCTTTGCCAAGCGGGGTGATGCCGGTCGAGCTCGAAATAGCTGAATCCGGCATGGAAGGGCAGGTGCCGCGGCGCCACCGGCAGCGGCCGCAATGGGATGCCCGGCAGTTGCAGGCTGACCAGTTGCTCCAGCCCTTCGGTAGAGGTGATCTTGATCTGCTTGGGCAGTTGCTGACGCAGGGTCTCGGCGGGCAGTTCGGCGCGCACTGCCAGAATGAATTCGGCGTTGTCCAGCAGGCGTTTGTCGTTCAAGGCGGCGCTGCGCACGCCGTACTGCTGCTCGATGATCGGCAGCGACACCGCACGCGGTTGCAGCACGGTGCCGAGGGCGCGGCGCAGGGTGTGTTCCAGCATCTGGAAGGATTCGCGCAGGTTGTCGTGCTGGTAGGCCGGGTATTCCTGCGGCAGGTGGCCTTCGTCGGTAAAGGTCACCAGTTCACCGCAGGCCTGGGCCAGGGCGATGTACAGCCGCTCCGGGTGGACCTGATGCTGGCGGGCCAGGTGCTGGAACAACGGGAACAAGCGGTTAAGGGTTTGCAGCAGGTTGAAGTCGGTGACGTCAGCCACCCCCGACTGTCCCGGCGAACCGATCCGCTGGGCCAGGTTTTTGGCCCGCTCGCGCATCAGTCCGGCCGCTTCGCCCAGGTAGCGGTGCAGCGCCGGTACCGCTTGCAGGGACAGGCTGGTGGGGTAGAAGTGCTCGTCCATGACCAGGCTGCCGTCCGGGCGTTTGTCCTTGATTTTGCCCAGGGCAATGCCGGTAAAAGCGCTGCGGTCGCTGCGTTCGAGCATCAGTTGCAAATTGGGCACGGCCAGGTGTATGCCGACCTGATCGCCGTCATCGCTGTGGGTGTCGCGGATTTCCTCGCGGCGGGCGATGTAGCGGCTGTTGCCGTACTGGTCGGGCCAGCGCACCTCGAGGGCACCGTTGGAGCGCAGCGGCAGGGCCAGGTAGACGATCTGGCCGACCGCGCTGCTGTCAGCGATCTCCAGCGGGGAGGGCGGCGCCAGGTCGTGGGGAATGTCGAAGACACTGCCATCGGGCATGATCCCGCGTGCCCGGGTAATGGCGATTTTGCCGAAGCTCAGGTATTCGTCGTTCAACGTCATTTCGCTGAAGCCATAGAGCGCGTCGTTGAGGCTGTGCAGGCGCTGGTGCACGGCGGCTTCGGCGGCGCGGGCCTGTTGCTGGAAGTGCTGGGGTTTGACGAACAAACCTTCATGCCAGATGACGGGGTTGCGTGAACTCATCGGTAATTACTCTGGGCAAAAACGGCTGGAAAAGGCGTCATCGGGTTTCTCCTTTAAGCTCGACCTGATCGGCGTTCAGATGCACCAGCACGGCGTATTGGCGGCCCTTTGGCTCGACGCGCAAACGCTGTTTCCACTGGCCGACATCGCTGTTGTGGTAATGGGCGATCACCGCGATAAAGCGGGTGTCGTCGTCCAGGGCGCGCAGGTCGATGAACTTGAACTGGCCGGGCTGAAGCAGGTAATCGTCGGCGCGGACATAGGTGCTGCCGAGGGTGTCTTTCAGGTCCTCGGTTATCGCTTGCGGACTGGCGTTGACCAGCAGCGAGTCGTCGGTCAGTTGCAACACCTTGAAGGCGATCGGCGTGGCGATGTGCTGCATGGCCGGATCGCCCCACGGCGTGGTCAGGCTCACGCCTTCGGCGTCGTAATCACCCAACAGCGTGTCTTCCAGCGGCGACATCGGCACGACGGGCTCTGGTTCCAGACTCAAGGGCGACTGGGCCGGCACGCTTTCGTACAGATGACCGAGCAGGGTTTGCACTTTGTCCGTCAGCGCCTGCGGGCTGGCGGCCTGCACGTTCAGGGTGTAAGGCGACTGGCTCTCGCCTTCATCCGGTGCCGTGCCGGTGCTGATCAGGCGCGGGTTGACGTTGTCGCTGGCGTACAGGCTCAGGGAATAGCGGCTGGGCTGATCGTCGGGGCCGCCGACCGGGATCGATGGGGTCCAGATAACCTGGCCGATCTTGCCGAGCATGGTGCAGCCGCCCAGAGCCATGCAGGCCAGCAACAGGGTGCCCAGGCGCAGGCTGCTGAACCGACTGACGCTGCGCTTGGGCGTGGTCACGCAACTGTCAGGCAAAGGTTCGGGCGGCAGTGCTTCATGCATCGCCCGCAGCGGGTCGCCTTGCTCGGCGAAATCCACGGGCCGACAAAGGCGCTCGAATTCTGCGCACATGGCAGGTCGCCCATTCGCCGGTGGCCTGCTCGGCGCATCTTCCTGATGCCACACGTGCATACCCTCAGGGTGGTCGCCGAGCAGCTCGTCGAGCGAACGCTGCCCTGGGGCATGCCCACCCAACTGCACCGCGACCTGGTACGCACCAATCTGCAACCGATCACCATCGTTGAGGCTCACCGCAATGTTGCGTCCCAACGGCAAGTCATGGTCATTGGCGTAGGTACGGCCGCTGCGGTCGATCACGCAAAAGCGCCCTTCAACGACGCGAATATCACAGTGGTTGGGCCATACACCGTTCTGGCGGTCCTCCAGGCGCCAATCCGCTGTAGCACTGCCGATGCTACCGCCCTGTCGGCCAAACCGGTGAAGGGGCAAATACCCGTGCAGCAACTGCGCAGGATTGTTGATAACCAGGGTCAGCTTCATGCGCGCCCCCGAATCCGCACCACGGCGGGATGGCGTTGTTGCGGGTGGTTGATAAAACTGGTCCAGCCCAAATGGGTGCCGCTGGCGCGTTGCAGGTTGAACGGCGGGACGTCTTCTTCGCGCAGCCCCAGTTCCAGGTCGTAGGCGGTGGCATCGCGCAGGAGAAAATCCATCAACTGGCGCAATCGCCCGAACTGATCGCCGCTGGGCAAAAACTGCCGAAAGCGCGCCTGGGTCAGGTTGGGAATCACCAGGGTGAACTTGCTGGCGCGGGTCTTGCTGCGGTCACCCACAACAAAGTCGCTGCCCAGGGTGCCGTTGGCTTTGCCCAGCGCCAGGCGTTGACGCTGCGGCAAATTTACCGAGCGCACCTCGAACTCACGGATGTAAACGCCGTGCAGATCAAAGCTGTACTCGACGATGCCGGACACTATCGAAGGTGATCGGCTTCGACTGGCGATCAAGCCGGCAAAGCTCAGCAATCGGCCCCACGGTAGGGGCGTCGCACCGCGCAGGTCGTTGTCGTTCAGCCCGACCATGGAAAATACGTAGCGCGAAAAGCGGTCGCTGGCCTCGGCCTGAAAGCGAATGTAGTAGCGGTACTTGCGCCAGCTGGTGTGCAGCAGGGTCAGCAAGCGATGGTTGAAAAAATCCATGAACGCTGGACGAATCCCGCGCTCCTGGGCCTGCTCGTAGGCCAGGCGGTCCAGGTAATAACCGGGCAGTGGCGAGTCGGTACCGTGCAGGCCAAAGAAACTGGTCTGCAAGCGATAGCGCACCTCTTCGCGGTCCTCCTCAATGCGTGCCGCCTCGACCACGTCGGAGGCTGGAAATCCCAGCCCCGCATGGCTTTGCAGGCGCACGCGCCGACGCGTCGCCGCACTCAAGGGACGTGCTTCCAGGTCGTCGCCATGCAAGGCGTGCAAATGCTCCAGCAGACGGTGAAACGAATAGTTCCGCGCGTCGGCCAGCAGCACATCGGCTAGATCACGGGTTGTCTGCCGGTCAACAGTGGCCATTCATAGCACTCGTTGTTGGTGGTATTGATCACTTCCAGGCGATGGAAGGAATTGATGCTCGCGTACAGCGCGAAGAAGTGCGAAAGCACACTGGCGAACAGGTACAGCTCGCCTTCGCAGAGAAAGGCGTTCTGGTTCAGTTGCAAACGGGTTTGTACGCCGCGCACCGGCTGGCCCTTCATCAGCCAGTCGATGGGGGTGGTCACTGCATTCTGGATACCGTTGAGGCGTTTGCGGGTAGCGCGGGCCTGTTGCAGGTCGTGCAGGGCGGCGAAGTCATAGGCGCGGATTACCGCCTTGAGCGGCTCAGCCGACAGCAACGACAGGTAGTTCAGCGACAGGTTGGAAATCAGCGTCCAGTGCAGGCTGGCATCCAGCACCGGCCGGTAGCTTCGGGTCGGCGCAATCAGGTTGGTGTAGGTGGCAAACGACGGCGTGATTTCGGTGGACAGCGACACATCACCCACCCCCAGCAACTGCGGTAGGTCGCGGTTGGTGCAGGTCAGCTCAATCGAGGCTGCTTCACGTTCGCCGATGTACAGGCTCTCGTCGCCACGCACGAAGGCGATGCGATGGCGCAAGCCCTCACGCCCGTGGGACTCCTCGATATGCGTGCGGAAATACAGTGCCGTGCGGCCCCGCGCATGTTCGATCTCATGCTGGAACGACTCGAACGGGGTAAAGCGCCGCAATGGATCACCCTTGCGCTCCTTGTCGGCGGTATCCCAACTGGCTACCTTGTCGACGCTGAAAATCTCGTAGGCTTCGGGGCTGTTGCCGCTGGGGCTGATACGCCGTTCCAGACTGCGCCCATCCAGCGCAATCGGATTGGCGTCGTGACGGAACAGGTTGACCGCCGGCGCGCAGTACAAGTGCAGGTCACTGGTGCGCAGGCGGATATCAGGCGGCATGGGCCGGCTGAACTGAAATTCAAAGCGCAGGCTGGTGGCACTGATCTGCGGCCAGACGCGCGCCAGTTGGGTCAGGCTGAAAAAGTGAAAACGCTGCGGGAACACAAAATATTCCTGCAGGATCCGGTAGCCATCAAACACATTGCGCGGGTAGGGCAGCAGCGCCTCGTCGGGTGTGAAACCTGGAAAGCCGATAGCCTTGGCCGACAGGCGATAGCTTTGCGTATCAATATGCAATGTGACGCTGTCCAGGTAGTGGGCGAGCCACAGGTACAACGTCAGTGCAGTGGCGTTATCTCCACCCAGATGAAAATCCAGCTGGTCGCAGGCCATGCTGGTCAGCGGTTGCTCGGTCAACACCTTGAGGTCGATGCGCATCACCGAGGCTTCGCGGCTGTGGGCATCGCTGACGTCCTGCAACGCCAATGGGTACAGGTTGACGTCAGTGCAGGTACGAAACTGGCAGGAGATGCCATCCACCGGTTTGGCAAACAGCGGTGTGCCTTTGGGGATCACCTGGCGCTGGCTGATCGCATCCGGCAACGGTGTAAAACGGATGATGGTCGCGCTGGGCAGGGGCCGCAGGTAATTGGGCCAAAGCATCTGCAGCAGCGGACGGGTCAGCTCCGGCAAATCGTCGTCGATCTTCAGGCCCAGCTTGGCGGTGAGAAAGGCAAAGCCTTCCAGCAATCGCTCCACGTCCGGGTCGCCGGCCTCGTCGCCCAGAAACTGCGCCAACTGTGGGTTGTCCTCGGCAAACTCGCGACCGAGTTCGCGCAGGTAGCGCAGCTCCTCGGCAAAGCGTTGTTTCAAGTCCATTGCATCCTCATCTCACGCGGGTATAGCCGTCGCGGCCGTGCATGGCCACCTCGATCTGCACCTGTTCTTCCTTGTGGTGGACCCGCACCTGGCAATCCAGGCGAAAGTTCAGCTCCAGCGGCAGGTCCGGGTCGGGCTGATAGCGCACGCCCGTGACCCTGATGCGCGGTTCAAACGCTTCCACCGAACGCCGGATATCGGCGCTGATGGCAACCACCAAATCACTGCTGGCCTGGGTGACGCCGTTGAAATCGCGCAGGCCCAGTTCAGGGCTGCTTTGCGAGCAGCCCTGACGTGAGTTGAGCACCCGCTCCAGGTGGCGTTTGATCGCCGCGACCCGCTGGTGCGCCTGTTCATCCGCGCTGCCGGGGCGGTAGCGCGGTGCGTCGGGCTCCAGGCGTTCGAACAGGCTGGCGCCCATTTACTGGGTGTCCAGCCGACCGACCAGTGAGATTTCGAAGTTGGCGCCCATGTACTTGAAGTGCGGGCGCACGGCCAGCGATACCTGGTACCAGCCTGGATTGCCGTCCACGTCCTGCACCACGACTTTTGCGGCGCGCAAAGGGCGACGGCTGCGCACGTCGGACGACGGGTTTTCCTGGTCGGCGACGTATTGTTTGAGCCAGTCGTTCAGCTCGCGCTCCAGGTCCTGGCGTTCCTTCCAACTGCCGATCTGCTCGCGTTGCAGCACCTTGATGTAGTGGGCCAGCCGATTGACGATAAACAGGTACGGCAACTGGGTGCCGAGCTTGTAGTTGGTCTGGGCCTCCTGGCCTTCGCGGGTCTTGGGAAAGTTCTTCGGTTTTTGTACCGAGTTGGCAGAGAAGAACGCCGCATTGTCACTGTCCTTGCGCATGGTCAGCGGGATGAAACCGGCTTCGGCCAGCTCGAACTCCTTGCGGTCAGAGATCAGCACTTCAGTCGGGATCTTGGCCTGCAATTGGCCGAGGGATTCATACAGGTGCACCGGCAGGTCATCCACTGCGCCGCCGGATTGCGGGCCGATGATGTTCGGGCACCAGCGGTAGCGGGCGAAGCTGTCGGTGATGCGCGTGGCCATCAGGAAAGCGGTGTTGCCCCACAGGTAGTTGTCGTGGTTGCCGTCGACGGTTTCGTCATAGCCGAAGCTGCGCGTTGAATTGTCGTCGGTGCTGTAGGGCGGGCGCAGCAAGAAGCGCGGCAGGGTCAGGGCCAGGTGGCGGGCATCTTCGGATTCGCGCAGGCTGCGCCATTTGGTGTGGCGTGGGCCTTCGAAAATGTCGCTGACCTCCTTGAGGTCAGGAAGACCCTGGAAGCCTTCCAGGTTGAACAATTCGGGACCCGCAGCCGAGACAAACGGTGCATGGGACATGGCGCCGATGGAAGCCACATAGCTGAGCAACTTGATGTCTGGCGAGCTGGGGCCAAAGGTGTAGTTGCCAACGATGGCGCCCACCGGCTCGCCGCCAAACTGACCATAGCCGGCGGTGTAGACGTGCTTGTACAGGCCGCTGCGGGTGATGTCGCCGGCGTTGTCGAAGTCGTCCAGCAGCTCGTCTTTGGTGACGTGCAGCATTTCCAGCTTGATGTTCTCGCGAAAGTCCGTGCGATCCACCAGCAGCTTCAGCCCGCGCCAGGCCGATTCCAGTTGCTGGAACTGCGGCTGATGCAGGATCACGTCCATCTGCTTGCCCAAGGCGCGGTCGATTTCGGCAATCATCTGGTCAACCCGGTGCTTGTTGACCGGCTGCTGGTGATCGCCGCTTTGCAGGATTTCGCTGATGAACGCGGCCACGCCTTGGCGGGCCACGGCATAACCTTCCTGGGACGGACGAATGGTGGTGTTGGCCAGCAGTTGGTCGAGCAACGACAGGGGTTCGTCAGCCACCAATACTTGGGCGGCGGCGCTTTCCTTACGCATGGGGAGTACTCCGTTGAGAAGGGCGTTCAGATCAGTGATTGGGCGCGTCGAGCACCAGATTCAACTCGCTGGCCAGACGTTGACGGGCGGTTTCATCGGTCAGCAGGCTTTGCAGGTGTTTGCGAAAGGCCGGGACATTGCCCATGGGGCCCTTGAGTGCAACCAGGGCTTCGCGCAGTTCCAGCAACTTGTTCAATTCAGGCACTTGGCGGGCGACGGCGTCGGGGCCGAAATCATTGATGCTTTTGAATTGAAGTTGCACATTCAAATCGGCGTCATGGTCGTTGTTCAAAACGCACGGAACGGCCATGTCCAAAGCAACTTCGGCTTTGGTCAGTACTTCGTTGAAAGTGTCTTTGTCTATTCGAACGGATTGCCGATCTTCAAGGGCGGTTAGTTCGCCGTGACCTTTGAAGTCACCCGTGATCAATAACTTCAGCGGTAACTCAACTTCAGCCTGTTGATCGCCCGTGGCCGGGACGTATTTGATGTTGACGCGTTCTTTTGGCGCGACAGATCCATGAGTTTTCGACATGGGAAAAATCCTTTTCGGAAGGTCGGTGTATTAGAAACAGCTGTTGCAAGGTTTGTCATGTAGGACAAAGTGGACGCGATTCGTGGGTCTTGGATGTAGGGAAAAGTGCTCGGGGTGTTTTGGTTATTTTTCCTACGACTGTTTCGGATGGGTCTGAAAGAGGTCTCTTTTTATTTGGGTTTTAGCGGTTCGATGTTCGTCTTTACTTGCCTGATAACTGAACTCGGGTGACGCTCGAGAAGTTGTGAAAGAGTACTTTCAGGCTGGGCAACATTAGTTCGAAAGTTGAAAAGTATCCGGTTTGGATTCGACGAGGCATATCAGGAGGCGTTGATGGGCAACGGATGGCGAGAATGGACATGGGCGCTCTGTTTGACGGTTATGGCGGTAATGGAGGCGCAGGCAGCGACCCAGGATTGCCCTGCCATCGTCTCGCCCTTGAAGCGCCTGGAATGCTTTGATCTGGCGGTCGGCACGCCCATTCATCAGCCACCTTCGCCGCTACGAGCCTTGGGCCGGGCGCTGCCGATTGTCGATCTGGTGCAACGCAATGAGGCCAAGCGTCCACCCGAGGATCAGCGTTTTCTGTTGTCGTCATTTCCGGAGCCGGACAACGATCAGCAACAACGCATGGTGATCTCAGCCCCAGCGTTGGGCGCGCTCCCACCTCGGCCTTACCTGGCCATCAGTTGCGAATCGAAAATCTCGCGCCTGCAACTGGTGTTGGATGAGCCAGCCAAACCGAACAAGATTCGCATCCGGCTGTTCAAGGATGAGCACCCGGTCTCCGAGGCCTATCAATGGCAAGTGCTGGACGACGCCGGTCTGGTGGTCGACGCCGGACGCGGCCTGCAGGCCATCTCGTTATTGCGCAACATGGGCGGCGGCCAGCGTCTGCGACTGGAGAGCGACTATCCGCGGTTGCACGGCCTGGTCTTCGACGCTGAAGGGCTGGGTGAGCTGATCGAGCAGGAGCGCCAAGTATGTCGCTGGTAATCGACGTGCCAGCGGACACCGTCAAGTTGCTGCTCACCCCCATCGACCCGGAGCAACCTGCCGGGCATTTCGATGTGGAGGACGAAACCTACCAGAGCATCGACCAGGAGATGGTCAAGCTCGGCGGCCTGCGTGAAGGCGACATCGACTGGCCGTATATCGACGAAGCGTCCCGCCAATACTTGGCGACCCAGTGCAAACACTGGCGCGTCGTCGCGCACCTGCAAGTGGTGTGGCTGCGTACCCGGCAATGGGCGCGCTGGGCCGATGCCCTGGGTTTGTTGGCCGGCATGGTCGAACTGTATTGGGACAGTGCCCACCCCAAGCCCGGCCCCACCGGTTACCTGAACAAGCGCAAGCAAGTGCAGCGCCTGTTGGGCGACCTGGGGCAGGTGTTGCCGACCCTGGAGCGCAGCAGTTTTGAACCGGCCTACCAAGCCGCGGCGGAACTGGCCCTGGCCAATCTGCAACGCTGTGTCGAAAGCGCCAAACTCGACCCTGCGCCGCTGGACGCGTTGCAACGCCAGTTGGACAAATACAGCGAGCCGGTCGTTGCCACTGAGCCCGCCCGTGCGACCACCTCCAGCAGTGTGCTGGAGTCAGCCTTTTTCACCAGCCACAAACCGCAAGCGCCGAGCAATGAGCGCGAACAACGCCGCGCCGTGTTGAACATGGCCGAGCAGATCAATCAACAAGACCCCTACGACCCCACCGGCTACCAACTGCGACGCTTCGGCCTGTGGTCGCATTTGCGTACTGCGCCGCTTATTACCCGCGACCGTCGCACCGAATTGACCGCTGTGCCCAAGGATATCGTCGACGGTTATCAGGACGCGCTGAACCACAGCGCCATTGAGCCGAACCTGCTGCTGCGCATCGAAAAAAGCGTCTGCGCCTCGCCGTACTGGCTACGCGGCAGTTATCTGGCCGCCGAGGTCGCCTCGCGGCTGGCGATGGAAGAAGTAGCGGCCGCCATTCGCCAGACCTGCGAGCGGTTTGTCTGCCGTCTTCCGGCCTTGCTGGAACTGTGCTTCAGCGACGGTACGCCATTCGTGGATGCGCAAACCCAAGCCTGGATAACCGGCGCCGACCAGGCGAAAACCACCGGCAGCCCGGTGCAGGAGTACGCCGGCCTGCGCGACGAACTGACCAGTCAGCTCAACAGTGAAGGCGTGGAAGTGGTGCTGCTGCGCCTGCAGGAGCTGCACGCCACCCAAGATGCCCCGCGCCAGCGCAGCTACGCCACGGTGATTGCTGCCGACTTGCTGGCCTCGCGTGGCCTGTCGTGGCTGGCGGACGACCTGTACGCCAGCGTTGCACGGTTGATGCGCGAGACCACGGCGCAGGGGTGGGAGCCGGAGTTGTACCGGAAAGTGGCGCAATCCATCGACGACAGTCATCAGATCAAAGCGGTTAATAAGGAGTAGGAGCGATTTATGGGGATGGTCTGGGGTTACCTCAAACGCTGGGGCCTGCCGGTGCTGCGTCAGTTCAACCAAGCGGTGCCAGTATTGGTGCTGCTGGGCGTGGTGTTTTTGTTGATCGCCATCTGGTGGCTGGGTCCGCAATGGACCTGGCGTGAGCGCCAGCCTCTGGGCGAGTTGGCGATGCGCGTCTCGGCCAGCGTAGTGGTGCTGATGGTGCCGTTGCTGATCTGGGCATGGCGGGTGCGTAATCGTTATCAGCGTTTGCAGGTTGAACGTCAGCATGAGGCCGCGGTGCAGGCCGATCCTTGCCTGCCTTATATCGAGGCGCAGGAACGGGCCCTGGATCGGAGCCTGGGCAATTTGCTGAACAATATGGAGCGCCGCCGTTCGCTGTATCAGCTGCCGTGGTACCTGGTACTTGGCGAGGAAAATGCCGGCAAGACCAGCCTGATCACGCGTTCCAACCAGAGCTTTGCGTTGTCTCATGTGACCAAGGCTGGGGTGAGGGCGCATCAGGAAGAGCAACTGGCCTATTCGGTGGATTGGTGGATCGGTGACGAGGCGGTGTTGATCGACCCGCCGGGTGAGTTCCTCAGTCACTCGGATTCACCGGCTGAAGACATCGAGCAGCAGGGTAAGGTCAAACCGGTATTGCCTGCGGGCACCCACTCGCGTCTATGGCGACACTTGCTCGACTGGCTGACGCTAAACCGCAGCCGCCGAGCATTGAACGGCGTGGTGCTGGTGATCGATGTGCAGGCCTTGTTGGCGCAACGTCCCGAACAACGCAAGGCCCACGCCAACCTGCTGCGCACCCGGCTGTTTGAGCTGACGCGGCAGTTGGGCACGCGCTTGCCGGTATACGTCACGCTGAGCAAGTTCGACCTGCTGGAAGGCTTCGAAGAGTTTTTCGCCCGCTTGTCGCGCAGCGGACGCGAAGACCTGCTGGGCTTCACTTTCAGCCTGGACGCAGTGGATGATTTCGATGCCTGGCTGGCGGAACTGACGCGCCAATACCAAACCTTTGTCGATTGCCTGATCGAACAGGTTTTCAACAGCACCAGGGAGTCGCGCACATTGGATGAGCGTGATCGCTTGCAGGCGCTGATGCATCAGGTGGCGGGCTTGCGCCCGGTCCTGTTCGGCTTCCTCAGCGAAATGCTCGGCAGTGATCGTTTCACCACCCCGGCGCTGGTGCGTGGGCTGTATTTTTCCTCGGTCTTGCAGCAAGGCACCCTGAGCAACGCCTTCGTCAAAGAAGCAGGGCAAGCCTATCAACTGCCGCCACCGCCACCCGAGGTCAAACCCGCCGGTGGCACGGCGATTTACTTTGCCCAACAACTGTTCCAGCGCGTGATCTACCCCGAAGCAGGCTTGGCGGGCGACAACATCAAGGTGGCCCGCAGCAAGCAGCGGTTGCTGCTCGCCGGGTTCAGCGTCGCCTCCTTGGGCTGTTTGGTGGTCATCGGCACCTGGCAGTTTTACTTCAATATCAACCGCGACAAGGCGGCCAACGTCTTGGCCAAAAGCCAGGAGTTCAGCGAGCGGGACATCGACGCCAAGGTCGACCCCACCGGGCGCAACTTGTTGCTGCCCCTGGACCAGATTCGTGATGCGGTGCTGGTCTACGGCGACTATCGCCAAGCATGGCCGTTGATCTCGGACATGGGCTTGTATCAGGGGAGGGCGATTGGTCCTACGGTGGATGAGGCTTATCTCAATCTATTGTCGAAACGCTTCCTGCCGGCGATTGCCAGCGGAGCGCTGGACGCGGTCAACACAGCGCCCGCTGGCAGCAACCGACAACTGGCGGCCTTGCGCGTCTACCGCATGCTCGAAGAACGGCAAAACCGCCGCCCGGCCATTGTCGAAGAATGGGTCGCCAGACAATGGCAGCGTGCCTATCCGGGCCAGGGTCAGTTACAGGCGGATCTAATGGGGCATCTGGGCTACGCGCTGAAATACGCCGATGCAGACCTGCCGCGCTACCGTGAACGCATTGCCCAGGTGCAACAGCAATTGCGCGAGTTGCCCATGGCCGAACGGGTTTACATGAGCCTGAAACAGGACGCCCTCGAGCGTTTGCATCGCCCGCTGGACCTGCGCAATGAGGTCGGCCCCGCGTTCGATATCGTCTACCGTCCACTGAACACCGATCAAGAAGCCAGCGGCCTGCAGTTGCCGCCGCTGCTCACCGCCAAGGGCTTCAAGGACTATTTCGAACCCGGCACCGAGGGCATCATCGAACTGGCGATGATCGACCAGTGGGTGCTCGGCGAACGCCAACGCCTGGACTACTCCGACGAAGACCGCAAAGTGCTGACCCAACGTGTCCGCGCCCTGTACAGCGCCGACTACGTGGACAGCTGGCGGCGGGCGCTGAATCAGTTTGCGGTCACCGATTTCGATGACCTCAGTCACGGTGTGGCGGTACTGGAACAAGTCACCGGCCCGGCCGCACCGCTACGACGGTTGCTGGAAACCCTGCGTGACAACAGCGTGATCTACCCGGCCGTGCCCTTGGCTGAAGGGCAAGCGCCGCTCAAGCTGGACAAGTTGCCGGAGGGGCAACAACAGGCGGCAGTGATTCGGCGCGCGTTCTCCAGTCTCTCAGAGCTGATCAGCGCACGGGGCGAGCAGCCGTCCTATTACGAAGAAACCCTGCGCTCGGTCAGCGCCGTCTACGACTACGCCAAAACCGTGCACGACAACCCCGATCCCGGCAAGGCGGCGCTGAAAACCGTACTCAACCGCTTCTCCCTGGACGGTGCCGACCCCATCGCCAACCTGCAGCGCGTCGCCGTGGGCCTGCCCGAACCGCTGAACCAGCACGTCAAAAAACTCGCCGACCAGACCTCCCAGGTGTTAGTCATTGCGGCTTTGCGCGAACTGGAAAAACGCTGGGACAGCGAAATCTACAGCTTCTACCGCGACCGTCTGGCAGGGCGCTACCCGTTCAAGGCCAGCGGCGAGGACGCCTCGCTGGAAGACTTCGAAGCCTTCTTCGGCCCGCAGGGCCGACTGCAGCAATTCCACGATCAGTACCTGAACGTTTTCCTCAAAGACAACCTCGACGCCCTGTACTCCGACAGCCTCGGCGGCTACCTGGTGCGCAGCGACGTGCTCGACCAACTGCAAAAAGCCGAGCGCATCCGCGACACCTTCTTCAACCACCGCGGCCACCTGGCCGTGCAACTGACCATCGAACCCCTCGCCCTGAGCGCCACCCGCCTGAGCAGCATGCTCAGCGTCGACGGCCAACTGATCCCCTACCAACACGGCGCTCCACAACGCACCGGGCTGGTGTGGCCCAACAGCCTGGGCAACACCAACGGCAGCCAACTGACCTTGGTGCACAGCACCGGCAACACCGCCAGCCTCAGCTATCGCGGACCGTGGTCGTTGTTTCGGTTGCTTAGCCGTGGACGATTGAACGGCCGTACCGATACCAGCGTGGACCTGACCTTCTCCGTCGCCGAGGGGCTGATGCGTTATCGCATTGGCGCAGAGAAGGCCAACAACCCGATTACCCAGCGCAGTTTTGAAGGGTTTGTGTTGCCCAGGACTTTGCTGGAGGAGCGTCCCCGGCATCGAACCACCGACGGTGTTGCGCAGCGCTGAGGCGCCCAGTCGAGCAACAAAATCGGCGAGTGCCGAGATCAATTCACAACGAAGACAACAGGACCGTTGGCATGGCAATCAGGCTAGAACTACTGACCGAAGACCCTAAGGAAATCGAGTTGATTCAGCGTTACTGGGCGATGAATGAATCAGGACAGTTTCTTGAAAAAGTAAATGCCTTGAGTGAGTTTCTGCAACTGCCTCAGGGCGTCACATTGGCGGCCTTCATACGCCAGCGGTGCAGAGCGTTTGATGAAAACCAGATGTGCCCTGAATGTGATGAATGGGTCGAGATTCGCAACCGCTCCCAAGCCTGGAAAAGTCCATTGCGCTCGACCACGCTCTGCACTCGGTGCCTGGAGGAAAGGGATGCGTTAGCGCGGGAGGCCGAGAAAACGAAAGCGGCGCAGCTTGAGGTGTTTCTTGCAGAGCACCATCGCAAACAAGCCAGCCGAGTGGTGGATTACGCTGCGGTGGCGGACGCGCAAGTGCTATTGCTGTTGGCCCTGGACAGGGCGGTCACACCCAGGCTGACCCAGGCTGGGTTTACGCTCGCTGATTGTCGAGGGTTGGCACCTCGGTATCGCGACGACTTTCTCAAGACCTTGGTGGACGCGGGCGTGCTGCTTGAGGATCCCTCAAAAGCAAAGCCTGGAACGTATTACTGGGTAGGGGATGAGGTCTGGCAGGCCAGCGCCCAGGTGGCCTACTTGTTGATGCCTGGCACTACTGCTGCGGACGGCGACGAGGTTATCCGCGCTCTGTCGGAGCGTAGCTATACGGATGCGGATGGCATTTTCAGCTTGTGGCTTGATTACGCCATTGCCGATGTCATGTGTTACTTGGGCGATTACTGCAAATGGTACGGCCATGAACTCGCCGAGCAGGAGTGGGATGAAGTAAAAAGTACCCTGCGCGCAGCCCTGCAAACCTACAGTATTTCTCAGCTCTGGTTCGTCGCCTGGAAGGTCGTCAAAGACGCTGCCAGTCTGGCCAGCCACCCTTACTACAATCGCGTGAAAGCCGCCGCGACGATCCCTGGAAAAATCAGGAGATCCCTGGAGAAGGTCAAGCGAGAGTCGCTCGAACTCAGATCCTGGAGCCGACCGGAGCTGCAACCGGCGGGTACATTGGGCATGGTGTTTGGTGAGCTATTCGGCATTGACGAGCACACCAGCGGCGTCTCGGCGGCCGCCCGCATTGCCCATGTCACCGGGCGGGTGTGTGCATCTGGCGTCGACGCTGAACTGTGCGCGCCGATACGTGAGTTGATGGTCAATGCGTTGGCGCTGGATGCTGAGGCCTCAGTGATGCTTCGGTTCGCGGAGTTGATCCGCGCCGGTTATGACGTTGGTTTTGCGGTAGAGGAAATCGGCGTTTTCCTGCAGCGAGAGCGTTCGGGCGACCCTTGTCCGCCAACATCCGAACGCTAGGTCGCCGTCGCAGTTCTCGCCCGCCATATCCGGCGCGATGAGCCCTCAACCACAGGCGCGATTGACTCCGGCGCAGATCCGGCCAACTATCGACGGATAACAACACCATCGATGGACCCGACCTTGATCGAACGACGTCAATTCAGCGGAGGCATGAAGGGCAAAAACCTCCGCTATCTGAATGAGCAGGACACCGCCAGCAGCGGTGTGACCCGCACCGGTTTTTTGCTCCTCGAACATTTTTCGCTACCGGCCTTCACCCAGGCACTGGACACGGTGGTCACCACCAACCTGTTGCGTCCGGGGCTTTTCTCGTCGCGCACTTTCGGGTTGGGCGATGGCGAGGTGATCAGTGACCTGGGTCTGGTCATCCGCCCTGATGCGCGGCTGGATTGCGCGGCGCTGCAGACGCTGGACCTTTTAGTTGTGTGTGGAGGTTATCGCACCGAACTGCGCGCCAGTGACGAGTTCATCGGACTGCTCAAAGCGGCGGCGGAGCGGGGCGTCAGTCTCGCCGGTTTGTGGAACGGTTCGTGGTTTCTCGGCCGCGCCGGTCTGCTCGACGGCTATCGCTGCGCAATCCACCCGGAACACCGACCGGCGCTGACCGAAATCGCCAAGAGCACCCATGTCAGCAGCGAGCCCTATGTGATTGATCGCGACCGCCTCACGGCATCGAGTCCGTCCGGGGCGTTTCACATGGCGCTCGACTGGATCAAGGGGCTGCACGGCAAGGCCTTGGTCGAGGGCATTGAAGACATTCTGGCCTTCGAGGAGTCGCGCTACCGGCGGATCAAACCGGACGAAAACATCTGCGTCAGCGCGCCGTTGCGTGAAGTAATCAAGCTGATGGACGCCAACCTCGAAGAGCCGCTGGAACTGGAACAACTGGCGGTGTACGCGGGTCGCTCGCGGCGTCAGCTAGAGCGCCTGTTCAAGGAGCAACTGGGCACCACGCCGCAGCGCTATTACCTGGAGCTGCGCATCACCGAAGCGCGGCGCCTGCTGCAACACACTGAACTGTCACAGGTGGAAGTGCTGGTGGCCTGCGGATTCGTCTCGCCGAGCCATTTCAGCAAATGCTACAGCTCATACTTCGGTTATCGCCCATCGAAAGAAAAACGGCTGGTCAAATAGACCCCGCCGTTTTTGTCCCCGAGGGTTTTTCTTCAGAGGTGATCGGCATCCACCACAGCCTGGGCGAACGCTTTCGGAGCCTCTTGAGGCAAATTATGCCCAACCCCACCCTCGATCAACCGGAACTGATATTTGCCGGTAAAACGCTTGGCATAGTCCTCAGGCTTGGGGTGCGGCGCACCGTTGGCGTCGCCCTCAAGGGTGATGGTCGGCACGCTGATTGACGGCGCGGTGGCGAGTTTCTGTTCCAGCGCTGCGTATTTCTCCTCGCCCTGAACCAGACCGAGCCGCCAGCGATAGTTGAACACGGTGATGTCGGCGTGATCGGGGTTCTGCAAGGCCTTGGCGCTGCGGTCGAAGGTCGCGTCATCGAACTTCCACTGTGGCGAAGCGAGTTGCCAGATCAATTTGGCGAAGTCATGGGTGTTTTTCTCATAGCCGGCGCGGCCCCGGTCGGTGGCGAAGTAGAACTGATACCACCATTGCAATTCCGCTGCGGGCGGCAACGGGTTTTGCCCGGCAGCCTGATTGCCGATCAGATAACCGCTGACCGCCACCAGCGCCTTCACCCGTTCCGGCCAGAGCGCCGCGACGATGTCGGCCGAACGGGCGCCCCAGTCATAACCGCCGAGCACCGCTTGCTTGATCTTCAGCGCATCCATGAAGTCGATGACGTCGCTGGCCAGCGCCGCCGGTTGGCCGTTGCGCAGGGTGTCTTTGGAGAGAAAGTGCGTATCGCCATAACCGCGCGCATACGGCATCAACACCCGATAACCCTTGGCTGCGAGTAACGGCGCGACGTCGTCGTAGCTGTGAATGTCGTACGGCCATCCGTGCAGCAGGATGACCACCGGGCCATCGGCGGGGCCGGTTTCGGCGTAAGCCACGTCAAGCACGCCGGCCTTGACGTGTTTCAGCGGGCCGAACGGCGAGGGCGTGGTGTAGCTGACGGCCGCCGGTTCAACGGTTTGCGCCTGGACGGCGCTGATTGAACCGAACAGCGACAAGGCCAGCATCGATAAACCGACAGCGGTTTTACGCAAGGGTTGAGCCTTTTTCATGATGACGTCTCCTGCAATTATTGGGTCAGGGGGCTGGACGAGACCCTTGAAACCTTGGCTGCATTGGAGCGCGCAGACGTATCCGCCATGTGTCGAGGGGCGGCCATTTTGCAAGGCGTTGTACGGCAGAGGGGCGCGTACACAGTGTGATACACGAGGCGAAGAGGGCATGGCCGCTGCCCGGTTTTCGGCAAAAATAATAAGTCGCTGTTTTAAAACAAAAAATATTTCATTTCGGGCTTCCCAAACGAAATGAATGTTGATAAATTGCGCCCCGTTCTCACAGCGATCTTCTAGGAGTCGCTGGACAGAGCTACAGGGGCGTCGCCAAGCGGTAAGGCAGCAGGTTTTGATCCTGCCATGCGTTGGTTCGAATCCAGCCGCCCCTGCCATCTATTAAAAAACGCCAACTTCGCAAGAAGTTGGCGTTTTTTTATGCCTGCGATTCGCTCAGGCAGAGCGGGGCAGGCGTGCGCGATGCCGAAGCACCGCGCACGCCGTTCACTCAGTGCGGTGCGCGCGGGATGGTTTTCATCAAGTCTTCGGGGCTGATGTGGCCGACCACGCTGCCCGGTTGCGGCAGATTGAGGATATGGCCTTTCATTTTGCCGATGATGTGCATCTCGCACGGCTTGCAGTCGAATTTCAACGTCAGCACTTCGTCGCCGTGGATCAACTGCATCGGGGCGACCTTGGTACGCACGCCGGTCACGCCTTTGGCCTGTTTCGGGCACAGGTTGAAGGAGAAACGCAGGCAGTGCTTGGTGATCATCACCGGCACTTCGCCCGGCTCTTCGTGCGCTTCATAGGCCGCGTCGATCAGCTTGACGCCGTGGCGGTGATAGAAGTCGCGCGCCTTCTGGTTGTAGACGTTGGCGAGGAAGGTCAGGTGCGAATCCGGGTACACCGGCGGCGGGCTGGTTTCGGCTTTGCGGCTACCTCTCGGGTGGGCGGCAACACGCGCGGCCGTCAGCGCTTCGATCACTTCGCGGCGCAGGGCCTTGAGCTGCGAGTTGGGGACGAAGAACGCTTGCGGCGCATCGAGTTTGACGTCGGTGGCGTGGTACTGGGTGGTACCGAGCTGGCCGAGCAGGTCGCGCAGTTGCTCGAGCGCCTGTTCCGGTTTGTTGGCGACGCCGAACGGTCCGTTGAGGCTGACGCTGGCGCTGATGCCTTCCTCGCTGGTTGCGGTCACTTCCAGCTGTTCTTCACGCAGACGGGCAACCCAGCTCAGGGCCACGCGACGTTCCGACGAGGTCTTTTGCAGCGCCTGTTGCCAGTTGTGATCGAGGTTGCGATTCAACGGGTGGTTCGGCCGCAGCTTGAACAGGCCTTCGGGCATTTCGTTCGGCTCGACGCGATAGCGGTAGCGCTTCTCGCCGTCTTCTTCGAACTCACCTTTGGCCTCAGCAATGTTGGCGCGAAAACCGACCACTTCGCGTTTGACCAGCACGTTCAGACCGTCACCGTTGGACAGCGGTTCGTGGGTCACGACCTGCATGTCACGCTTGCCGACTTTTTCCACCGTACCGACCGGCAGGCCGGTAAAAGTTGGCGAGTCGAAAGCGCCGATGTCGATCTTGCGATCAGTGACGAAGTAATCGGTGCTGCCGCGGTGGAAGGTTTTTTCCGGGTCGGGCATGAAGAAATGCACGGTGCGGCCGCTGGAGGCGCGGGCCAGGTCCGGGCGATCTTCGAGCACATCGTCGAGGCGCTGGCGGTAATAGGCAGTGATGTTCTTCACATAACCCATGTCCTTGTAGCGACCTTCGATCTTGAACGAACGCACACCGGCTTCAACCAGCGCACGAATGTTCGCGCTCTGGTTGTTGTCCTTCATCGACAGCAGGTGCTTTTCGTAGGCGATCACGCCACCTTTTTCGTCTTTGAGGGTGTACGGCAAGCGGCACGCCTGGGAGCAGTCGCCACGGTTGGCACTGCGCCCGGTCTGCGCGTGGGAAATGTTGCATTGGCCGGAGAAGGCCACGCACAACGCGCCATGAATGAAGAACTCGATGGCCGCGTCGGTTTCATCGGCGATGGCGCGGATTTCCTGCAGGTTCAGCTCGCGGGCCAGTACCAGTTGCGAAAACCCGGCCTGATCAAGGAACTTCGCTCGCTCGAGCGTGCGGATGTCGGTCTGGGTCGAGGCGTGCAGTTCGATGGGTGGAATGTCCAGCTCCATCACGCCCAGGTCCTGGACGATCAGCGCATCGACGCCGGCGTCGTACAACTGATGGATCAGCTTGCGCGCCGGCTCCAGTTCGTTGTCGTGCAGGATGGTGTTGATGGTGGTGAAAACCCGCGCATGGTAGCGGCGGGCGAACTCCACCAGATCGGCGATTTCGCCGACTTCGTTGCAGGCGTTGTGGCGTGCGCCGAAGCTCGGGCCGCCGATGTACACGGCGTCTGCGCCATGCAGGATCGCCTCACGGGCGATGGCCACGTCGCGGGCAGGGCTGAGCAATTCCAGATGATGCTTGGGCAAGGACATAGTTTTTTTAGTCAGGCAGTCACGGTCAGGCGCGCATTCTACTCGCGAAATGCACGGCGGGCACGCATGCGCTGCCCGATGGCGAAAGCCATGCTCAGTTGGCATCGGTCGGCATGGGCCAAGGGCCCGCGTCGCTCGGACGAATGCCATCTGTCAGTGGCAGATGTGCTGCCTGACCCGGCGAATTCGCGAGCAAGCTCGCTCCCACAGTTTTTTCGGGGTGTCAGCCGGTTTTGTGGATGGCCCCGGTCCCACAGTTTTTCGGGGTGTCAGGCAGTTTCGTGGATGGCGACAGTCCTTGTGGGAGCGGGCTTGCTCGCGAAGGGGTCATGTCAGGCGACAAATCTGCTCACAGGCTGAACAATCAGGCCTTGGCCGCCATTGCCGTTACTTCCACACGCATCCCCTCAACCGCCAGCGACGCCACGCCCACCGCCGCACGCACCGGCCATGGTTTGGCGAAGAAACGCTGGTAAACCTCATTGAACGCGGCGCGATCGGCCATGTCGGTGAGGTAGATGGTCAGGTGCATGACCCGGTCCATCGAACTGCCGGCGCGCTCCAGAGCGGCTTTCAATGCTTGCAGTGTGCATTCGCTTTGCGCGGTGATATCGCCCAGTTCCAGACTGCCGTCAGCGCGGGTCGGGATCTGCGTAGAGACCATGATCCCGCCGAAGGTGGCAACGTCGGAAGAAATCGAGTCAGCGTCCGGATCGGGCGTGAACGTGATGTCTGGAGTGGTCATGGTGGTCCCTTTGAACAAGTTGAGAGCGCGCCAGTTTACAGATTCCATGACGACATGGCCTGCCTGACGCGCGTCGAAACGCACCTGCCTGGCAGCGCTTGAGTAAAACCGCGAAGCATTTGTATGAGCGTGTATCAGTCCCGCCCGGTTATACACCGCAATAATCAACGCGGTATTCCGGACACATCCCGCATACATGCCGTGCTCAAAGTAGGGCCACAACCACTACGTTTGAGAGGGCACTACCATGAATCGTCCACTGTTTCTCGCCACCGCCGCTGTCTTCGCTTGTCTGATCGGCACGGCACAGGCCGCTGACAGCGGGGCCATGAGCTGGCAGAAGGGGCTGAGCCGCACGGACCTGGTGCGCCAGGACGTGGGCGCGGTCGACAGCGAAGTGATCCAGGCGCGGATCGATTTCGAACCGGGTGTGACTTCGCCGAGACACGCGCACCCTGGCGTGGAAATCGCTCACGTGCTCAGCGGCACGTTCGAATACCAACTGGAAGGCCGCGCGCCGGTGATCCTCAAGGCCGGTGAGTCGTTGTTGATTCCACAAGGCGTGGCGCATGTGGCGAAAAACGTTGGAAGCGACAAGGCCTCGGAACTGGCCACCTACGTCGTCAAAAAGGGCGAACCGGTGCTGATTCTCAAGCCCTGAATCAGATGGCCGCATGATCGGGATTGTGAATGGCTGCTCAGGCGCCGCTCGAGCAGCCTCCATCCGTCGCCTCGCTTGAACTGTATCGGCGTTGTCGCGTCTTAATTTCGCGATATCAACCTTTATGGAAGCAATCATGCTTTTAAAGAACAAGAGTCTCGTTGCTGTAATGTCCTGCGCCCTGATGCTTGCAGCCGCGCCTCTTCTGCCTGCCGACCTGTCCGTGATGGGTTCGGCATACGCCAAAGACGGTGGCGGCGGCGGTAACGGTGGCGGCGGCGGTGGTGGTAATGGTGGTGGCAACGGTGGCGGTAACGGCGGTGGCAATGGCGGCGGCAACGCTGGCGGTCGCGGCGGCTCAAGCCACTCCGGCGATGCCGGCAGCAATCGTGGCGGAATGAGCAGCGACCCCGCCGGGAAAGCCGTTCGCGATCACGGCCTGAGTGGCAATCACTACGGCGGTGACAAGAATGCGAACAGCAATGGCCACGGTTCGACCACCTCTGCAGTCGCCAACTCCCGAGACACTCGCGGCATCAGCAAGGCCCGGGCCATCTCGACGACAACGCCGGGCGATCACAACGCCAAAGGCTTGAGCAATGCGGGCTCCTCGGTGTCGAAGAAGTCCCACTGAGTTCCAGCATGAAAAAACAAAGCCCTGACTTGTCAGGGCTTTGTTTTATGGGCGAACCGCAAAGGCCGTTACGGTCCGTCGGCGATCAGGCCTGTTCCAGCGTCTCGGTCAGCCCCTGATCCTCGCCTAGGAAGCCGCCACTCTGGTGCTGCCAGAGCCGCGCATAGGTGCCGTTCTTTTCCAGCAATTGGGCGTGGGTGCCTTGCTCGATGATGCGCCCTTCATCCATGACAATCAGGCGATCCATGGCCGCAATCGTTGACAATCGATGGGCGATGGCGATGACCGTCTTGCCCTTCATCATCTCATCGAGACTTTCCTGAATCGCGACTTCGACTTCGGAGTCCAGCGCGCTGGTGGCCTCGTCGAGTAACAGAATCGGCGCATTCTTGAGCATCACCCGGGCGATGGCGATACGTTGGCGCTGGCCTCCCGACAGCTTGATGCCGCGCTCACCCACCAGGGTGTCGTAACCGCTGTGGCCTTGCTTGTCGCTCAGTTGGCTGATGAAACCGTCGGCCTGGGCATTCGCGGCGGCGCGGCGGATTTGTTCGTCGGTTGCATCCGGGCGGCCATAGGCGATGTTGTCGCGAATCGAACGGTGCAGCAGGGACGTGTCCTGCGTGACCATGCCGATTGCGCTGCGCAGGCTGTCCTGCGTGACGTGCGCGATGTTTTGCCCATCGATGCGGATCTCGCCGCTGTTCACGTCATAGAAACGCAGCAACAGGTTGATCAGCGTCGATTTGCCCGCACCGGATCGGCCGACCAGGCCGATTTTTTCCCCGGCACGAATGTTCAGACTCAAACCGTCGAGCACCTGGCGTTCACCGTTGTAGTTGAAGCTCACGTTATCGAACGTCACTGCGCCGCCCGTCGGCACCAATACCTTGGCGTCCGGCGCATCCTGCACTTTCGGGCCGCGGGTCAAGGTGTCCATGCCGTCCTGCACGGTGCCGATGTTCTCGAACAGTGAGGTCATCTGCCACATGATCCAGTGCGACATGCCGTTGATGCGCAACGCCATCGCTGTGATTGCCGCCACGGCACCCGTGCCGACCTGGCCCTGGTGCCACAGCCACAGGGCGTAGCCGCCAGCGCCAAGAATCAGCCCGACCACCAGGGCCTGATTGACGATCTCGAACTGGCTGACCAGACGCATCTGGCGAAAACCGGTGAGCTTGAAATCTTCCATGGCCGCGCGCGCGAAGTGCGCTTCACGTTTGGAGTGGGAGAACAGTTTCACCGTGGTGATGTTGGTGTAGGCGTCGGCAATGCGCCCGGTCATCGACGAGCGCGCATCGGCCTGTTCCTGGCCGACCTGGCCCAGGCGCGGTACGAAATACAGCATCGCCAGGCCGAACAGCACGATCCAGGCAAGGAACGGCAGCATGAGCTTGAGGGCGAAGCCGCCGGCCAGCGCGATGATCGCAATGAAATAAACGCCAATGCCGGGCAGGATCTCGATGAGCGTGAACAGCACTTCGCGCACGGCCAGCGCTGTCTGCATCACCTTGGTCGTGACCCGGCCGGAAAACTCATCGGAGAAGAACGACAGGCTTTGTCGCAGCATCAGTCGATGGAAATCCCAGCGCAGGCGCAGCGGCAGATTGATCGCCAGGATCTGGTGCTGCACCATCGTGCGCAGCGCCACCAGCCCGATGCTGACAACCAGCACAATGCCGATGCCCCACAGCACACGGCTTTCCTCGTCGCTCGCCGCGCCACCGGTCTGCCAGGTCGACAGCAGATCGACTACTTGCCCGAGAAAGGAAAACAGCCAGGCCTCGTAGATGGACACGCTGGCGCTGAGCAGGGCGAAGACAAGAATGTAGCGGCGCGCACCGCGCGTGCAGGCCCACAGAAACTGGAACAGACCGACTGGCGGTGGTGGAGCCTCGTCGGGAGGAAAGGGGTCAAGCCTTTGTTCAAACAGGCGAAGCATCGTGGTCTCCGAAATGATCAGGGCAGGAAAATTCTGCCATTTAACGGTTGCCTTGAGGGGTTGCAGGTTGGCCGGACAGTACCGGCCAGGTTGTGCTGCGTGTTCGAAACTCAATAGCCAAACAGTCTATACCCTACGCCGTACGATCACCCGGCCGAAGCGTTGGTTCAGTCGCAGGTCGGTAGACGGGGATTGGCCTTCACGCAGGCAAAAAATCGAACTGTCGGCGTCGACCTGTCGTCCATTTTGTTAGGAACAACCAGACAAAGGGCGGGCACAACAATGGATCAGCAGAAAAACGATCTGGTGGTGATTTGTGGCGCGAGCGCAGGCGTAGGGCGTGCCACGGCCCAGCGCTTCGCCGCCGGCGGTTACCGCATCGGCCTGCTGGCACGCGATGAGGCCGCGCTTACGGAAGCGTGTGCAGAACTGGCGCAGTACGGCGTCGCGGTGAAGGCCATCAGTGTCGATGTGGCTGATGCGCAAGCCGTGCAAGCGGCGGCGGATGAACTGGAAACGCAATTGGGGCCGCTGCGGATCTGGATCAATTGCGCCATGACCACGGTGTTTTCACCGGTGGCGACACTCACCGCAGAGGAAATCCGCCGAGTCACCGAAGTGACTTATCTGGGCGCTGTCCACGGCACCCTGGCCGCCTTGCGCTTGATGCGCCCGCGTAATCAGGGGCTGATCATTCAGGTCGGCTCGGCGCTGGCCTATCGGGCGATCCCGTTGCAGGCAGCCTATTGCGCCGCGAAGTTTGCCGTGCGCGGTTTCACCGACGCGTTGCGCTGTGAACTGTTGCATGACCACAGCAGGATTCGCCTGTGCATGGTGCAACTGCCAGCGGTCAACACGCCGCAGTTCGACTGGGCACGCAACAAGCTGGAAAAGCGCCCGCAACCGGTGCCGCCTATCCACGATCCCGACGTCGCTGCCCGTGCGATTTTTAGTGTTGTGCGGCGTCCACCCCGAGAGTTGTGGCTGGGCATGGCAACGATCAAAGCAATCGTCGGAACCTGCCTGATGCCGGGCCTGCTCGACCGCATGCTGGCGCGCCAGGCCTGGTCTGGGCAGATGTGCAACGAAAGTGATGACGCCGACCGTGGCGATAATCTATACGAGGCGCAGAGCACTGACCTGCACCGCACACGCGGAAGGTTTGTCGGCCGCTCGAAGGACTCGGCGCTGGCGCTGACATCGACGCAGGTCACGGCATTGTCTGCGTTATTGGCGCTGGTGTGCGCGGCGGTGCTGTTGCTGTTTTGAACCGCCGCGGCGAAACCAGCGGTAGCCAAATCCGTTCAGTGTCAGCGCCGTGTTGGCGCGGGCCGGCGAAGGGTAAGTGCCGTCTGCGAGAATCTCTTCGAACCCCTGTAACGCCTGAGCCATTGTCTGTTCAAGCGCGGCTGGATGGCGCCCGAGATTGGCCAGCATGATCGTTGTCGCCTCGCCCTCGTGGCGAATGGCAAAAACCGCCGGGTGCTCGCAGGGTAGCGGGTGCGCCGTACCGCTTCCGACTTCCGTGAGCACGGCACGCATCTGGAAAATCGCCTGACAACGGCTGAGCAGAGATTCGGGCTTTTCTTGTTGCATCGCGACATTCAGCATTGGGTAACTGAACGGTCCCTGATCGATCAGCGGCGCGGGAAAATTTTTCGGTGTCGCCCGGGAAAAACCGCCGTTGCGTTCAGCGCTCCACTGCATCGGCGTACGCACCGCCAGGCGCTCGGGCCGCAGCAAGTCATCGCCCATGCCGATCTCCTCGCCGTAGCGGATGATCGGCGTACCCGGCAACGACGCCAGCAGCGCGTGCGCCAGCGCCTGGTGCCGGACATCCCCGTCGAGCATGGGCGCCAGGCGTCGACGAATGCCGCGACCGTAAGCGCGCATATGCGGTTGTGGGGCAAACACTTGCATGACTTCCTCGCGCTCCTGTTCCGTCAGGCGCTCCAGATCCAGCTCGTCATGATTGCGCAGCCACAGCGCATAACCGGTACCGTCCGGCGCTGCCGGGCGATGTTGCAAGGCGCGCCACAGCGGCTCGGCGCGCGCTCGGGCAAGTGCCAGAAATACGTGATTGTTGAGCCAGAAATCCAGCGCCAGTTGCAAGCGATTGCCCGTGCCGAAGTAGTGGCGGAAGCGCGCCGGTTCGACATCCACTTCGCCCATCAGCAGGCAGTCGGAATTGATCGAGCGGGCGTGCGCCGCCAGTCGCTCCAGCAGCCACACGCCGTGCTCCTCATTGCCGCCGCCGGCCTGTTCGACTGCATGGGACGCCGCATCGAGCCGAAACCCTGCAACGCCCAGGTGCAGCCAGTGGGCGATGATCTGCTCGATCTCCTCAACCACCGCAGGATTCGCCAGGTTCAGGTCCGGCTCATGTCGGTAAAACAGATGCCGATAAAACTGCCCGGCCTGTTCATCCCATTGCCAGATGCTGTCCTCGACGCCGGGAAAGATCGGCTGGTTGCCGTCGTCAATCGGTTCGTCCGCCCAGATGTAGTAATCGCGATAACGACTGGTGCGGTCCTGACGTGCCTGTTCGAACCAGGGATGTCGCTCGCTGGTGTGTTGCAACACCAATTCGAGGATGACGCGCATGCCGCGCTTGTTCGCCTCGTCAATCAACAGACGAAAATCGTCTTCGCGGCCAAAACGCGGTGCGACGACCCGGTGATCGTCCACGTCATAGCCGCCGTCGCGAAACGGCGAACCAAAGATTGGCAGCAGCCAGAGCGCGCCGACACCCAGTGAGCGCAAGTAATCAAGGCGCTCGACGATGCCGGCGAGGTCGCCGCAACCATCGTCGTTGCGGTCGAAAAACAGTGAAGGATCGATCTGGTAGATCACCGTGGTGTGCGGCCATTCAGCGCTCATGGGCGACTCCTGTGGGACGCAATATGACGGCTTGCAGCGGACCGACAATCCCGGCAAACGGCCGGTTCTCACCGTGACGATCACTGACGACTTCGATCAGCCAGTCACCGGCCAGGGCAAAGGTGTGCTCGGCCTCGTCGAAGTTGATGCAGACAATGCGCTCGTCCTCCTCGCAGTGTCGGCGGTACGCCAGCAATTGCGGGTGCGAGGGCAGCTCCGTCCAGTCGCCGACCCGCAAGGCCGGGCTGTCCTGGCGACAGCGCAGCAGGCGCCGGTACAGGTTGAGCGTCGAGTCGCTGGGGTTTTCCTGCGCCTGCACGGCCAGCGCGGCGGCATCTGGCGGGAAGGGCAGCCACGGCGTTTTGCCGGTCCAGCCGTGAGGCGGTTGCGCTGTCCACGGCAGCGGCGCGCGGCTGCCATCGCGTCCGCCGGGGTCGATGCGGGTTTGCGCGGTCACTTGGGTGTCTTCCAGCGCGAGCTCGTCGCCCTGAAAAATAAACGGCGTACCGCGCAGGCTCAGCAGCATGACCGCCGCGGCGTGTGCCTTGGCCCGTGAACCGCCGTAGCGGCTGCGAATCCGGCTGTTGTCGTGGTTGGACAATGCCCAGGTCGGCCACGCTTGCTGCTCGCCCAGGCAACGCTCGACCTCACGGATACACAGGCGGAACACCACCGGATCCCAAGGCGCATCGAGCGGCGGAAAATTGAATGACATGTGCAACTCATCGCTGGCGCCGTAATACGCCGCAACCCGCGCGGTCGAGCGAATATTCACTTCGCCGATCAACACACGGTCGCCGGGATAACGGTCGACCAGGCGCCGTAGCCCGCGCAGCACTTCATGGCTGTAGGGCTGATCATTGATCTGCACCATGGTTTCGCCGGCCAGACAGCGTGGGTCATCGGCGAAACTCGGGTCCTTGCCGACGCAATGCACGACATCGATCCGAAAGCCGTCGACGCCGCGATCCAGCCAGAACCTCAGCACGTTGTGCATGGCTTCGACGACCTGCGGGTTATGCCAGTTGAGGTCGGGCTGCTGCGGCAGAAAGAAGTGCAGGAAATACTGCTGACTGCCTTCATCCCACGTCCAGGCGCTGCCGCCGTCGATCGAGGCGCGCCAGTTGTTCGGCTGGTCGCGCCAGATGTACCAGTCGCGCTTGGGATTGTCGCGACTGGCGCGCGATTCGATAAACCACGGGTGCTGATCCGAGGTGTGATTGGGCACGAAATCCATCAGCACCTTGAGGCCGCGATTGTGTGCCTGCGAAACCAGCTGATCGAGGTCGGCGAGGCTGCCGAACAGCGGATCGATGCCGGTGTAGTCGCAAATGTCATACCCGGCGTCGCACATGGGCGACGGGTAAACCGGTGACAACCACAAGGCGCTGACGCCCAACGCCTTGAGGTAATCGAGCCGGCCGATCAACCCGGGCAGATCGCCAATACCGTCGCCGTTGCCGTCGGCGAATGAACGTGGATACACCTGATAAATCACGACGTTTTTCCACCACGTCAAATGCGGTTCGACAGACATGGTCTTCTCCTTGCATTGACTCCCGCTGATGCCAGGCGGCACTTGGGTGCGCAGGTTCAGGGCTGCTGGTAGTGCCCGGGGATGTTGTCGTCTTCGTCGGGTTTGGTGCGTTTTTGCACTTGAACGTCACTCAGGCGCGCGTCCTTGAGTTCAGTGAAAGTGGTTTTGAGCAGCGCTTCGGCCTGTTGGGGATCGAGGGTGTCGCCGTCGTGTTCCAGCGTTCTGTTATCCGGCTGGTTGTCGATGATGAAACTGACGATGTAGCGGTGCTTTTTATCAAACATGAGTGCCGTCCTTTTTCTGATACATCAAAGGTCAAAGCTCAGCGCTTGGCTTGCCTGTCCTGATCGGCCGGACCCGGCTTGACGCGGGCCCCGTCCTGGCGATCGGACTGTTCGCGACTCGCTCGCTGATCATCTGTCAGGCCGTCGCCGTGGTCTTCGATGTGCAGTTGTCGTTCAGGTTGATCGGTGACGTGTTCAGTCGGTGTTTCGCGGTTACTGGCGGACATGGGCGCACCTTCAGCTGGTGGGTTTGTGCAGGCGCGAGGCAGACAAATTTCCCTCGCGCTTTTAGTGATGACGCTGCAAGCGGCAGGTTGTTCCCCTGGATTGACTGAGGCGATGGGCTGCAACGTCGATGACTGAACCGCACGCACGATGAACGGCGTCTGTGGCCGGGCGGTAGCGGTTAGCGGTGCCACACGTCGATTGGTTCGAGCAGTGTCCGTGCGAGCCGGGTCAACCTCAGACGAAGGTCGACAGCGCATCCGGCGCGAGGAAGGTTTGACATGCGTGTGCATCATTTGAATTGCGGCTGTATGTGCCCACTGGGTGGCGCTTTGTTCGATGGCTACAGTCGCGGCCTGACCGCGTCGGTGGTGTGTCACTGCCTGCTGATCGAAACCGCCAGCAACGGCTTGATTCTGGTGGACACCGGTTTCGGCCAGCAGGACGTGCAGCATCCGCAGCGCCTGAGCGGTTTTTTCAGAACGCTTAATAACATTCGCCTGGAGCACCGCTTCACCGCGCTGGAGCAGATCCGCCGGCTGGGCTTCGACGCCAACGATGTGCACCATATTCTGCTGACCCACCTGGATTTTGATCACGCCGGCGCCCTGCAGGATTTTCCACGTGCGCGCGTGCATGTCATGCAGCAGGAACTTCAGCATGCCACGCGGGCGGGTGGCTGGATCGCGCGGCGGCGCTTTGTGCCTGCGCAATGGCGCGATGTCGTGGATTGGGAGCTGTATGCCCCACAGGGCGATACGTGGTTTGGCTTTGACTCGGTGCGCGCAGTGTTCGGCGCCGAAGAAGAGGACATCTTGCTGGTACCGCTAAGCGGGCACACCGCCGGACACGCCGGCATCGCCTTGCGCACTGCCGAAGGCTGGCAACTGCACGCCGGCGATGCCTATTTTCATCATGACGAAGTGCACCTGCCCACACGCCGCTGCCCACCCGGCATGCGGCTTTACCAATACATGATGGACACCGACCGCCACGCACGCTTGCACAACCAGCAGCGCCTGCGCCAATTGGCGGCGGATCAGCGTGCGGCGGTGAAGATCTATTGCAGCCATGATGTGCGGGAACTGCAGCATGCGACCCATCCTGGCAGTGACGCAGCGGCGCGGGCGAGTGGGCAGGTGGATCGGCTTCGGCATTGGTGAAGGTTCACGGTGGTGCCGCGCCAGACGCGCCGATCAGCCCTTGTCTTGTTCTGCGCCAGCGGTCTGGACGGCGGCTCTTTCGCGGCGCCGACGAAGCCAGCTGAACAAGGCATGGACGGGATGTAAAACGGCCGCCAGCACGCCCAGCAGCATGATGATGAAAATGACAATGAGGGGAAGGCTTTCGTGCGAGAACATGGTGGGGTTACTCCTGTAGTCACTATGTCGGAACCCGCAGGGTAGACGCGTCGAAGGCTCCTTGCGATGAACGTATGTTCATCCTTGCGCGGCACAATTGTGCTACGGCAGGGCTCGCTGGAGATTCGAGCTTTTTCGCGACCTTTTTCGCTCGCAGCCTCTACAGAACGATAGCGTTCGGCCAAAAACGGACACTGAGCGCCACGTATTTACCTAGGACCCGTCGCGCGAGTAGAATGCGAGTAATTATCAGTTATGTACTTTCCGGGATTCCGATGCGCAGCGATGAAACACTAGGTACTGCAGATCTAGGGCTGCTCTATCGCACCCATCACTCGTGGTTACACGGCTGGCTAGTCCGACGCATTGGATGTCGCGATAACGCAGCAGATTTGGCGCAGGACACCTTCGTGCGTCTGCTCAAATCCCGCCAGTCCGGCCCCTTGCGCGAACCACGCGCCTATTTGAGCAGTATCGCCCGCGGACTGATGATTGATCAGTATCGTCGTCGCGAACTCGAACGTGCCTACCTGGAAAGCATCACGTTGCTGCCTCAACACGAGGTTCCCTCGGAAGAGAGCCGGCTGATGATTCTTGATGCGCTCGAGCGCATAGACCGCATGCTCGGTTCGCTTAAACCGAGAGTTCGCCAGGCGTTTTTATTGGCCCGACTCGACGGCCTGACGTGCGCGCAAATAGCCGAAAAGCTGGGTGTTTCCCGCGCGACGGTGGAGCGCGACCTGGCGACGGCTCTGCAACACTGCTATCGCGTGCGTTATGTCGAGTCGTGAGCCGCAGGCGCCGGATCCGGCGATTGTCGAGCAGGCGATCCAATGGCTGGTGCGCCTTCGCTTCAATCAAGCCGATGAACAGACACAGCGCACTTTTGAGCACTGGCTCCAGCAGCACCCGGAGCATGGGTTGGCGTGGCAGCGTGTGGAAACGCTTGGCGATGAACTCGCAGGCGTGCCAGCTCAACTGGCCCGACAAACCCTTAACGGCACCCGGCAAGGAATGCGTCGGCGAGAAAGCCTGAAGCTACTGGGCCTATTGGCGACTGTTGGTACGGCAGCCTGGCTCGGCCGGGACTACACACCCGTACCCGCCATGTTCGCGCAGCAGCGCAGCAGCACCGGCGAGCAACGACGCTTCCAACTCGATGATGGCAGCCTTGTCCAGCTCAATAGCGATAGCGCCGTCGACAGCGATTTCGACGCCCAGCGACGCCTGATCATTCTGCGACGTGGTGAAATCATCGTGAATGTCGGTGCGGATCAACACTCGCCTCAAGCGCGACCATTCTGGGTGCAATCACGTGACGGGATCATGCGCGCTCAGAGTTCCCGCTTTCTCGTCCGCGAGCGTGACGATGGCACGCTCGTCGCGGCTCAGCAAGGATCGGTCACGGTGTTCCCCGGCTCCAGCCAAACGCCTGCGAGCCGCGGCGTCCAGGCGGGAAACCAGCTGCTGTTCACATCAACTGGCACCCAAATGTTCAGGGACAACGGCCTTGATCTATGGAGCTGGGGTGACGGGGTGATCAGTGCGCGCAATATGCGCCTCAGTGATTTCATCGCGGAGTTGTCGCGTTATCGTCCCGGGATACTGCGCTGCGCCGAAGAGGTCGCTGATCGTCGTGTTTCCGGCACCTTCCAGCTCGCCGACAACGATCAGGTCCTGGCATTGATCGCGCAGTCACTGCGCTTGCACATTGATTACCGAACCCGTTACTGGGTGAGCGTGACCGCTGCCACCTGAATCCACCAGAACGTGTACAAGCTGAAAAATAATGAGGTGGTTTCTCATTCTCGTTCGACCTCTAAGGAAGGCCGGAATACAGGCCAGTTGCCGATGTCCTTTCTTGGAGCGAGAAAATGAGTTCGTCCCCTGTTTCACAGCGCCATCCGTTAAATCGTGCCTTGCACGGTGCGATTCTGGGTTTGATCGTGAGCAGCTACGCATTGCCATCGCTGGCGCAAACCTCAGGAGCTGACCACAGCAATCAAGTCAAGCAGTGGAACATCGCAGCCGGCCCACTGGCGCCGGCGCTTGACCGCTTTGCGCGCGAGGCGGGCATCAGTCTTTCTTTCGACGCATCGAGTGTAATGAACCGCACTACGGCCGGCGTGAATGGCACGCTCGATACGTCGGCAGCGCTGTCATCGTTGCTACAGGGAAGCGAATTGCAGGTCGAACAGCAAGGCCCGAATGCTTACCTGCTGGTCCCCCAAGCAAAGCCCGCCGGCCCGCTGGAGCTCGACGCAACGGCCGTCGAGGACTATCGCCTTGCTCCCCTCATCATCAATGCCAAGGTGAGGGTCAGCGCCGACGACGACGCCAACTCGGTGGTCGCCAAGGAGCTTTGGGTTGGCGGCAAAGTGGCAACCAGCATTCTCAATACACCGGCATCGGTATCAGTCGTTACCAACAAGGAAATGCAACAGCGCAGCGTCAGCACCACGGAAGAGGCGCTGCAATACACGCCGGGCGTCGTCAGTGACTTCTATGGCACGGATGACCGCAACGACTATTTCCAGATCCGCGGCTTCCAGGCCACCACCTACCGTGACGGCTTGACCCTGAGTTCGATGCGCGGCGTACGCGAAGATCCATTCGCTTATGAGCGCATCGAGATTCTGCGGGGCGCAAACTCCACGCTGTTTGGCCCCGCGGATCCGGGCGGTTCGGTGAATTTCGTGACCAAACAGCCGCGCTTCGAGCAGTTTGGCCAAGGCTATGTGACCTACGGTTCGTTTGACCATGTCGAGACAGGCATCGATGTGGGCGACGCACTGAACGACGAGAAAACCCTGGCTGGCCGCTTTACTGCCAAAGGTCAAAACAGCGACCGCGAGTACGATCACTCACAGGACGACAACCAGTTGTTTATGGGCGGCCTGACCTGGGCACCGACGGATTACACGTCCGCCACCGTGATTCTGGACTATCTGAAAACTGAAAGTTCGCCCAACAGCGGCGGTTATCCGCTGGATAAAGAGTACGACCGCAGCAAGTTTTATGGCGAGCCCAGCTACAACTTCCACGATGTCGAGCGCACCAGCCTCAGCGGTAACGTCACCCATGATTTCGACAACGGCTTTGTCCTGCGCAGCAATCTGCGTTACAGCAAGTTGACCGATGATTTTGGCTACGTTTATATCAGCGACAGCGCCGCACGTGTCGGTACTAGCGTTGACCGGTACCTGTTTGGAACAGACACTGAAGCCGACCAGTTCAACGGCAATCTGATGCTGCAATACGATGCCCGTTTCGAGAACATCGACAGCAGCAGCCTGGTGGGTGTGGAGTACCTCGATTCGACCACCAAGGAAAGCTCGGTCTACGCCCTGACGGCCCCGATTGACATTGCAAACCCCGTGTTTACTGGCGTTTCTCGCTCAATCACACCGTATGCGGTCAACAAGCGAGACGCGACCACCAAGGCCGTATTCCTTCAGCAGAACCTCTCGTTCTACGAGCGGTTCATCGTCACCGGGGGTGTGCGCAACGACTCGATGGACCTGACCAGCAAAGGCTTGCAATCCACTGAGAAAGACACCTTCTCCGAAACCTCCTACCGAGGTGCGTTGACCTATATCGTCAACGATGAGGTGTCCACCTATGTGAGCATGGTCGAATCCGTATCGCCGCCGCAGGTTGGCGTAACACCGCAGACGGGCAGGCAGTACGAAGTGGGCGTGAAGTATGCGCCGATGGGGATGGACGCCCTGTTTTCCGCCGCCGTTTACGACCTGACTCAGGAAAACGTTACCATCGCCGTGGTTCTGCCGAGCGGCATCATTGAGCAACAGACAGTGGGCGAGTCGCGGGCGCGTGGCCTCGACCTGGAGGCCAAGGCGCAGGTGACGCAGAACCTCAGCCTGATCGGTGGCTATTCCTATATGGAGTCCGAGGTACTGCGCGGTTCGTTGTACGACGGCAGCTCCCTGAAGGGTAATGAGTTCTCCACGGCACCCAAGCATTCCGCTTCGCTCTGGAGTTATTACGACGTGCCCGGCACTGACGTCAGCGTTGGCCTGGGTGCGCGCTACGTCGGCTCTTATTACTTCGATGCAGCCAACTCCGGCAAAAGCGATGGCACCACGCTGTTCGACGCCGCCTTCAACTACAAGATCGCCAAGGGCACCGACCTTGCGGTGAACGTCAGCAACTTGCTGGATGAGCAACACGTGGTCGGTTCCGGCACCGCGAACTTCTACAACCCGGGCCGCGAGATTACCGCCAAAGTGAGTTACAACTGGTAAGCAGGCGTGTAAGCCTTTTTTCTATATAGGAAGCGGTGCCCGCTTTAGGGCGGGCACCGTTAACCTGGCCAGCAATCGGCGAGGTGAAAGCAAGGGCGATGGGTTTCATCGTTGCGCGCGCTTTCGGCCATAAGCTGCCATTCGCTGACCCCGAACAAGCCACCATACATCTTATAGATGCAGAACCGGGGCCCCCCCTGCGCCGTGCCTTGGCGCTTCGACCTTGACTCGCATCCCGATCAACAGCGCTGCGAGCAGCATCAGGATGCCAGCGGCGACAAATACGCCTGCGATGCCACTGACACTGAACATAGCGCCCCCGGCAGCAGCACCCGCAGCGATCGCAGACTGCACCGAGGCCACTACCATTCCTCCCGCACTTTCCGCCTGATCTGGCACCGACCGGGCTACCCAGTTTGACCACGCCACTGGTACACCGCCGAAAGCCATGCCCCAGAGTGCCAACAACAACGCCTGACACGGCACAGACGCAGGCAGCAACACCAGGGCTAATGCTGCAACACCGACCAGCGCAGGCATCATTACCATCGTCCCGCGCGGGCTGCGTTCAAGTAGCCAGCCAGCCAGCAGCGTGCCGACGAAATTAGCCGCGCCGAAACCCAGCAGCATCAACGCCAACCCTTCTGCCCCTACGCCGGTTGTGCTTTCCAGAAACGGCCGGATGTAGGTGAACAACGCGAAGTGCCCTGTGTGCACCAGCACGCAACCCAGCATGCCCACGGCAATGCCCGGACGCAGCAGCACTTCAAGCACCGTTCTCAACCGCGCCGTCCTGCGCGGTGCCAAAGGCGGCAGCGTGAAAAGCTGAAAAACCAGCGTCACTACCCCGACGGCGGCGGCGGCCACAAAAGCACTGCGCCAGCCATACAGCCCGCCCAAATAGCTGCCGAGCGGCACCGCCACCACAGTGCCCACTGCAATACCGCTGAAAATAATCGACAGGGCTCGTGGCAGCAGCGCCGCCGGCACCAGGCGCATCGCCACTGCCGCCGCCATGCTCCAGAAGCCGCCCAGTGCGATGCCCAGCAAAATCCGCATGATCAACAGCACCATCAGGCTGGAGGAGAAAGCCACCAGCAAGTTAGAGGCAATCATCAGCGTGGAAAAACACAGCAATACCACTCGCCGGTCGATCCCTCGCGTCAAGCCTGGCACCAGTAGTCCGGAGAACAGGGCCACTACCGCCGTCACTGTCACCGCCTGCCCCGCCAAGGCCTCCGACACCCCCAATTCAACGGCCATCGGCGTCAGCAAGCTGGCCGGAAGGTACTCCGCCGTCAACAATCCAAACACGCCCATCGCCAGCGAGAATACCGCCATCCAGGCCGGCATCGCTGGCTCGACATCAGTCTCATTGCCAAAGCGCGCATCAGCTACAACGTCACACACCCCATTACTCATCATTAAATACCTCTGGAAATTATCTCAACCAGAAGTCTATGGACGCAGACCAGGATGTTCTATGATGCAAAGTCTTTAGTTTTTGACCGAAACCCCGAGATGACACCTCTAAATCAGTTCGCCTTATCGTCCGATCTCATCAGCGAACTATTACGCGGTATGCGCCTGCGGGGCGTCGAGTACCATCGCATCCAGGCCGGACCCTCCTTCGGGCTGGGTTTTGCTGCCAAACCGGGACACGCTTACTTCCACTTCCTCGCCGTCGGCACAGCCGTCCTGCGTGCGCAGAACGGCTCTTTGTACGAGTTGTCGGCCGGCAACGCCGTGTTCATGGCCCAGGGTGAAGCCCATCAGCTTCTCTCAAGCCAGGACGTACCCGCCCATGACATCGGCAGCTTCGACGCGGCCCCACTCAGCGAGGCGGTCTGCGCGGTGGATGCTTCCCCTGGTGCCGAAGTCAGCCCCAGCACCCTTATCTTTAGCGGCTGCATGGAGTTCGAACTCGGAAGCATGCAAGGCCTCGGCGGGTTGATGCCAGATCTGATGCTGATTGATGCCAGGGGACAGCGTTACCCTGGGCTTATGCCAATTCTCGCGACCATGGAGCACGAAGTTCGCTCCGCACGCATCGGCTTCGCAGGCATCCTCGCTCGTCTCGCCGACGTAGTGGCAGCGATGATCGTCCGTGGCTGGGTTGAATGCGCCTGCGGCAACGCCTCTGGCCTGGTGGCCGCGTTACGAGACCCCAGGCTGGCCCGTGCGCTCCTGGCCTTGCATCGGGAGCCCGCGCGTAACTGGACTGTAGCGGGGCTGGCTGCGCAATGTAACACCTCTCGCTCGGTCTTCGCGGAACGCTTCCAGGCCACTATCGGCATCCCCCCGCTGCGCTATGTGACTGAACTGCGGATGCGCCTCGCCAATCAATGGCTAAGTCTCGAGCGACTGCCTATTGAGGCCGTGGCGCAGCGCCTGGGCTACACCTCTCAGGCAGCCTTCAGCCGCGCCTTCAAGCGCATCACCGGACAGCCACCCGGCGCCAGCCGGCAAATGGCTCGTTCTATTGCACCCTGAAGAACGACGACGTGGAGTGTGCATAGACACTTGTATCGATCTGGTAATCCCCGATGTGTAGAAAAGGGGACTAGAAAAGGGGAGTGATTTATTTTCTGAGAAATAAATCTGAGAAATAAATCAGTCCCCTTTTGTTTTAAAACGGCAACGAATCCTGTGCCCTTTAACGCTGATTCATCGCTCTAGATACCCCACCGTCGCTCACCGGTTCAGGAACTTGATGACAGCACTGGCGAACAGTTCTGGCTGATCAAGCATGATGAAGTGAAAACTGCCGTCAATGCGCCTGAAGCTGATATTTGGGGTCGAGGCATAGGCGTTATGGAACATTGCATCAATGTGGGATGCCTCTACGCCGTAAAGCAGGTCGTAGGCATAGACGACCTCGACAGGCACCTTGATGCGTTCAAGCTCAGGCCGGAGGTCGGTGACCATCAGTTCATACATGGCATCGGCCATCGTCTTTCGGTCCGAGTTCATCCCCGCTGCGACCAGGCCTGGCCTGACCGCTTCAGTTTTAGCGAGACGGGCGATGGCGGCCTGCTGCATGGCGTGTGCCTGCTCAGGCGTTGCCGCCAACATTGCATCGCGCATCGCAGCAGCATGCGGGGTCGCCGTTTCACTGGTCGCGGAGGGGTAGAAGAGCAACGTATAGAAGGGCATCGCATCGACAATCATCAGGCGTCCCACTTGATCGGGATGACGCGCACCCAGCATCAGTGCCACCTCACCACCCAAAGAATGACCGATGACCACTGGCGCCTCGATGCGCTGGCTGCGGATGTATTCAGCGATCGCCTCGACCGTCGACGCGACGACTTTCCCGTCTGGATTGGATACGGCAGGCGAGCCGGCAAAGCCAGCTACCTGCACGAGATGGAGACGGTGGCTGTGCCGTAATCCGGAGGCCAAATCAGCCCAGACTTCGTAGGACGACGCAAATCCGGGAATTAAGATGATGTCTGTTCCCGAGCCTTGTACCAGCACTGAGATACCACCCTGGTTGACAGTGACTGGCGGCAGGGTTGCAGGCTGGGCTGGCGATGCAGACAACAGCGCCAAAGTGGTGCCAATCCCGGCAAGAGTCACGCCTGCACGCATGGCGTTCCCCTTTTCGCGCAATGCGACGTGACATTTACAGTGTCACGGTCGCCGATTTCACCGACGGGCAGGCCGCTTAGCGGGTTCATAGCCATTCCTTTGACCGAAAAAGTATTACCACTATACGGCGCACAAAGGCATCAGGAAACGCTCCCCGCCGGCAATCCTTGGCGTCCGCTTCGGGTCGAAAGCTGCCCATTTTTGAAAGCCAGCGCCTATCGAATGTGGGAGCGGGCTTGCTCGCGAAGGCGGTGTGTCAGGCGAGACAATTATCGACTGACACGCCGCTTTCGCGAGCAAGCCCGCTCCCACAGGTAGATCTTTGGCAGTTTCAGAAATCAGCGTTTTCCGGAGTTAATGCAACCAATGCGCTTTGCCTGGATTGATTTGATCAGCGCCAACGTAACGGTGTCAGCAGGGCAGGGTGGCGGAAATGGCTGAGAAGATGCGGATGCGATCTACGTGAAGGGAGCCGGTTTTCCTGAATGCCAGAAACGACAAAGCCCTGAATAATCAGGGCTTTGTCGTTACAAATATGGCGGAGGCGATGGGATTCGAACTCATGGACCTGTTACAGTCGACGGTTTTCAAGACCGTTGCCTTAAACCACTCGGCCACACCTCCGTTTGCGTTGCGGGCGCCATAATACCTGAATGAAACACACTGTCAAACTCTCTGCATGGCTTGTTACAGAGCGTCTGTTATGATCTTTGCATCTGAACGTTTCCAACCAACAGGAGTGTCGCCATGCGCGAACAGGATTACGCAGTTAATAACAGCGTGCAGGCTGAGCAGCTAGAGGTTAGCCGCGTCCTGCGCAACACTTACGGCCTGCTGGCTCTGACCCTCGCATTCAGCGGCGTGATGGCTTTCGTGGCGCAGCAGATGCGTGTCGGCTACCCGAATATCTTCGTGGTGCTGATCGGCTTCTACGGGCTGTTCTTCCTCACCAACAAACTCCGTGACTCCGCGTGGGGCCTGGTGTCGGCGTTTGCGCTGACCGGTTTCATGGGCTTCCTGCTCGGTCCGATCCTCAACCGCTACCTGGGCATGCAGGGCGGCGCCGAAGTGGTCAGCTCGGCGTTCGCCATGACCGCACTGGTATTCGGTGGTCTGTCGGCCTACGTGCTGATCTCCCGCAAGGACATGAGTTTCCTCAGCGGCTTCATCACCGCCGGGTTCTTCGTGTTGCTGGGCGCGGTCGTCGCAAGCTTCTTCTTCCAGATCAGCGGTCTGCAACTGGCGATCAGCGCCGGCTTCGTGCTGTTCTCGTCGGTCTGCATTCTGTTCCAGACCAGCGCGATCATTCACGGTGGCGAACGCAACTACATCATGGCGACCATCAGCCTGTATGTATCGATCTACAACCTGTTCGTCAGCCTGCTGCAACTGTTTGGCATCATGAGCCGCGACGACTGATCGCTGCCACGCAACAACGGAAAAACCCGCTTCGGCGGGTTTTTTCTTGTCCGCAATAAAGTGCCCCGGCTACGCCATTGGCGGCAAACGACGTTTGACCGGGGTTTTCTTGACGATGGCGGTGTTGGTTTCCGCCAGGGTATTGAGGCGGTCGAGGAGAGTGTCGAGCTGTTCCATCGAACGCACATGCAGGCGCGCGATGAAGCAATCTTCGCCGGTGACCTTGTCGCATTCGGTAAATTCGGGGATCGACAGGATCTGCCGTTCGACCTCCTGCAACTGCCCCGGCAGTGGCCGCACGCGGACGATTGCCTGCAATTGATAGCCGAAGCACTTTGGATCGATCTCCACCGTGTAACCCTTGAGTACGCCGCGTTCTTCCAGACGGCGCAAGCGTTCGGCAACGCTCGGCGAAGACAAACCGCTTATCTGCGCCAGCGCCTTGAGCGAGCGCCGCGAGTCTTCCATCAGGGCGCTGATCAGGATCTGGTCAATGTCATCGGTCATGAGCAACTCCGGCATTAGGCGTTTGGTGAAAAACACCCGCGATAAAAAAGGTGAAGCGCAAGTTTAGCCTTGTTTATGCGCTGGAGAAGCCCGGCGTGCGCCGGGCATACTTTTGCCATGCTTTCGCCACAGACTCAGGAGATAAAAGATGGACAAGACAATCCGTCGCGGCTCGCTGGAAATGACCGCTGCCATGCTGATATCCGGAACGATCGGCTGGTTTGTGCTGGTCTCCGGGCAACCGGTACTCGACGTGGTGTTCTGGCGTTGCGTGTTCGGCGCCGGCACGTTGTTGCTGATTTGCGCGGCGTTCGGCTTTCTGCGCCCGGGCATTCTGACCCGTACCACGTTTCTGCTGGCGGTGCTCAGCGGCATGGCTATTGTCGGCAACTGGGTGTTGTTGTTTGCCTCGTACTCCAAAGCCTCTATCGCGATCGGCACGGCGGTCTACAACGTACAGCCGTTTATGCTGGTAGGGCTGGCGGCGCTGTTTCTGGGGGAAAAAATCACTTTGCAGAAGCTGTTCTGGCTGGTGATTTCGTTCATGGGCATGCTGGCGATTGTCAGCGCTCACGGCACTCAAGGTGAGAGCGGCAACGATTATCTGACGGGTATCGCCCTGGCATTGGGCGCGGCGCTGCTCTATGCGATTGCGGCGCTGATCATCAAGCGCCTGACGGGCACGCCGCCTCATCTGATTGCACTGATTCAGGTATGCACCGGGGTGCTGTTGCTGGCGCCGTTTGCGCATTTCAGCGCATTGCCGCAAGCGCCGAGTGCCTGGGCCAGTCTGATCACGCTGGGGATCGTGCACACCGGCCTGATGTATGTCTTGCTCTACGGCGCGATTCAGAAATTGCCGACCGCGTTGACCGGCGCGTTGTCATTCATCTACCCGATTGCCGCGATCTTTGTTGACTGGCTCGCTTTCGGTCATCGCCTCGAAACCCTGCAATGGCTCGGCGTCGCCGCGATTCTGCTGGCCGCGGCGGGTATGCAACAGGGCTGGGGCCTGAAGACGCGGCGCCTGGCTGCGCAATGACGGTCAGATGTTCCAGCGCGGTGCGGTCACGGCCAGGCGCTGGCGCAGTTCGCTGACATTCGCCGCCAATTGGCGGGTCAGTAACCGGTAACCGTCCAGCGTGTTGTCAACCGGTGCATCCAGATGGACCTGCAGCAGTTCCACAGGCCGGTCCAGACGCTGGGTCGCGCCGCTTTTCAAGGCGCGGGCCATGCCGATCAGTTGCACGCGAATCTGCCGATGCTCGGTCTTCAACGCGGTTTGCAAATGGGCCATGGCGTGCGCATCGCTGGCGTTCGGGCGGATGTTGCCGAGGATCTCCAGGGTGCTGATGCACATGCGCAGGTTGCGCTGGATCGCATCGAGTTCGGTCATGGAAATTTTCACTTCCTTGGACACTGACGGCATCAGCGAGCGCAGTTGCACCATCACCGCGCCGAGGCGGCTCATCAGCTTCACGTGCTCGTCGGCACTGACCGGTTGGCCGCTGATGATGCGCCCGTACACCGTGGCGCAGTCGCGCAAGGCATCAGCGAGGTTGTAGCGCCACGAGTACACCGCGTACAACGGCAAGGCAAACGAGAAGGCGAGGGCAAGGGCGATGCCGATCAGGATATCGACGCCGCGCCACAAACCATCGGTGATCGGGTTGTCGCCGTGTCCGGCCACGATAAACACGGTAATGGCTGAAAGCAGCGCGGTGTAGCCGCCCTTGCCGATGGCGTGATAGGAAAAGAACCCGCAGACCACAGCCATGGCGAAGTAAGTCAGCCAGGGCATGCCGAGCCACGCGTGCTGGGCTACCAGAGCCAACCCGACTCCGGCACCGATCAACGTGCCGATGGCTCGCTCGGCGGCTTTTTTGCCGATATTTCCGTGATGCTGCAAGCCGCCGATCACCACCAGCATCGTCACCGAAGCCCATTCGCCGTGGGGCAGGTTGATACCGGTGGTCAGCAGAATCGTCGCCAGCAACCCCAGCGCCACCCGCACCGCATGAATCAGACGGGCGTGGCGATAACGCCGAAACGGATCGAGCAACGGCCGCAAGACGCGGCGTAAAAGCGGTGGCAGTCGATGGGTGCGGAAAGTGCTCAGTGCGAACCTCGCTTTTCAAACCTGCAATCAATGGAAAGGGAAAATGTAATTCATCCATGCCGACATGCGCAGCAGTATTTTGCGCATCGCGCCGATGTGGTGAAAGTGCTGGCTGTACAGTGCCGCCTGCCCGTAAGCGCCTCCCGGCATGAGCTGGCTGTATTGGGCGAAGTTGGGGTCGGTGATTTCGATGATCACCGGCACCCGCCCGGCCGGCGGGGAACCGGTATAGCCGATCAGCGTGCCGGAAGGCTGCACCTGGCCTTCGGCGATCACCCCAATGACATTTTTTACCCGACCGGCGAACACCTTACCGGGAATGCCATCGAACGCGACTTCGGCTTCATCGCCGACGGTCAGGCGCAACAGGCTGTTCTGGCGCATCCACGCAGCGAAATACTGGCCTTCCTGCGGAATAAACACCATCGAGGGGCGCAACGGCAGCTTGCTCGCCATCATGCCCGGGCGCAGCGACACGTGGGTCACGAAGCCCTTGCTCGGCGCGCGCACCACGGTGTTGTCCAGTTCGAACTGGGCGTTGGCCAACTGCGCCTGGAGGTCGTCGGTGCGAGCGATCGCCGCGTCCAGTTCACGTTGCGTGCCGAAGTTGCGGCGAATCAGTTCGGTGATGCGATAACGATCGCCTTTGGCCGCGATCAATTGTGCCTTGAGCGATTTCACCCGGTTTTCAAAAGGCGTCGGGTCGATGCGAAACAGCACATCACCTTTTTCCAGGGGTTCGTTGCCCTGTACCGGCACCTCGATGACCTGGCCGCTGATAATCGGAATCACCGGCACCGAGACGAAATACGAGCGCGCCACCTCAGAGTACGGGTGGTTGTAGTTCATCGTGAAAATCAGCGCGCCGACCAGCACGATGCCTCCGAGCACCGCCGTGGGCACGGTCCACTTGTTTAGTGGAATGCGAAAAATCTTGAACAGCGCGACGCAGAAGGCGGCATAGGTCAGGACAAGGAGAAGATCCATGGTCAGATCCCCTCGCCGTGTGGACGAGCGGGCGGCTCAGTTCCAGGAGAGCGGGTTTCCAGTTGCTCCAGCCGGGTTTGCAGTTGCAGCACTTGCTGTTCCAGGCGCAGCACATGGCTCTGCACCGACTTGCCGTCGCCAAAGCCCCAGCCGCGATCTTCCCGATAGGCCATCGCCCAGATCCACAGGAACGGCCAGAGCGCATGCAAGGTGAACAGACTGACCCAGCCGGTGGCATGGATCGCATCCTGGTGCGGATGCTTGCGGTGAACGGCGATCTCGTACGGAATGTCATGCAATACGATGATCCCGTAAAACAGCACGAGGCCGACGAACACCAACAAACCCAACGCGAAGTAGTCGAGCATCATCGCCTCCCGGCATCCAGCAGTGCTGGCCTCAGTGTAGACACTGGTTTTACCGGGAGCGGGGTGTTTCAGGCGGGAATTTTCAATCCTGCCGATTTGCCGGTCAGAAGATGTAGTCGGTGGTCAGGAAGCTCGAATCGCGCCCGCGAATGATCTCGCTGATCAGGTCCTTGTTGCTCTCCTGGAATTTCGTCGCCACCAGCGTACGGATTGAAAACACGCGCAACGCATCATGCACCGAGAGCGTACCTTCGGCGGAGTTCTTGCGGCCGTTGAACGGGTAAGTGTCCGGGCCGCGCTGGCACTGCGCGTTGAGGTTGATTCGTCCGACCTGATTGGCAAAGGTGTCGACCAGACGGCCGACGGCCACCGGGTTGGTGCCGAAAATACTCAATTGTTGGCCGAAGTCCGACTCCAGCACGTAATCAATCACGGTATCGAGGTGACGGTACGGCACGATCGGCACCACCGGGCCGAACTGCTCTTCCTGGTAGACGCGCATCTGCGGCGTGACCGGATAAAGCACTGCCGGGTAGAAGAACGAAGCCCGGGATGCGCCGCCATTCGGGTTGACCACCTGCGCACCCCTGCTTTGCGCGTCGGCGACCAGCGCGTGCAGGTAATCGACCTTGCCCGATTCCGGCAGCGGTGTCAGCGACACACCGCTGTCCCATGGCATGCCCGGTTTCAGCGTGGCCAGGCGGGCATTGAATTTTTCGATGAAGCGATCGACCACGTCTTCATGAACAAAGAGGATTTTCAGCGCGGTGCAGCGCTGGCCGTTGAACGACAACGAGCCGGTCACCGCTTCGCTGACCGCGTTATCCAGATCGACCTCCGGCAGCACGATGCCTGGGTTCTTCGCGTCCAGGCCAAGGGCGGCGCGCAAACGGTGCGGTTTCGGGTGAAGTTTTTTCAGGTCGCTGGCGGCCTTGTTGGTGCCGATGAAGGCGAAGATGTCGATCTTGCCGCTGGCCATCAGCGCGCTGACGGTCTCGCGGCCGCTGCCGTAGATCACGTTGATCACGCCGGTGGGGAAGCTGTCGCGGAACGCTTCGAGCAGCGGGCGAATCAGCAAAACGCCGAGCTTGGCCGGTTTGAACACCACGGTGTTGCCCATGATCAGCGCCGGGATCAGCGTGGTGAACGTCTCGTTCAGCGGATAGTTGTAAGGGCCCATGCACAGGGCGACGCCGAGCGGCACGCGGCGGATCTGGCCGAGGGTGTCCTGTTCCAGTTCGAAACGGCTGGAGCGGCGGTCGAGTTCTTTCAGGGCATTGATGGTGTCGACGATGTAATCGCAGGTGCGGTCGAACTCTTTTTCCGAGTCCTTGAGATTTTTGCCGATCTCCCACATCAGCAGCTTTACCACCGCTTCGCGCTGCTCGCGCATACGGCTGAGGAAAGCTTCGACATGCTGGATGCGCTCGGCGACGCGCATGGTTGGCCACAAGCCTTGGCCTCGGTCATAGGCGCGCACTGCAGCGTCGAGGGCGGTGAGGGCGGTGTCGGCATCGAGCAGCGGCGTGCTGCCGAGAATCACTTGTTCGTCGCCGTTTTCGCCTTTTAGATAGACCGGGCTGCGAACCTGCGCGAGCGGACCGTCCCAGCGGCGCAGCTCACCATCGACGAGGTATTCGCGTTGCTCGAGCTGCGCATCGAGGCGGTATTTTTCCGGGATGTCGCTGACTGAAGGGAACAGGTTGCCAAGGATGTTTGCTGTGGTCATGTCGCTACCCCGTTTTGAAGTCGGCGTGCCGATTGAAAAGTCTTGTGAAGGTTATACGCCTGAACGGGCCGGGATTTAACCCCGTGAATGTCACGCGAATGTCACGCAACTGTGCAACCACAGTTCACCCTGTGGGAGCGAGCCTGCTCGCGAAGGCGGCGGCACATCCAACATCCTCATTGCCTGAAACAGCGCTTTCGCGAGCAGGCTCGCTCCCACGGTCGATCGTGTACATCAGCCAGTCTGTCTTCGGTAATGAAGCTTTTGTGACAAAAGTTCGGTAGCACATAGCCAGTCCGGTCATGCCTGTGTAACGCGCTTGAGGGGCCCAACGGGGCGCTTTTCACAAGCCGAGGCGGGACGCCGGGAGTGAGGCAGTGGGGACTATGGAACGCTACTCGAAAGTGGGCATGCAGGAGCTTGATCAACGCCTGTCGAAGATCGTCGAAGCCGCGCGCAAGAAGCCGGTTTCGGTGTATCGCTACGGCGCGCCGTGGGTCTGGATCGTCTCGCAGGATGACTGGCAAGGCGCCTTGAAGGAAGTGTCGAGCTACATTCCGCCGGGGCATTCGCTGGTCTTGTTGCGCCCGCAGATCGACGACCTGCTCGACGCCCACCGCGACCTGCTGCACGACCTCAATGCCGAACCCGGCATGCTCATTCCCGCGCAAACGGTCATGCACATCCTGCTCCTGCAACTGCTGTATTCGGTGCCCAGTGAACAACAACTCTATGAGCAACTGAACTACAACCTGCTGTTTCGCTGGTTCGTCGGCCTGGGCCTGAACCAGAAAGTCTGGAGCTTCAACGCCCTCAGTCGCGACATCGCCACGCTGCTCAACGAGCCGCGGGCGGTGCTGCTCATTCAGAAAATCATCGGCGAAGTGTTCTGTGGTGCCTTGCTGCAAATGCCCGAGTTCTCCTTGAACTTCGCCCTCTTGCACACCTGGCTGGGCAAGCACGCCTGCGCGACAACGATCAGCAATTGACGCAACACACCGGGGCGACAAACGCCAACAGGTCATCGCGAATTTCAGGGGGTAGTGTGGAACGGATTTTCACGTCACGGCTGGCGCTGTGGGGCTGGTTGCTGGTGGCGGCGGGCGCGCAGCCGGCGTTGGCCGAGGAGGGCGCAGAAGCGCCGGCCGCTCCGCGTCTGGTCGACGTCAACGAATACTTCGTGCGCGGCAACACCGTGCTCGATGCGCGGGCCATCGAGGAAGCGGTGTACCCGTTCCTCGGCCCGCAAAAAGCCCTGAGCGACATTGAAGGCGCGCGCGACGCGTTGCAGAAGGCCTATCAGGAACGCGGCTATCAGTCGGTGTTTGTCGAGTTGCCCGAGCAAGCCGTGGCCGATGGCATCGTCTACCTGCAAGTCAGCGAAACCAAGGTTGGCCGCGTACGTGTGGTTGGCGCCAAACACTATTCGCCACTGGACATTCGCGACAACGTGCCGGCGCTGAAGGAGGGCGAGGTGCCGGACTTCGCCAAGGTTCAGGGCGAACTGGCGCAGCTCAACAAAACCCCCGGCCGCCAAGTCATGCCGCTGGTGCGCGAAGGTCAGCGCCCCGGCACCATGGATGTCGATTTGCAGGTCGAAGACCAGAACCCGTGGACCGCCAGCGTCGGCCTGAACAACGACTACAGCGCCGACACCGAAAAGCTGCGCACGGTCACCAGCCTCGGTTACAACAACCTCTGGCAACTGGGGCACAGCGTCAACCTGACGTTCTTCACCGCGCCGCAGGAAACCGACAATGCGAAGGTCTGGTCCGGTTCCTATACCGCGCCGTTGAGCGAGCGCTGGAGTGTGCAGTTCTCCGGTTACCAGTCCGACAGCAACGTCGCCACCATCGGCGGCAGCAACGTCCTCGGCAAGGGTCACAGCTACGGCGTCGCAGCGATCTACACGCTGCCCTCAAGCGGCAACTGGTCGAACTCGCTGTCGGCCGGCATCGACTTCAAGGACTTCGACGAGCGCCTGAGCCTGTCCGGCGAAAGCGACAAGGTGCCGCTGCAATACGCACCGTTCACCTTCGCCTACAACGGCTATCGCTACAGTGAAAAGAGCCAGCTCGGCCTTGGCCTGAGCCTGGTCGCAGCCACGCGCAGCGTCTTCGGCTACGGCAGCGACGACGAAGATTTCGACTACAAACGCTACCGCGCCAAGCCGGGTTTCGCCGTGCTCAAGGGCGACACGAATTACACCTGGACCTTCGACAACGACTGGCAGAGCGCGAGCAAAGCCGCGTTTCAACTGGCGTCGGGGCCACTGGTTTCCAACGAACAGTTCTCCGCTGGCGGTGCCACGTCGGTGCGCGGCTATCTGGCCGCCGAACGCACGGCGGACGACGGCTATCTGTTCAGCCAGGAACTGCGCACGCCGTCGCTGGCGAAGTACGCCGGCACCTGGATGCAGGACTGGCGCTTCTACGCCTTCGCCGAGGGCGCGCAACTGTACCTGCGCGACGAACTGCCGGATCAGGACGCCAATTACGCCCTCGCCAGTGTCGGCCTCGGCACCCGCGCCAGCCTCAGCAAATGGCTGTCCGGCAGCCTCGACTGGGGCTATCCGCTACTCGAAGGGCCGAACACCTCGAAACAGGAATCGCGCCTGCACTTCAACCTTCAAGCCACTTTCTAACGGAGCACGTCCATGCAACGCCTCTTCCTTTCGTTGTTGATCTGCCTGGGCTTCGTGCTCCCGGCCACGGCCCAGGCCTGGTGGCAGGACGACTGGCATTACCGCAAACAGATCGCCGTCGACACCACACCGCAAGGCGCGGCGATCAATCAGGCGCTGGGCCGCACCGCGCTGCTGGTGCGCCTGCACACCGGCAACTTCACGTTCGATGGTGTGAAAGAGGACGGCTCGGATCTGCGCTTTGTTGCCGCCGATGACAAAACCGTACTCAACCACCAGATCGAAAGTTTCGATGCGCTGATGGGCATGGCGCTGATATGGGTCGATGTGCCGAACGTCGAGGGCGGTCAGCGTCAGGACATCTGGATGTACTACGGCAACCAGAAGGCGCCGGCCACCGGCAACGGCCAATTGACCTTCGATCCGAATTACACCGCGCTCTATCACTTCGACGGCGCCACCGGCACGCCGGCCAAAGACACCACCGCCTACGGCAACACCGCACAAAGCGCAACCGGTGCGGCGATTGATGGCGTCGTTGGCCGCGCCTTGCAGCTCAGTGGCCAGCCATTGCTGCTGCCGGCCAGTCCCTCGCTGCAACACAACACCGATAGTGCGTTTACGTTCAGTGCCTGGTTGCGTCTGGATCAGGCCAATGGCGAACAATTGATTCTCGCTCGTCGCGAGGGCACGCAAAGTCTGCTGATCGGTGTCAACCAGGGCGTGCCGTTCGTGGAGATCGACGGCCAGCGCGCCGCTGCCACGCAAGCGCTGACTCCGGCGCAATGGCAACACGTCGCCCTGACCGCTCAAGGCTCGAAGGTCACGCTGTACCTCAACGGTCGTGAAAGCGCAGTGTTGGCCCAAGCGATGCCGGCATTCAACTCGGTCATGGCCATCGGCGCCGATCTGCACGAAGGTGCGTTCCAGCCATTTGTGGGCGCCATCGATGAGCTGCGCCTGTCCAAAGTCGCCCGCCCGGCCGCGCTGTTGCTGGCCGATGCGACCTCGCAAGGCGCCGAGTCGAAACTGGTGGCTTACGGTGTCGATGAAGAACAGTCCGGTTTTGGTTTCGGCAGCCTCGGCTTTCTGCTCAACGCCGTGCCAATCGACGCCTGGGTGATCATCGCGGTGCTGGTGCTGATGATGTTCCAGTCGTGGGTCATCATGCTGCGCAAGAACCGTACGCTCGGCCGCGTCACCGCCGCCAACGAAGATTTCCGCACGCAATTCGCCAAGGTTGGCACGCGCCTGGAGATGTTCGCCGACGACGCGCAACTCGCCCAGCGCTTGCAGCATTCGCCGTTGTGGCGCCTGTATCTGGTGGCGGTGAAAGAGATCCGCACCCGCCGCGAGCAGGGCGCCGACACCTCATCGGTTTCCGGGGCAACCATCGAAGCGATCCGCTGCTCCATGGACGGCGTGCGCACCCGCGAAAACCAGCAACTGAGTTCGAAACTCTCGACCCTGTCCAACGCCATCGCTGGCGGTCCGTATATCGGCCTGCTCGGCACGGTGCTGGGGATCATGGTGGTGTTTCTCGGCACGGCGATGGCCGGTGACGTCAACATCAACGCCATCGCCCCGGGCATGGCGGCGGCGCTGCTCGCCACGGCGATGGGGCTGTTCGTCGCGATTCCCGCGCTGTTTGGCTACAACCGCCTGGTCACCCGCAACAAGGAAGTCAGTGCCGACATGCGCATCTTCGTCGACGAGTTCATCACTCGCCTGGCGGAGTTGCACGGCGAGAGCCAGCTCAGTGAGTCGGCGCATGCGCGCGGCCATCACGCCAACCACTCTGTACCGGCCTGAGGAGCACTGACATGGCGTCCGTAAATGCCTCCCACGACGATGAAGAAGATGCCGCCGTCGACAGCATCAACATCACTCCGCTGGTCGATGTGCTGATGGTGGTGCTGGTGATGTTCATTCTTACCGCCACGGCGCAGGTTTCCGGGATTCAGATCAACCTGCCCAAAGCCAGCGCCTCGGTGTCGCTGTCGGAAGCGAAAACCAAGGCGATCTCGGTCAACGACGGCGGCCAGGTGTTTCTTGATGCCTATCCCGTGACCTTGGCCGAACTGGAAGAACGCCTGCGCATCGAGAAAGCGCAGAGTCCGGATTTTCCGGTGATCGTGCGCGGTGACGCGACCGTGCAATACCAGAAAGTCATTGAGGTGCTGGATCTGTTGCGCCGGCTGGAACTGTCGCAAGTCGGTCTTGTGACCGGCAAACCGAGCCAGGGCTGAGCCATGACTGCACAACTCCCGATCGAGCCGCCGCCCGTGAAAAAGTCGCCGCTGCGCTTTGCCAAGTGGGGCGCCGGGTTGCTGATCGGCGCGCTCGCCGCGTGGTTCCTCTGGCAGTGGGCCAACGACATGAGCGGTATCCGCCGTGAAGCGCCGAAGGTGCCGACGATCATTCCGCTGCCGCCACCACCGCCTCCGCCGCCGGAGAAACCGCCGGAGCCGGAAACCCCGGTGGAGGAAAAAGTCGTCGAGCCAGAACCGACGCCTGAACCGCAAGAGGTCAAGCCTGAAGAAGAGGCGCCGCCATCGCCGGCGGACGATCTGGCCAACCCGATGCAAATGGACGGCGATGCGCAAAGTGGCAACGACGCGTTCAACATCGGCGCGGGCAAGGGCGGCGGCATGGCCGGGGCCGGCGGCGGGCGTTTGGGCACGGGCACCTACAGCCAGTTTCTCGCGTTCACCTTTCAGCGTCTGCTGCGCGAGAACCCCGACCTGCGCAACCTCGCGTTTTCGCTGCAAGCGGATGTGTGGCTGAGCAGCGTCGGCGAGATCACCCGCGTCGAGCTGATCAAGTCCAGCGGCAACCCGCAAATCGATACCCAGGTGCTGGCCGCGTTACGCGGCGCGCCGGCCCTCAGCGAACGGCCTCCGGCCTCCATTACTTTGCCTGTGCGCTTGTCCCTGCAAGGGCGGCGTCCGGGTTAATTCATTTATTCGAGCTTTGGCAAAAGGAGTTGTGTGCAGATGATTTCCAACGTGAATCGATTGTCCCTGGCGGTCGGCATGGTCATTGCGACCCTGGTCGGTCAGGCCGTGGCAGCGCCTGCGCCGTCGGAGAACGCCACGATCAATCTGATCCGCTTGCTGGTCGAGCAGGGCATTCTGAAACAGGACAAGGCTGACGCGCTGATCGCTCAGGCGCAGAACGAAGCGGCGCAGGCGAAACAGGCTGCGGCGTCTACTGCTGTGGCGGCCGGGCCGGTCGCGGCGCCGGGCGATGTGCGTGTGCAATACGTGCCGGCGGCGGTGCGTGACCAGATCCGCGATCAGGTCAAAGCCGAGGTCATGGCCACCGCCAAACAGGAAAACTGGGCGGCGCCCAACAGCTTCCCGGAGTGGGCCGCACGCATCAGCTTCGACGGCGACATCCGCTTGCGCGACGAATCGCGTTATTACTCGGGCAACAACAGCAACGAAATCGTCGACTTCGCCAAGCTCAACAACAACGGCCCGTACGACGTGAACCCCAACAGCAGCACCAGCCTGCCGCCGTTGCTCAATACCCGCGAAGACCGCGAAAATCTGTTCCGCCTGCGCGCCCGGCTGGGCATGAAAGCGGTGATATCGCCCGAGTGGACCGCCGGCATCCGCATCGGCACCGGCTCGGACAACAACCCGGTTTCGACCACGCAAAACCTCGGCGGCGGTTTCGCCAAGAAAGACATTTGGCTCGATCAGGGCTATCTGAGCTGGAAGCCGATGGATGAATTGACGCTGACGGGCGGGCGCTTCGCCAACCCGTTCATGTCCACCGACATGCTCTATTCCAACGACTTGAACTTCGACGGTGTGGCCGCGATTTTCGACCACAAGCTCAACCACGATTGGGGCGTGTTCGGCACGGTCGGCGCGTTCCCGGTCGATTACACCAACGACAGCGCCAGCAGCAATGGCTTCGACAAGGAAGAGAGCGACAACAAGTGGCTGTACGGCGCGCAACTCGGCGCGAAATGGGCGATCAACAGCAACAACCGCTTGAAAGGTGCGCTGGCTTACTACCGCTTCGACGACATCCAGGGCCAGCGCTCCAGCCCCTGCGAACCGTGGGCCGGTGCGCCGGGCTGCGACAGCGACGGTACGCGCGCGGCGTTCATGCAGAAGGGCAACAGCGTGTTCCTGCTGCGTGACATCACACCGAACCCGCTCAACCCGACCACGACGCCACAACCGCAGTACGTGGGGCTGGCGTCCGAGTTCAACCTGCTCGACCTCAACCTGGTATGGGACGCCGACCTGCCGCAAGACTTCAAGCTGCGCAGCCAGGGCAACTACATCCACAACCTCAGCTACGACGAAGGCGAGATGCGCAAGCGCTCGGCCGGGCAGATCGTCAACAACCTCGACAGCAACGGCGACATCGAAAGCGGCGCCAACGCGTGGATGGTGCAGTTCACCCTCGGCAACGCGCTGGACCTCAAACGCAAGGGCGACTGGAACCTGTTCGCCGGCTACAAGTACATCCAGCCGGACGCCTTGCCGGACGGCTTCAACGACTCGTCATTCCACCTCGGCGGCACCAACGCCAAGGGCTATTTCATGGGCGGCAACTATGGCCTGGCGAAAAACGTTTCGGCCACCGGGCGCTGGATGAGTACCGAAGCGGTGTATGGCGCGCCGTTCGACATCGACGTCTTGCAGCTTGAGATCAACACGCGCTTCTAAGCGCCGGGAGAGGTTATGAAAAACCGCTTGTTAGGGCTCGGACTCGGCCTGTTGATCGCCACCGGGGCGAGCGCCGAAGGCATGGAAGAACGCTTGCGCACGCAATTGCGCAGCACCGCCCAACAGTTGCAGGCCCTGCAAAGCCAGCAGGCCCAGGCCAGCGCCGCGCAATTGGCGGCGCAAAACGAGGCCAAGGCTGCCCAGGAGCAAATCAAGCAATTGACGGCCGAACTGGCCAAAGCCAAAGGCCTCGCCGAGCAACTGGCCGGGCAACAACAGAGCCTGCACAGCCAGGCCCAGGCGCAAGTCGCGGCCAGTGCCGAGCAGACCGGCAAGTTCAAAAAGGCCTACGACGAGCTGCTGGTCCTCGCTCGCGCCAAAGAGGCCGAGCGCTCGAAGCTGCAAGCGCAACTGGCTGAACGTGACACACAAGTGCAGCAATGTTCAGTCAAGAATCAGCAAATGTACGGCGTCGCCAAGCAGATCCTCACGGCCTACGAAAACATCGATGTCGCCGAGGTGATGAAAATCCGCCAGCCCTTTGCCGGTAGCGCCCGGGTCAAGTTCGAAGAGCTGGCCCAAGGCTTTGGCGACGAGCTTTACAAGACGCAATTCGACGCGCCGCAAGCTGCGCTCGCTCATTGATGAACAAGGAAGCAGTCATGACTCAATTGATCACCCACGTTTCACCGCAATCGCTGACCGATGTGCTGCAAGCTGCCGGTTATCGCGTCAACCCGAGTGAGCAGAACGGCATCGTCCAGTTGCTCAGCGCCAGCCAGGGCATTGGCTACGCCGTACGTTTCGGTAATGCGGCGGTTGAGCAGGGCAGTTACGTCGATTTCACGTTCAGTTGCGCGCTGCGTGTGCAAGGTGAGTTGCCCCAAGGCGTAGCCGAGGAATGGAACGCTACCCGACGTTTTGCCCGGTTGTCGTTGCAAGGCGAATTTCTGGTCATGGAAATGGACGTGGTGGTGGCTGCGGGTGTGAGCAACGATCACCTGCGTGGCAATCTGGAGTTGTGGGATCGCCTGTTGCAGGAATTCATCGTCTATCTGCGCGACTTCAGTCAGGCCCCGGCGGCGCAGGCGGCGAAAGTTGTCGTTACTGAAGAAGAGGAAGTGGCGCTGTGAAAAAGCCTGCCATGGTAGTCAGCGCTGCCGCCGTGGCGCTGTTGGTGGTGGCCGTGGCGCTGGTGCTGCGACCTGGAAGTGATCCGGTCGCTGCCCAGCAACCGTCGTCGGCAGCCGCGATTGCGAGCGGGCCAGCGGTGGCACGACTGGGCAATCAACAGGTCTCGCCTGAAGAATTGCAGGCATTGCTCGCGGCGGTCCCGCAGCAGACCCGCGAGCAACTGCGCGGCAACCGTGAGGCGCTGGAGCGCTGGATTCGCACACGTCTGGCCGAGAAAGCCGTGTTGGAGCAGGCGGACGCGCAGGGCTGGGCGCAACGGCCCGACATCGCCCGGCAGACCCGGGCGGCGACCGAGCAGATCGTGTTTCGTGATTATTTGCGCTCGGTGAGTCAGGTGCCGGCGGAGTACCCGAGTGCGGTCGAGTTGCAGCAGGCGTATGACGCCGGCAAGGCCAACTGGCAGACACCGGCGATGTATCGGGTCAGTCAGATTTTCCTCGGCGTCAGTGATGCTTCGAATGTGGAAACGGTGCGCAAACAAGCGCTTGAGTTGAGCAAGAAAGCCCAGTCAGCACCGGGCGAATTTGCAGCGCTCGCTACGCAATATTCGCAGGATCGCGTGACGGCAGAGCGGGGGGGTGATACCGGCCTGCAACCGTTGCAGCAACTGGTGCCAGAAGTGCGCGGCGCGGTGGCGCGGCTCAAGGTTGGCGCCGTCTCCGATCCCGTACAAAGCACTGCCGGATTCCACATCATCAAACTCACCGAGCAACAACCGGCGCGCACTGCGACGCTGGACGAACTGCGCGACCAACTGACCCAGGCCTTGCGTGCGCAACGTCAGGAACAGATCGCCCAAGCCTACCTCGACGGCATGCTCAACACCGCCACGCTGAGCATCGATGGTGCTGAGCTCAACAAAATTCTTGAGGAAAAACCTTGATCCCAGCCCCCACACAAATCCCCCTGTAGGAGTGAGCCTGCTCGCGATAGCAGTTTGTCACGTTTGGTGATGTCGACTGAAACACCGCTATCGCGAGCAGGCTCACTCCTACAAGGGAATTGCGTAACGACAACCACATAGATCGACAGGGAGTCATCGATGTCATTCACCGAACCCGCAGGACGCGCCAACACCGGCGATTACCGCTCGCCGCCAAACAAACCGGAACCCTGGCTCACCCGGGCCGCGACCATCGACAATGAAGTCGCGCAATACTTCTTGGTCAGCGCCCGCTGCGGCTGCTTCATGCAAGCGGCGCGCAGCCTCAACGTACGCTCGACCCTGCTGCGCAAACAACTGGCGCAACTCGAACAGCAACTGCAACACAGTCTGTTCAGCTTCCAGGGCAGCGCCCTCAGCCTGACCCGCGAAGGCCAGCAACTGCAAGCCAAACTGATCACGCTGGCCAACGAACGCAAACTCCCGGTGCTCGAGCAGCCACTGATTCGCCTGGCCGTCGCCGAATCCATCCTCCACGACCTCCTCGGTCGTGACCTCATCGCATTGCTGCGCCGCAACGCCAGCGTGCGCCTGGAGATCATCGCGCTGGACAGCGAACTGTCGCTACGCGCCGTCAGCGCCGACGTCGTCCTCTGGCTGGCTCATGGCGAAACCCCACAACCCGGCCCGACCTTCGCCACCAGCGAACCGCAGCGGTTGGCGCGCCTAGACTATCTGCCGCACATCGCCAAACGCTACTCCCGCGTCACCGCCCGCCCCGAAACCACCGACGACCTTGCCGATTTCATGCTGGTGCAATGGCAGCATGATCGACAGATCGATAGTTTTCGCCCGTGGAATGAATTGGTCGAAAAGCGTCTAGCGGGTGTGGTGCAGATGCAGTCGTATGAGTTGATGCTGGAGACGATTCGCTGCAGTGCGTGCATCGGGTTGTTGCCGGCGTATATGAGCCGGTTTGATCGGGGGTTGATTGCGTTGCCTGGGTTGTTTGCCGAGCCCATGCAGCTACAAGCATGGCTGGCGATCAGTACCGATTCGCAACACACGCCCGAAGTCCAGATGCTCGCCGACATCATCCATCACACCTTCTCCGAGCGCCTGGATTGGTTCCAGCCCTGACCCCGATCCCAAAGGATCTGCACTGGGCTACATTTTTTGCGTCCGACAGAGATCAAATGTGGGAGCGAGCCTGCTCGCGAAGAGGCCAGCACATGCAACAGTGAGGGAGCCTGACCTGACGCCTTCCTGAGCAAGCTCACTCCCACAGGGATCTTCACGGCTAGCAGTTTTTACGTCCGACATAGATCAAATGTGGGAGCGAGCCTGCTCGCGAAGAGGCCAGCACGGCCACCGCGTGATTCAGCCGGCCGACATCACCCCGGCAACTCCGGATTATCCAGTACCCGGTTCGTGGATTGGATGTGGGTTCAGTAGAAGCCACATTTTTAATCTCGCCAGACTCAATACCTCCAGTTTAGAGTGATCGGCCACACCCCGATCACGGACAGATCGTCATGCCAGACCCGAACCCCGTCATCCACCTCGATCGCTTCAACGAATCCCATCTCGAGGGCATTACCGCGTTGTACAACGACCCCGCCGTAGCGCGGCAAGTGTTGCAGATGCCGTTCCAATCCACTGAAGTCTGGCGGCAACGCCTGCTGGCGGACAACGAACGCGTGGTGAAGCTGGTGGCGCTGCATCAGGGCGTGGTGGTTGGCAATCTGGGGCTGGAAGCGCACTCGCGGATGCGCCGGGCGCATGCCGGCAGTTTGGGTATGGCCGTCGCCGTGGCGTGGCAGGGCAAAGGCGTGGGTTCGAAGCTGTTGGCGGCGGCGCTGGATGTCGCCGACAACTGGATGAATCTGCACCGCGTCGAACTCACGGTATATGCCGATAACGAGGCCGCTATCGGGCTGTATCGCAAGTTCGGCTTTGAGACCGAAGGCCTGTTTCGCGACTACGCGGTGCGCGACGGGCAGTGGGTCGACACCCTGAGCATGGCCCGTCTGCGCGGTTCGTCGAAGGCCTGACTCAGTCGCCCAAGGCGAACGCCACCGCCGACTGCGCATGCAGTTCGGTGGTGTCGAGCAGAGGCACGGCGCTGTGTTCGGGTTTGATCAGCAGGCCGATTTCCGTGCAGCCGAGAATGATCGCCTGGGCACCGCGTGCGGTGAGGGATTCGATCACCCGCTGATAGATTTGCCGCGACTGATCGCTGATCACCCCGACGCAAAGTTCGTCGTAAATGATTCGGTGCACGTCCTTGCGCTCGGCTTCTTCCGGCACCAATACCGTCAAACCCTGGGCGATCAGGCGTTGTTTGAGGAAGTCTTGCTCCATGGTGAATGCGGTGCCGAGCAAGCCGACCGTATGCGCATTGATCGCCAATGCAGCCTGAGCCGCCGGTTCGGCAATGTGCAGAAACGGAATATCGATCGCCGCCTGAATCTGCTCAGCGACCTTGTGCATGGTGTTGGTACACAGCACCACGCATTCGGCGCCGCCAGCTTCGAGCCTGCGCGCGGCGTCCACAAGAATCGCCGCCGCGTCGTCCCAGCGCCCGGCGTGCTGGGCCTGTTCCACCGGGCCGAAGTCGACGCTGTGCATCAGCAATTGCGCCGAGCGCAACGGCCCGAGACGATCACGGACCTGCTGGTTGATCAGGCGATAATACTCGGCGCTGGACTCCCAGCTCATGCCGCCGATAAGGCCGATGGTGCGCATGCTGTGCTCCTCAGGGTTGATCAGGGAGGTGAGTGTCCTTTGTATAGGGTGTCGCGATCCAGCGAAAAATTACCGATGCCGGTCTCGCGCATCTGCCATGCTGGGTGTCCGCAGTACTCTTCAGGGAACACCGCAATGAACGACGTACAGCAACTGGGCGAAATGCTTCGCCACTATGCCGAGAGCGAAGCGCACAAGAAGCAACTGTTCGAGACGCAATCGGCGACATGGACCACGCGCATCGCCGCGTTGTTCGGCGATATTCAACAATGGCTGGAGCCCGTGCAGGCACCGCATCTGCTGGAGGTGACTCGTGAAGCCTATGTGGCGTTCGGGCCGAGCGCTCCGGTGGAAACATCGACCTTTAAAACTGAAAAGCTGAGCATCGTGATTGCCGGCAAAGCGGTGGAGTTCGTGCCGGATGTGATGGGCAGCGGCGGACAGATTTCGTTGGCCGTGATGGGGCTGACGGCGGCGCGCTACGGCAGTATCTCGCTGGTGGGCCTGGCGGATGGCGGATGGCAATGGCGCAAGACCAATGGCCTCAAGGATCCGGATACGTTTGTGTTTGACGCGAACTTCCTCGCTCAGCAATTGCAAAGCCTGATCCCTCGCGACCGTACGTAGCCCTCAAGGATCAACTCAATCCCCTGTGGGAGCGGGCTTGCTCGCGAAAGCGGTGGCTCAGTCACCGAAGATGTTGGATAAAACACCGCTTTCGCGAGCAAGCCCGCTCCCACAAGGGTTCTGCGACAAGGCTACATATCGAGGTTGATCCAGCCCGGTCTGGCGTCTTCCGGCGCCACCGCGTTCACGGTTTTCCCCGTCGCCAACTCCACCCGCCGCGCCACCTCCGGGTCATCGGCAAAGGGCACCATGCTCGCTTCATCCAGACTGTCCGCGGTTTCGCGGCGCAGGCAGTACTCCACCGCCAGCCACAAAAACACCACGCCCAGCACATCGAACACAACCTCAATCATGATCGACTCCCGTCTCAGGCAATCTGCGCTTCACGCTGCGCCACGGCAACGTCCGCCACGCGCACCGTGCGCCAGACGTTGTAGGCCATCAGCAACATGCCGGTCAGGAAGAACACGCCACCGGCAAAGCGCACGACGAAGCCCGGGTGACTGGCCTGCAGCGCTTCGACAAACGAATAGGTCAGCGTGCCGTCCTCGTTGATTGCTCGCCACATCAGGCCTTGCGTGATGCCGTTGACCCACATCGAAGCGATGTACAACACGGTGCCGATGGTCGCCAGCCAGAAGTGCAGGTTGATCAGCGGCGTGCTGTACATCTGCTCGCGGCCGAACACTTTCGGCACCATGTGGTAAGTCGCGCCGAACGTGATCATCGCCACCCAGCCCAAGGCCCCGGCGTGAACGTGGCCAATGGTCCAGTCGGTGTAGTGGGAGAGGGCGTTGACCGTTTTGATCGCCATCATCGGCCCTTCGAACGTCGACATTCCGTAGAACGCCAGCGACAACACCAAAAAGCGCAAAATCGGATCGGTGCGCAACTTATGCCAGGCGCCGGACAGCGTCATCATGCCGTTGATCATCCCGCCCCAGCTCGGCGCGAGCAGGATCAGCGACATGGCCATGCCCAGCGACTGCGCCCAGTCGGGCAGGGCGGTGTAGTGCAAATGGTGCGGGCCGGCCCAGATGTACAGAGTGATCAGCGCCCAGAAATGCACGATCGATAACCGGTACGAATACACCGGCCGGCTGACCTGTTTCGGCACGAAGTAATACATCATCCCGAGAAACCCCGTGGTCAAGAAAAAGCCCACGGCGTTGTGCCCGTACCACCATTGCACCATGGCGTCGGTGGCCCCGGAATACACCGGATAGGATTTGAACCAATCCACCGGGATCGACAGGTGGTTGACCACATGAAGCATGGCAATCACCAGAATGAACGCGCCGAAAAACCAGTTGCCGACGTAGATGTGCCTGGTTTTGCGCCGCACCACGGTGGTAAAAAACACCACGGCGTAGGCGACCCAGACCACGGCCATCCACACCGCACCGGAGAACTCGATCTCGGCGTACTCCTTGGTGGTCGTGTAACCCAGCGGCAGGGTGATGAGCATGACCACAATCACCGATTGCCAGCCCCAGAAGGTGAACGCGGCGAGGCTGTCCGAGAACAGCCGCACCTGACAGGTACGCTGCACCGCGTAATAACTGGCGGCGAACTGCGCGCTGCCGGCAAAACCGAAAATCACCAGGCTGGTGTGCAGCGGGCGTAAACGACCGAAAGTGGTCCACGGCAGATCCAGATTCATTTCCGGCCATACCAGTTGCGAGGCGATCCACACGCCCATCGCCATGCCCACCACACCCCAGAAAACGGTTGCAATGACGAATTGGCGGACGACCTTGTAGTTGTAGGCCTGCCCGATTATTGCTGTGCTCATGGTCAGTTCATCCACGGTTGCCAAGTCTTGCCAGGCCTCCTGGTCTGGCATGGGGTGCACTGTAGGAACCGGGGCGCCAACAAAACAGGCTCAGGAAATGTTGATTTGAGCAGATCAGAATCAGTGTGGGAGCGAGCCTGCTCGCGAATGCGATGTATCAGGCGACTGAGTTGGTGGCTGACACTCAGCCTTCGCGAGCAGGCTCGCTCCCACAGATTTGCTGTTGGCAATACCGGGGAAACCCTTAGATCCCGGCCCAACCCGGCATTTCCCCTTGGGTCGATGGTGGCCTTTTGGTAGAGTCGCCGTCGCCAGCGGGTTTTCGGCTGGACGAGGGAATCGAAGAAGGGAGTCTGATCAGTGAGTCCGGGCAAAAAAATCCTCGGTCTCACAGCGTTGCTGCTGATGGTGACGCTGTGGGCCAGTTACTTTTACGTTTTCAAGGAAAATCGCGACGGCCAGCTTGGCGGTGTCGGTGAAAGCACCGCGTGGTGTGGTACACCGCCGACCACGGAAGCGGCGTTGCTGGGCAAGGACCAGTTGACCTTGCGTATCACCAACAACCTGCGCGGTGAGTTCATGCTCAGCGGCTCTGTGGTGGTCTCGGAGCGCACCTTCAACCGTTATGACCTGAGCCGCAACGAATTGCGCCTGCGTCTGGAACCGCTGCAGTGGTCTTACGGCGCCACGCCGATTTTCCTCGAGCAGGTCAAGGTTCAGCCGCTGAGTCGCAATCTCTCATCGACCAACAAAAGTGCGTTCGCCGAGCTTGAACCGCGACCGATCGGTGTGCGCGGGCAGGTCACCGGGTTTCCCTTCGACACCTATCGCTACGGCTACAAACCGGTGCTGTATTACCTCAAGGGCAGCGAGCGCGTCGACCTGCGTTTCAAGAACATCACCACGCTGATGGAGATGTCCAACACGTTCACGCCGATCCAGAAGTACAACCGCGTCGAGTACATCAACGAACCCAACACGATGATCCGCGACGACGATTACAAACCTTACGCAGCGCATGAATGCGCCTTCAGCGTCGAGCGCAAGGGCGCGTTCAAGGCCGTGGTGCTGTTGCTGCTGCTGGTGCTGTGCCTGCCGCTGATGCTGGTGTTCTATCGTGACGTGCCGGGGATCGACTTTCTGGCGACACTGGTCGGGGTTGCGCTGGTGCGGGTGCTGCTCATCGGGCCGGTGCAGGATTTCCGTCTGTACAACATTGATTTTCTGTTCGGCGCGGCAATTTTGCTGGTGGGCACGGTCTCGCTGATCAAGGCGATGCGTATCAATAGCCGGCGAGAGATCGCGTTGCGCAGTGGCGAGACGTCTGCCTGGTAGGGCGATGACATTGAAAAGCCCCTCACTCTGACGCTCTCCCGAGGGTGAGGGTGGGGTGAGGGGCCCGTCTACAGCTGGTCACGTCTATCAAATGAGCGCTGTGATCGCGTGCGCAGCGTTGCGTGAACTTTGTGATTTGTAATCGCAATTGCCGCGCTTTTAGCTATACCTGTAGCTCCCCCTCTATAAAAGTTTGGGCCTTCTGACAGGAGTTACAGCATGAAGCTAGCAGTAATGGTGGGCACGCTGTGCATTGCCACCCTGGGTGTGGTGGGTTGTTCGAGCAAAACCGTCGCTCCCGACCAGTACTCCGGATTTCTCAAGGACTACAGCCAACTGAAAGAGACCAAGTCACCGTCCGGTGCCGAAGTGATGCGCTGGATGGACCCGAAACTGGACATCAACAAATTCTCCAGTGTCTACGTCGAACCCAGCCAGCTCTACCCCAAGCCGCAAGCGACCGAAAAGATTCCACAGCAAACCCTCAATGGCATCACCAGTTATTACGATCAGGCGCTCAAGCGTGAGTTGAGCAAATCGCTGCCACTGGCCACCGGCCCCGGCCCTGGCGTAATTGTTGTGCGCCCGGCGATTACCGCCGTCAGCAGCAAGACCGAAGGCCTGCACGTATATGAGGTGATTCCGATTGCGTTGGTGGCCGCCGCGGTGAGCACCGCTACCGGTATCCGCGATCAGGAAACCACCCTGGCCACCGAGGCGGTGTTCATGGATGGCGCCAGTAACAAGGTGGTGGCGCAGGTGGTGCGCAAGGGCACCGGTCAGCCACTGGAAAACTCATCGCAGGTGATGAAAGCGACTGACGTCAAAGCGGTGATCGATGGCTGGGCGTCGGATATGCATCAGACCTGGCTGAAACTCAAGGCTGAAGCCAAGTAGTGCGTCGAGGCTGACGGCCTCTTCGCGGGCAGGCTCGCTCCCACTCCAAGTCATAAGTGAACTCAAGTGTGGGAGCCTGCTCGGGAAAGCGGCTTGACGGGCGCCGATTTACTGCCCGACAAACCAGCGAAAATACGGATTGCCTAGCCGTTCGCAGGGATTAATTGTTTGGTTTTGTGCCGCGAGTCGCCTTCACGGGGGAACGAGGGCTAAAGTTTCGCCGCGTGCAAATCGAGCCACTCATAGACAGCGTTCATTCGTACGCCTATGAACGACCCGGCCTTACGCTCCAGCTCGATAAGAATCGCGACCGCGCAGGTAGGATAAAAACCATTGCTATGCGGGATATAGTCGAAGCAGCCCTGGATCAGGCCGCCGCTCATGCCATCGGGGTCAGGCGCCTGAAGGGGCAGATTGTCATCGTTGAAGTTGCCGGTTTTCGAAAACTCCAGTGCGACATGGTATTTGGGCAGGAAACGGTGGTGGGGGAAGACCTTGGCGCTTGTATCATTGGTGCCGTAGACGAAGCATTCGGGGATGAACATTCGATTGAGCCGAGCGGCTTTTTTTGCCAGCTGCGTGTTTTTCGGACCGGGGTAGCCAATGAGTTGGTAAAACTTGATGCGTTCGCTGTTTGCCGGGGTTTCAATCAAGTCGCGCTGGATGAAATTGATCTCGCCGTTGCATTCATCCAGAACTTCATCCGGCACCACCATTGCGCCGATGTCGAACGGGTCTTTGCTCCGGCTGCCCTGTGTCGCACTGGTGTTGGAGACCAAGGCTTTGATATAGGGAAGTTTGAACACCTTGTTGGCGGCGTACAGATAGGCTGCTTCTTCGCCCTCGAGGTCTTCGAAAACATGCGCGGCACTGACAATGAGCAACTTGCCGTCATGAAAGAAGAACGTCCCCGAACCGATGGGGTCGTACACATCGCCTTTTTTCAGCATGAACATCACAACAGACTTTCTAAGCATGCAGCATAACCCCTGATCCTTGAGCACCGACGCGTCCGGTAAATGGCCGCGTCGCGAGTTTATGACAGGGAGGGGGTATGGCAAAGCAACCCGTTGCCGGGCCGGTCTCAGGTGTTTTTCTTTGCCAGTTCGCGGACGCGCTCCGCGCTTCTGTAGGCCTTGGCCTGCTCGCGATAGCGGTGTGTCAGCCAGTACATATGGCAGAGATACACCGCTATCGCGAGCAGGCGAAGGCCTACAAGGGAGTGCGGTGGGTTGTATACAATCGCAGTCGCCAGCAACCAACAATTTCACACAGGGCATAGGTCGGCGGCCGATTTCGTGGTTAACTTCCGCCTCTTGCATGCTTTCCAATCACACCATCAGAAGGACTCAAGTCATGGCTCAAGTCACCCTTAAAGGCAATCCGGTTCAAGTCAACGGCCAATTGCCACAAGCCGGTTCCAAGGCGCCAGCCTTTTCCCTGGTCGCCGGCAATCTGTCCGACGTCTCCCTGCAAGACTTCGCCGGCAAGCGCAAAGTCTTGAACATTTTCCCAAGCGTTGACACACCGACCTGCGCGACCTCCGTGCGCAAGTTCAACGCTCAAGCCAACGAACTCGCCAACACCGTGGTGCTGTGCATTTCCGCTGACCTGCCGTTCGCCCAGGCACGTTTCTGCGGCGCTGAAGGTCTGGAAAACGTGCAGAACCTGTCGACCCTGCGCGGCGCCGAATTCATCGAGAATTACGGCGTGGCCATTGCCGACGGTCCGCTGAAGGGCCTGACCGCTCGTGCCGTGGTGGTGCTGGACGAAAACGACAACGTTCTGCACAGCGAGCTGGTCAAGGAAATCGCTGAAGAACCGAACTACGAAGCGGCACTGTCCGTTCTCAAGTAAGGCTTTTACAATTGTTAACGGCCTGGCCCTGTCCAGGCCGTTTTCATTTGTGTATCAGTGTTTTGCCTCACACCTTGAAACGTCAGTGGAAGGTAAATTGCCGGTAAAGCTGCTTTGCTAAATCCCTGCCAGTGCTTATCGTTCAGCCTCCCGTAAAAGAAGCCCACGCGCCCAATGGTTAATCACTCCATGCAATCGTCCCCCCGTCACTCCCGTCGCTGGCTGATCAGCCTGCTGGTCTTGTTGGTCATCGCCGTCCTGTGCTGGAAATTCTGGCCCGCCGGTTCCGCTGACAAGGCCGGCGGCGACAAAGCCGCCGGGCATACCGGGCGTTCGGGGATGATGCGGCCGGGCTTCGGCGGCGGCAGCGGGCCGGTGCCGGTGCGTGTGGCGCCGGCGGTCACGGGCGATTTCCCGCTGTACTACAAAGCGCTGGGCACCGTCACCGCGCTCAACACGATCAACGTGCGCAGCCGGGTCGGTGGCGAACTGGTGAAAATCCATTTCGAAGAAGGGCAGATGGTCAAGGCCGGCGAGTTGCTGGCGGAAATCGATCCGCGTCCCTACCAGAATGCCTTGCTCCAGGCCGAAGGTACCCTGCTGCAAAATCAGGCGCAGCTGAAAAACGCCCAGGTCGACGTCGAGCGCTATCGCGGTCTTTATAAAGAGGACAGCATCGCCAAACAGACCCTGGACACCGCTGAAGCGCTGGTCGGTCAGTACCTGGGCACGGTCAAGACCAACCAGGCGGCGGTCAACGACGCCAGGCTCAATCTTGAATTCACCAAGATCCGTGCGCCGATCGCCGGTCGTGTCGGCCTGCGTCAAGTCGATGTCGGCAACCTCGTCACAGCGAACGACACCACGTTCATCGCCGTCATCACTCAGACCCAGCCGATCAGCGTCGCCTTCACCTTGCCGGAAAACAGCCTGGAAACCGTGCTGGCCCGTTACCGCAGCGGCGCGAAACTGCCGGCGGAGGCGTGGGATCGTGGCGATACCAAACTGCAAGCCACCGGCGTGCTGCAGAGCCTCGACAACCAGATCGATGTCGCCACCGGCACCCTGAAATTCAAGGCCCGTTACGACAACCGCGATCAAGCGCTGTTTCCCAACCAGTTCGTCAACGTGCACTTGCTGGCCGACACGCTCAAAGGCGTGGTGCTGGCCCCGTCGGCGGCGATTCAGTTCGGCACCAACGGCACCTTCGTCTACGCGCTGGACGGCGACAAGAAAGTCACCATCCGCCAACTGAAGATCGGCGCCAGCGATGGCGAAAACACCGTCGTCACCGAAGGCCTGGCCGCAGGCGACCGGGTGGTGCTTGAAGGCACCGACCGCTTGAAGGAAGGCAGCGAGGTGGAAGTGGTCAACGATAGCAATCAAGTGCCGACCACGCCGACCGAACACCTGCAAGGCAAGTCCGCTGCCAGCACCCCGGACGCCGCCGTGACTGACAAGGCCAAGAAGGGCGCATGAACATTTCGCGGCTGTTCATCCTCCGTCCGGTAGCCACCACCTTGAGCATGCTGGCGATAGTGCTGGCCGGTCTGATCGCCTATCGCCTGCTGCCGGTGTCGGCGCTGCCGCAGGTCGATTACCCGACCATCCGCGTCATGACCCTGTATCCCGGCGCCAGCCCGGACGTGATGACCAGTGCGGTCACCGCGCCACTTGAGCGCCAGTTCGGCCAGATGCCGGGCCTCACGCAGATGGCCTCGACCAGTTCCGGTGGCGCCTCGGTGCTGACCCTGCGTTTCAGCCTCGACATCAACATGGACGTCGCCGAGCAACAGGTGCAGGCCGCAATCAACGCCGCGACCAACCTGCTGCCGACGGACTTGCCGGCGCCGCCGGTGTACAACAAGGTCAACCCGGCGGACACGCCGGTACTGACCCTGGCCATCACCTCGAAAACCATGTTGCTGCCCAAGCTCAACGACCTGGTCGATACGCGCATGGCGCAGAAAATCGCCCAGATCAGCGGGGTCGGTATGGTCAGCATTGCCGGCGGTCAGCGTCAGGCCGTGCGAATCAAAGTCAACCCAGAGGCTCTGGCCGCCGCCAGCCTGAACCTCTCCGATGTGCGCGCGCTGATCGCTGCCTCCAACGTCAACCAGCCGAAAGGTAATTTTGACGGCCCGACGCGCGTGTCGATGCTTGATGCCAACGACCAACTGACCTCGCCTGAGGATTACGCCAACCTGATCCTCGCCTACAAGAACGGCGCGCCGTTGCGGCTCAAGGACGTCGCCGAGATTGTCGATGGCGCCGAAAACGAGCGCCTGGCCGCGTGGGCCAACCAGAATCAGGCGGTCCTGCTGAACATCCAGCGCCAGCCCGGCGCCAACGTGATCGAGGTGGTTGACCGCATCAAGGCGCTGCTGCCGAGCATCACCGATAACCTGCCGGCCGGCCTCGATGTGACGGTGCTGACTGACCGCACCCAGACCATCCGCGCCTCGGTCACGGACGTGCAGCACGAACTGCTGATCGCCATCGCGCTGGTGGTGATGGTAACGTTCCTGTTCCTGCGCCGCGCCAGTGCGACGATCATTCCGTCGGTGGCCGTGCCGCTGTCGCTGATCGGCACCTTCGGCGTAATGTATCTGGCGGGTTTCTCGGTCAATAACCTGACGCTGATGGCTTTGACCATCGCTACCGGTTTCGTCGTCGACGATGCCATCGTGATGCTCGAGAACATCTCGCGCTATATCGAAGAGGGCGACAGCCCGATGCAGGCCGCGCTCAAGGGAGCGAAGCAGATCGGCTTCACCTTGATCTCCCTGACGCTGTCGCTGATCGCGGTGCTGATTCCCCTGCTGTTCATGGGCGATGTGGTGGGCCGGTTGTTTCGCGAGTTCGCCATTACCCTGGCGGTGGCGATCCTGATTTCCCTGGTCGTCTCGCTGACGCTGACACCCATGATGTGCGCGCGACTGCTCAAGCGTGAGCCAGAGGCCCATGAGCAGGGCCGTTTCTACCGCACCAGCGGCGCCTTCATCGACTGGATGATTGCTGAATACGGGCGGATGTTGCGCTGGGTACTCAAGCATCAGCCGCTGACACTGTTGGTGGCGATCGGCACGCTGGCGCTGACCGTGTTCCTTTATATGGTCGTGCCCAAGGGCTTCTTTCCGGTGCAGGACACCGGGGTGATCCAGGGCATTTCCGAAGCGCCGCAGTCGATTTCCTTTGCGGCAATGGGCGAGCGTCAGCAGGCGCTGGCGAAGATCATTCTCGAAGACCCTGACGTGCAAAGCCTGTCGTCGTACATCGGTGTCGATGGCGACAACGCCACGCTCAACAGCGGGCGCCTGCTGATCAACCTCAAGCCCCACGGCGAGCGCGATCTGACCGCGACTGAAGTGATCGCCCGCCTGCAACCGCAACTGGACAAACTGGTCGGCATTCGCCTGTTCATGCAGCCGGTGCAAGACTTGACCATCGAGGACCGCGTCAGCCGTACCCAATACCAGTTCAGCCTGTCCTCGCCGGATTCCGAGCTGCTCAGCCAGTGGAGCGGGCGGCTGGTCGAAGCGCTGGCACAGCGTCCGGAGCTGACCGACGTTGCCAGCGACTTGCAGGACAAGGGCTTGCAGGTCTATCTGGTGATCGACCGCGACGCCGCGTCACGCCTCGGCGTTTCGGTGTCGAACATCACCGATGCGTTGTACGACGCCTTCGGTCAGCGGCAGATCTCGACCATTTACACCCAGGCCAGCCAGTATCGCGTGGTGCTGCAAGCCCAGGCTGGCGAGCGGATCGGCCCGCAGGCGCTGGATCAGATCCATGTGAAAACCACTGACGACGCCCAGGTGCGGCTGTCCAGCCTGGCGCATATCGAGGAGCGTCAGGCGCAACTGGCGATCAGCCACATCGGCCAGTTCCCGGCGGTGATGATGTCGTTCAACCTCGCGCCCGGCGTGGCGCTGGGGCATGCGGTGGACGTCATCGAACAGGTGCAGCAAGAGATCGGCATGCCGGTTGGCGTACAAACCCGCTTCCAGGGGGCGGCCGAAGCGTTCCAGGCTTCGCTGTCGAGTACCTTGCTGTTGATCCTGGCGGCGGTGGTGACCATGTACATCGTGCTTGGCGTGCTCTACGAGAGTTATATCCACCCGATCACCATTCTCTCGACCTTGCCGTCGGCGGCGGTGGGCGCCTTGCTGGCCTTGCTGCTCAGCGGTAACGATCTGGGGATGATTGCGATCATCGGCATCATTCTGCTGATCGGTATCGTCAAGAAGAACGCGATCATGATGATCGACTTCGCCCTCGACGCCGAGCGCAACCAGGGCATGGCGCCGCAGGAGGCGATCTATCAGGCGGCGCTGTTGCGCTTCCGGCCGATCCTCATGACTACGCTGGCGGCGTTGTTCGGCGCGGTGCCGCTGATGCTCGCCACCGGTTCGGGCGCCGAACTGCGCCAGCCGCTGGGCCTGGTGATGGTCGGCGGGTTGCTCATGAGCCAGGTGCTGACTCTGTTCACTACACCGGTGATTTACCTGTACTTCGACCGCCTTGGCCGTCGGTTTGGCAAGAGCAAGGCTGAAGGCGAAGAGGTCGCGGTATGACTGTCCGCACACATTCCCCTTGTGGGAGCGGGCTTGCTCGCGAAAGCGGAGTGTCAGCCGCTACCCATGTTGGATGTGCCGGCCTCTTCGCGAGCAAGCCCGCTCCCACAGTGGAACTGTGTGAAACCGGAGTTTGCGGTCAATGAATCTTTCAGGTCCTTTCATCAAACGTCCCGTGGCGACGATGCTGCTGAGCCTGGCAATCATGCTGCTCGGCGGTGTCAGCTTCGGGCTGCTGCCAGTCTCGCCGTTGCCACAGATGGACTTCCCGGTCATCGTTGTGCAGGCCAGCCTGCCCGGTGCCAGCCCAGAGGTCATGGCCTCGACAGTGGCGACGCCGCTGGAGCGCTCGTTCGGCGCGATTGCCGGCGTCAACACCATGAGCAGTCGCTCCAGTCAGGGCTCGACGCGGGTGATTTTGCAGTTCGACCTCGACCGTGACATCAACGGTGCGGCGCGGGAAGTGCAGGCGGCGATCAACGCCTCGCGCAATTTGCTGCCGAGCGGGATGCGCAGCATGCCCACCTACAAAAAGGTCAATCCGTCGCAGGCGCCGATCATGGTGCTGTCGCTGACCTCGGACGTGCTGGAAAAAGGCCAGTTGTATGATCTGGCCTCGACGATCTTGTCGCAGAGCCTGTCCCAGGTGCAGGGCGTCGGTGAAGTGCAGATCGGCGGCAGTTCGCTGCCGGCGGTGCGCATCGAACTCGAACCGCAGGCACTCAACCAGTACGGCGTGGCCCTCGATGATGTGCGCAAGACCATCGCCGACGCCAACGTGCGCCGGCCCAAGGGTTCGGTGGAAGACGCGCAGCGGCTGTGGCAGATCCAGGCCAACGACCAACTGGAAAAGGCCAAGGATTACGAGTCGCTGATCATCCATTACGCCGACGGTGCTGCACTGCGCCTCAAAGACGTGGCGAAGGTCAGCGACGGCGTCGAAGACCGCTACAACAGCGGCTTCTTCAACGATGACGCAGCGGTGTTGCTGGTGATTAACCGGCAGGCGGGCGCCAACATCATCGAGACGGTCAACGAGATCAAGGCGCAGTTGCCGGCCCTGCAAGCGGTGCTGCCGGCCAGCGTCAAGCTGAACCTGGCGATGGACCGCTCGCCAGTAATCAAGGCCACATTGCACGAAGCAGAAATGACCCTGCTGATCGCCGTCGTCCTGGTGGTGCTGGTGGTGTTTCTGTTCCTCGGCAATTTCCGCGCCTCGCTGATTCCGACGCTGGCGGTGCCGGTGTCGCTGGTCGGCACCTTTGCGGTGATGTACCTCTACGGTTTTTCGCTGAACAACCTGTCGCTGATGGCGCTGATTCTTGCCACCGGCCTGGTGGTGGACGACGCCATTGTCGTGCTGGAGAACATTTCCCGGCACATCGACGAGGGCGTCAAACCGATGCAGGCCGCGTATCTCGGTGCCAAGGAAGTCGGTTTTACCTTACTGTCGATGAACGTATCGCTGGTGGCAGTATTTCTGTCGATCCTGTTCATGGGTGGCATTGTCGAAAGCCTGTTCCGCGAGTTTTCCATCACCCTGGCCGCGGCGATTGTCGTGTCGCTGGTGGTGTCCCTGACGTTGACGCCGATGCTCTGCGCCCGTTGGCTCAAGCCACACACGCCTGGGCAGGAAAACCGCCTGCAACGCTGGAGTCGGCGCACCAACGACTGGATGGTCGGCAAATACGCCGTGAGCCTCGACTGGGTCTTGCGCCACCGCCGCCTGACGCTGCTCAGTCTATTGATCACGGTCGGCGTCAACGTCGCGCTGTATGTGGTGGTACCGAAAACCTTCATGCCCCAGCAGGACACCGGACAGTTGATCGGTTTTGTGCGCGGCGACGACGGTCTGTCGTTCAGCGTCATGCAGCCGAAAATGGAAATTTTCCGCCGCGCCGTGCTCAAGGATGAGGCGGTGGAGAGCGTCGCCGGCTTCATCGGGGGAGGCAACGGCACTAACAACGCCTTCATGATCGTGCGCCTGAAACCGATCAAGGAACGCCAGTTGTCGGCACAGAAAGTCATTGAACGCCTGCGCAAGGAAATGCCCAAGGTACCCGGCGCGCAGTTGATGCTGATGGCCGACCAGGACCTGCAGTTTGGCGGCGGGCGCGAGCAGACCTCGTCGCAGTACAGCTATATCCTGCAAAGCGGCGATCTCGGTGAGTTGCGCAAGTGGTATCCGAAAGTGGTCACGGCATTGCGCGCCTTGCCCGAACTGACCGCCATCGATGCCCGCGAAGGCGCGGGGGCACAGCAGGTGACGCTGATTGTCGACCGCGACCAGGCCAAACGTCTGGGCGTGGACATGGACATGGTCACGGCGGTACTGAACAACGCCTACAGTCAGCGGCAGATTTCGACGATCTACGACAGCCTCAACCAGTATCAAGTGGTGATGGAGGTCAATCCGAAATACGCTCAGGACCCGGTGACACTCAAGCAGGTGCAGGTCATTACCGCTGACGGTGCGCGGGTGCCGTTGTCGACGTTCGCTCATTACGAAAACAGCCTGGAAGACGATCGGGTCAGCCACGAAGGCCAGTTCGCGTCCGAGTCGATTGCCTTTGACATGGCAGAAGGCGTGACGGTGGAGCAGGGCAGTGCCGCCATCGAACGGGCGATTGCCAAGGTCGGGCTGCCGGAAGATGTCATTGCGAAAATGGCCGGTACGGCTGATGCCTTCGCCGCGACGCAAAAGAGCCAGCCGTTGATGATCCTCGGCGCGCTGCTGGCGGTGTACCTTGTGCTCGGCGTGCTGTACGAAAGCTACATCCACCCGCTGACCATTCTGTCGACGCTGCCATCGGCCGGAGTCGGCGCGTTGCTGTCGATCTATGCGCTGGGTGGCGAATTCAGCCTGATTTCCCTGCTCGGGCTGTTCCTGCTGATCGGCGTGGTGAAGAAAAACGCCATTCTGATGATCGACCTCGCGCTGCAACTGGAGCGCCATCAGGGCCTGTCGCCGCTGGAGTCGATCCGCAGCGCGTGCCTGCAACGTTTGCGGCCGATTCTGATGACCACGCTGGCGGCGATCCTCGGCGCCTTGCCGCTGCTGCTCGGCCGGGCCGAGGGCGCGGAAATGCGCCAGCCGCTGGGGCTGACCATCATTGGCGGTCTGGTCTTCAGCCAGGTCCTGACCCTTTACACCACACCTGTGGTTTACCTCTATCTCGACAAGCTGCGCCATCGCTTCAACCATTGGCGTGGCGTGCGCACTGACGCCGCTCTGGAAACTCCGCTATGACTGACCGTTCGCTTTTCAATCTGGCCACTGTTCGCGGTTCGCGGCTGTTGAGCCTGTCGCTGTGCGTGGCGATGCTCAGTGCCTGTGCTGTCGGCCCCGATTACCAGCGTCCGCAGACCGCTGAAATCGCTCAGTACAAGGAAGCCGAAGGCTGGCGCCAGGCCAACCCGAGCGATTCGCTGGCCCGCGGGGCCTGGTGGGAGTTGTACGGCGATCAGCAGCTCAATGCTTTGATCGAGAAACTCAACAGTTCCAACCAGACGGTGGCGCAATCCGAAGCCCAGTATCGCCAAGCTCAGGCGTTGGTGCGCAGCGCACGCGGGGCGTTTTATCCCAGTGTCGACCTGAGCCTGGGCAAGACCCGCTCCAGTCAGGGCACCGGCAGCAGCAGTTCTAGCCTGAGCAGTTCTTCCAGCGGGATTCGTGACACCTACAACGCGCAACTGGGCGTGAGTTGGGAGGCCGATGTATGGGGCAAGCTGCGCCGCGGCCTGGAGGCGGACGAAGCCAGTGCCCAGGCGAGTTTTGCCGACCTGGCGGCAATGCGCCTGAGCCAACAGTCGGAACTGGTGCAGAACTACCTGCAACTGCGTGTGATTGATCAGCAGAAACGGTTGCTCGAGGCCACCGTTGCCGCTTACGAACGCTCGCTGAAAATGACCGAGAACCAATACCGCGCCGGGGTTTCCGGGCGTGACGCGGTGGCGCAGGCGCAGACCCAGTTAAAAAGTACTCAGGCCGATCTGGTCGATCTGATCTGGCAGCGCGCGCAGTTTGAAAACGCTATCGCCGTGCTGACCGGCGAAGCGCCGGCGAACTTCAGCATTGCCGAAAGCCAGACCATCCCGAACTTGCCGCAAGTGCCGCTGAGCCTGCCTTCGCAGTTGCTTGAGCGGCGTCCGGACATCGCCTCCGCCGAGCGCTCGGTGATCGCCGCCAACGCCAACATCGGCGTGGCGAAAGCCGCCTATTATCCAGATCTGACCCTGAGTCTGAGCGGGGGCTACAGCAGCAGTACATCGAACAACCTGATCAGCCTGCCGAACCGTTTCTGGTCGGTTGGCCCGCAGCTGTCGTTGCCGCTGTTCGACGGCGGCATTCGTTCGGCCGAGGTTGATCGCACTGAAGCGGCCTACGACCAGACCGTCGCCAAATACCGCCAGACCGTACTCGACGGTTTCCGCGAAGTGGAAAACTATCTGGTGCAGCTGAAGGTGTATGCCGACGAAGCGGCCGTGCGCCAGGAAGCGCTGGATGCCGCGCGCGATTCCCTGCGCCTGACGGAAAACCAGTACAAGGCCGGACTGATTGCCTATATCGACGTAGTGGTGGTGCAAGCGACGGCGTTGAGCAACGAGCGCAGTGTCTTGAACATTCTGCAAAACCGCCTGATTGCCAGCGTGCAACTGATCGCCGCGCTGGGCGGTGGCTGGGACGGCCAACTGGATGTCAGCGACAAGCGCTGAGCCTTGTGGGAGTGAGCCTGCTCACGAAAGCGTCGCCCCCAGTGATCGTTCCCACGCTCTGCGTGGGAATGCCTCAACGGACGCTCCGCGTTCGGCTCTGAAGGGAACGCGGAGCGTCCCGGGCTGCATTCCCACGCAGAGCGTGGGAACGATCATCAACTACGATGGTGGCTGTACTGGCGTCATCGCGAGCAGGCTCACTCCTACAGGGGATTTATGCCTGGCGCGGAATTTCGGGTAACGCAGGCCACTGTAGGAGTGAGCCTGCTCGCGATAGCGGTTAGTCATTCAGCACATTATCAACTGACCCGCCGCCTTCGCGAGCAGGCTCGCTCCCACAAGGTGGCTTAAAGTCCATTCCTGAGCGTTGTAGGACGATCGAACAAGCGTTTCATCGGCCTGATGGCAAAATGATTACTTTGTCAGTGCGTTCTTCCGCGCAATCAGTACAATCGCCGGATTTTCCTGACCGAGAATGGATGCAATACGGTCTTGGTCGGCACGAGAATCCCCATGCTCATCGGCAGCTACTCTTTCACCCTGGTTTTCATTTCGCTGTGCGTGGCGATTCTCGCCTCCTACACGGCGCTCGACCTGACCGGGCGCATCGCTACCGCCAAGGGCCGCGCCGTGCATTTCTGGACGGCAGGCGGGGCGTTGGCCATGGGGGTTGGCGTCTGGTCGATGCACTTTATCGGCATGCTCGCCTTCAAGTTGCCGATCGATCTGGGTTACGACATCGCCCTCACGGCGCTGTCGCTGCTGATCGCCGTGCTGTCCTGCGGATTCGCCTTGTGGCTGGTCAGCCAGCCAAAACTGCCGCTGCTGCAACTGGCCTTCGGTGCGTTGATCATGGGCGCGGGCATCAGCGCCATGCATTACACCGGTATGGCGGCGCTGCGCATGACCCCCGGCATCGACTACGACCCGACGTTATTCAGCGCCTCGTTGCTGATTGCCGTGGGTGCTTCGGCGGCCGCGTTGTGGATCGCCTTTCGCCTGCGCCAGCATTCGCCGTATGTACGCCTGATCCGCGCCGGCGCGGCGGTGATCATGGGTATTGCCATTGTCGGCATGCACTATACCGGCATGGCGGCCGCACAGTTTCCCGAGGGCAGTTTCTGCGGCGCGACGGTCAATGGCCTGAAAGGCAACGGACTCGACAGTCTGGTGTTGGTCACCACGCTGGCGGTGTTGTCGATCGCCTTGCTGACGTCGATCCTCGACGCTCGCCTCGAAGCACGCACCGCTGATCTGGCGCACTCGCTGACGGTGGCCAACCGCGAACTCACGCAACTGGCCCTGCACGACCCCCTCACTGGGCTGCCCAACCGCATGCTGCTCGACGACCGCATCAGTCAGGCAATCAACAAGGTTCACGAGCAGGGCGGTTGTTTCGCCTTGATGTTCATCGATCTGGACGGTTTCAAACCGGTCAACGATGCCTTCGGCCATCACATGGGCGACCAACTGCTGCGCGAGGTCGGTGTGCGCCTGCGCGAGGATCTGCGCAGCCAGGACACGCTGGCCCGGATCGGCGGCGATGAATTCGTCCTGCTGGTGCGCCTCACCGAGCCCGACGATGCCGTGAGTCTGGCGGCGCGTCAGGTCGGTTTGATTGCCCAGGCGTTCCGTGTTGCTGAACACGACTTGCAGATTTCCGCCAGTGTCGGTATCGCCCTGTATCCGGGCAATGGCCACAGCGCGCAAGAGCTGCTGATGAACGCCGATGCCGCGATGTACCACGCCAAGGGCGGCGGCAAGAACGGCTACAGCTTTTTCGACGCCTCGATGAATAACAACGCCCGCAAGCAGTTGCAGTTGGTGCAGGACTTGCGCGCGGCGCTGGAACACAATCAGTTCAGCCTGCATTACCAGCCCAAGTTTGACGCCGCCAATGGTCGCGCGGTCGGCGCCGAAGCGTTGCTGCGCTGGGAGCATCCCGTCCACGGCTTGCTGATGCCCGACACGTTTATCGATCTGGCAGAGAAAACCGGTTTGATCATCCCGATGGGCGAGTGGGTGCTCAACGAAGCGTGTCGGCAGATGCGCGAGTGGTACGTGCTCGGCTACACCGATTGGCGCATTGCGGTAAACCTCTCGGCGTTGCAGTTTTGTAATGCTGGACTGGTGCGCAGCGTTGCCAAGGCGCTGCGCACGCACCACCTGCCGGCGAACAGCCTGACCCTGGAGATCACCGAAACCACCGCCATGAGCGATGCCGATGCGAGCATGACGGTGTTGCAGGAACTGTCGGACATGGGCGTCGACCTGTCGATTGACGACTTCGGCACCGGTTATTCCAGCCTGATGTACCTCAAGCGCCTGCCGGCCAATGAGCTGAAGATCGACCGCGGTTTCGTTCGCGACCTGGAGCACGACAGTGATGATGCGGCGATCGTTTCGGCGATTGTCGCGCTCGGCCAGGCGCTGGGGTTGCGCATCGTTGCCGAAGGCGTCGAAACCGGTGTGCAGCAGGATTTCCTGACCAAACTGGGCTGTGATTCGTTACAGGGCTACCTGCTTGGGCATCCGCTGCCGGCTGAGCGCTTCTTGCAGGACATCGTGCGCGGGGAGCGCTTGGCGGTGGTCTGACAGACCCTGTGGCAGCGTGCCTGCTCGCGAAGGCATCCGGACAGGCGCCACAGACTTCATGCAAAACCCGCCAATGGCAGTTATTCTCACCCCGACTGTTACGTGTGCACGTGGGGGAAAGCCAGCATGGATAAAGTCATTGTCATCACCGGTGGCGGGCGCGGGATTGGCGCGGCTACGGCGCTGTTGGCTGCCGAACAAGGCTATCGGATCTGCATCAATTACCAGTCCGATGAACAGGCCGCGCACGCCGTGCTGGAACAGGTTCGTGCCTTGGGCGCCCAGGCCATTGCAGTGCGCGCCGACGTCAGCATCGAAGACGAAGTGGTTGCGATGTTTCACCGCGTCGACAGCGAACTGGGCCGCGTCACCGCACTGGTGAACAACGCGGGCACCGTCGCACACAAATCGCGGGTCGACGAAATGTCCGAGTTCCGCATTCTCAAAATCATGAAAACCAACGTCCTGGCACCGATCCTCTGCGCCAAGCACGCGATCCTGCGCATGTCGCCCAAACATGGTGGGCAGGGTGGCAGCATCGTCAACGTTTCATCGGTGGCCGCACGCCTGGGCTCGCCAAACGAATACGTCGACTACGCCGCCTCCAAAGGCGCGCTCGATACCTTCACCATCGGCCTGTCCAAGGAAGTAGCCGGCGAGGGGATTCGCGTCAATGCGGTGCGTCCGGGCTACATCTACACCGACTTCCACGCGCTGAGCGGCGATCCGGACCGGGTCAGCAAGCTCGAATCGGCGATCCCCATGGCGCGGGGCGGACGCCCGGATGAAGTGGCGGAGGCGATTGTCTGGTTGCTGTCGGACAAGGCGTCGTATGCAACGGGGACGTTTGTTGATTTGGGGGGTGGGCGTTAGACCGCTGAATGTGCTTCGTTAGCGCCGGCCCCTTCGCGAGCAAGCCCGCTCCCACATTGGTTCTGTATGCACAAATCTACTGTGGGAGCGAGCCTGCTCGCGAAGGGGCCAGTCCAGGCAATATCAAACCATCAAAACGACCGCACAATCCGCCCCAGCGTCTCCATGGCCTTTTCCGAATCCTCGGTCCACGGGCTGCCGTAGTTCAACCGAATGCAGTTCCTGAAGCGCTGGGTCGGCGAGAAAATCGGCCCCGGGGCGATGCTGATGCCTTGCGCCAGCGCCATCTGAAACAGCTTCAGCGAATCCATCTGCTCCGGTAATTCCAGCCACAAAAAGTAGCCGCCCGCCGGTTGGCTGACCCGGGTCTGCGCCGGAAAATAACGGGCAATCGCTGCGAGCATCGCGCTTTGCTGCTCTTCAAGGGCGTAGCGCAGTTTGCGCAGGTGGCGGTCGTAGCCGCCGTGTTGCAGGTAGTCGGCAATCGCTGCTTGCGCCGGCATCGAGGCGCATAGCGAGGTCATCAGTTTCAGCCGCTCGATTTTCTGCGCGTAGCGCCCGGCGGCGACCCAGCCGATGCGGTAGCCGGGGGCGAGGCTTTTGGCGAACGAGCCGCAATGCATCACCAGGCCCTCCGTGTCGAACGCCTTGGCCGGTTTTGGCGCCTGCTGACCGTAATAGAGTTCGGCGTAGACGTCGTCTTCGATCAGCGGCACCTGATGCTGGCGCAGCAGTTCTACCAGTTCCTGCTTCTTCGCCTCGGGCATGGTTGCGCCCATCGGATTCTGGAAACTGGTCATGCACCAGCACGCCTTGATCGGGTGCCGCGCCAGGGTTTGCGCGAGGACGCCGAGGTCGATGCCGTCGCGCGGGTGCACGGGGATTTCCACGGCTTTGAGCTTCAGGCGCTCAAGCACTTGCAGGCTGGCATAAAACGCCGGGGCTTCGATGGCCACAAGATCGCCCGGCTCGGTCACTGCTTGCAGGCACAGGTTCAGGGCTTCGAGGGCGCCGTTGGTGATCAACAGTTCTTCCATCGGCAACATCAGGCCGCCGACCATGTAGCGCAGGGCGATTTGCCGACGCAACTGCGGGTTGCCCGGCGACATGTCGGTGACGACCATGCGCGGGTCCATTTCCCGGGCAGCGCTGGCCAGTGAGCGTGACAGGCGCTGCAACGGGAACAAACCCGGACTGGGGAACGCCGAGCCGAAAGGCACGGTGCTCGGGTCCTTGATCGAGTCGAGTACCGAAAACACCAGCTCACTGACGTCGACTTCGGTGGATTCGTTGACCTGGCTGCTGATCACCGGCTCGGAAAACGGGCTCGGCGCATGGGTGTTGACGAAGTATCCGGAGCGCGGCCGCGCGCGGATCAGCCCGCGCCGTTCCAACAGGTAATAAGCCTGGAACACCGTCGACGGGCTGACGCCGTAGGTCTGGCTGGCATAGCGCACCGAGGGCACCCGCTGGCCGGGGCCGAGTACGCCGGAGCGGATCAGTTCTGCGATGTCGTCGGCGAATTTTTCGTAGCGTTTCATGGTGGATCCGGATGGGTGCTTATGGGGGAATCGCGGCGGCTTCATTCGCGAGCAGGCTCGCTCCCACAAGGGAACGTGGTCAATGGTGCGAGCGAGCCTGCTCGCGAATGAAAGCACGGCAGTCTAAGGGCAATCAGCGATTCATCGGCGCAACAAATCGGCTCTTCGCCACGCTGTAAACCTGCGGCTCGTCAGTGTCTTCAATCCTGAAATTCAATGTCTGCGAGCTGCTGGCCGGCCGCTCGGTAGTCATCGCCACCGATACCGGCACGTCGACAATCTCCCCCGGCGCCAGGCTCAGTGCCGTTTTGCCCTGCAATTCGAACCCTTCGCCATCAAGCAGACTCAACCGGTACTCCTGCCGCTGCTGAGTCTTGTTGATCACCTTGAGCGAATAGATATTCTCGATCCGCCCCCGAGCATTCTCGCGAAACAATCCGCGATCCTTGGTCACATCCAGCGACACCATTGGCCGCTCGACCAGTGCCAGCGCCAAGGCGCCGATCATCACCAGCAGCAGCGCCGTGTAGCCAATCAGGCGCGGGCGCAGCAGATGCGTCTTGCCGCCCTGCAATTCGCGTTCGGAACTGTAGCGGATCAAGCCGCGCGGGTAATGCATTTTGTCCATGATCGAGTCGCAGGCATCGATGCACGCCGCGCAACCGATGCACTCCATCTGCAACCCGTCGCGTATGTCGATACCGGTCGGGCAGACCTGCACGCACAGTTGGCAATCGATGCAATCGCCCAGGCCTGCCTCTTGCGGCTTGACGTCACGTTTGCGTGGGCCACGGCTTTCGCCCCGGGCGACGTCGTAGGCGATGGTCAGGGTGTCCTTGTCGAACATCACACTCTGGAACCGCGCATACGGGCACATGTGCATGCACACCGCTTCGCGCAGCCAGCCGGCATTGATGTAGGTGGCGGCGGTGAAAAACAGCACCCAGAACAGGCTGACGCCACCGATCTGCAAGGTCAGCAGTTCTTCGGCCAGCGGCCGGATCGGGGTGAAGTAACCGACAAAGGTCAGCCCGGTCAGCACACTGATCGCCAGCCACAGGGTGTGCTTGGCGGCGCGCCGGGCCAGCTTGTTCAGGCCCCACGGTGCCGCTTGCAGTTTGATCCGCTGGTTGCGTTCGCCTTCGGTGATTTTCTCGCACCACATGAAAATCCATGTCCAGGAACTTTGCGGGCAGGTGTACCCGCACCAGACCCGCCCGGCGAACACGGTGATGGCGAACAGGCCGAACGCGGCAATGATCAGCAGGGCCGACAGCAGAATGAAATCCTGCGGCCAGAACGTCGCGCCGAAGATGTGGAATTTGCTTTGCGAGAGGTCCCACAGCACCGCCTGACGACCGCCCCAGTTCAACCACACCGTACCGAAAAACAGCACGAACAACAGTCCCGCGCCGCTCATGCGCAGGGTGCGGAACAGACCGGTGAAACTGCGGGTCTGGATCGGCTGGTCACTGGGCCTTGCCGTCGCCTTCATCGGGCGTGCGGGCACGCTTTTTATTGTTGGCGGCGCTTCTACGGTTCGGACGGGGATTTGTTCGCTCATGGTCGTTCGCTCATCAGCCTCCATCAGGCCGAGGCACTATGAGCGCCGATCTGTTTGCATAACAGACTCAGGTCTGGCAATAAAAAGCGGATCAGATGAGGTTTTGCGTAACGCCTGCGACAACTTGAAGCAACTTGCCGAATGAGGCGCAAACGGCTAACGCAGGCGCTTGCGCGGGGTGTTGATCAGGGTCAGTCAAATCACCGAATCACCCGCGTCTGCTTTCAGGTGTTCACGACCGTCCCTGGCTCCGGCGACGGTCAAGGCGTCGGCTTCTGCTTCGGTGATGTAGACCCGTTTGCCTTCTATCTCCACGAACGACATGGCTTTTTCGCCATCGGTCATGACTTCCAGCGTGTCGCAGATGCGAATTTCTTCGCCATGTTCGACGGTGAAAAAACAGACTTTCTGCTCGGGGTTGGATTCATCGATTCGAACGGGCATCGCGGCAGTCCTTTTTTCCATTGAGGTCTGCACATTAGGAAGCGAAGCGCGTGGATCGTTCGGCGCAACCGATTAATGGTCGACGTTGTCCATCTTTTATCAAGCCAATAACAAGGACTGCACGATGGAAGACTGGTGGGATGAAGTGTGGAAAACCCTGGAAGCCGAATTTGCCGACATCGGCGACACCGCGCAAATGACCCGCATTACCGTGCGTTTGCTGATGGCGGCGATTCTTGGCGGCATTCTCGGTTTCGAGCGCGAGCATAAAGGCAAGGCTGCCGGGGTGCGCACGCACATGCTGGTGGCGTTGGGTGCTGCACTGTTCGTACTGGTGCCGCAGACATCGGGTGCAGAATCCGATGCCATGAGCAGGGTATTGCAGGGTGTGATCGCCGGGATCGGTTTTCTCGGCGCGGGCACAATCCTGAAAAATCAGCAGGGCGACGAATCCCATGTCAAAGGCCTGACCACGGCCGCCGGGTTATGGATGACAGCGGCAATCGGTGTGGCAGTGGGGCTGGGCAAGGAAGCGACAGCGCTACTGAGCACCATCCTGGCGCTGGCGATTTTCAGTGTGATGCCGTATGTGGTTCGGATGTTCGAAAAAGATATCGACAAGAACGACCACCTCTAGCTCCCGGATGCCTGATCGTTCCCACGCTCTGCGTTCGGCTTTGAATGGGACGCGGAGCGTCCCGGGCTGCATACCCACGCGGAGCGTGGGAACGATCAGTTGGGCGCAGGCTTAGACGATTACCGGCGGCATTGTCGTTGGTGGTTCTTCCTTGGGGGGCGGTGTGGTGCCGGGCGGTTCCTGTTCCGGCACCGGTGGTGGTTCGGTCTCGGGCAACGTCGGTTTGTCGATGTTGGGATCGGGCGTTTCCGCCGGGATCGGGATGTTCATCTGTTGACCTCCGTGTGGCACATGGCGTGAGAAGTGCTTAAGTGGATTGACCGTCTCACGGTGAATTCGATCCGCGTCGCGCCCCGGCAATTTCGTCTGAACTTTTCCCCGGGCCGGTTGCTCGGAAGCTAAGTGAGTTAATCACGGGGCCGGCGCTTCGTGGCGAATACTGATCCGGCACAAGAGCGTCCTTGGGGCGTTAAGGAGAGATGCTCAATGACTGCTGAAACATCTTCAGAACTGAACTACAACCCGCATTTGCCGTTGGCCCAGGCGTTGCTGCTGCCGCGCATCGTCATCGAAAACACCATGCCGACCCTGGAGGGCGGCCAGTTTGCCGCCAAATCGATTGCCGGGCGCGAGGTCGTCGTCACCAGCAAGGTTTTTGCCGACGGCCACGACAAGCTCGCCGTGCGCATCCGTTGGCGCGCCGAAGGTGATGAGAGCTGGCACAGCGAGGTCATGAGCGATCAAGGCAATAATGGCTGGCTGGGCCGTTTCCGCCCCGAGCATCAGGGACGGTATGTCTACTGCATCGAAGCGTGGATCGATCATTTCGCCAGTTTTCAATATGAGCTGGAGAAAAAACACAGCGCCGCCGTGCCGGTGTCGCTGGAGTTGCAGGAAGGCCGCACCATGGTGCTCCAGGCCGCCGAGCGCAGCGAAGGACAACTCAGCGAACAACTTCACGCGCTGCACCACGAATTGTCCGGCTTGCTCGAAACCGAGCAGGTCGCGCTGTTTCTGCACTCGCGCAGTGCGCAGCTGATGGCCGAGGCCGACCTGCGTGCGTACCTGAGCGTCAGCCCGCAATATCCCATGGATGTCGAACGTGAACTCGCCGAGTTCGCCAGTTGGTATGAGCTGTTTCCGCGCTCGATCACCGACGATCCGCGCCGCCACGGCACGTTCAACGACGTCCATTCGCGTCTGCCGATGATTCAGGACATGGGCTTCGACGTGCTGTATTTCACCCCGATCCATCCGATCGGTCGCGCCCACCGCAAGGGGCGCAACAATTCCCTGACGGCCGGCCCGGACGATCCCGGCAGCCCTTATGCGATTGGCAGCGAGGAGGGCGGTCACGAGGCGATTCACTCGCAACTCGGCACCCGCGAAGACTTCCGCCGACTGGTCGCCGCTGCCGCCGATCATGGTCTGGAGATCGCCCTCGATTTCGCGATCCAGTGCTCCCAGGACCACCCGTGGCTCAAACAGCATCCGGGCTGGTTCAACTGGCGCCCGGACGGCACGATCAAATACGCGGAGAACCCGCCGAAGAAATACCAGGACATCGTCAACGTCGACTTCTATGCGCCGGACGCGATTCCGAGCCTGTGGGTGGAGTTGCGTGACATTGTCATCGGCTGGGTCAAAGAAGGCGTGAAGATCTTTCGCGTCGACAATCCGCACACCAAACCGCTGCCGTTCTGGCAATGGCTGATTGCCGATGTACGCGCGCTGTACCCGGAAGTGATTTTCCTGGCTGAAGCCTTCACCACACCGGCGATGATGGCGCGGCTGGGCAAGGTCGGTTATTCGCAGAGCTACACCTATTTCACCTGGCGCAACACCAAGGCTGAACTGGCCACGTACTTCACCGAGCTGAATCAGTCGCCGTGGCGCGAGTGCTATCGGCCGAACTTCTTCGTGAATACCCCGGACATCAACCCGGCATTCCTGCACGACTCCGGGCGCCCCGGTTTCCTGATCCGCGCCGCGCTGGCGACCATGGGCTCAGGCTTGTGGGGCATGTATTCGGGGTTCGAGCTGTGCGAGTCGGCGCCGGTGCCGGGCAAGGAGGAGTACCTCGATTCGGAGAAGTACGAAATCCGCGTCCGCGATTTCACGGCGCCCGGCAACATCATTGCCGAAATCGCTCAGCTCAACCGCATCCGCCGCCAGAACCCGGCGCTGCACAGCCATCTGGGCCTGAAGATCTATAACGCCTGGAACGACAACATCCTGTACTTCGGCAAACGCAGCGCTGACGGCAGCAACTTCATTCTGGTAGCGGTCAGCCTCGATCCGCATAACGTCCAGGAAGCGAATTTCGAATTGCCGCTGTGGGAAATGGGCCTGCCGGACGATGCCGTAACCCACGGCGAGGACTTGATGAACGGCCACCGTTGGGACTGGTATGGAAAATACCAGTTCATGCGCATCGACCCGGCGTATCAGCCGTTCGGGATTTGGCGAATCACAGCCACGTGACGTAGCGAACCGCCCCCTGTGGCGAGGGGATTTATCCCCGTTGGGGCGCGCAGCGGCCCCTTTTTTTCAAGCTTTACCGCGTTTACCAGTTTGCGACTGCTGCGCAGCCGAACGGGGATAAATCCCCTCGCCACAGGGGGTCACCAATGCGAGTCCCTCGGTGGTATCAGTGAATTTTTCAGGAGTTTCACATGGCGAAGAAACCCAAGGCAGCTGCCTTCATCAAAGACCCGCTCTGGTACAAGGATGCGGTGATCTATCAGGTTCACGTCAAATCGTTTTTCGACTCCAACAACGACGGTATCGGCGATTTTCCCGGGCTGATCGCCAAGCTCGATTACATCGCCGACCTGGGCGTCAACACCATCTGGCTGTTGCCGTTCTATCCTTCGCCGCGCCGTGACGATGGCTACGACATTGCCGAATACCGTGGGGTGCACAGCGATTACGGGACCATGGCCGACGCCAAGCGTTTCATCGCCGAAGCCCACAAGCGCGGTTTGCGGGTCATCACTGAGTTGGTCATCAACCACACCTCTGATCAGCACCCGTGGTTCCAGCGCGCGCGCAAAGCCAAGCCGGGTTCGGCGGCGCGGGATTTTTACGTGTGGTCCGATGACGATCAGAAATACGACGGCACGCGGATCATTTTTCTCGACACGGAAAAATCCAACTGGACCTGGGACCCCGTCGCCGGCCAGTACTTCTGGCATCGTTTCTACTCGCACCAGCCGGACTTGAACTTTGATAACCCGCAGGTGATGAAAGCGGTGCTTTCGGTGATGCGTTACTGGCTGGACATGGGCATCGACGGCCTGCGCCTGGACGCGATCCCGTACCTGATCGAACGCGATGGCACCAACAACGAAAATCTCCCCGAAACCCATGACGTACTCAAGCAGATTCGCGCCGAAATCGACGCCAACTATCCCGACCGCATGTTGCTGGCCGAGGCCAATCAGTGGCCGGAGGACACCCAGTTGTATTTCGGAGACACCGACGCTGCCGGGGTGAATGGCGATGAGTGCCACATGGCCTTTCACTTCCCGCTGATGCCGCGCATGTACATGGCGCTGGCTCAGGAGGATCGTTTCCCGATTACCGACATTCTGCGCCAGACCCCGGAAATCCCTACGAACTGCCAATGGGCGATTTTCCTGCGCAACCACGATGAATTGACCTTGGAAATGGTCACCGACCGCGAGCGCGACTACCTGTGGAATTACTACGCGGCTGACCGTCGCGCACGAATCAACCTGGGTATCCGCCGTCGTCTCGCGCCGTTGATGGAGCGTGATCGCCGTCGCATCGAACTGCTCAACAGTCTGCTGCTGTCAATGCCCGGCACGCCGACCCTGTATTACGGTGACGAAATCGGTATGGGCGACAACATCTACCTCGGCGACCGTGATGGCGTGCGCACGCCGATGCAGTGGTCGATCGACCGCAATGGCGGTTTCTCCCGTGCCGATCCGGCCAGCCTGGTGCTGCCGCCGATCATGGACCCGTTGTACGGCTATCAGTCGGTCAACGTCGAGACCCAGTCCGGCGATCCACATTCACTGCTGAACTGGACGCGGCGCCTGCTGGCCGTGCGCAAGCAGTCGAAAGCCTTCGGCCGTGGCACGTTGAAAATGCTCTCGCCGACCAACCGCCGCGTGCTGGCTTACACCCGCGAATACACCGATGCCGATGGCAAGCATGAAATCATCCTGTGCGTGGCCAACGTCTCACGCAGTGCACAAGCGGTCGAACTGGACTTGTCGGCTTACGTCGGCATGGTCCCGGTGGAAATGCTTGGCGGTAATGCGTTTCCGCCGATCGGCCAGTTGAATTTTCTCCTGACCCTGGCGCCGTACGGCTTTTACTGGTTCGCCCTCGCCGCAGAAAACCAGATGCCGAGCTGGCACGTGGAACCGGCGCAGAGCCTGCCGGACTTCACCACGCTGGTGCTGAAAAAGCGCATGGAAGAACTGCTCGAAGCGCCGTCGCGCACGACGCTGGAGCAAAACATCCTGCCGAGCTGGCTGCAGAACCGTCGCTGGTTCGCCGGCAAGGACGCGGCCATCGAGAAGGTCAATCTGGCCTACGGCGTGCGCTTCGGCGACGCGCAGCATCCGGTGCTGCTCAGCGAGATCGACGTCACCAGCGCGGGCCAGACCAGCCGCTATCAGCTGCCGTTCGGCTTCATTGCCGAAGATCACGTCGGCCCACCGTTGCCGCAGCAATTGGCGCTGTCGCGCGTGCGCCGTGTGCGTCAGGTCGGCTTGATCACCGATGCGTTCAGCCTGGAAACGTTCGTCCGCGCTGTGCTGCAAGGCATGCAGAACAACACCGTGCTGGCATCGAGCGAGGGTGAAATCCGCTTCGAACAGACTCCGCACCTGGAAAAACTCGGCCTCGGCGCCGAGCCGGACGTGCGTTACCTGTCCGCCGAGCAATCGAACAGCTCAGTGGTGATCGGCAACAGCCTGGTGCTTAAGCTGATACGTAAAGTCGCTTCTGGCGTACACCCGGAACTGGAGATGAGCGCTTACCTGACCGAGGCCGGATTTGCCAATATCTCTCCGTTGTTGGGATCGGTGATTCGCCGCGATGCACAGGGGCAGGACAACCTGCTGATGATCGCTCAGGGTTATCTGAGCAATCAGGGCGACGCCTGGGAGTGGACGCAGAACAACCTTGAACGGGCGTTGCGCGATGAGCTGGCCGACGCCGTCTCGGAACAGGAGCAGCATTACAACGCCTTGGGCGAATTGAAGGACTTTGCCGGCATGCTCGGGCAGCGTCTGGGCGAGATGCATCAGGTGCTTGCCGCGCCAACCGACAATGCCGACTTTGCTGCGCAAGTGTCTTCAGGCAAAGACATGCAGGCCACCGGCAAGGACGTGACGGCACAGGTCGAACACGCCTTGAAATTGCTCAAGGAGCATCAGGGCGAACTCAATGCGGCGGACCAGAAACTGGTCAAGCGTCTGCTCGACGAGAAGAAAACCATCCTCGCCCATGTGCAGGATCTGGCGAAAAAAGCCACCGGCGGTTTGCGCATTCGTGTGCATGGCGACTTGCATTTGGGCCAAGTGCTGGTGATCAAGGGCGATGCCTATCTGATCGACTTCGAGGGCGAACCGGCGCGGCCGTTGAGTGAGCGTCGTGGCAAGCACAGCCCGTACAAGGATGTCAGCGGTGTGCTGCGTTCCTTCGATTACGCGGCGGCGATGACTATCAACGTGCACAACGTCGACAACAGCCCTGAAGCCGAAGCGGCGCGCAAACGGGTCGCCGAGCGCTATCTGCGTGAAGCCCGCGAGGCATTTGTGCAGGCATATCGCGAGGCGGCAGCTAGTCTTGAACATGCCTGGCAAGACCCTGAAGGCGCCGACGCTGCGCTGGCGTTGTTCGGCCTGGAAAAAGCGGCCTATGAAGTGGCCTATGAGGCGGAAAACCGCCCGACGTGGCTGCCCGTGCCATTGCACGGTTTGTATGGATTATTGACAGGGCTTAAACCCTTTTCCGATCTTGGTGGAGAGTAGTCATGAGTTTCTCGAACAAGGAACAGGGTGTGGTCAAACAAACATTGTTGCCCTCGGCACGTGATGTCGACGCACTGGTGCGGGCAGAACATCAGGACCCGTTTTCGATTCTTGGCCCCCACGGCGATGGCGTCGGCGGGGAGTACATCCGTGCCTACCTGCCCGGTGCGCTGAGCGTTGTCGTGCTGGACAAGGACAGCGGTGAAGAACGCGGGCCGCTGCAGATGACCGAAACGCCGGGATTGTTTGTCGGCCATTTCGATCAGGCACGGCCGTATCTGTTGCGCACGCGCTGGGCGGGCGGCGAACAGGTTACGGAAGATCCCTACAGCTTCGGTCAGTTGCTCGGCGAGATGGATTTATACCTGTTTGCCGAGGGCAATCACCGCGATCTCAGCGCTTGCCTCGGTGCCCAACTGAAAACCGTCGATGGCGTCGACGGGGTGCGCTTCGCGGTCTGGGCGCCGAATGCCCGGCGGGTGTCGGTGGTCGGCGATTTCAACGTCTGGGACGGGCGCCGGCATCCGATGCGTCTGCGCCATCCGTCCGGGGTCTGGGAGCTGTTCATTCCGCGCCTGCAAGCCGGCGAGCTGTACAAATACGAAATCCTTGGCGCCCACGGCATTCTGCCGCTCAAGGCCGACCCGATGGCGCTGGCCACCAGCCTGCCACCGGACACCGCCTCGAAAGTCGCGTCGCCCTTGCAGATCGACTGGCAGGATCAGGACTGGATGAGTGCGCGCCAGGATCGGCACCAGCATTCAAAGCCATTGTCGATCTACGAGCTGCACGCCGGTTCTTGGCAGTGCGAACTGGACGACCTGGGCGAAGTCGCGCGCCAGTACACCTGGCCGGAACTGGCCGAAAGGCTGATTCCTTACGTCAAGGAACTGGGGTTCACCCACATCGAACTGATGCCGATCATGGAACACCCGTTCGGCGGTTCCTGGGGTTATCAGTTGCTCTCGCAGTTCGCCCCGAGCGCGCGTTACGGCACGCCGGAGCAATTCGCTGCATTCGTCAATGCGTGCCACCAGGCGGACATTGGCGTGATCCTCGACTGGGTGCCGGCGCATTTCCCTACCGATACCCACGGTCTGGCGCAGTTCGACGGCACCGCCCTGTACGAATACGGCAATCCGCTGGAGGGTTTCCATCAGGATTGGGACACGCTGATCTACAACCTCGGCCGTACCGAAGTGCACGGCTACATGCTGGCGTCGGCGCTGCACTGGCTCAAGCATTTCCACGTCGATGGCCTGCGTGTCGATGCGGTGGCCTCGATGCTTTATCGCGACTATTCACGCAAGGCCGGTGAGTGGGTGCCGAACCGCCATGGCGGGCGCGAAAACCTGGAGGCCATCGACTTCCTGCGGCACTTGAACGACGTGGTCGCACTGGAGGCGCCGGGCGCACTGGTGATTGCGGAGGAGTCGACCGCCTGGCCGGGCGTCAGCCAAAGCACGCAGCAGGGTGGACTGGGCTTTGCGTATAAATGGAACATGGGCTGGATGCACGATTCGCTGCATTACATTCAGCAGGACCCGGTGTACCGCGCGCACCACCACAACGAACTGAGTTTCGGTCTGGTCTATGCGTGGTCCGAGCGTTTCATTCTGCCGATTTCCCATGACGAAGTGGTGCACGGCAAGCACTCGCTGATCGACAAGATGCCCGGCGATCGCTGGCAGAAGTTCGCCAACCTGCGCGCCTACCTGAGTTTCATGTGGACCCATCCGGGCAAGAAGCTCCTGTTCATGGGCTGCGAGTTCGGCCAGTGGCGTGAGTGGAACCACGATCAGCAACTGGACTGGTACCTGCTGCAGTATTCCGAGCACAAGGGTGTGCAGAAACTGGTCGGCGATCTCAACCGTCTGTATCGCGAGGAGCCGGCCCTGCACGATCAGGACGACGCGCCTCAAGGCTTCCAGTGGTTGATTGGCGATGATGCGATCAACAGCGTTTATGCGTGGCTGCGCTGGAGCAAGGACGGCGCGCCAGTGCTGGTGGTCGCCAACTTCACGCCCGTGCCGCGTCAGGGCTACCGGGTGGGCGTGCCGTTTGCCGGGCGCTGGGCAGAGTTGCTCAACAGCGATGCCGACATCTATGCCGGCTCCAATTACGGCAACGGCGGCGGGGCGCTTGCCGAAGAAGTGCCGAGCCATGGCCAGGCCTTGTCGCTGGAGCTGAACCTGCCGCCGTTGGCGGTGTTGATCCTTAAGCCGCAGGGCTGATCCGAACCCGCGTCGCTGTCATCGCGAGCAGGCTCACTCCTACAATTTGGAATGCGTTCACCTGTAGGAGTGAGCCTGCTCGCGATAGCGGCATTACAGCCAACCATGACTTCCCGCCTGTACATCTCCCACAGGGGATTTTCGGTGATCTGAAAATCACCAGCGCATCCGTACCCCCAGGCTGCCAATGATCCCATTCAAATCGTTGTCATCGACATCGCTGCTGTAATCAGCGCTGACATACAGACTCACTGCCGGCGTCACCCGCGCCACCAGACCCAGCCCCAGTTCGACCGTCGATGACTTGCGGCTGCTGCTGATCTTGTCGACCTGATCCAGCGTCACCGTGTTGCCGGTATACACGGTGTGCCAGAGGTTGGTGCGCACATACGGTTCGACCGGCAGGCCGTTCAAGTCATAACTGCCTTTCAAGCGTGCGCCGACACGGCCGCTCCACGACGTCAGTTCCGAGGATGATGCATTGCCCGATCCGGCGTATGGCGTGTCGAGGCTGATGCGCTGGTTGATCAATTGCGCTTGCGGTTCGACCACCCAGTGGTCGCTCAGGCCGATGGGATAGCCGCCTTCCACGGAAAAAGTCATCGCGGTGCCTTCAGTGACTTGCCGGGTGCCTTGGCCGTTGCGGCTGAAACCGCTGACCCGGCCACCGCTGGCCGACAGGTCGACGTGCCAGCCCTGCGCACCGATCAGGCTGTAATAGGCGCCCAGGCTTTGGCCTTGCAGGTTGAGGGTGTCGGTTCCGGCATCGGCTTGGGCGCGACTGTTGTGCAAGCCGCTGGTGTTGCCTTGAATCTGATTGACCCCTCCGATCAGGCCGATCTTCTGGGTATGGCTGGCGCTTCGCAGGGTCAACACCGCAGGTCCCTTGAAGTCTCCGCTGCCGGGTGTTGCAAAGCCTGAAGACAGCACGTCGGTCTGGGCCTGGCGGGCGCTTTTGCCGTAGAGCTGATCCCAGGCGCCCGGGGCGAGTTCTTCGGTCATGAGGCGGCTGCCCGACAAGTCGCGGCGTGGATCAAGGCGCTGCGGCCCGGGCGTAATGACGGTCGCAGGCAGGGTCATGACCGGTACATCCGCGCGATACCACGGGGCGGCTTCATCCGCCGCAGGGCCTGCCTGCACCTCCATGGATGAGCACAGCAGGACAGAACTCGACACTGTGCAGATAGTGATTTTGATCTCGTGTGAGGTGAGCGAAGTTTTCATGGAGGTCTACCTTGCAGGCGCATGCGGCATCTCGATTCTGGCGTCTCTCCTACCCCGAATGAGGGGCGACCGAATGGGGCGGGGCGAACCGTGGCCGCTCGATTTTGCGAGTGCCTGGCGGTCAGCCCCGGTGAGTGTTTCCGGGGGTAGTAAGCTTGAGATAAGAAGAGCTACGGCTGTCCGTCAAGAAATTGAACGATGAGCGGTCGTTATAAAACAGGCAGCGCAAGCGCTTGTTTTTTGGCGGATAACTAAGTGTCTGTTTGAATGGAGAATCGCAATGGCGGCTGCGCGATGCAGCCGCTTTATTGCCGACGGAAGGTCTACCAGCTAATGCGCACGCCCAGGTTGCCGACGACGCCACGCGAGTCATTGCTGTCAATATTTCGGCTGTAATCGGTGCTGGCAAAAATACTGACGGCGCGATCAAGTGTGAGCACGACGCCAAGACCGATATCCGCCGAAGAGGATTTCTGTTGCGTGGTAATGACATCGCTGGTTCCGAAGGTCACCGTGTCGGTGCCGGAGAACGTATGCCACAGGTTGGTGCGAAGGTAGGGTTCCAGCGGCAGGCTGCTGACGTGATAGCGTCCCTTGAGGCGAGCACCGAGACGGCCGGTCCAGGCGCTGTCCGAATCGAACGAGACCTTTGAGATACCGTCGTTCTGGCTGTCGAGGGAAATTTTCTGGTGAATGACCTGAGCCTGCGGCTCGATCACCCAGGTGTCATTGATCGCGAACGGATAACCGGCTTCGGCCGACAGCGTCAGCGCATGTCCGCGGTTGTCCAGTTTGATCCCGCGATCGGAATGATTGTCGCCGTCGAAACGGGTGCCCATCACGACGGCATCGATGTACCCGCCGGAGGGATCGATCAGTGTCCAGTACAGGCCATAGCTGTCGCCCTCAAGCTTGATCTTGCCGGCGCTATTGCCTTGGAAGCCTTCATTGAAGCCATCGACATCGCCTCGCAGGCGACTATGCCCGACGAAGAAACCCACACGCTGGGTTTGACCGCCCACGGTTTGTGCGCTGTACAGATCGTTGCCCGCCTGAAAACCGTTGAGCGAGCCATCCAGCCGTGGTGTGACGGTGCCGGTCCAGGTTTGCTCGAGATGCTTGCCGTAGACCCGAGCCCAACCGGCACTGAATGCGCCGGTCTCCTTGAGCAGGCGCTGATCACCCTGGCGATCGTGAAAAGTGCCCAACGCATTGAGCGTCAGTTGGGCGGCGGCGGGTGGCAGCACCGACCACGTCGGGACTTCCGGTCGGTACAGTGGAATCGGTGCGGCCCCGGCCACGGCGGCGGGCAATACCGGTAACGGTGCGCTCCCGGCCGGTGCCACGGCCGCTATGGGCACGGCTGTCACCGGCACGAGGATCGGCGGCAACGCCGGATCCGGGTTGGGTACGCTAATCACCTGCGGCGAAACAACGGCTGAGCGCAAGTACCAACTGTTTTCGCTGCCGGCCGTCACGCCGCCCTTGAACAGGTAGTAGTCATAAGCCCCGGCCGACACCGGGCCGTTGAGGGTGAAGGCGTTATCCGTGCTAACCGTGCTGCCTTGGGCCTGGACCAGCTGGATGCCGTTGAGTCGGGTCAGTGCGCCCAGCCCGCCAAGGTTGTCGACGGTGATGACGGTGGCGCCACTCAGGGTGCCATTGTTGACCACCAGTCTGTCGCTTGGCGAAATCATCACCACCGACGCTGGTTTGCAGCAGTAACTGGCCGCTATTACCGACATAGTTGCCCTGTACCGTCAGCGTATCGTCGGTGCGATTGCTGTTGCGGGCCAGGTCGATGACCCCGCCATTGTTGAAGGTTGCCGTCTGCCCGGCCAGCGCAGATCTAATCACGCCCTGGGTGGAAAGCAAGGTGCTGTTGCCGTCAAGGTTCAATACACCGGTGCCGGTATCCGCGTCCCCCAGCGACAGGCTGGAAGACCCCAAGTCCAGTTGCGAGCCATTGCTCACGTTCACCGTCTCCCAATTGACAAAGCGTTCAGGCAGCGCCGTTCGGGTGTTGTCGAGCGTCAGCGCATCACTGCCGACACCGCCATCGATCCTGGGGGGAAGCGCGATAAGGCTGTCATCGAGGCCACTCAACGTCGCGCGGTCATTACCGGCGTCCAGCAGGATCGCCGAGCGGATGATCCCGCCGCTCCACGACAGTGTGTCATCACCGGCACTGGCGCGAATCTCGCCGACGATTTCGCCACCGGTCACCGTGATGCTGTCGTTGCCACCGCTGACACTCACGTTACCGCCGATGCGCCCGCCGGAGACGATGATGGTGTCGGTGCCGAAGCCAGTAACCAGATTGCCGAAGATCTGCCCGCCGGACAGATCGAAAAAATTGTCGTCGAGTTTCATGTCAACCCGGCCAATGGTGCCGCCGGTCATGCGCGCGACATCGCCATCCTCAAACGCCGAGTCGATGGCGCCGCCAGTCATCAGGAAGGTGTCGCGACCGTCGCCCTGGGCAAGGAAGCCAATCTGGCCGCCGGTCATCACAAAGTCATCAATTCCGCCGCCCTGGCTCAATTGCAGCGTGATTCTGCCGGAGTCCATCTCGACCCGGTCGGCGCCGTTGCCGAAGGTTACGCTGCCATTGATCTGGCCGTTGCCGTTGGCAGGAAAGGTCAGACTGTTGTTACCCGAGAGGTCTGTGAGCGGGCCGCTACTGCCGCTGTCACATGAATAGCTGTCGTTGCCCGCGCCGGGTGTCAGCACGCAGGCGGACCAGGCCGGCGGGCTGACGAGCAGCCCGAGGCAAGCGGGCAAGACGAAGGTATGCGGCAAAGTCCTCAACGTTCTGATAGCTGGCATGTCAATTCCCTGCGTGACGATGGGAAGTTCATCCTTGTAGGGTGCCGGACCCAAAAAAAGCCTCTGGAGTTGAGGAACTACATAAGGTTTGTACCCTAACGTTCTGAAGTCGCCGATCCTTCAGCTTCGGAAGGTGTAGAAGAAGTTTGCCCCCTCAGCCGGTCCGACTGACGAACGGTCGTGCGCCGCATCGTGGTTACAGGTGCACTTCAACCGCCAGCGGCAGGTGATCGGACAGGTGCGTCCACGGCTTGTTGCCGAGGATCTGCGGATCATGGCTACTCGCGTTGCGCAAGTAGATGCGGTCCAGGCGCAGTAACGGAAAACGCGCCGGGTAGGTTTTCGCCGGGCGGCCGTGATGGCGTTCGAAGGCTTCGTGCAGGTAGTCGCGTCGGGCGAGGGTGGCATTGCCCTGCAACTGCCAGTCGTTGAAATCGCCGGCGATGATCACCGGGGCGTCCTCGGGCAGCGATTCCAGCAACTGGCAGAGCAGTTGCAACTGCAATTGGCGATGGCTTTCCAGCAGGCTCAAGTGCACGCAGATCGCATGAACCTCAGCGTGGCCCGGCACATCCAGCACACAGTGCAGCAGGCCCCGGCGCTCGGGGCCGGTGATCGACACGTCAAGGTTGCGGTATTCGCGAATCGGGTATTTGGACAGCAGTGCGTTGCCGTGATGGCCATCGGGATACACCGCGTTACGCCCGTAGGCAAAATCGCTCCACATGCTGTCCGCAAGGAATTCGTACTGCGAGGTTTGCGGCCATTCGTTGTAGCGGCTCGAATGGCGCTCGTGTTCACCGACCACTTCTTGCAGGAACACCAGATCGGCCGAAGTGCTGCGCACCGCTTCGCGCAGTTCCGGAAGAATGAAGCGCCGATTCAACGCGGTGAAGCCCTTGTGGGTGTTGACCGTCAGCACGCGCATGCGATGAATGTCAGGCGCGTCGACGGCGTGACGTTTGGGATCGCTGGACACGTTTACTCCTCTGAATGGGGTCTGCCTGTTCATGCGACTGATGCGAGGGCGCGGCAGTTCCGTTTTGTGAACGACGCAAGCAATGTAGGAGTGAGCCTGCTCGCGATAGCGGTGGGCCAGCCAATGCATGTATTGACTGACGAGGCCCCTTCGCGAGCAAGCCCGCTCCCACAGGTTTATTTGGGGTGCCAGCGGGTTTTGTGAGCAGTGAAGACAGTGTGGGAGGGGGCTTGCTCCCGAAGGCGGTGGGTCAGTCAGCAACTATTTCACTGACCCGGCGCTTTCGCGAGCAAGCCCGCTCCCACAGTTTTTTGTGTGGTGCCAGCGGGTTTTGTGAATATTGGAGATCAGTGTGGGAGGGGGCTTGCTCCCGAAGGCGGTGGGTCAGTCAGCAACTATTTCACTGACCCGGCGCTTTCGCGAGCAAGCCCGCTCCCACAGTTTTTTTGTGGGGTGCCAGCGGGTGTTGTGAATATTGGAGATCAATGTGGGAGGGGGCTTGCTCCCGAAGGTGGTGGGTCAGTCAGCATCTATTTCACTGACCCGGCGCTTTCGCGAGCAAGCCCGCTCCCACAGTTTTTTTGTGGTGCCAGTGGGTGTTGTGAATATTGGAGATCGATGTGGGAGGGGGCTTGCTCCCGAAGGCGGTGGGTCAGGCAGCATCTATTTCACTGACCCGGCGCTTTCGCGAGCAGGCTCGCTCCCACAGGGAATCGTGGCTGGCCGACTTTTCAGACAAACACGATTTCATACGGCAATCGCATCCGCTCCAGCAGCACCGGCGGCAGCATCGGGGCGATGCCGATGGCCGGTTCGCCCTTGAGCTGGCTGGCGTAGGCGTGGGTGGCGTGGCTTTTGCGCGCAACCGTCCAGGTGTCGAGACGCAGTTTGCGTGCGCGTTCCCAGGGGATCAGGTGGTGGTCGCGCTCCGGCCAGTGCCAGGCCCACACCGGGACATCGTGGTAGCTGGCCGCGCAGTGTTGTGCTGCGTTGAAGCTGGCACGACCGACCACCTCGTGGTCGCTGTTGCGGTCCCCGCGCCAGGTGCTGAACACCACGTCGCCGGGCCGCAGGTAGCGGCTGATGAATTCGGTCAGTTGGGTTTCCTGGTCGCTCAAGGCGCTGTCGGCGAAACCGCCGCGCACCCACTTCAGGCTGTGCATCGGCAGACCGAGACGGCGCAGCGCTTCGACGCTTTCCTGGGGACGGAACACGCTCAGGCGTTTTTCCGACCATTGGCGCGAGCCGGGATGGCTGGCGCTGCCATCGGTGATCGACAGCAGTTGTAGCGGATGGCCGAGGCTGGCGAGCAATTGCAGCAGGCCGCCGCAGGTCACTACTTCGTCGCCGGGATGGGGTGCGATCACCACGGCGCGCGCACCTTCGGGCACCAGGCTGTGGGTATTGATGACGGGGATGTTGGCGAGTTGCGGCGCGCTGTTCCAAATCTGCGCCGGCAGGCCGTGGTCAGTGATTAACGGTTTCATGAGTGCGACGTCCTTGTTGTGTCCCGCCTCTGGTCGGTGCCGAAAACGCTGGCGGCGAGCCGAAAAGGCAAATTGATTGCAACTGTGCAGTGCTCCGACCCTTGGATTACCGCGAGCAGAGTATTGCTCAAGACACGGGATTCGTCGCGTCACAGATCAATCTGATACGCATTTTTTTGCGCCAACTGCGCCCGGTTACGCAAATGCTTACAGAAATCGCCCGCCACAGGCGGGCGCTGGCTCACTCGTTCTGTCAGTCCTCTTCATCGCGCTGCAGTTCAAACAGCAACAGCGAGCGCCCGGTGACCGAATATTCGTGGCCGAACTCAAAACGCTCCTGACCCCGGACCGAAGGCTGGTTGGTGTCGACCATGCAGGTCCAGAAACCACCGTCCGGCACTTCCGGCAAGACAAAATTGACGATGTCGTGGTGCGCATTGACCACCAGCAGCAACGTCGCATCGCCACCCTTGCGGCGGATCCCGGTCTCCTGCGCGCGACCATCGAGCAGCATGCCAAGGCAGCGGTTGTGCGCGTCATGCCAGTGTTCGGTGGTCATTTCGGTGGCGTCCGGGGCCAGCCAGGTCACGTCCTTGACGCCGATATCTTCGTTGTATTCGCCGACCAGGAAGCGCCCGCGCCGCAGGATCGGGTAAGTCAGGCGCAACTTGATCAAGCGTTTGACGAACTTGAGCAGGGCCTTGCCGTCCTCGCTCAAATCCCAGTTGACCCAGCCGATTTCGCTGTCCTGGCAGTAGGCGTTGTTGTTGCCGTCCTGAGTGCGGGCGAACTCGTCGCCGGCGACGATCATCGGCGTGCCCTGGGCCAGCAGCAGGGTGGCGAAGAAGTTGCGCATCTGCCGGTGGCGCAGCGCATTGATCTCGGGATCGTCGGTCGGGCCTTCGACGCCGTGGTTCCACGACAGGTTGTTGTTGCTGCCGTCCTGGTTGTTTTCGTCGTTGGCTTCGTTGTGTTTGTCGTTGTACGACACCAGATCGTTGAGGGTGAAGCCGTCGTGGGCGGTGACAAAGTTCACCGACGCATACGGCCGCCGACCGCGCTGGTTGAACATCTCCCCAGAGGCGGTCATGCGGCTGGCGAAATCGGCGAGCTGGCCATCGTCGCCTTTCCAGAAGGCGCGCACGGTGTCGCGGAACTTGTCGTTCCATTCGACCCAGCCCGGGGGGAAGTTGCCCACCTGGTAGCCACCGGGGCCGCAGTCCCACGGTTCGGCGATCATTTTCACCTGACGCAACACCGGGTCCTGACGGCAGGCGACGAGGAAGCTGTGACGCTCGTCGAAACCGTCGTGATAGCGCCCGAGGATGGTCGCCAGATCGAAACGGAAACCGTCGACGTGCATCTCGCTGGCCCAGTAGCGCAGGGAGTCGGTGACCATTTGCAAAACGCAGGGATGACTCAGGTCGAGGGTGTTGCCGGTGCCGGAATCGTTGATGTAATAGCGCTTGTCGTCAGGCATCAAGCGGTAGTAGGAGGCGTTGTCGATACCGCGCATCGACAGAGTCGGGCCTTGCTCGTTGCCCTCGGCGGTGTGGTTATAAACCACGTCAAGGATCACTTCCAGATTGGCGTCGTGCAGGTGTGCGACCATTTCCTTGAACTCGGCGATCTTGCCGCTGGCCAGGTAACGCGGGTCCGGGGCGAAGAATGCGATGCTGTTATAGCCCCAGTAGTTGGTCATGCCCTTGTGCAACAAGTGCTGGTCATTGACGAACGCGTGGATCGGCAGCAATTCGACCGTCGACACGCCGAGTTTGCGGATGTGTTCCAACACATCGTCGACCATCAACCCGGCAAACGTGCCGCGCACATTTTCCGGCACCGAAGGGTGACGCATGCTGATGCCGCGCACATGGGTTTCGTAAATGATCGTCTTGTCCCACGGCACGCTGACGCGATGGTCGTTGCCCCAGGTGTGCGCCGGGTCGATGACTTTGCACTTGGGCACGAACGGCGCGCTGTCGCGTTCGTCGAAACTCAGGTCCGCGTCCGGGTGGCCGATGGTGTAGCCGAACAGCGCTTCGGACCATTTGAGCTCGCCGACCAATTGTTTGGCATACGGGTCGATCAGCAATTTGTTCGGGTTGAAGCGGTGACCGTTGGCCGGGTCATACGGGCCGTAGACGCGGTAGCCATAGATCAGCCCCGGATGCGCATCGGGCAGATAACCGTGATAAATCTCGTCGGTGTATTCCGGCAGTTCGATGCGTTCGAGTTCGACTTCGCCGGTATCGTCGAAGATGCACAGTTCGACCTTGGTGGCGTTGGCGGAAAACAAGGCAAAGTTAACCCCCAGGCCATCCCAGGTGGCACCGAGCGGGAAGGGCAGTCCTTCACGGATTCTCGATGGCTCGGCTTGCGCAGCGGGCTCGGCTTTTTTTGGACGGGTCATGATTGCTCCTGCAAAAAAACGGGGAAATTCTGTGCTGACATAAAACCCTTGTAGGAGTGAGCCTGCTCGCGATAGCGATCTATCAGGCTTCATTGATGTTGCAAGTCAGATCGCAATCGCGAGCAGGCTCACTCCTACAGGGGGTGTGTGTTTCTTCAGGGCGAGTGCACCCTCGGTGGCAAGCGTGCTCGCCACGCAGTGGTTCAGTTCAATACTCGGGGTGGCGTCAGATTGCCGGGGGCTTGCGCGGTGCTCGCGGCTTTTTCTCGGCAGCCTTTTCACCCGGCGGCGACACTTTTGGCGTGGCGGCAGGTTTGGCCTTGGCCACGGGTTTGGCCTTCGCCGCCGGGGCTTTGCCGACAGGCGCTTTGTCATCGGCGGTCTTGGCGGTCGCTGCCTTGCCGGCGGTCTTGCTGCCAGCGGCCTTCGGTGACTTCTTCGGTGCCAGCGCCTCAGCTTCGGCGAGTTTGCGCGCCATTTCCCAATGCCGTTCTTCCTGGCCTTCAGGTTTACCTTCCGATTCCCAGATCTGATAGGCGAATTCGCGGATGCGTTTATCGTCGGTGCTCATCGCAATGCTCCTGAACTGAACTCATGCTTACGTTAAGTGTTGGATAAAGAGATTGACCGGGACCTCCCCCAGCGCGTCGGCGACATTCAGCGCCCTGTTTTTTGTGACTGCGCCGCTTGCGAAAAGTCCCTTCAGGTTTGTTCCGCAAGCGTCGAACGGTAGAACCACGTGCGTATCGCCCCAGCGCAGCGCATCGATGCGCGGTACGGCACTGTTACCCAGCAAAGTGGCGCCACGCACCGGCACGATGACAATGGCCTGCGCGCCCTCGTGCTCACGGGCGAACGCCAGCACGTTGTGCGCCTGCTCGCCGAGTACCTCCAGCGCCTGATAGCTGCCGTGGCGAAACAGTCCGGCGTGTTCGGCGCGCAGGTTAAGCACCTCGGCAATCAGCGCCTGCTTGATGCCCCCGTCACGCCACTCGCTCAGCAGTGCGTCGAGCGGCGCCTGTGCCTGCAAGGCCTGCGCGCGCGCGGCATAGTCCACTGGCCGACGATTGTCTGGATCGACCAGACTGAAGTCCCAGAACTCGTTGCCCTGGTACAGATCCGGCACGCCCGGCACGGTCATGCGCAGCAAAGTTTGCGCCAGACCGTTGAGTGCGCCGGCGGCGGCGATGCTGTTGACTGTCTTGATCAGTGCGGCGCGCAGCAGTTGACCTTCGTCGCCGGTGAGCAGTTTTTCGGTGAACGCCTGGGCGGCGTTTTCATACGCCTCATTCGGTGCACTCCAACTGCTTTGCAGTTTGGCTTCGCGCAGGGCTTTCTGTTGCCATTGCCAGATACGCTGGGCGTAATCGGCAAACCCGGCCTGGTCGCCTTCGTGCAGATCCAGCGGCCAACTGCCGATCAGTGCTTGATACAGAATCAGCTCATCGCCACTCGACGGCAGTTGCTCATCGCTGCGCACCGGACGGGCGAGGGCGCGCCACAGTTCAATCTGCTCGGCGTACCAATGGCTGCGCTCGCTGAGCACGGCCAGACGTGCGCGGGTGTCTTCGCCGCGTTTGTGGTCGTGGGTCGCCGTCGCCAACAGGTTGTCAGGAAAGGCTTGCAGGCGCTGCTGGTTGACTTGATGAAAATCACTCAGCGGCGCGCTGAACTGTTCCGTGTTGTAGCCGACGTCATTGCGCGACAACAGCACCGCCGAGCGATACAGCGCGGTGTCTTCGACGGCTTTGGCCGCCGCTGGAGAGGTCAGTTGCTGAAAGCGTACGCAAGCGTGGCGGAGGATTTTCCGTGAACGACCACGGGGTTTGCGCCGCCACGGCGTGCCGCCCAGCCAGTCGGCCACGCAATCAAGCACGGGCCAGTCGCCTTCGCCGAGGGTCTGCCGCGCACCGTCCATGGCTTGCTGGAAAAATACCTCGTCCTGGGCCGAACGCCCCAGCGCGCTGACGTAGGTGCGGTACACCGGAAAGTGCACGATCAACGCCTGCAACACCCGGCGGATCGCGCCGAGGGTGAGGTCGCGGGTCATCAGGTCGTCGCGGGCCACTTGCAGCAGGGCCTGAGCGACGCTTTCGCAATCGCTGGCGAGCGAGCCATTGAGAATCTGTTGGCGCGCCAGTCGGGCTTCTTCGATGAACGCCGCCGGGCGTTCGCTGCGCCGTTGCCACAGCTCGCCGAGTACCGATTCGCCCTCCGGCTCGTGTTGCAGCAACGACAGCTGATTCATGAACTCGTAACCGGTGGTGCCGTCCACCGCCCAATCGCGCCGCAGGGTTTCCCCGGCGCCGAGGATTTTCTCGACATAGATCGGCAGATGCCGGTCCGGCGCCAGGCGGTCGAGGCGGCGCCGCAGTTTGCGGCAATAACCACGCGGGTCGGCCAGGCCGTCGATGTGGTCGATGCGCAGGCCGTCGACCAGGCCTTCGGCAATCAGCTGGAAGATCTTGCCGTGGGTCGCTTCGAACACGGCCGGGCGCTCGACGCGCAGGCCGCCGAGTTCGTTGATGTCGAAAAAGCGCCGCCAATTGATGTCGTCGGCGGCCGTGCGCCAACTGGCGAGTCGATAGCTCTGCCGTTCGAGCAACTGATGCAGGTTCTCGAAGCCCTCGGCAGTGGTCGAATCGTAACGCGTGAGGTTTTGCTGGATCGCAGCAAGCACCTGAGGATCGCTTGCCAATTGCTGCAGCTCCTGCTTGAGCGGGATCGACAGCGAATGCGCGTCGGTCTGGTAACTCAGGGCACTGAAGCGATCGGCGAGCGGTTTGAGCGCGTCATCGCCCTTGAGCAATTCGCCGTAATCGTTCGGGCAGATCGGAAAGTGATGTTCGTAATGCTCGACATGGAAGCTGCCCTTGTGCGCGTTAAAGTGCAGCTTCAACGTGCCTTCCTGCAATGCCACACCGTAATCGCTGCCCAGGAACGGCAGCAACAACTGGCCTTCCATCAGCGGGTCCGGCGAATGCCACTGAATATCGAAGAATTCACCGTAGGGACTCAGCCGTCCCCACTCGAGCAGGTCGAGCCACCACGGGTTGTCGCTGCCGCCGACGGCCATATGGTTGGAGACGATGTCGAGGATCAAGCCCATGTTGTGTTCGCGCAGGGCGCTGACCAAACGGCGCAACGCCGCTTCGCCACCCAGTTCAGGGTTCACTTGGGTTGGATCGACCACGTCGTAACCGTGCATCGAGCCGGCGCGTGCCGCCAGCAGTGGCGAGGCGTACAGATGACTGATGCCGAGCCGGGCGAAATACGGCACCAGCGGCACCGCCTGTTCGAGGGTAAAGCCTTTATGAAATTGCAGGCGCAGGGTGGCGCGCACTGGCTGGATAAGCGTCTGGTTCATTGGTCACGCTCGGCAGCCTGAAGACGCGCGCAAGCCAGCAGCTCCAGACGGCGCGCGGCATCGGGGTCATCGAGCAGCGCCTCGCTGGTGCCCGGCAGGCGTCGCGACCAGTTCGGATGAGTGTCTGTGGTGCCCGGCAGATTGGCTTGTTCGTTGATACCCAGGGCATCTTCCAGCGGTAACAGCACCAGTGGCGCGCGGGTATGGCCGAGGAAACGCACGCTGGCATCGACCACCTGGTCGGCCTCGTGGGACTCCTCGCGAAAGTTCTGCGGATCCTGGCTCAAGGCATTGCGCAAGCCTTCGCGCTCACGCTGACGGTGCTGGCGCCATTCGATTTCGCCGTTGGCATCGACCAGTCCCAGGCGCGCGTTCCAGTCGATATCGCGGCCGTGCCACCAGCCGTTGAGCGTCGGCAGGTCGTGGGTGCTGGTGGTTGCCAGCGCGTTGTCCGGCCAGTCGAGAATCGGCTTGAAGTGAGTGTTGTCCTGTTCGAACAGCAGCACACGCATGCCGAGAATCGAGCGTGCGGCGAGCTTTTCCCGCAGCCCTTCCGGGACCGTGCCGAGGTCTTCACCGAGGACGATCGCCTGATGACGATGGGACTCGAGGGTCAGCAGGCGCAGCAGATCGTCGATCGGATAATAGAGGTAGGCGCCATCGGCGGGGTCGGCACCGTTGGGAATCACCCACAAGCGTTGCAGGCCCATCACATGGTCGATGCGCAGGCCGCCGGCGTGAGCGAAATTGGCGCGCAGCATGTCGATGAAGGCGCGAAAGCCGTTGCGGATCAGGCCTTCGGGAGAGAACGCAGAGATGCCCCAGCCTTGCCCCGCTCGGTTGAGAATGTCCGGCGGTGCGCCAACGGTGAGCGAGGCAAGCAGCTCGTCCTGAAAACTCCAGGCCTGGCTGCCGGCGCCATCGGCACCCACCGCCAGGTCGGCGATCAGGCCGATGCTCATTCCGGCGCTGCGTGCGGCGGTCTGCGCACGCTCCAGGCAACGGTGGATCAGCCACTGGCAGAACGCAAAGTAGCCGATGCGCTCGGCATATTCCTCGGCAAACGCGCTGAGGGCAGCGCCCCGTGGGTCGTGCCATTGCTCCGGCCATTCGCGCCAGTCGAGGCTTTCGCCGCGGGCCGCGCGCATTTCCTGAATCGCTTCGAAGCGGCAGTGATTTTCCAGCGCTTCGCCGCTCGTATGGCGAAAACTGGCGAAGTCCGGGTGCAACGGGTGGTCACCGACGATGAAGCCGTCGTACAACGCCTGCAGCAATTTCTGCTTGGCCTCGGCCGCGGCGGGCCAGTCAATCAGCTTGAGATCTTCGAGTTGGGCGAATTGTCCGGTCAGGCCGGCGGCGTCAATCGCGTCGCGCAGGGCACGTTCGCCAAGAATCGCGCCCGGCGCCGCGTACAGCGGATTGAGAAACAAACGGCTGGACGGCGAATAAGGGCTGTAGCGCCCGGTGTCGGCGCTGAACATGGCGTGCAACGGGCTGATCGCCAACGCGTCGGCGCCGCGTTCGCCCGCCACCCGAGCGAGTTCCTCAAGGGCCTGGGTATCACCGAAACCGCCGTCGCCGGGGCGCCGCAGCGAATACAGTTGCGCGCTCAGGCCCCAGGCGCGCGGCACCGGACTGTCCACCGCGTCACCGACGCTGAAGCAGCGCTCGGGTGCCACGGCCAGGGTGAAATATTGATCGGCGATGTGGACTTGCTGGTAGCCGACCGGAATCAGCCCCGGCAGGAACGCCTCGGAATCGAGTTTCAGATTCAGGCGCGAGCCGTCTTCGAGATGGATTTCACAGGGCGTTTCAGGGGCGAAATAACGCGACAGGTCGAGGCCGACGCCGACGTCGCTGGTCAGCAGTGGCGGCAGGTGGCGGTCTTGCTGGACAGCTTGCAGTTCAAGCAGGCTGGTGTCGATTTCCTGTGCGGTGTTGGCAGGGTGGCCAAGTCCGGTGAGAACGTTGCGCAGTACCGCCGGGGCGACTTTCTGCTGACGCCCGTTGGCGTCGATCCAGTCGACGGCAAGGCCGGCTCGGCTGGCAAGAATTTCCAGTTGCGCATCGCTCATAGGCGCTCTCCATCCAGAGGTTGCAAAGGGGTTGCGGCCGTGAGGCTGACAAGCGCGCAATACGCGGGCAGTTGACCCGGATCCGACAAGGCGACGGCGGGCGGCTGTTGAAACAGCCACACAGCGTCGGTCTGTGCAGGGTTGACCACTGGCGTGTCGCTGAGGTTCAGGTCGATTCGCAGTTCGCTGCCATTGCCCAGACGCCAGCGCGCACTGACCGCGCCGTAGCCAAGCATGCTGGCGCCGAGCGCCTGAGTGCCGGACAGGTTGGGAATGATGTACTGGTGGCGCAACTGCAGCAGTTGACGGTACAGCGCCAGGGTCTGTTGTTGCAGCGGCGTGCCGTTGCCGGTCAGCCGGGGTTGCGAGGCGAGAAAGGTTTGTTCGGCGTTGGGATCAGGAATCTGCTCGCGTTTGTGCGGATCGGCAAAGGCACTGAATGCGGCAAATTCATTGCGCCGACCTTCGCGCACCAATTTCGCCAGTTCACCGTGGTGGCTGGTGAAGAACAGAAACGGTTGCTCGGCGGCAAACTCGTCGCCCATGAACATCAGCGGGATCATCGGTGACAACAGCAACAGCACGGTAGCTGCCTGAACCGCGCGCGGGTCGGCCAGTTGATGCAGGCGTTCGCCGAAGGCGCGATTGCCGATCTGATCGTGGTTTTGCAGGAACAGCACGAAGGCGGTCGAGGGCAGATGTTCGCTGGGTTCGCCGCGCGGTTCGCCGTGACGGGTGATATGGCCCTGGAACACAAAACCCTGGCTCAGGCAGCGGACCAACTGCTCGGTGGGCTGCGCGGCATAGTCGGCGTAATAGGCATCGGTTTCGCCGGTCAGCAACACATGCAGGGCGTTATGGCCGTCGTCGTTCCACTGCGCGTCGTAGTCGTTTTCCAGCAGGCTGGACTGGTTCAGCTCGTTTTCCACGGTCAGCCAGACATGCCGCGCCGGGTCGACCTGCTGACGAATGCGCCGGGCCAGTTCTTCCAGAAAGCCGGAATCGCCGATGGCGTGCACGGCATCCAGACGCAGGCCGTCGAAGCGATATTCCAGCAGCCACATCAAGGCGTTCTCAATGAAGAACTCACGCACTTCGCTGCGGCGAAAATCGATCGCCGCGCCCCACGGCGTGTGTTTGTCCTCGCGAAAGAAGCCCTTGGCGTAGCGATGCAGGTAATTGCCGTCCGGGCCGAAGTGGTTGTAGACGACGTCAAGCATCACCGCCAGACCATGGCCGTGGGCGGTGTCGATCAAGTGTTTGAGTTGTTCCGGGCTGCCGTAGGAAGCTTGCGGCGCGTAAGGCAGGACGCCGTCGTAACCCCAATTGCGATCACCGGGGTATTGCGCCAGCGGCATCAGCTCGATGGCCGTGATGCCCAGCGCGACCAGACGCGCCAGATGTTGCTCGACTTCGGCAAAACCGCCGAGTGCGCCGACGTGCAGCTCGTAAATCACCGCTTCGTTCCATGGCCGACCGCGCCAGGCACTGTGTCGCCATTGATAGGCATGCGGATCGACCACCACGCTGTGGCGATCGAGATCGCCATCCTGCGCGCGGGAGGCCGGGTCGGGCACCTCCATTTCACCGTCGATACAGTAGCGGTAGCGGCTGCCCGCCGGACAGCGGGTCTTGAGGACAAACCAGCCATCGGCCTGGGGCAGCATCGGCAGCGATGGCCGGCCTTCCAGCTCAACGCTGACGTAGAACGCATCAGGGGCCCACAAGGCGAACTGCGTATGCTCGGCATCCAGCATGATCGCGCCGTGGGGCCAGGTTTCTTGGGTCCGTGACGGCATCTTGGAAACCTCCGTGTTATTTGTGGCTGGCTTTACCCAGTGCCTTGGCCACCAGTTGTTCGTAGAGTTCGGCGTAGGGTTCGACCGCTTTGCACCAGTTGAACGGCGCGGCCATGGCCCGGCAACGCATGGCGTTGAGCAGGTCGGGGTAGGCGAAGACCTTGAACGCACGGCTCAGGGCTTCTCGGTAGCTTTCGACCGTTGACTCATCAAAGAGGAAACCGGTGACGCCGTTCTCGATGGTGTCGGCCAGGCCCCCGGTGTTGCGTGCCACCGGCAGCGAGCCGAAGCGCTGGGCGTACATCTGGCTCAGGCCGCACGGTTCATAACGCGATGGCATCAGCAGGAAATCGCTGCCGGCAAACATCCGCCGCGCGTCGGTTTCGTTGAAGCCGATGCGCACGCCGATCTTGCCGGGGAAGCGCAGCGCCAGTTCGCGCATGGCTTGTTCTTCTTCCGGTTCGCCACGGCCGATGATCGCGATCTGGCCGCCGTTCTGCACGATGTACTCGGAAACCGCCTGGGTCAGGTCCAGCCCTTTCTGATAGACCAGTCGCGACACCACGGCGAACAACGGACCGTTACTGTCGTCAAGGCCGAACAGTTCGCGCACGTGGGCGGCGTTGATCGCCTTGCCTTCCCACTCGCCGATGGCGAACGGCGCGAACAGATGCGGGTCGGTTGCCGCGTCCCAGCTCTCATCGATGCCGTTGGGAATTCCGCTGAGCAAGCCTTGCTGGGTCTTGGCGGCCAGGAAGCCGTCGAGGCCGCAGCCAAAATCCGGCGTGGTGATTTCCTGCGCGTAGGTGGCACTGACCGTGGTGATGTGGCTCGAATACGCCATGCCGGCCTTGAGGAACGACATCTTGCCGTAGAACTCCATGCCTTCCTGTTGCAGGGCATGCGCCGGAATGCCCAGCTCAGGGCAAGAGCCAAGGCTGGTCACGCCTTGATAGGCGAGGTTGTGAATGGTGAACAGCGTCGGCGTGCGCTGCCCACGCCAGTGCATATAGGCAGGGGCGAGGCCCGCTGGCCAGTCATGGGCGTGCACCAGATCCGGGCACCAGTGGATCTGTGCGAGGTTGGCGGCGATGTCGGCAGCGGCCAGACCGAGGCGGGCAAAGCGGATATGGTTGTCGGGCCAGTCGCGACCGTTGTTGGCGCCGTAAGGGCCGCCCTCGCGTTCGTAGAGTTCAGGGCAGATCAACACATAGATCACCAGGCCGTCGGGCATGTCCATGCGCCCGATCTTGCAAGGTGGCAATGCGGCATGGCCACCGAGTTCGCCGATGATGTGGATCGGGTTTTCGCTGTGCATCACTTGCGGATAACCGGGGATCAACACTCGTACGTCGTGCAGATGGGCCATGGCCCGGGGCAGGGCGGCGGAAACGTCACCCAGGCCGCCGGTCTTGACCAGGTCGGCGATTTCCGAAGTGACAAACAATACCTTTTTCTTGTTGGGGTTCTGGCTCGCTACCGGAGCCAGTGTTCGGGTGCCGGGAACGTTGATCTGTCGGCTGCCGGGAACACTGACGGTGCCCTGTTCGCCAAGCGACTGGTGAGCACGCTCTCCCTGAATTTCCAATGCCGCACTGATCATATGTATCTCCCGTTGTGTTGATCTGATTCTTGTCTCTAACAAGCGATGTCCATGGCCAAATCCTGTGGCCGGGCGCAAACGCGCCGCGCATCGGTGAGCAAACGCTACCCAACACGCGCAAGCAGAATGGGTGGTGAGGCCGTTGCAAGGATTACACCAGTCGCTTTCGCCCAGTTGTTCTGATGACCTGTGGCGTGAAGCAAAAGTTTCGACTTTTTTTCCGCGGTGTGACTGAGTGGTTTTGCCCGCAAAAAAGCAGTCTAGGCCAGATCCTAGAGCGGGTCGGCGCAAATGGCTAAATTGTTCGACAATCGGTTGGATCGGAGGCCGGGACCGGTATTTGGTCGGGAAATGCTCCGACGAAGGGCAGGTTTTTCTGATGGAGTGAGCCAAAACGGTGACTGGGCGGTCATGGTTTTGTGCTAGCGGGTGGGTGGGCTGCACAGGTTTGGTGCGAGGGTTTTGAGGTTGTGGTGGGTGGGAGGGCGCTATCGCGAGCAGGCTCACTCCTACAGGGGAACGCATTCCAAATGTAGCAGTAAGCCTGCTCGCGATGGCGTCGGTTGAGTCAACACGCCCGAGTATGGATCAGTTCAACAGGCGCACCGGCTCTCCACCCGCCCAGGCCTGAATATCCTCGATCATCTGCCGGAAGAACTGCTCATAGTTCTGCCGACTCACATACCCCACATGCGGCGTCGCCAGCACATTGTCCAGCGTGCGAAACGGGTGCAGCGCCGGCAGTGGCTCGTGCTCGAACACATCCAGCGCTGCCCCGGCGATCTGCCGTTTCTGCAAGGCTTCGATCAGCGCCGCCTCGTCGACGATCGGCCCGCGAGCGGTGTTGACCAGAAGGGCGGTCGGCTTCATCCAGACCAGTGCTTGCGCATCGACCAGGCCGCGGCTGCGTTCGCTGAGCACCAGATGCACCGAAAGTACATCGGCCTGTTCGAACAGTTGCTGCTTGCTGACGTACGTCACGCCAGCCTGTTCGGCCCGTTCAGCGCTGAGGTTTTCGCTCCAGGCGATCACCCGCATGCCGAACACCTGGCCGAACTGCGCCACACGCTGGCCGATGCTGCCCAGACCGAGAATCCCCAGCGTCTTGCCGTGCAGATCGCCACCCAGCCCTTGCTGCCAGCCGCCGGCGCGCAGGGCGCTGGCTTCGTTGAGCAGGTTGCGCGTGGCCGCCATGATCAGCGCCCAGGCCAGTTCCGGCGCGGCGTGTTTGTAGCTGTCGGTGCCACAAACCTTGATGCCCAGGGCCGCCGCGGCCGGCATGTCCAGCGCCGCGTTGCGCATGCCGCCGGTGACCAGCAGCTTGAGGCGAGGCAGACGCTTGAGCAGGTCCGCATCGAAACGCGTGCGCTCGCGCATCACGCAGATCACCTCATAGCGGTGCAGACGCGCGGCGAGCGTGGCGTTGTCAGCCGGATAATCATGCTCGAACGTCACTTCACCCAGGCTGGCGAGCACGGACCAGTCGACGACGTCGCGGGCCACGTCTTGCCAGTCATCGATTACCGCAATCTGCACCGTCATCGGCGTTACCTCATCAAGGAACGGAAGGGGTCTTGTCCAGCCAGCTCAGCAGCGCCTGATGGAATTTCGCCGGCTCTTCCATTTGCGGCGCATGGCCCATGCCCGGGAATTCCACCAGCGTCGACTGCGGGATCAGCTTGGCGACTTGCTTGCCCAGGACTTCATAGTGGCCGATCCTGGCTTTCACTTCAGGTGGTGCAAGGTCCTTGCCGATCGCGGTGGTATCGGAGGTGCCGATCAACAGCAGCGTCGGCATCTTCAGGTCCTTGAACTCGTAATACACCGGTTGGGTGAAGATCATGTCGTAGATCAGCGCCGAGTTCCAGGCGACCTGGGTCTTGCCCGGTCCTTTGCTCAAGCCCGCGAGCATGTCGACCCAGCGGTCGAATTCCGGTTTCCAGCGGCCATCGTAATAGGTCGTGCGTTCGTACTCGCGGATGCCTTGGGCGGTGACTTTCAGTTCGCGCTGATACCACTGATCCACAGTGCGATAGGGCACACCGAGGGCTTTCCAGTCTTCCAGCCCAATCGGGTTGACCATCGCCAGTTGATCGACTTGTTCAGGGAACAGCAGAGCATAGCGCGTGGCGAGCATGCCGCCGGTGGAGTGGCCGAGCAGCGTGGCTTTCTGGATGCCCAGCGCCTTGAGCAACTGCTGGGTGTTGGTCGCCAGTTGCTGGAAGCTGTACTGATAGTGCTCGGGTTTGCTTGAGGTGCAGAAACCGATCTGGTCCGGGGCGATGACCCGGTAGCCGGCTTCGCTCAACGCTTTGATTGAACTGTCCCAGGTCGCCGCGCAAAAATTCTTGCCGTGCATCAGCACCACGGTGCGCCCGTTCGCCTTGCCGTGGGCGGCAACGTCCATATAGCCCATCTGCAGGGACTGGCCCTGGGATTCGAAGGCGAAATGTTTGAGCGTGTAGGGATATTGAAAGCCTTGCAGTTCCGGGCCGTAGGCGGGACCTTCGGCGGGTGCAGTGTCGGTGGCGGCCTGAGCCAGCACGGGCAGGGCGGCGGTGAGGAACAGGCCGGGCAGCCAGCGGGACAGCGTGACGGACATAAGGGCAAACTCCTTGGAAATTGACCGATGCTGGAATGGCGCGATTACGCCGACGTTAAGGCAACCTCATCGCGCGATCGTTCAACCCAGCCAGCCCAGCGTGAGCAGGGCCAGCACGCCATAACGTGCACCTTTGGCCAGGGTGACGATCAGCAGAAAACGCCCGAGCGGCTCGCGCATCACCCCGGCAATCAGCGTCAGCGGGTCACCGATCACCGGCAGCCAACTGAGCAGCAACGACCAGTGCCCGTAGCGCTCATAGTGTTTGCGCGCCTTGTCCATGTGCCGCGCACTGACCGGGAACCAGCGGCGCTCCTGAAAACGTTCGAGGCCACGGCCCAGCCACCAGTTGACCAGCGAACCGAGTACGTTGCCCAGTGTCGCCACCGCCAGCAAGCCCCAGAGCCAGTAACGTTCGCTGACGATCAACCCGACCAGCAGCGCCTCGGACTGCAACGGCAGCAACGTCGCCGCGCCGAATGCAGCGAAAAACAGCCCGGCGTAAGCGGCGCTCATCAATGCGCCGGGTAATCCGCCACCACGATATCCGCGCCGTCCTTCTTCAGGCCGATCACTTGATACGCATCGCTCATGCCGTCCATTTCCATGCCCGGCGAGCCCATCGGCATGCCCGGTGCGGCGACGCCCAGCAGGTCATCGCGCTTGCTCAGGGCCAGTACCTGCTCGGCCGGCACATGCCCTTCGACGAATTTACCGTTGATGATCGCGGTGTGGCAGGACGCCAATCGCGGCGGCACGCCGTGCTGTTGTTTGAAGCTGCTCATGTCGCTTTCGACGTGATCGTCGACTTTGAAGCCGTTGGCTTCGAGGTGGCTGATCCATTTTTTGCAACAGCCGCAATTGGCATCGCGGTGCACTTCGATCGGGATCAGCTCGGCGGCCTGGGCCAGGGAAGAGAGAAACAGGGCGCTGAGGGCGAGCAGACGCAGATGGGTTCGCATAACGGGGTTCTCGGCTCGAGTGAGGATCAAAAAGAACGTATTTTGATCGGTTTTTGCCGCCGAGGCTCAACTGAGTGTTTCCAATTACGACAAGGCAGGCTGACAGGATGATACCGGATCAAGGCTGACAGCCGGATGAGTGATAGGTGACAAATCGGTAAGCGGAGCTCTTTGAACTGCTGATCATGGGCAGCCACCGTACCTGTGGGAGCGGGCTTGCTCGCGAAAGCGGCGGGTCATTCAACCTGTCTGTTACCTGACAGGACGCATTCGCGAGCAAGCCCGCTCCCACAGGGGATTTGTGCACTGCACAAAACCCTCTGTGGGCCGGGGTTGATCAGCTGACCTTGAAGCGCCCCATGATTGCGCTCACCCGGCTGTTTGCCTCGAGCAATTGCCGTGTATTGAGTTCGCTGGCCTGGCCGCTTTGCACCAGTTCATCGACCATGTGGCGGATCTGCACCATGCTGCGGTTGATTTCTTCGGTCACCGCGCTTTGCTGTTCGGCAGCGGTCGCGATCTGGGTGCTGAGGCTGTTGATGTGGCTGACCGAACCGGCCATCTCGTCCAGCCCCGAGTTGACCCGTGCCGTGGCGTCGGCGGCGGACTGACAACTGGCCTGGGTGTTCTCCATGGCGCTGACCGAGGAACTCACGCCTTGGGTCAGGCGCGTCAACATCTCATTGATCTCCGAGGTGCTGGCCTGAGTGCGGGCGGCGAGGGCGCGCACTTCATCGGCGACCACCGCAAAACCACGGCCTTGTTCTCCGGCGCGGGCGGCTTCGATGGCGGCGTTGAGCGCCAACAGGTTGGTTTGCCCGGCAATCGCGCCGATCACCCCGAGAATCTCGGTGATGCGCTGGGCGTCCTGCTGCATGTTTTCGACTTTGTGCGTGGCGCTGGCCACTTCGTCGATCAGCGCAACCACACTGCTGGTCGCTTGCCCCACGACCACCCTGGAGCGATCGGCGTTCTCGTTGGCGCGCTGAGTGAACGCGGCGGTTTCGGCGGCGTTCTGCGCGACGCTTTCGGCGGTCGAACTCATTTCGGTAATCGCGGTGACGGTCTGGTCGGTTTCCGAGGCGTGACGCAACAGGATCTGGCTGGTGTGCGCCGAGGTGCGTTGCAGATTGTCCAGACTCGACGCCATGGCGCCGGTGGCCTGAGTCACTTCACCGATCATGTTTTGCAGGTAGGCGATGAACGTGTTCACCGAATGGCCGATGGCCCCGAGTTCGTCTTCGGCACGAATGGTGATGCGTCGGGTCAGATCGGCATCGCCACTGGACAGCAAATCGATGTTGGCTTTCAGGGCTTTCATGCGTTGCACCAACTGGCGGATCGCGTAGACCTGCAACAGCACCAGCAGGATCACCAGCGGAATCTGGATCAGGCTCAGGCTGCTGAGTACGTCATCGCGCTGGGCCGTGAGCATTTTTGTCGGCAGGGCAGTGGCGAGGAACCATGGCGTGCCCTCGATCGGGCGCATGAAGAAGGTGCTGGCTTCACCGTTGTTGTCGAACTCGATGCGTTGCGCCTGATCGCGGTTCAACAGCCCGGCTTTGACCTGGCTGGCGAAGGTCGAAGACGCGGCCAGTTCGCTGATGTTCTTCAGCACGATCGGGCCGCTGATGCGCGAGCTGTTGCTGATGATCTTGCCGTCCGCTTCGACAATCAGCATCTGGGCGTTGAGGTCTTTTTCCTTGCGCGCCACCAGATCGTTGAAAAAACCAAGGGTGACGTCGATGGTCGACACGCCCCAGGCATTGCCGTTCTTGTAAATCGCCATCGCGCAATTGGTGCGCGGCTCGGCACTGGCGTCGTCCTTATAGGCCGCCGCCCAGGCGCATTGGCCGCGCGGCGTGGCCATGCCGCCCTTGTGCCAGGTCTGGTCGTAGTAGTTCGGCGCGGCGTCGCTGTTCCAGAAGGTATTGACCTTGAGGTTGCCGGACGCGTCACGGTGCCAGAACGTGCTGAATTTGTTGCGCCCGGCCTCACGCTGCCCCGGCAGAGGCCAGATCCCGCCGCCGAATACTTTCAGCTCGCCGTATTGATCGACCAGCCCCGGAAGCACCGTGTCGATCGCCGCGCTGTCGAGCAGCGGGATGGTCTGGGTGATGCTGCGCTGCTGGGCCTGCACCTTGTTCAGTTCGCCCTGTATGTGCTCGGCGACCTCGGCGATGCGGTTGAGCACCACCTGTTCTTCGGTATCGCGCAATGTAGGCGCGACCAGGTAGCTGATGCCGACCACCGTCAGCACCGACAACAAAAGGATGAACAGAACCAGAAACAGCGTGTAGCGGGCCTGAATAGTGCGGAATACGGGCATGGAAACCGGTCCTTGAGCAGCGCTTCTAGTGAGGTGGCGAGGGGCGAACAGTGCGGGTGTCACCAGCGTATCGTCGTTGTTGCGCGAACCTTGAGGTACGCACGTGCTGAAAAAATCCCGGCACCGATGAGGGAGCCGTATCAAAACCGATACACCCAAGCGGATCAGTCCATCTGCCAGCCGGGAAAAGTCAGTTGTGTTGCGGGTTGATGACAGCTCTGCGACAGGGTTTGCGGGAAGTTGCGTGTTTGTATCGGGAATGTACGAGAATTGTAAAAAAGTGCAGAAACAGGTTGGTGCCATCAGTCTGCCGACCGATACTCGCGCCCATTCATCCGCTTCGACGCGGATATTTTTACGTCATTCACAGGGAGTCTTCTCATGACGATCGGTATTGTCGGCGGCTGGGAAAGCAAAGCAGGGGTTATGGTGCGCAACACCGGCGCCAAGAAAGAAGTGGCCCAGAGCGTCAAGGTGCAGCAGATGCTGACCATGGTCGGCAACGACCCCAACGCATTGAACACCGCCGAAATGGACAAGCAGGGTTTGCGCAAGCAGATCAAGGGCTTCGATCCTGCCAATGTGTCGGTCAAGCAACTGGGCAATTTGAGTGCGTTCCTGCGTGGGCGTGGACTGATCTCGGAAATCACCTCCTTCACCCTGATGAATGCCGGCGACAAGTTCGACCGTTTCGGCGTGACCAAGGATGTCGATGCGAAATTCAACGCACTGGAATATTTCGCGACCCAACTCGATGCCATCCAGACCAATGGCCTCAATGGCAACGCCTACGGCAAGAATCTGATTCCCGAGTTCAAGAAAGCCATTTATGTGCTGCAGAACCTGAAAACCTATGGGGAAGGCAACGCCGCGAAGCCGGCCGACGAAGGTGTCAGAGCCAAGGCCTGAACCGCACCGTTGAGCCCGTTCAGCGCGTGAACGGGCGATGGTGACTCACGAATGCGCAGCCGCCTCGTCGGCGGGCTGTTGGGCCTGATCATGCAAGCGCTGGATATGCGGGCAATGCAACTGCAACGTGCGCGCGCAATAGCCCCGGTGAAACAGCGCCAGCCATCCCTCACAGCGATCGTTCGGGGCAATCCCGGTGAAGCTGAAGCCTATTTTCGACAGATTTTCCACGGCACTGGCAAACCCCGTCGCCAGCCTGAGCCTGATGGAAATCATCCAGTGCCGCGGCAGCCTTCGCAGTTGCTTGAGTAACCTGCTGTCGAGCTTTTCCAGGGTCACGTCATAGCGCATGAAACGTTGCTCTACATGAATCGGCGCACCCACCCAGGGGACTTCTTTCTCCTGCGTTCCGTATACCTCACTCAAGTGTTCCATGAACTCGCGACAGCGTTCCGGCCACAGCAGTGCCGGAAGTGGCCTGCGGTAACCGTCGATAGGCATGAAACCGATAACAATGGACTCAGCCAAAGGCTCGCCAAACGGCGAGGGCACATAGTCGAGCAGCAATCCGGTGCTGCAAAAACCCAGCCGCTCAGCCATGCGTTGCGTGTAGTCATGCTGCGTCACTTGCTTGATGGTCACGCCCCGGCAGCGCAGCGCTTGCGCATGTATCAACAGTCGTGTGCCCAACTGGGTGGCAATGTTCTGCCCGCGTGTCGAAGGATGGACCACGCTCAAGGCCAGTTCCGCCGTTTGCGATTCGACACTCCGGCAGAGCGTGGCGTGACCGAGAATCTTTTTACCGATTTGCGCCACCAGCGAATGCCAGGTCCCGTCACCATGGTTCTGGTTGATCATCAACGGCAAGTACACGTGGGGCTGTACGTAGTGTTCGCCATAAATCTCCCGGAACAGGCGGCTGACGGCCCCGGCATCGGCACTGCGATAGCTGCGTAGCGTCAGGTTGTCCATGGACGTTGCTCCTGACCAGAGGCTGGGTATACGCGCAGGTCGACGACGCGCTGGCGCTTGCCGGAGCGTGGATGACGCGCGAGTTCTGCGCTTGGGCAAGCGATGACCTGCAATTGCAGCAGCCGCTCGGCACACCGCTGTGCCGCCTGCGGGTTCTGCGCGTGCCAGGCTTCCAGCAAGGCTGCATTGGCTTGCACGGTCGTTGGTGCCTGGGGGGCGGACGCCCACTTCAGGCTGACGACATCGACATTCGCCGATTGGCTGATGACCAGTTGCCAGTCGTCACTGCCGGTGTGGCGCTGCACAATCCTGGCGATGTCCTCGATCACCAGGGTCAGGCTGCTGACCCGTACGCGCTGACTGCTCGCGCTGCGACCCATCAAGGCAAACTTGCGCATCGGCGCGGTGGCCGGTTCTCGCCAGCAAGCCAGGTCGCCCACCGGGTAGCGGATCAACGGCATCAAGCGACGGGTGAGATTGGTCAGCACCAGCCGTCCGCTGCGGTCGCAGGTTTCGATGACTTCGCCGGTGTGCTCATCAATGATTTCCAGCACGCTGTGGCCGGGTAGCATGCGGTGTTCGCCCAAGGCGCAATCCGCGGACGAGGCGCCGATGAACCCGGCGTCGACACTGGCGTAGCCGATGGAGGCGATTCGTGCATTGGGAAACACACTGCGCAGCACCTGCAGTTGCCCGGCGAACAGGCTTTCCCCGCCGTAGAGCAGGGCGTCAACCTCGGTCAGGGTCTGGCCTTGGCGCTGTAACACGTCGGCGAACCCGAGCAACTGCGCGGGCACGCCGGCCAGCACATTGATAGCGTGTTGCCGGATGGCTTCAACCAGCACCGCAGGCTCGACCGCGCCGGTAAAAGGGTATTCAGTGACACCTGCGGTTTCGTACGCCAGTGCATCGTGGATAAAGATGAAACTGGCATAGAGATCGCCGACGAAAAACAGGTTGGCGACCCGATCGCCCGGCTTGAGTTGGTCGGTGAGCTGGCCGCCGAAGTCGCGCACCAGTGTCTGCCACTCATCGCGGGTAAATACCGAAAGCTTACCGGCGCTGACGGTTCCACCGGTCTTGAACACCAGTGCGCGTTCTACGGTCGATGTCAGTACCGGCCAATCAGCGAAGTTCTCGCTATGTGCCCAATATTGTTCTGGGTCAACCAAAGGAAGTTCGTTGAGCGTGGTGACTTGCGGTGCAACATGTTGCCAATGGCGGGCGTAATACGGTGAATGTTCGCGAGCAAAGGCGAGCAACTTGTTAAGTTCAAGTGAAGTGTCCATAACATCTTTCTCTAATTATTCAGGCTGTGTGCGTTGGAGGCGTTTAACGGCGCGCGTCAATCACCGGGGGTACCTTTCCACTGTGTCTGTTTCTGCAGAATTGCTCTGGCGTGCAGACCTCGACTTGCACCATGAGCAGCCCGGTGCGAACCAGATTGCTCAGCGTGGTGTAGTGCTCCAGGCGGCCCTGAATGCCTGCCGGATCGCCGGGGCTGCGAATCAACAAGCGTTCCAGGCCCTCGGGCGCATGGTCGAGGTACAGCTGAAACGGCGTCTGCAGGTGCCGCGCGAGTGCGTCGACACAGATGAAATCGCTGCCGATGCGCAGTAGCCGGCCGTGGCGCTGCAGCAGTTCAAAGCGTGGCGAGCTCAGCCCGCAGGCGCATTCGCCGGGGAGCCAGCGCCCCGTGTCGCCGACTTCATAACGCTGCACCTGCTGGGCCTCACGTGCTTTGGAGGTGAACAGTAAACGGCCGATTTCCTCGCCAACCACGGGCCGGTCAGCGTCCATCGCAACGATTTCCAAATGTTGAATCGTCTCCATCAGGTGAAACACGCCGTCGCCAGTCGCGGCGCAGGCATGCCCGAAAGGCCCGGCATCGACACTGCCGTACAGCGCCGAACGGATGCTGGCGACACCGCAGTCCTGCAAGAGCGCGCGGCACGGATCGCTGAGATGCTCGCCGCCGAGAAAGACCTTTTCAATGGCGCCGTATTCGCGCAGACGCTGCTGTTCGTTGAGGAACAAGCGATGCAGAGTGCTGGGCATGCCGATCAGCACCGTGACGCGCTGCTCGATGATCAGTTGCGCAATGTCGCTGTAGTCATCGTCGCCGGGCGCGCCCATTGGCAGGTGAGTGGCACCCAGCAGTTCCAGCACTTTGGCGAAACTGAAGAAGCCGCCGTACAGGCTGCCGCTGAAGAACAGGTTCATCACTTTGTCGCGTTGCGGGTCGAGGCCAGCCGCGAACAAGCCGTCGGCCGCCGCGCGCATCTGCCGCTGAAAATCACGGTAGCTGAAGCCCGCCAGTGCCGGCGTGCCACTGCTGCCGCCCGAGCGGAAAAACAGCTGCGCCGCCGCTTCCGTCGGCCGTGCGATAAACGCGGCTTTGTCGGTGATGGGCAGGCCAGCCAGCCTCGGCGCGTCGGGCCGCGGGTCGAGGCTCGTGTGCGTGGGCAACTGCGTCGGCGAGACACTGACCGACACCCGCCGGCTCAAGCGCTGCAAGGCGTAGACGCCGTCGTGGGGTTCGCCATCGTAGCCATCGTGGATCGTGCCGGTCGGCGTGATTCGGCTGACGCCCGCCGCAATCAGCCTGCGCGACAGCTCGGCGATCTGCGTATCGGCGCACACCAGCGCGCAGCTCTGCAAAACGTTGCGCCACGGCAACAGGTTTTCGCTCAGTTGAGCGCGTGGTAACGGTTTGAGCAGCAGCGTACGAAACAGCGGTGACGGTGCGAGCGTCGCTTCATGGCTCCAGATCACCCGCCAGCCCGGCGCGCTCCAGACCTGCGTGGTCACCCCGGTAAAGCTCTGGCGCAAGCCGGCCATCAGGGTCTGCGTGGTGATCTCGCAGGCTTCCTGAACCGTCGGCACCAGCGCCGGCCATTGTCCGGCGCGGCGCTCGAATGCCTGCGCCAGCGCCGCGCCGATGGCTTGCAGCACCGCCGGTTCTGCGCTGTCGACCAACAGCCATTGCGGGCTGGAACAGGCCTGCTGATCCAGGCGACACACCTCATCGACCAGCGCGTCCAGCGCTTGTGGCGAGGCTGCGTCCGGGGTCAGGTAGGCAAAACTGATGCGGTGTCCCCAGTCGATCCAGCGGCAACCGGGCGGCAATTGCTGACGGATGGCTTGCAACGCTGCTTCGCCGCCCCACGCCGATACACCGTTGGCGATTTTGCACAATTGGCCGATCTGCGCGGTGGCCACCGGTAGCACGGCAACGTAATGACGCAACTGGCCGCTGGCATCGCACTGCACCAGCGCGTGCAGCAGGCGCGCGGTCAGACCCTGGTCGCTGCGGCTGGGCCGGAGCCAATTGACGTTGCCGGCCAGCAGGCTCTCGATGATCGCGCAGCACGCCAATAGCGGCGCGTTTGCCGGTGTCACGTGAACCACCAGGCCCAAAGGGCTCCAGCGTTCGAACCGCGCTTGCCGATAATCGATACGGCGCAGGCAAGCCGGTTGTTCGCCCAGCTCGCGTTCAAGCTTGGTTTGCAAGGTGTGAGGCTGGCAGAAGGCAGTCAGCGCCTCACGCTGGTCGTCATCCAGTGGCAGGCTCAGCGTGTGCAGTCGCTCGGCAAAGATTGCCGCGGCGGTCAGCACGGTGGCGCTGTCCAGCGCTGTGCTCAGGTGCTGCGGCAGTGCTTGTTGCAGCGTCTGGAGTGTGGCGTGCAGGTCCAGATCCGCGTGCAATTGTCCATTGATCAAATACATGTCACTGCCTCCCCAGAAAATCGGCCGCCGCCATGGCGCAGCTTCTGCCCGCCGAGGTGCCGGCGCGGCCGTGCAACTCGAACCAGTCAGTCGTCAGGCCGCAAGCGCAGTCTTTGCCGGCGTGCAGCGTTGCCAGATCGCTCATCACCACTGCGTGCGCGGGGCTTGAGGAAATGTAGGGCGAAACGAACCCGAGCAAACCCTGCTGGCCGTACGGCTGGACAGAAAAGTCATTGGGATTGCGCACGTAGGCCTTGGCGTAAACCGGCACATGGAAACGATGGTGGGCGCATTCGATATAGGGCACCGCGTGCTCGACCGCACCGTAACCGTCTCGGCAGCGCGCCGTTTCGATACCCAATTGTTCGGCGACGCGTGCGTACAGCTGTTGTCGGGGAATTTCTTCGCTGGCGCGGGTTTTCCAGCCGCCGCCGAAAAACACCAGTGACGCGGCCGGCAGTCTCAGATCAGGCACACCGGTGGCGCGCATGTGCTCCAGAGTCTGCCAAAGAAACGCCGGAAAGCCGAAGATCCTTACCGGCAAGCCTTCCTCGGCGAATGCTTGCAGGGCCGCGATGACCCCGTAGACATCGAACTGATGGCTGTCGCCGGTGCAACGCAGGGCGTAGACGACGCGGTTGGCCGGGGCAAAGCGGCAGAGAAATTGATCGGTGTAGGACGTGCCTAGAGTGATCGCGCCGCGCGGCTCGTAGCTCAGCAGCAGGTAGTTGCAAGGCGTGTCGGGCGTCAGCCAGCCATAGTGGTCAAAGATTCGCTCGACCATGAACTGCGCGCCCGCCAGGCTGCGCGGGTCATAGCGCATGCGGCTCTTCTGGCCGCTGGTGCCGGACGACGTCAGCTCCAGGGCGTCTTCGCCGGTCGGGCTGAGCAACAGCTGTTGTTTGAAAAAATTGGCCAGGATCGGTGGCAGGTGTGACCAGTCATCAACACGGTCCAGGTCCTGAACGTCAAAACCGTTAGCGTTCAGCCAATGTTCGTAGCCAGGGGTGTGCCGGCAATGAAACCTGCTGATCTCGGCCATGGCCTGGTCGAACAGGCCCGTCGGTACGGAATTCAGGCAATAGGGGTGTGGCAACGCGCAGAGCGCATCGCTGGCAGGGAAGGCGTGCATTTGAATATTCCTTTATTGGTCAGACGCGGAGTCAGCGGGTGTGCCTGGCAGTAATCCGTACAACAAAGGCAGGCACATCAGGCCGCTGGCCGCAGCGCAGAGGGCGAAAAGTCCGAGGTGTGCGCCACCCCCGATGACGGCGATCAGCGAGCCGCCAAGACCCATCACGGCAATCGAGATCATCCCGGTCAACGCCGAGACCAGGCCTTTGCTGTCATCGCTGGAAAACAGCGCCAGTCGATACACGGCGGCATTGCTCATGCCCAGACCGACCGCATACAGCGCCAGACTGGCAACCACCGACACCGTGCTGGCGCCGAGCAGCGTGCAGCCGGCCAGTGCCAGCAGTCCGAGGCAAAATGGCCAGAGCGCCAGTTGAATCAACTGTGGCAGGGAGTGGGTGGGCAGCAGTCGGTCGAGGATCAGATTGCCGACGATCACCGCAGAAAACACCGGCAGTTGCCACAGCCCATATTCCACAGGCGAGAGGCCCTGCAATCGAATGAGCAACAGCGGTGCCAGGCCGATCCAGGCAATCAGCGGCAGGCTCATCAGCCCCAGAGAGAGGCTGGCGCAAAGAAACCGGCGGTTGCCCAGCAGTGACCGATAGCGCTTTGCGGTGAGGCGCCAGGAGAGGGCAGTCGGCTCAGGCCGCTGCCCATCGCGGCGAATGATGCCGACAGTCTCGGGCATATACCGGTAGAGCCCCAGCCAGACGAGTGCCGCCATCAGGCCCAGCCCCAGAAACAGCTCGCGCCAGCTCAGCCATTGCAGCAAAACGACGCCGAGCAGTGGCCCGAGCAACGGCGACAGCAAGGCAACGTTGCCAAGCAGGGCCATCAGGCGAACCGCATCGGCTTCGCAGAACACCTCTTGCAGCGCCGGATAGCTGACCGTCACGACAAAGCCCAGGCCCATGCCTTGCAGCAGGCGCAGCAGGTTGAACAGTTCAATGCTGTTGACGAAGAATGCCGCTGCACAGGCTGCACCGAATAATGCGCACCCGATCAGCAGCAGCGGCCGTCGTCCCCAGCGATCCGACAATGGCCCCAACAACCATTGCAGGCAGACGCCCCCCAACAGGTAAAGATTGAATGCGTGGGGAACATGACGCGCATCGGCGTGCAGTTCGGCAGTGACACTGAGCATTGCCGGCATCAGCAAATCGCTGGCCATGTAAGTCAATAGTTCAAACGCAGTAAGGGCCAGACAAAAAACAGCTATTTGCCGGGGGCCGATGTTTATAAGAGTTCTGTGCATTACACGTCCTTGTCAGTTAACCGCAAGTGGCGAGAGCCTAGAGCCAGACGTGTGCGACACCTAGTTGTTTGCTGCGACATTAGATTTCAAATGCTTGCAGTTTGTTTAAGCGAAGGCCTGATTAAACAAACTTGGCGAGTGCATTCCGCAGGCAAAAAAATACCCGCGACAGCGCGGGCATTGGGTGGGTATATCGATTGGGGGTATTGCGCAAATCCGTATGTGAGTGCCGTCATGAAGCCAAAACGCCTCATCGGCTGTAACATGAGGTCCCGTTTGCAGCGCCGCACCCGCAGAGCGATATGCGCCCGCACGCAAGCGGATACGAACCGGATTCAGCCCATGTTCCAGGAAACCGCAATGACCCAGAAGCAACGCTTGATTTATTCGATTCTGATCGCCGTGTCCGTACTGGCGATCATGCTCGGCCTGTCCTGGCTGCAGAACGCCGGGATGATCAGTGAGAAGACCTTTCAGTACATCGCCATCGGCGTGGCGGTGGTCGTGGTGGTGATCAACGGGGTAATGCGCCGCAAGGTCAAGCCCTGACCGCGATTACCGCGCGTCTCACTCGTTATTGAGTACGGCCGCAGCCTGTGGATGCAGGCTGTAGCTTTTGTCGGCATTGAAGACGATGACGCCTTCGGCGCACAGGCGCTTGAGCACTTCGCGCACGCTGAGAAAGGACAGTGGAACGTCCAGGTCGAGCAACTGACTGTGCACGCCGCGTACGCCCAGGCGGCGATTGCTGTGGGCGGCGAGCAGCAGTGCGTCGATGACTTTCAGGCGGATCAGGCTGGTGCGCAGGCCGAAGCTCTTGAGCAACAGGCGGATGCGGTCGTTGGCGTGACGTTCGCCGCGCTGTCCGAAATCGCTCGCGTGTGGACTCATGGAGACTCCTTGTGGCGCCTGGCTACCGTCCGTTGGTAGTTGCGAGTTGTACATGCGGTGACTCCTTTTCAGCGTCTGATCGGGAAGGGTTTTTTTGCGCTCTGTAGAACTAGACGTATCAGCGGCACAAATCATGAAAGAAAAGATGTAGAAATTGTGTGTAAGGGGGGTGGTTTTTTTGTCGGGGACCTTGGCGGCCTTTGGGCCGGCCATGTTGTTGGGGGGTGGGGGATATCCGGTTTTTTTGGTGCTGCGGCTGGCGGTTCCGCCCTTACGGCGGGTGACTTTGGGGGCCCAAAGTAACCAAAGGCCTTTTGCCCTGACGTGCGGCCCCTCGCTGTGGCTCGGGGTGCCTTCGCTGCGGGATCGATCCGGGCGCAGCGTCTCCGGTTTGCTTCGCTGCACCTCCTCTCGCTGTGTACGACTTCGTCGTACGGTCGCTGCGCTCCCACGCCCGGATCAATCCCTCCGCTCAGCCTTCCGACGGGCGCCGTGCATCAAGATCAAGAGCCTTACTCGAGCTAACGCTCATTGTGTTGAGTGGTGAGAAGCAAAAGCGGTACTTGAGCTAACGCTCATCGTGTTGAGTGGTGAGAAGCAAAAGCTTTACTTGAGCTAACGCTCATCGTGATGAGTGATTAGAAGCCAACGCGGTTTGCTTTGCTTTTGTTTTTGCTTTTCTGTGGGAGCTGGCTTGCTAGCGAAGGCGGCCTGCCAGCCGACCCATATCCTCCTGACCCACCACAATCCCACTGTAGGAGTGAGCCTGCTCGCGATGACGGCCAACCAGCCACCTCATGTCCATCAGATTCACCCAATCCCAACTGTGGGAGCCGGCTTGCCAGCCGCTCCATATCCTCCTGGCACACCACAATCCCATTGTAGGAGTGAGCCTGCTCGCGATGACGGCCAACCAGCCGCCTCATTTCCATCAGATTCACCCAATCCCAACTGTGGGAGCTGGCTTGCCAGCGAAGGCGGCCTGCCAGCCGCCCCATATCCTCCTGACCCACCACAATCCCACTGTGGGAGCGAGCCTGCTCGCGAAGACGTCCTGACAGCCACCCATGCTCCTACTGACTGAACTCGAACCCATTGACCGAACCTGCTCTGTTTCCCGAATGACAGGGAACTCATTAAATTTTTTCTACCAGCTTCGTTTCTTCGACAGGCTCATTGCGCGTGGACGCAGGGGTGTTTCCAGAGCGGATCCGCCGTACGCCTTGTTTGTGGCGTCTGGTCCGTTCGTTGGCATGTCGATCAGGAGCAAGCGTGACGATTTCCAGACAATTAACCGGGCTGACCCTTGCCGGCGTGTTTTTCGGCCTGAGTTGTTCAGCTCATGCATTGAGCCTGGCCAATGAGGTCAGTGCCGATATTCGCCGTACCGCTTTTGGTGTGCCGCATATTCGTGCCCATGATGAGCGCGGGCTTGGGTTCGGTATTGGCTATGCCTATGCGCAGGACAACCTGTGCCTGCTGGCGAACGAGATCGTGACGGTCAATGGCCAGCGCTCACGTTACTTCGGTCCGGATCAGTTCACCGTCGAAGAGCGTGAAAATCGAGTCAGCGATGTGTTCTTCAGCTGGCTCAATACCCCCGAGGCGGTCGACACCTTCTGGCAGGCACAACCGGCTCAGGTTCGGGATCTGGTCGAAGGCTACGCTGCCGGTTACAACCGTTATCTGGACGAGCGCCGTCAGCAGGGTTTGCCACAACAGTGTCAGGGCGAGTGGGTGCGCAAGATTGCACCGCAGGATCTGGTCAAGCTGACCCGCCGTTTGCTGGTCGAGGGCGGTGTCGGACAGTTTGCCGAAGCCTTGGTCGGCGCTACGCCGCCGCAAGCGACAGCGGTGGTCGAACACGATAGGCAGGCTTATCAATTGGCCGATGCGCGCCAGCAACGCTTTGCTCTGGATCGCGGCAGTAACGCGGTGGCTGTGGGCAGTGAGCGTTCGTTCAACGGGCGCGGGATGTTGTTGGCCAATCCGCATTTTCCGTGGGTCGGCGGGATGCGGTTTTATCAGATGCACCTGACCATCCCTGACAAGCTCGACGTCATGGGCGCTGCCTTGCCCGGTCTGCCGATGATCAATATTGGCTTTAACCAGCACCTGGCCTGGACGCACACGGTCGATTCATCGAAACACTTCACCTTGTATCGCTTGCAACTCGATCCGAAAGACCCGACGCGCTACCTGCTCGACGGCAAGTCGCTGCCGATGAACAAGCAGACCGTGACCGTGCAGGTCAAGCAGGCTGACGGGCAGGTGGTGGCGGTCTCGCGTGACGTCTTCAGTTCGCAGTTCGGGCCGATTGTGCAGTGGCCGGGCAAGCTCGATTGGGACAAGCAATACGCCTATAGCCTGCGCGATGCCAACCTGGAGAATGACCGGGTGTTGAATCAGTGGTACGCGATGAATCAGGCGTCAACGCTCCAGCAGTTGCAGGATTCGGTGCACAAGATCCAAGGCATACCGTGGGTCAATACGCTGGCCGTCGATGACCAGGGGCAGACGCTGTACATGAACCTGTCGGTGGTGCCCAACGTCAGTGCTGACAAACTCGCGCAGTGCAGCGATCCGCGGATTGGCACGCAACTGATTGTGCTCGATGGCTCCAACAGCGCCTGCGCCTGGGATGTCGACCCGCACGCCGCGCAGAAGGGCATTTATGCCGCCAGCCAGTTGCCGCAATTGCAGCGCAAAGACTTCGTCCAGCATTCCAATGACTCGGCATGGCTGGCCAACCCGGCGCAACCGCTGAGCGGTTTTTCACCGCTGATCAGTCAGGACGGTCAACCGCTGGGCTGGCGCTCGCGTTTTGCGCTGGATCGTCTAGCCACGTTGAGCAAGAAAGGTCCGCTGGCAGTGAAGGATTTGCAGCACATGGTGATGGATGATCAGGTGTATCTGGCCACCCAGGTGATGCCGGATCTGCTGAAGTTCTGTGCCGCGAGCCTCGGTGCCAATGCGCAGGCGCTGAAACCGCTTTGCGCCAGTCTCAAGGCCTGGGACGGTCGGGCCAATCTGGAATCTGGGGTGGGGCTGGTGCATTTCCACAACATCATGCAGGCGCTGCAGGATTTGCCGGATGTCTGGCGTGTCGCGTTCGATCCCAACGATGCCCGGCACACGCCGCGCGGTCTGGCGATCGAGCAGCCAGCGGTGGCCGAGGCGTTGCGTGAGGCGATGCTGGCGTCGGTCGAATCGACTGCGAAAATGGGCCTCAAGCCGCAGAGCCGTTGGGGCGACATCCAGGTCGTCAGCAGTGGCGGGCAACAGACGCCTATTCACGGCGGGCCGGGCACGTTGGGGATTTACAACGCGATCCAGAGCGTGCCTCGTGAGGACGGCAAGCTCGAAGTGGTCAGCGGTACCAGTTATCTGCAAGTCGTGACGTTCGATGAAAACGGTCCGCACGCCCAGGGGGTGCTGGCGTTTTCGCTGTCGAGCGATCCGGCGTCGAAGTATTCGCGGGATCAGACCGAGGCGTTCTCGAAGAAGCAGTGGAGTGTGCTGCCGTTTACCGAGCAGCAGATTCAGGCTGATCCGCAATATCAGGTACAGACTGTACGCGAGACGCCGGGCAACGCGGGGAAGGTCGCCGCTCAGTAATTCCCGGCGTGTTCATGGTATCGACGCTGATGGCCGCACCCTGCAAGGGTTGCGGCCATCAGCTTTTTGGCGGTTGTTGCGGCATCGAGTTGATCACCGGGTTGCCTTCCTTATTGCGCGTCAGGTAGACCGGCAGCACCTTGGGCAGACTGTTGGCGAGGTTGTTCAGCTCTTTGATGTTGTAGATGCCGCCCACGCGAAGCGAACCGGTGCGGCTGTCGGCCAGCATCAATGGGTGGGTCAAGTAGCGGTTGATCAGGGGCAGGGCGTCATTCAGCGCCAGATTGTCCAGCACCAGTTTGCCGCTGCGCCAGGCCAGCGCTGCATCGTCGGGGTAGGTCTGGCTGATCTGCGGGATGTAGTCGCCGTGCTTGTAGCGCGCCTGCATCATTGGCCCCAGACGCAGGCCGTCACCCGGCAGGGCGCGATCGCTGGACACCAGCACCGAGCCTTCGACCAGGTTGACCCGCACTTGATCCTCATACATCCACACATTGAAACGCGTGCCGGTCACCCGAACCTTGCCTTCCCCTGCGCGCACGACAAAGGGATGGGCGAGGTCATGACTGACAGTAAAGAATGCCTCGCCTTTTTTCAGCGTGACACGGCGCTCATCCTTGTAGTTGCTAAAGGTCAGATCGGTGTTGAGGTTCAGTTCCAGCTCGCTGCCGTCACTGAGGGTGACTCGACGCACCTCGTCGGTGGCGGAGAAATGCTCATGGCTGTTGGGCAACCAGCCAAGATTCCAGCCGGCATAGGTCGCCAGGGGCAGTGCGAGTGCGCACGCTGCGGCGACCGCAACGTACTGGCGCCATGCGTGCGAAGACTGCCGCGATGCTGTGGCAAGCGCGGGCGTCGGGCGAGGCAAGTGCTCGGCGACCTCCCAGACTTCGAGCATTGCCTCGTACTCGAATGCATGCAGAGGATGAGCCGCGTGCCACTGCTCGAATGCATCACGCTCCTCATCCGTGCAATCGGCGGCGTGCAGACGCATGCACCAGTGCGCGGCGGCATCGGTGATCGCATCGTATTCGGCTTCCGAGAGGGTGTCTTGGGTCATTGAGTCATCCTGATTTTGCTCATTCTACCCTTTGCGGCAAGTGGCCGAGAACAGCAGTCATGGCAATTGCCCATCAAAAGTGGAACTTATTTTCCGCAGCGCTACCCAAAAAAACAGGATGCACTGCCTACTATCCATAAATGGAGTGAAAAAATGATCAAAACGACTTTTGCTGCTCTGATCGCCACTGCCGGTCTGCTCGGCGCCGGCACCGCCCTGGCCGACAAGCCTGGTGCAGGCTGGATCACCATCGAAAAAGCCATCGAAGTTGCCAAGACCAAGGCCGGCTACGTCGAGGTCTATGAAATCGGCGCCGACAATGACGGTTACTGGGAAGGCGAGGGGCGCAAGGCCGACGGCACCGTCTACGAATTCCGCATTGACGGGGCGTCGGGCAACGTGTTGCGCGACCAAAAGGATTAACCAGGCGGTTTGTCCACGTGTGTTGCTTGTAGAAAATGCGCTGGCATCACGCCAGCGCATTTTTTTCGAGGTTCACGGCGAAGGTTGCGAAGATCCTTGCGGACTCGATGTTGGCGCCGGCAAAGGTATCGGTGCCGGAAGCGGGTCCAGCTCCCTGCCCATTTCGCTGATCAGCAGCGCGATCGAGTCAGCGTTGGCCAGCATCACGTCAATGCGTGCCTCATCAGCCAGAGGATCGCGGAAGGCTTTACGTGCGTCGGCGAGGTTTTTGGTCTTTGTAGCGCTGAGGATTTTTTTGCAGGCATCGGCTTCGTCCGGCAACTGGTCGAGATCGACCCATACTCCGTTCTCGTCCTTGCGCGCGAACAGATGCGAAGCTGCAGTGAAGCGCGACAAGGATTTGCGCTGTTGATCGAGGTCTTCTTTGAGCCGTTGCCCCTTGGTAGTGGTTGTATCGATAAGGTGTGGAAACGGCGCCATCGCCTCAGCGGAGACGAGATCTTCGCTATCGCAGATCAGATGCGAAAGCTCGTGCAGCAGCGCGACGGCGCGAGCATGCGAGTCGACATTGAACCTGGGCGGCAATACATCGGTGTAGACATCCATGCCCGGGTTAAAAAAATGTTCGGTCAGGTGAAGGATCTTGCGTTTGTCTTCCTTGAAAACAAAGGCAACGGTGTCGTCGCCGTAGCGCGCATTCAAACCGGCGAAAAAGCGCTCGGTATAGAGCATGTCGTCTTTGGGATCTGTCAGCTCGCGGCAAATGGGCAGGACGACTTTCTCGATTTTTCTGAGCAGCATGGGGGTGACTTGCGGTACTTCGAAGAAATGCCTGAGCAACCTTTCTACCCGTGTGCCACCGAGGTTGTCGCGATGTATGACGAAGTTATGCAGACAATAAAGTGCGTAGTTCCGCGCTCGCCCGACAGCTTGCTGTATCACGAAGGCTCGGGCGGGATAGCGCTGATTGATTTGGGCCATCCCTTTGGCCTGGATGTACATCATGATCGAGCGGCTTGACTCGACCTCGGTTTGAATACGGTTGCGCTGTTTCGAGCGACAGCGCTGAACCTGCTGACCCGCGCGCGCCAATACTAATCTGGCGTTCTCCTGTTCAAGGGCCGGCCCTGGCCCCCCGTCTTTTTTGCGCAAGTACCAGTTTTTTCCAGCCTGGACCACCCCATAGACTTTGCCGGCGATTGCCGCGTACTTATGCGTGGTGGCGGCATCCCCGTAAACCAGTTTATTGCCCTCGAGTTTGAGCTTTTCCAGAGCAGTGGTGGTTTCAAAACGCTGCAAGTCAAGGCGAGGGGACGTAACGGGTGATACTTTTGCCCAACGCGCAGCGGTTTTTATTGTCGTCTCGCCGGCAGTTTCGCCAGCCTTCGATACGGGAGCCTGCGCTTGAGAGGCAAATTCGGCCGTTTCCTGTTCTGCTTCGGTTTCCCAGGACAGGCGCCCCAGACTGGCCAGGGTTATCCCGCCGGCGATGAAGTTTTTCACGGCGTTCGCCCAATGGTGGTCCTGCAGTCCTTCGGCGGATTTTTTGAAATCCTCGTAGCTTTTCCAAAGGAAAAACAAAGAAGCGATTTTACCTGGCAACACGTGCGGAACCAGATGAACGCCATGACGCAAGAGACACTTCACAGCTTCCCAGTCCGATTGCGCGTTTACCTGCGGCTGGCATTTAAGCAATTGGGTTAAGAGGCTGAGGGTGTCCTTGTGTAACCGCTCCAACAGATTGCCCGTGATGGGCGAACGTTGAAGTTTGATGTCGCTGGCTTTGCCAACGGTTGTTTCCAACCGACTCCTGAAGATCGCTTGTTGCGCGGAAGGCAGACGGCGGATGATTAGTTCCTGAAAATCCCCGGGCTCATTCAAGGCTTCGATCAACTGCACGTCACTCTCGAATTCTCGAAATACTTCACTCGCGTACGGCGCATAGAGCACGCATGGGCCTATGTGCCCGGTGCCCGGCCCGATGACATACAGCCCAAGCGTGTCGACAAAGTCTGCGCTGCCGGTCTTGATCAATGACAACGGGCTAACGATGGCGTGAGCGCCTTCCACCGTCGCACGCGCTACCCCGTCGGGCATGTCCAGAACCTGGCAAATGAAGTCGTACCCGGTGTCCGACAACTGTTGTTGCAATTTCAACGAGTGTGCGTGCTGCATCATTTGCCAGGGTAACTGACGCACAAAGCGTTCTTTGCTGGTACTGGCAGAAGCACTGTCACCTGACAGCGCCTGCACCACTTTGTCAGTGTAGGCGGTGGTAATCTGGAGCGATTGCAGCAGTTGTCGTACCGCTGACTGGTCGAGCTTTGCGGGTAACGCTGTGGTCGTGTTCGAAGCCACTTTGAAGCCAGTGCCTTGCGCGATGTTGAAGTGCTGCAAGGCAAAATCGAGTAGATGGCAGGCAGGCCCGGCCAGCGCCAGATTAGGCGTAATCTGGATATCCTGGGGCTTGAGTCCGTTATTCGGGAATCGGCTGTCGAGTAATGTTTTCAGTGTCTGCTCGACATGAGAGGCCAACGTCGGGACATTTTCGAGAAAATCCTTGCCGTCGATAACGCTGCGTCGCCATTGATCAAGCAAGTGCAGTTGCGTGGTTTGTTCGGCCATTGGCGCTTTGCGCAACCAGTCGGGGAAGTCCAAGTGACGAGAAAGGGCCTGCGCGAACTGGACCGCCCGGTTCAGGTTGGTATCGATGACGGTGGTTTTCATGTGGCCGAGAAACGCTGGGAGTGTGGCCTGATCCTTGGTGCAGGCGCGCAACACTTCGCAATGAGCGAGGAAATGTTCGATGGCCGATTGCATGCGATCGGTTGATACCTTGCCCTCAATCAACTGAAAAGTGCCCAGTGTGTACCGCTGATCCAGTCGACGTTGCTCAACTGCCAGGTTCTCCAGCACTGTCTGACTCTGGTTATTGTTGTCGAGCCGCTGCTGCAATTGCGTTTTCGCAATATCGATGTTGTCGAACGATTCCAGGCCGATGGCCGGGGTCCACAGAATGGCGCGCCCTGAATGCTCGACGTCCATGCCGCCGCGTTCGGTCAACAGGAGGCAATGGGCAAGCGGTAATTCGCCACTTTGGTCGGTGCGGGTGAGGGTCAGTGACCAGGCGTCCGGCCGAAAGCCATTGAGCGTCTGGCGATCCGTACGTGTGCTGAGTTTCGTGTCGAACACGCAATCGACGATGTTGCGTTCTGCCGCCAGCCATGAACCGCTGAGGTTTCTGATCTGCGATTCAGCGCGCAGCCCATCTTCGAAGGCCTGCGCCAGTTTCCAGCGATTGCTTTGGAGAAAAACACGCTGGTCGGTGCTGCTGAGGGTTGGCTGAGCTTTGAAAACGCTGGTGAGATTGTCCAGCGTCTGTCCGAGCGTTTTCGCCAGTTGCGCTGCCTTGTCGACCTGCGCGAGCGAGGTTGGCGGCGTGTTGGAGTCAATTGGACGGGTGCTCCAGCGCCCATCGACGTCAAGTTTGAGCAGGCGCTCGTGGAGCATCGAGCGGATATCCAGTGCCTTATCAAAAAGCGCATGAACATCGGTAGTGCGTGCACCCTGGCGAAATTGCTGCAAGGCGAATTCGACGTTCTGGCGTTGTTTGGTGATGATCGCCTCAAACAGTGTCGTCATGATTTCGCCAGCGATGCGCTCTCCGGCCACCTGTGCGTTGACGAAACCAAGGTAACGTTTGCGCTCCTCCAGATTCATCAGCCCATACAGATCGTCTTCCTGGCCGGCCACTGTGAGTGTGGCGATCAGCATTTGTTTAAGTGCGGCGTCGTTGCTGAATGCTTGCCAGCCTTGGCTGGGGCGGTAGAGCCAAGCCTTGTCATGGCTGGTCATCAGCGAGCCGGCCAGTTCGACAGCGCCAGTCTCGTCGCGTAAACACACGGTTTTGAAAGTCGGCTTGCGCACCGGTCCGCTCGGCTCCCGGATCAAGCAGTGCAGGGCGTCAAACTCGGTGGCCGAGAGAAGTGCCGACTCGCGTTTGATCATCAGTTGGGCACGTGCCTGGTCCTGTAACGTCTGGCTGAAGAATGTACGGCGGGGCGAACCCTCGAACGAGGCGGCGTTCCAGAACAGCTCCAGTTGTCGAAACAGCCGCATGGTCAGCTCGCCGGACGCGGACTTGATCGCATTGCCCCAGGCGATCTGGTCGGCCGCCACGCTTGAACGGCCCGGATTGGCAAACTCGACGGTCTGACCCGGCGGCCAGCCCTGACGGTGGAAATGCAGCAGCAGCGCCTCACTCAGCGACAGCGAAGCGAGCAATTGCCTGTTTTGCGTGGAGAGCGTCGGGGTATCCGCGAAAAAGCGGACCCGGGTATGTGACTGTCGCAAGCCGGCAAAGTGGGGCTTGAGCAGTTCGTCGAGCATTTTTTCCAGCAATGCGGTGAGTGAAGGCAGACGCGTCAATTCATCCAGCAGATCGCGCGCGCAAGCCTCCAGGGATTCGTTGATCGCGGCTTTCTGATCTTCGAATACATCCCCCTCAATCGTTTCGCGGCTCAGCGTAATGGCTTCCTTACCTGTCAGCTCCTTGCGCCGTGACAGGGTGAGAAACGCGAGTAGATCATCCGTGTCCTTCGCCTTGTCCAGGCGCGTTTGCAAGGCAGCGATCAGCGCTGGGGCATCGCTGAATTTTTTCAGGCCATCGTAGGGCGTGTACAGAAACGCGCCATGGCCATCCGCGCTGGAGCTGAGCATGAAGCTGCCGGCCAAGGGGACAGGCAGTTGCTTGTCGGCGTTGAGCAGAATGCGTTCGGCCAGCATCGGCGGTGTCTGCGCAATGCGCAGGGAGTGGGTGGCCAGTTTCACGTGGGCGAGCCACGCAAGGTCTTCGCTGCCGAGGGTGTGGGTGGAACCCGAGGCAGCCCGCTGGCCTGGGGATTGCAGAATGTCTGGAAACAGCAGTGGAGCAGTCGAACTGGGCATCATCGGGACTCTGAACGAGGGCGCCATGGGGCGGGATCGTCAGAATAAATAGGCGGCCTCAGCGACTGGCGGTAGATAGTTACCGCACACGCCGGGTTGAAATGTGCAGTCAGGCGAGTCCTTGATTGGCGTGTCATCGAAGGGTTGACAGCCGACAGCTGCGCCATGGTTAATCGCTGGGCAAGTCGTTCGTACGCTGTTGTTCCCTCCAATAATCATTCTGGAGCTTCAGATGTCTGCGCCACACGATCATGTGTCCTCGGTTGTCTCGTCCTCGTTGTCTCTCGAAGCGCTGACGCAATTGCTTGAAACGATTTTCCTGCGGCATGGCACCTCTGCGGAAGTCGCGCGAGTGCTGGCCGCCAACTGTGCCGGCGCTGAGCGTGATGGCGCGCACAGCCATGGCGTGTTTCGCATTCCTGGTTACGTCTCGACTCTTGATAGTGGCTGGGTCAACGGACAGGCGGTGCCGCAAGTCGAAGACGTCGCCCCAGGATTTGTGCGCGTCGATGCCAGCAACGGTTTCGCCCAGCCGGCCCTGGCCGCCGCCCGGCCGTTGCTGGTCGAAAAGGCGCGGCACGCGGGCATCGCCGTGTTGGCGATTCGCAATTCGCATCACTTCGCCGCGCTGTGGCCGGACGTCGAACCGTTCGCCGACGAAGGCCTGGTGGCGCTCAGCGTGGTCAACAGCATGACCTGCGTGGTGCCCCATGGCGCCGACCGGCCGTTGTTCGGCACCAACCCGATTGCCTTCGCTGCACCCCGGGCCGGCGCCGCACCGATCGTTTTCGACCTGGCCACCAGCGCCATCGCCCACGGTGACGTGCAGATCGCTGCGCGCAAGGGCGAAAAACTGCCGGTCGGCATGGGCGTCGACGGTCTCGGTCAACCGACCCAGGACCCACGCGCCATTCTGGAAGGCGGCGCGTTGCTGCCGTTTGGCGGGCACAAGGGCTCGGCGCTGTCGATGATGGTCGAGTTGCTGGCTGCGGCGCTGACCGGCGGCAACTTCTCCTTTGAGTTCGACTGGTCGAACCATCCCGGGGCGAAAACGCCGTGGACCGGCCAACTTATGATCGTCATTGACCCGAGCAAGGCGGCGGGGCAAAGCTTTGCCGAGCGCAGTGAAGAGCTGGTGCGGCAGATGCACGGTGTCGGGCTCAAGCGGTTGCCGGGCGATCGCCGACATCAGCAGCGCGCCAGATCGCTGGCGCAAGGGATTGTGCTGGACGAGGCGACGCTGGCGCAGTTGCGCGAACTGGCAGGGCAGTCAGGCGCCTGAGGAAATAGCGGCAACAAAAAAGGCGAACCGCGAGGTTCGCCTTTTACATCTACGCCAGACTCAACGACGCCCGAGCAACAATCCCACTACCAGACCGAACCCGGCAGAGATCGCCACGGTCTGCCACGGATGCCCGCCGATATAATTCTCAGTGGCCTCGACCGCCGGCTTGGTGCGATCACGCACGCTGGACACCGAGTCCAGCGCCTGCTGCAGTTTCAGGGTGATTTGTGCGCGCAGCGTTTCCGCTTCTTCGCCGACCAGCGAGGCGCTGCTTTTGAGCAGTTTGTCCGATTCTTCGATCAGGGCCTGAAGCTCGCTGAAGGCTTGATCCTTGATTTGCTCTTCAGCGGCTTGCGCGGCGGATTTGCGGGCCATTGGGTGACTCCTTGCAGGTGAATGGACAGTGACTAATGGAGTGTGGCGCGGGGCGAAAAGTTGCACGTAATTTAGCCCACGCATAAAAACCTGCGCGGGAGATTTCTGTCGAGCGTGTAAGATGTCGTCATTTTACGCAGCAGGATAATTCCCCATGAGTTTCAATCTGGCCGACAAATCCCTCGCCGAGCGCGCCGCGCTGGAAGATGAGAAATCCCGTCTGTTCGAACTCTGGCAAAACAATCTGGGCAAGGCCAAAGGCGAAGCCGCGCGGTTGTTTGGCGAGCGCGGCAAGCGCAAGGGCAAATGGGCCGAGTGGGTCCGTGCCGAGCTGGACGGCATGTCACCACCGGAATTTGCCAACATGGTGCGCAGTGAAGTCAATCGACTGATGGCCGCGAACAAGTAGCGCTTCAGGCAAACGTCGCGGCAATCGCCTCGCGGACCTTGACCACCAGCGGATCGACCTGCGTGCTGGTGCGCCAGCCCAATTCGATCGGATAGCGCGGCAGCTTCAGCGGGCAGGGCAACAGCGCCAGGCCGCTGAGCGCCGCGATGCTTGCGGCCGCGTGCGCGGGAATCGTCGCCACGGCCCGACTGCTCTTGAGCAAATACGGCAGCGCGGCAAAATGCGTGGTCGAGGCGCACACCCGTCGACTCAGGCCCAGCGCGGCCAATCCTTCATCGGTAATTCCGATAAACCCGCCGGACGACACCAGAATGTGCTCGCGGGCAACAAACTCTTGCAAGCCGATGTCCTCCTGGCCGGACGCCAAGCTGTCGGCGTCGACCAGACAGGCGTATCCGCCTTCGCCCAACACCTGCCGGCTGAGCAGACGCTCGGCAAAGCCACCGGCGGTGATTGCCAGGTCAATGCTGCGCTCCATCAGGGCACGGGCAACGATCTGGCTGTGGGTCTGGCGAAAAATCAGCCGCAGTTTCGGCGCGTGGCGGGCGATTGCCTCGATCAGGCGTCGGCCGTAAGCGATTTCGAAATCATCCGAAAGACCAATCGTGATCGAACGACCGTCGTACGCTTGCGCCGTCGGATCGACCATCGCCAGGCTTTGCCGACATTTGTTCAGCGCCTCGCTGACCACCGGTTTCAACTGATTGGCTTGCAGCGTCGGCGCCAGGCCGCGACCGGTGCGCACGAACAACTGATCGCCATAAACCTCGCGCAAACGCCGCAGCGCCGCGCTGACCGCCGATTGCGTCACACCCAGGCGCAGCGCGGCGCGGCTGGCACTGGATTCTTCATGCAGCGCTTCGAAGACTTTCAGCAGGTTGAGATCGATGTCGGCGATATTCATTTGGCTCATATCATTCAGCAGTGATTCGGTCTTTATTCATGATCGCGTGGCGCCGCAGAATCGGCAACCTCTGAACCTGATGGAGTACCGCAATGCCCAAATCAATCGTCGCCGCGCTGCAAATCGGCGCCTTGCCCGGTGGTAAAGGCGAAACCCTGGAACAGATCCTCGACTGGGAGAACGCCATCGCCGAATCCGGCGCCGCGCTTGTGGTGATGCCCGAAGCGCTGCTCGGTGGTTATCCGAAAGGCGAGGGGTTCGGCACGCAACTGGGCTATCGCTTGCCCGAGGGGCGCGAGGCCTATGCGCGGTATTTCGCCAATGCCATTGATGTGCCTGGCGCAGAAACCGAAGCGCTGGCGGGGCTGTCAGCCCGCACCGGGGCCAATCTGGTGATCGGTGTGATCGAACGCGCCGGCAGCACCTTGTATTGCACGGCGCTGTACTTCGATCCGCACGCCGGACTGGTGGCCAAACACCGCAAACTCATGCCCACCGGCACCGAGCGGCTGATCTGGGGCAAGGGCGACGGCTCGACCCTGCCGGTGCTCGACACCCAGGTCGGCAAGCTGGGCGCGGTGGTCTGCTGGGAAAACATGATGCCTTTGCTGCGCACGGCGATGTACGCCAAGGGGGTCGAAATCTGGTGCGCACCGACCGTGGACGAGCGCGAGATGTGGCAAGTGAGCATGCGCCACATTGCCCACGAGGGGCGCTGCTTTGTGGTCAGCGCCTGTCAGGTGCAGGCGTCGCCCAATGAGCTGGGCGTGGAGATTGCCAACTGGCCTGCGGATCGCCCCTTGATCGCCGGCGGCAGCCTGATCGTCGGGCCGATGGGCGATGTGCTGGCCGGGCCACTGCGCGGTGAGGCGGGGCTGCTGACCGCTGAAATAGACACCGACGAACTGATCCGTGCCCGCTACGACTATGACGTGGTCGGACATTATGCGCGGCCGGATGTGTTTGAGTTGTCCGTCGATGAACGGGCCAAGCCGGGGGTGCGTTTCAACACCTAATCCTAAGGCTGAGGAAGGTCCTGTAGGAGTGAGCCTGCTCGCGATATCGGTTTATCAGATAAATCTTTATCGCTTGACACACCGCTATCGCGAGCAGGCTCACTCCTACAATGGTTTGTGTGGCTTCCACGATCAGGAGTAGACCGCTCAGATGTGTGCGCGACTGGCTACCAGGTCGCAGCACTGGCCTTGGGCAAACTCAGCTTGCCGCTATCGGTAAACCGCATCGTGCCAAACAACCCACCCGCCAGTTTGCCGCGTAGCACGTAGGGCAGATTGTCGAGGCTTTGCGTCTGGCTCAGGCCCAACGTCTGGCGCAGTACCGAAAACGCCGAAACGCTGACCGGGACCGTCACCACGGTTTCCGAAAAACGTGGGATCGAGCCGCTCTGATCGCTCACACCCGACGCCAGCGAACGGCCGTTGACTTCCAGATCCAGGGCGATGCCGTTGTAGTCGATGGCGGTTTCGTTGGGATTCTGCACGCGCAGCTTGATGGCGAAGCGCACCTCCAGTTCCTGGCTCGGCAGCGGTTCGAGGCCAACCACGTTGATGTTCACCGGATCGCGATGGGGAAACAGCGCGCAGGCACTGAGCGACAGCAGCAGTAGCGACAGGATGACGGCGTGGACGCGGCGCATAAACACTCTCTCGAAAAAAGGGCCGAACCGTTGCCGGTGCAGCTCTTTTTGTCGAGGCCCGGAGTCAGCGGTTCAACTGTGCGACAGCCGCCGGTGGGGCAGGTTCACCTTTGGCCGGCATGTCCGGATTTTCCATGACTTGAAGAATAGAGGCTTCCGGGTCGAAATCGTCTTCCTCCAGCTCGATGAATTCTTCTGGCAGGAAGATGTTCAGCACGATAGCGCACAACGCCCCGACGGTGATCGGCGATTCGAAGATGTTGCGCAGCGCTTGCGGCAACTCACGCAGCACCTCAGGTACGGCAGCAATGCCCAGGCCCATGCCAAGGGAAATCGCTACGATCAGCATGTTGCGCCGATGCAGGCCAGCCTCGGCTAGAATCTTGATCCCGGCCACGGCCACGGTGCCGAACATCACCAGTTCAGCGCCGCCGAGCACGGGTTTGGGCATCAGTTGCAGCACCGCGCCAATCATCGGGAACAGCCCCAGCAGCACCAGCAGACCGGCGATGAAGAAGGCAACGTAACGGCTCGCGACGCCGGTCAGCTGAATCACGCCGTTGTTTTGCGCGAACGTGACCATCGGCATGCTGTTGAACACCGCGGCCATCGCCGAGTTCAGGCCGTCCGCGAGCAGCCCCGACTTGATCCGCCGAATATATAGCGGCCCTTTCACCGGTTGCCGGGAAATCATCGAGTTGGCGGTCAGATCACCCGCCGCCTCCAGTGGCGAGACGAGGAAAATCACGGCCACCGGGACGAACGCGACCCAGTCGAAGTTGAAACCGTACTTGAACGGCACGGGCACGCTGACCAGCGGTACTTCCGGCATCGAGGCGAAATCCACCGTGCCCATCAACCACGCGACCCCGTAGCCGAGGGTCAGGCCGATGACGATCGCGCCCAGCCGCAGGAACGGCACGTCGACGCGGTTCAGCACCACGATGGTGCCAATCACCAGCGCCGCCAGGGCTATATGGCTGGCCGCGCCCAGATCCGCCGCGCCGAAGCCGCCGGCGATGTCGGTCATGGCGACTTTGATCAGCGACAGGCCCATCAGCGTGATGATCGTCCCCGTGACCACCGGGGTAATCAGCATGCGCAGCTTGCCGATGAACTGACTGAGCACCACTTCAATGAACGCCGCGAAAAAGCACACGCCAAAGATTGTCGAGAGGATTTCGTCGGTGCCGCCGCCACGCGCCTTGACCATGAACCCGGCGCTGAGAATGACGCTGATAAAGGAAAAACTGGTGCCTTGCAGACACAGCAGCCCCGAACCGACCGGGCCGAAGCGCTTGGCCTGGACAAACGTCCCCAGGCCCGAGACGAACAGCGCCATGCTGATCAGGTAGGGGATTTCACTCTGCAGGCCGAGGGCGCCGCCCATGATCAGGGTGGGGGTGATGATGCCGACGAAACTCGCCAGCACGTGCTGCAACGCCGCAAACACGGTGGCGGTCAGGTGCGGACGGTCGTTGAGGCCGTAGATCAGATCGTTGTTGCGCGGGGCTTTATCAGAGGCGGTCATGGTGAGGTGCGTGCCACAAAGCGCGGCCGGGTCAGAAAATGGAGGCGCAGGATGCCGCAAGCGGGCGGCGAGGGCAACGAGCAATAACTGCCTGAAAGGTCAGGTTTTATTCGGCGCCGCGCTTAGGCAAAGCAACGGCGGAAGCCAGCGTGCTGGCGATAGCGCGAATTGCGCGACTATCGCCAGCAGAGATTGAAGGCCTGGGGCTAGCGAGCGCGCTGCGCCAAAGCCCGCTCCATCCGCGTAATCCCTTCTTCCAGCAGGGCACGCGGGCAACCGAAGTTCAGGCGCACGAACTGCTGGCTCTGATCGGCGAAGTCCACCCCCGGGCTGAGGCCGACCTTGGCCTGCTCCAGGAAAAACTGCTGCGGATTGCTCAGGTCCAGTGCCGAGCAATCGAGCCACGCCAGATAGGTGCCTTGCGGCGCATTCAGGGTCACGCCCGGCAGGCGGCTGCGCACCGCGTCCACCAGCCAGTCACGGTTGGCCTGCAGATAGGTTTTAAGCGCCGCAAGCCACGGCCCGGCTTCGCTGTAAGCCACGCGGGTGGCTTCCATGCCCAGTGGATTGACGCTGTCGACCATGCCGCAACGGGCATGGTTGACGCGTTCGCGCAGGGCGGCGTCCTGAATGATCATGAACGAAGTTTTCAGGCCGGCGATGTTGTAGGCCTTGCTCGCCGACATCAGCGTGATCGTGCGCCGGGCAATCTCCGGGCTCAGCGACGCAGTAGGAATGTGCACGCGCCCGTCGAAACACAGTTCGGCGTGGATTTCGTCGGAGATGATCCACGCGTCCTGCGCCACGCAAATGTCGGCTACCGCTTGCAGTTCCTCGCGGCCGAACACCTTGCCGATCGGGTTGTGCGGGTTGCTCAGCAGCAGCGCGCCGCCACCGTTCAGCGATTCACGCAGCACATCCAGTGGCGTGGCATAGGTGCCATCGGCCTGCGCCAGGAATTGCAGTTCAACCTTGTTCAGGCCCCAATGCCCCGGCGCGTGGCGCAGCGGCGGGTAGTTCGGTACCTGCACCACGACATTCTGCGGCGCCTGCACCAGCGCCTTGAGCGCCATGTTGAAACCGGACTCGACGCCGGGCAGGAAGATCAGTTCCTGTGGCTTGACCTGCCAGGCGTATTTGTTCCAGAGATCGGCGACGATCGCTTCACGCAGGTTGTCCTGAGCCACGCTGTAACCGAGCAACGGGTGCAGCAGACGCTGTTGCAAGGCTTCGATCACCACTGGCGGCGCGGCGAAATCCATGTCAGCGACCCACATTGGCAGCACATCGGCCGGGTAGCGGCTCCACTTGGTGCTGCCGGTGTGGTGGCGGTCGAACAGCTGATCAAAATCGAAAGTCATGCGCGGTCTCGTGAAGGCGGGTTATTCATGGGCGCCATGATAAGCCCATGACCCTGCCGGAGCGAGCCTGCAGGTTCCATGGCGGCGGGGGCAATGTAATTCTCGATTTTTCGGCCTTTGGTGACGCGCAATTCAGCCGGTCCGCCCGGCGATGCAGGGTGGATGCCCTCAGAACCCCAGCGGGTACTGAACCACCACATAAAGACGGTCAATATCATCGCCGGCCTGCGCCTCGTTGCCGCGATGGGAAACATGCGAGAGCTGTACCGACAAGTCCTTTGCCGGCCCCGACTGAACGATGTACTTAACGTCGATATCGCGCTCCCAGTGCTTGCCGTCTTTGCCTTGCTGCGGCTGGTACTCGCCACTGTCAGCATCAAACGGGTTGTAGGCGCCGCCCTTGGGCGCGTGGGTGCCGTCGATGTGGCTGCCGGCGACGTAGCGGGTCATGAAGGTGAGACCGGGGAGGCCAAAGGTGCCGAAATTGAGGTCGTAGCGCGCCTGCCAGGAGCGCTCGTTGGCACCGTTGAAATCAGCGTACTTGATCGAGTTGGCGAGGTAGATCGAGTCGCCACCGACGAAATCGAACGGCGTGTCGCCGTGGATGCGTTGCCAGCCGAGCATCACCGCGTGCGGGCCGAAGGCGTATTTACCAGACAGGCTGACAGCGGTGTTGTCGATCGCACCGGCCAGGGCTTGTCCGGTATCGCGGGTGTGGTAGAGGTTGGCATCGATCAGCAGACCCGATTGTTTGAAGTGCAGGTTGCCGTAGTACTGATGCCAGGTGTCGGTCAATTCGGCGGCGTAAAGTGCGCCGCCCAGCGGACGGTCTGCAAACAGGTCGGCGCCGACAAAACTGATCGCACCGTGCTCGGTGCTGGCGCCGTAACCGTAAAAATCGCCTTTGCCCGAAGCGCTGTCCTGGTTCTTGAATGCAGTGAAGTGTCCGGCCTGCAAATTGACGTTGTCGATCTCCTGGCTGCTCAGCAGAAAACCGCTGGCGTACTCCGGTTGCAGGCGTTTGTCCGAGGTATCGAACACCGGGGTTTCCACGGTCATTTCGCCAAAGGCGAGGGTAGTGCGCGAGGCCTTTAGTTTCAGCGCACCACCGGCGCTGGCGTAATTGCTCGCACTGCGCCCGTCGCTGTCGACCGGCAGCAACCCGGTCCCGGAATGACCTTTGCCGCCGTCCAGCTTCACGCCGGAAAAAGCGTGTGCATCGAGGCCGAACCCAAGCGTACCGGCAGTGAAACCGGATGAGAAAGCCCCGATAAAGCCTTGTGCCCATTCCTGTTTATAGTTTTTTCCGCTGGCTGAGGGGGAGCGGTAGTCGTTGTTCAGATAAAAATTGCGACTGAGCACTTCGCCGCTGGCATCGTCGAAAAAGCCGCTGGCGTGCGCGGTTGCGTTCACCCCGCAGAACAGCGCAAGCAGCGTGAGGTGCATGGAGACACGGTCGATCATGATCAGTGGCCAGCGGCAGTGGAGGTAACCGCGATGATCGAGCAATGGCAGGCGAGGGGATTGAGCGGATGTGCTGACTTGACTCCATCAGGCCCGCGCCGGGATTTGTGTCTGGATTGAGATGATCTGCCCGACGCAGAACCCAGTGTGGGAGCGAGCCTGCTCGCGAAGGCGGTGTGTCAGGCAACGGAAATGCTGGCTGACACACCGCAATCGCAAACAAGCATCACTCCCGCAGTCCGGGTCAGACGCGGAACTGGCGCAGGAGGCCGTTGAGCTGTTCGCTCAGTTGGCCCAGGCGCACGCTGGCAGCGCTCGATTGCTCCGCGGCGATGGCCGTGCTGTGGGAAAGTCCGGCGGCCTGGGTGACGTTCTGGTTGATGTCCTCGACCACGTGCGCCTGTTGCAGGGTGGCGCTGGCAATCGAAGCATTCAGGCCATTGAGGTTACGTAACGCCTGGCCGATGGCATTGAGGCTCGCACCGGCAAGCCCCGCCTGTTCGATGGTCAGTTGCGAGGCTTTGCTGCTGTCGCTGATCACCTTCACCGCGGCCTCTGAATGATTCTGCAGGCGCTCGATCATCGACTGGATCTCGGCGGTCGACTTTTGCGTACGCTGCGCCAGCAAGCGCACTTCGTCCGCCACTACGGCAAAACCGCGACCTTGCTCGCCGGCCCGCGCGGCTTCGATCGCGGCGTTGAGCGCCAGCAGGTTGGTCTGCTCGGCAATCGAGCGGATCACCTCCAGCACACTGCCGATCTGGGTGCTTTCAGCGGCCAGGGTGCGAATCACTTCAACCGCTTGATCAATGGTGCCGGACAGCTTGTCGATCTGCTGCAAGCTGCCATCGATATTGATCTGGCCCTGTTGCGCCTGCGCTTCGGCATCGCGCATTTCCGCAGCAGCATGCTCGGCGTTTTTGGCAACATCCTGCACGCCATAGGTGACTTCGTTGATCGCCGTGGCGACCAGCTCCATTTGCTGCGATTGCTGCTGGCTGCGTTGCTGGGCCTGGGAGGCATCGTTGCCCAGTTCGCTGGAGGACTGGCCCAGCGCGCTGGCCGACACTTGCAGTTCGCCGATGACCCGACGCAGCTTGGCGGTAAAGGCATTGAAGTGATGGGCCAGTTCCGTGACCTCGTCCTTGCCATGGGTATCGAGGCTGCGCGTCAGGTCGCTTTCACCGCTGGCGATGTTGGCCATGGCGTTCACGGTTTCCTGTAGCGGACGGACAATGCTGCGCGCAATCAGAATCACCAGCAGCGCCATGATCAGCGCAATCGCCAGGCCGATGGCCGAAGCCTTGATCATCTGATCCTGAAACTCCGCCTGCACGTCATCCACATAAACCCCGGACCCGATCACCCAGCCCCACGGTTCGAACAACTTGACGTAGGACGTCTTCGCCACCGGGTCGGTGGCGCCCGGTTTCGGCCAACGGTAATTGACCATGCCAGCGCCCTTGGCCTTGGCGATGGCGACCATTTCGTTGAACACCGCAAAACCGTCCGGGTCGCGAATCGCCGAAAGATTCTGGCCTTCAAGTTTGGGATTGGTCGGGTGCATGACCATCACGGGGGTGAGGTCGTTGATCCAGAAATAGTCACTCTGGTCGTAGCGCAAGCCACGGATCGCGGTCAGCGCCTGTGTCTGCGCGGCTTCCTTGCTCAGGGTGCCGGCGGTTTGCAGGCCGTGGTAGTAGGTCAGCAAACCGCTGGCGGTCTGCACCACATGTTCGGTTTTCTGGGCTTTGGCGTGATACAGGTCTTCGTGGATCTGCTTGAGCATTAACACGCCCAAGGTCAATAACATGACCACCGCCACTATCAAGATGAGCCACAAGCGTCGGCTGATCGACACACTGCGCAAGCTGTTCATAACGCTGTCACTCCGGATTCTTGTTCTTGTAATAAACAACCGCGAGCATCCAATCAGCTTTTGCCGATCGGGCATACGCGACCCAAGTCGTATAACGCCGCAGCGCTATTAAGGCTTGTCTGTTAGGATTTCGGCCCCGCGCGTGAAAACCTGAATGCAAATTGATATTTCACGGAATTTTTACCGTTTCGTGTGGATCCTGTGCGCGCGGAATCGGTACAGCTTTTTCAAGCTACGCTGAACGCAGTGAACGTAAAAAAATACTATCGGGGCATGCCGGCGTGCATCGCTCTCTGGGGGATTGATGGATCTTTGGACCGCCTTGCAGGCATTGATACTGGGAGTTGTAGAAGGGCTGACGGAGTTTTTGCCCATTTCGAGTACCGGACACCAGATCATCGTCGCTGACTTGCTGAACTTCGGCGGCGAACGGGCCATGGCCTTCAACATCATTATTCAGCTCGGCGCGATTCTCGCGGTGGTCTGGGAGTTTCGCCGCAAGATTTTCGATGTGGTGGTAGGGCTGCCGACTCAGCCGGGCGCTCGGCGTTTCACCGCCAACCTGCTGATCGCGTTCCTGCCGGCGGTGGTGCTGGGCGTAATCTTCGCCGACCTGATCCACGAATACCTGTTCAACCCGATTACCGTGGCGGCGGCCCTGGTGGTCGGCGGCGTCATCATGTTGTGGGCGGAAAAGCGCCAGCACGAAGTGCATGCCGAAACGGTCGATGAGATCACCTGGCAAGACGCACTGAAAGTCGGTTTTGCGCAATGCCTGGCAATGATTCCGGGCACTTCGCGCTCCGGCTCGACGATCATCGGCGGGCTGCTGTTCGGCCTGTCGCGCAAGACCGCGACCGAGTTCTCGTTTTTCCTCGCCATGCCCACCATGGTCGGCGCGGCGGTGTATTCCGGCTACAAATATCGCGAGTTGTTCGTGCCGGCGGACTTTCCGGTGTTTGCCATCGGTTTCGTCACCGCGTTCATTTTCGCGATGATCGCCGTGCGTGGCCTGCTCAAGTTCATCGCCAACCACAGTTATGCAGCGTTTGCCTGGTACCGGATCGTGTTCGGCCTGGTGATACTCGCCACCTGGCAGTTCGGCTGGGTGGACTGGACGGCGGTCAAGCCATGAGCGATTCCCGTGGACGTCGCCCTGAGGGCCGACCTTCCAGTGGCAACATTCAGCACCTGAAACTCAAGCTGCTGGTGCTGCTGGGGGTTTGCGCCTTGCCGTTGTTCGGCTCAGTGTCGATGTGGCTGCGGGGGATTTCCCTGCTGCCCCTCGCGGCGTACGGGATCGTCAGCGTGCTGGCGTTTTTCCTGTACTGGTCCGACAAACGCAAGGCGCGCGCCGACGCCTGGCGCACCCCGGAAAACATCCTGCATGCAGTTGAACTGGCCGGCGGCTGGCCGGGCGCACTGATCGCCCAGCAGGTATTGCGGCACAAGACGCGCAAGGTGTCGTTTCAGATTCTGTTCTGGGTGATTGTGCTGCTGCATCAGGTGTTCTGGATTGACCAGTTATTCCTCGGCTCCAGCCTGTTGACCCTGATTTAACAGCCGCCATCAATCTCCTGTGGGAGCGAGCCTGCTCGCGAAGACGATTTCATGTTCGATTATGAGCCGCCTGACACACCGCATTCGCGAGCAGGCTCGCTCCCACAGTGGCAGTGTGTTTACAGGAGCAGGCCGATGCGGGTCTTCTTCGGCAACTTGCTCACCACCAGCTGATGCGAGCGCTGCAACAAGCCCTGCAATTCCTCGGCGCCCAGCGGGTAGGGCGGGTGCATGATGATCCACTGCGCCCGCGCCAGATACGGCGCCGGGTGAATGCCCGGGCGGTCGCAATGGCCGAGGAACAGATCCTTGTCGACCTTGAACGCCAACGAATCCCCGCGCAGTCCCTGCAAGGCAAACATTTTGTTGCCGGCAATCGAAAAGACGCGCACGCCGCCCCACTTGTAATCCTCCCGCGCACCCGGCAAAGCCAGACAAAATGCCGCGACGTCGGCTTCGTTCATTTTTCCCTTGCTCATAACAACCGCTCCCCACAGGCATTGAACGACTCGACCAAGTGGTCGATCCAGGCGCGCACCGCCGGCATCACCCCGCGTCGATGCGGGTACACCGCCTGCAACCAGCCACCGGGCAACGACCAGTCGGGCAGCATCTGCACCAGCGTGCCGTTATGCAGTTCGGTTTCGCAATACATCATCGGCAGCAGGGTAAAGCCCTGGCCAGCGAGGACGCAGGCCTTGCGCACGACAAAGTCATCGATCCCCAGGCGGGCTTCCATGTTCAGCTCGAAACTGTGGCCCTGCTCATCGAGTAAGCGCACATGCACCATGCGATCTGCCTCCAGAGCGCCCAGCACGGGCAGGTGCTTGAGGTCTTGCGGATGAACGATCGTGCGGCCCTGTAAAAAAGCCGGACTGGCCACCACGACCATTTGCGCCTGACGCAGACGCCGTGTGACCAGCAACGGGTCCTCGTCACCGTGTTCGCGCACGCGCAACGCGACATCAAAGCCTTCGCCCACCAGATCGACCCGCCGATTGAGCAGGACGACCTCCAGTTGAACCTGCGGAAACTTGCCGAGGAAATCGCTGATGACCGCCGGCAACATCTCATGGGCCAGACCGGTCGGACAGGACACCCGCAAGCGCCCGCGCGGCTCGCTGGACATGCTCGCCACCGCCTCGTCAGCCATTTCCGCTTCGAGCAGCATTGCCTGACAGTGACGCAGATAGCGCTCGCCCACGGCGGTGAGGTTGAGCTGCCGGGTGGTGCGTTGCAGCAGACGCGCACCGAGGCGTTCTTCCAGTTCGGCAATGCGCCGCGACAATCGTGATTTGGGTATGCCCAGCAAGCGGCCCGCCGCCGCAAAGCCGCCGGCCTCGACGACTTTGGCGAAATAGTAGAGATCGTTGAGGTCTTGCATGGGATTTCCGCTGTTCTATCAGTAGGACGAACTATCGCATTGTTGGCGGCTAATCATCCATTGGTTTCTTGCGTAGGATTGTCTCCATTGCGCCGCCACCGGCGATTCATTCCAGGAGATTCCACATGAAACTGCTGCATATCGATTCGAGCATTCTGGGCGACAACTCGGCTTCCCGTCAGTTGAGCCGCGAAGTGGTCAAAGCTTGGCAGGCCGCCGAGCCAAGCGCTGTAGTGACTTACCGCGATCTGGCCGCTGACGCCATCAGCCACTTTTCGTCGACCACCCTGGTCGCCGCCGGCACCAGCGCTGAACTGCGCGATGCGGCACAGCAGCATGAAGCCGAACTGAGCGCCACCACTCTGGCCGAGTTCATCGCAGCCGACGCCGTGGTGATCGCCGCACCGATGTACAACTTCACCGTGCCGACCCAACTCAAGGCGTGGATCGACCGTGTCGCGGTTGCCGGCCAGACCTTCCGCTACACCGAAGCCGGCCCCGAAGGCCTGTGCGGTGGCAAGAAAGTGGTGATCGTGTCCACGTCTGGCGGCATCCACGCCGGGCAGGCCAGCGGCATCGCTCACGAAGAATACCTGAAGCTGGTGCTGGGCTTTCTCGGCATCACCGACATCGAAATCGTCCGCGCCGAAGGCCTGGCCTATGGCGAAGAAGTCCGCAACAACGCGATGAGCGCCGCTCAGGCCACCATCATTGAGCAGTTGTTCGCCGCCGCGTAAGGCATGCGTAAAGGAACAGCCATTGTTCAGGTAAGTCGCCAAAAACTCTGTATTCTGGTTCCGCAAGGGCCGAATACGGAGTTTTTTGTTTCTGGCTGTTACATAATCTGGCCCAGGTTATGCAGTTCCAGTACATCCGGCGATTACGTCCAACAGGGTGGGGCATCCGATGATGCGTCTTTGTGCAGCGTTACTGATTTGCCTGCTGGGCGGCCTGAATTCAGTGCAGGCTGCGCCGGGGCGGCACCCTGTCTGGAGCGTTGGCTACCACGAAATGACCGTGCTCGATCCGCTGGATCTGCAACCGATGCGTGCCATTGCGTTTTATCCGTCCAGCGACCGCGAGCACCTGAGTCTGCTTGAGGGCTACTCGGTCGAGGCCGGCGAAGACAGCAAAGTCGCCATTGGCCGCTTTCCAATGCTTATGTTGTCTCACGGCAACACCGGCACACCGCTGGCGCTGCACGACCTCGCCACATCGCTGGCGCGCAAGGGCTTTGTGGTGGTGGCCGTGATTCACCCCGGCGACAACTCGCGTGACCACAGTCGACTTGGCACCTTGAGCAATCTTTATGGGCGTCCAATCCAGATTTCTGCGGCAATCACTGCGACCCTCGGCGATGCCATGCTCGCGCCCTACGTCAACGCTGACCAGGTCGGTGTGATCGGTTATTCGGCGGGCGGCGAGACGGCGCTGATCCTGTCGGGGGCGCAGCCGGACCTGGATCGCTTGCGCCGCTACTGCCAGGAGCGGCCGGATGACCATGACGCCTGCAACACCCAGGGCGAACTGATTGTCGACCGCGATGATTTGCAGCCGGTGGCCGACCCGCGCGTGCATGCGTTACTGCTGATGGCGCCGTTGAGCCTGAAATTCGGCCGGCATACCCTGGCCGATGTGCATGTGCCGGTGCTGCTCTATAGCGGCGATGGCGACAAACTGGTCGCCTTCGACAAAAACGCCGCCGCGCTGGCGCGCAAACTGCCGACGGCGCCGGATTTCAAATTGCTCGCCGGTGCAGGGCACTTTGTCTTCATGGCGCCGTGCACCGCCGAGCAGATCCTCGCCATGCCGGCGCTGTGCACCGATGCCGATGGCGTTGACCGCCAGGACATCCACCGCAACCTGATCTCCGAAGCCGGACGCTTCTTCGCCCATGCGCTGGGCCAACCAACGCGGGCGGGCATGCAGACGGCGGATCAATAATCTGATTGCCACCACCTATCCCATGTAGGAGTGAGCCTGCTCGCGATAGCGTCGTGTCAGTCAGCACATTTATCAACTGACACACCGTTATCGCGAGCAGGCTCACTCCTACAATGGGGATCGTTGGTGTCAAGAAGTAGCGCGGCGCTTGAGCAGGAGGGTAAGGCCCAACCCGGCTACCGACAACATCGCCGCGCTGAAGAAGATCCACGAATACCCCAGATTCAACGCCACCGCGCCCATCAACGGCCCGGCAATTGCCAGCGCCAGATCGAAGAACACCGCATAAGCGCCCAGTCCCGACCCACGACTGGAACTCGGCACTTGCTTGATTGCTTCAACGCCCAGCGCAGGATAAACCAGCGACAGGCCAAACCCCGCCAATCCCGCGCCAATCAGCGCATAAGCGGTGGAGGGCGCCAGCCACAGCATCACCAGTCCGACGGTTTCCACCGTCATGCAGACGATGGCCGAAGCAAACCCACCGAACCGGGCAATCGCCGAGATAAACAAAAGCCGCGACAGAATGAAACACGCGCCAAATACGGTCAGGCAGTAGGCCGCGCCGGTCCAGCCACGGTTGAGGTAATAAAGCGTAATGAACGTGGTCAGCGTGCCGTAGCCAATCGAGGCTAGCGTCAGGCTGAGGCCATACGGCGCAATCTTGCCGAACACAGTCCAGAACGACAGGCGCTCGCCACGAATCACCGGCACCGATGGCTTATTGCGGATCAACCACAATGCCCCCGCCGCCAACGCCGACAAGGCAATCCCCAGACTGACAAAACCGTATTCGGCGACCATCACCACGCCCAGCGGCGCGCCAATGGCAATTGCGCCGTAAGAGGCGATGCCGTTCCAGCCGATGGATTTGGCTGTGTGCTCGACACCGACCTGGCCCATGCACCAACTGATGGTGCCAACACCGATCAGACCTTGGGCGATGCCAAGCAGCAAGCGCCCTGCAATGAGAATCAACAGGCTGGTCAGGGGAAAGCTTTGCAACAACGTCGAGAGCAGCGTCAGCGCGCCACTGAGGACAATCCCCCACAAGCCATAAATGATCGCCCGTTTGGTGCCGAGCGTGTCCGACATACGCCCGGCCATTGGTCGGCTGAGCAGGGTAGCGAGGTACTGCGAACCGATCACCAGCCCGGCAACGATCGCGCTGAAACCCAGTTGCTCATGCACATAGCCGGGCAACACCGCAATCGGCAAACCGATGCAGAGAAAGGCAATAAAGGTATAGAAAACGATGGAGACGATCTGCAGGGTGATCGCCAGAGAGCTTTGTGATGGCGGCTGCTGCACAGACATGGGAACTCGTTCGCGGGCGGCGGTGTGAGAGTTGTGAACATCATGGCGCGGGCTTGGGATAAAGGAAAGCAGGCTAACTACTTCGCCTTAACGATGATCGTTCCCACGCTCTGCGTGGTAACGCCTCCATGGACGCTCTGCGTCCGCTGTTGGGACGCGGAGCGTCCCGGGCTGCATTCCCACGCGGAGCATGGGAACGATCAACAACGCCGAATACAAAAAAGCCCCGTCACCAGGGACAGGGCTTTCAACTTGCAGCTTGCAGCTTGAAACTAAAAGCTGCCCTTAAAACACGACGCCCTGGCTACGCAGGTAGTCGTCATAAGTGCCGCTGAAGTCGGTCACGCCGTTCGGGCTCAGCTCGATGATGCGCGTGGCCAGGGACGATACGAACTCACGGTCGTGGCTGACGAAGATCAGCGTGCCCGGATAGTTTTCCAGCGCCAGGTTCAGCGCCTCGATCGATTCCATGTCCAGGTGGTTGGTCGGTTCGTCCATGATCAGCACGTTCGGCTTTTGCAGGATCAGCTTGCCGAACAGCATGCGACCTTGCTCACCACCGGAAATGACTTTGACCGACTTGAGGATCTCGTCGTTGGAGAACAGCATGCGGCCCAGGGTGCCGCGAATCATCTGCTCGCCCTGAGTCCATTGGCCCATCCAGTCGAACAGCGTCACGTCGTCTTCGAAGTCGTGGGCGTGGTCCTGAGCGTAGTAGCCCAGTTCCGCAGCATCGGTCCATTTCACGCTACCGGCATCCGGGGTCAGTTCGTTGACCAAGGTGCGCAGCAGGGTGGTTTTGCCGATACCGTTCGGGCCGATGATCGCGACGCGCTCGCCGGCTTCAACCTGGAAGCTGAAGTCCTTGAACAGCGGCTTGCCATCGAAACCCTTGGCCATTTTTTCGACCATGACTGCCTGACGGTGCAGCTTCTTGTTCTGCTCGAAACGAATGAACGGGCTGACGCGGCTGGAAGGCTTGACCTCGGCCAGCTGGATCTTGTCGATCGCCTTGGCGCGGGAGGTGGCTTGCTTGGCTTTGGAGGCGTTGGCCGAGAAGCGGCTGACGAACGATTGCAGTTCGGTAATCTGCGCTTTTTTCTTGGCGTTGTCCGACAGCAATTGCTCGCGGGACTGGGTCGCCACGGTCATGTACTCGTCGTAGTTGCCTGGGAACAGACGCAGCTCGCCGTAATCCAGGTCAGCCATGTGCGTGCACACGCTGTTCAGGAAGTGACGGTCGTGGGAGATGATGATCATCAGGCTGTTACGCTGGGTCAGGATGTTTTCCAGCCAGCGAATGGTGTTGATGTCCAGGTGGTTGGTCGGTTCGTCGAGCAACAGCACTTCCGGATCGGAGAACAGTGCCTGCGCCAGCAACACACGCAGTTTCCAGCCTGGCGAGACTTCGCTCATCGGGCCGAAATGCTGTTCCAGTGGAATGCCCAGACCCAGCAGCAGTTCGCCGGCGCGGGATTCGGCGGTGTAGCCGTCCATCTCGGCGAATTCGGTTTCCAGCTCGGCGACGGCCATGCCGTCTTCTTCGGACATTTCCGCCAGCGAGTAGATGCGATCGCGCTCGGCCTTGACCTTCCACAGCTCTTCGTGACCCATGATCACGGTGTCGATCACGGTGAATTCTTCGTAGGCGAACTGGTCCTGGCGCAGCTTGCCCAGACGCACGTTCGGCTCGAGCATGACCTGACCGCCGGACGGATCGAGATCGCCACCGAGGATTTTCATGAAGGTCGACTTGCCGCAACCGTTGGCGCCGATCAGGCCGTAGCGATTGCCCGCGCCGAATTTGACCGAAACGTTTTCGAAGAGCGGCTTGGCGCCGAACTGCATCGTGATGTTAGCTGTGGAGATCAATTACCTTACCTATCAATGGTTTAGAGCTGGTCATATGTGCCTGATACCGACTTGATACCAATCTGGAGCTTTTCCGGCTCCGCCCAGTCTGAGCTTGAGTTGAGCCAACGCGCATGCGCCGCCAGCAACCTTTGGCCGTGGTGGCCAGGCTGCTGAGCGATGCATGCGGGGATCATGTTGGACATTGCGCGCATTGTCGCATAATCAAGAAGGCAGTTGTATGGCGACGCGACAAGCCATCGCCCGCCACCGGCGATGGCAGGCAGCGGGCGGTCTTGCGCGGGCGGGCGGTGCGACCCGCCTCAGGGCAACGCGGGTTTCAATTGGCCTGTTGAACCCACTCGGTTTGCAGCTGGTTGCATTGCCAGCGCCACGCGTCGGCGAGCATTGTTTCCAACGAGTGGCGCGCGCGCCAGGCCAATTCATCGGCGGCTTTTTGCGGGTCTGCCCAGCAGCAGGTCACATCGCCCGGCCGGCGCGCCTTGAACGCCAGCGGAATCGGCACGCCACTCACCCGTTCAAAGGCGCTGACCAGTTCCAGAACGGAATAGCCGCGTCCCGTTCCGAGATTCCAGATATTCACCCCGCTGCGTTGACCCAACGCCTCAAGGGCGCAGGTATGTCCCTGCGCCAGGTCAACGATATGGATGTAATCGCGCACGCCGGTCCCGTCCGGCGTTGCGTAGTCCGTACCGAACACAGATAAAGCCTCGCGTTGCCCACTCGCAACCTGCAGCAGATAAGGCAGCAGATTATTCGGCTGGTTGAGTGGCGCCTCGCCCAGAAGACCTGAGGGATGCGCGCCGATCGGATTGAAGTAACGCAGCAGGCCGATGGACCAGCGCGGATCGGAGCTGGCGACACTTTTCATGATGTTCTCCGCCATCAGTTTCGACATCCCGTAGGGATTGGTCGGTTGCCCGGTGGCACACGATTCGTTGATCGGCATCGTCGTGCAGTCGCCATACACCGTTGCCGATGAACTGAACACCAGCGTGAACACCCCAGCCTGGGCCATCGCCTGGCACAGGGTCAGGCTGCCGCCGACATTATTGTCGTAGTAGCGCAACGGCTCATGCACGCTTTCACCGACGGCCTTGAGTCCGGCGCAATGCACCACCGCATCGACCGGGTAATCGCGCAGCAGCGTATCGAGCAAGTGCCGGTTTCGCACATCGCCCTGGACGAATCCGGGCCGCCTGCCGGCCAGCGTACTGATGCGGTCGATGGCTGAACGTCGGCTGTTGCACAAGTTGTCCAGAATCAGCACGTCCTCGTCTTTGTTCATCAGCTCCAGTGCGACGTGCGCACCGATGTATCCCGCACCGCCCGTTATCAAGATCATGCGCCCGCCCTCAATCACGATGATTTTTTCGCTGGCTGTTTCGTTGATTTGCCGCCGTCGCAGCGGCAGCAGCAACGTTGCCTGTTGAAGGGTAGGGGGGCACTTTGAGTGCGGAGTTCAAACCGGTTGGCCAGCCGGTATGTGCAGTTCATCGGCTTCGATCACGGATCTTTTGAACGCCTTGTGAACGCCGTGTTTCCAAGTTTCAAGAGCCGTACGGACTCATCGAGAGATGCCGGACACCCGTTGTTTCACGGGTGTTACGGCCCGATGGCTCGACCTTGAGCCGTCTTTCCTTCTCTTGATAAGGGCCATGCCATGAACCTTGCCGAACAACCTGAACAGTCGCCGATTCTCACTGCACAAAATGTTGTCGAACTGTCGCCACAGCTTCGACCCACACTGGTGTGCCTGTCTCACTTGCGCTGGGGTTTTGTCTTCCAGCGACCGCAGCACGTGATGTCGCGTCTGGCGAAAAACTACGACGTGATCTTCTTTGAAGAACCGGTGATTTCGCCTGGCGATACGCCCTGGCTGGACACCTCGACCCCGGCAGAAGGAATCCAGGTGGTGGTCCCGCACATGCCCGAGGGCTTGAGTCCTGAAGCCGTCGTGCAGGCGCAGCGCAGTTTGCTTGACCAGTTGCTGGCCGGACGCGCGCAGGGCGAGCTTCTGCTCTGGTATTTCACGCCGATGAGCCTGGCTTTTACTGATCACCTGGACGCTCAGGTCACGGTCTACGACTGCATGGATGAGTTGTCGGCGTTCAAGGGCGCACCGGCGCAACTGATCGACATGGAACGGCTATTGATGGGCAGGGCGGACGTCGTGTTCACCGGCGGCGTCAGTTTGTGGGAGGTCAAGCAACGCCAGCATGGCAACGCTTACCCGGTGCCCAGCAGTGTCGATATCGCGCACTTTGCGGTAGCGCGCCAGGCCTTGTCGGAACCGGCGGATCAGGCGCCGATCGCGCGGCCACGCCTGGGTTTTTTTGGCGTCATTGACGAGCGTTTCGATATCGAATTAATCGAGCAAGTGGCACAGCGGCGTGCCGACTGGCAAATCGTGTTGGTCGGGCCGGTCGTCAAGATCGACCCGCAGACGCTGCCGCAACGGCCGAACATTCATTACCTGGGCGCCAGGCAATACGCCGAGCTGCCGGCGTATCTCAGCGGTTGGGACGTGGCGCTGATGCCGTTCGCGCTCAACGCTTCCACGCGTTTTATCAGCCCGACCAAAACCCCGGAATATCTGGCCGGCGGCTGCCCGGTGGTGTCGACGCCGATCCACGACGTCATCAGCGGCTACGGGCAAAGCGGCGCCGTGTTCATCGCGGGCACGGCCGAGGCGTTCATCGAAGCCATTGAACGCGCGTTGGCGCTCAAAGGCACCGACGAATTTCTGCAAAAAGCCAACGCGGCCATTGATGGCATGTCTTGGGACAACACCTGCCGTTTCATGAAGGAGCAGATCGAATGCCTCAGATAACCCTTGAAGCCGCCCGATCGGGCCCATCCCGCCAAGGCGCAGACGGTGCCTATGACTACCTTATCGTGGGTGCCGGGTTTGCCGGCAGTGTCATCGCCGAACGGCTGGCCGAAGGTCTCGGTCGCCAAGTGTTGCTGATCGATCGTCGCGATCACATCGCCGGCAACGCCTACGACCACTACGATGCGGCTGGCCTGCTGGTGCACCGATACGGTCCGCACATTTTTCATACCAACGCCCAGCGCATCGTCGACTACCTGTCGCGCTTCACCCAGTGGCGCCCCTACGAGCACCGGGTGCTGGCGAAGGTTGACGGTCAGTTGCTGCCGATCCCGATCAATCTGGCGACGCTCAACGCGCTCTACGGTTTGTCGATGACGTCGGCACAGGCCGAACAATTTCTGGCCGAGCGCGCGGAACCGGTGGCGACGATTCGCACCTCCGAGGACGTGGTGGTCAACCAGATCGGTCGCGAACTGTATGAAAAATTCTTTCGCGGCTATACCCGCAAGCAGTGGGGGCTCGATCCTTCGGCGCTGGACAAGTCGGTCACCTCGCGGGTGCCGACTCGCACCAATGAAGACGATCGTTATTTCACCGACACGTTCCAGATCATGCCCCGGGACGGTTACACGCGGATGTTCGAGCGGATGATCGATCATCCGCGAATCGATCTGCTGTTGAGCACCGACTTCAAGCAAGTGCGCCATGCCGTGAAGTTCAGGCACGTTATCTACTGCGGGCCGATCGATGAATATTTCGATTTTCAGTTGGGTCGCTTGCCCTATCGTTCGTTGCGCTTCGAACACCAGACGCTGGAGCAGGAACGCTATCAACCGGTGGCGGTGGTCAATTTTCCCGACCCCGAGGTGCGGTACACGCGCATCACCGAGTACAAACATCTGACCGGGCAGACTCATCCGCGTACCAGCATCAGTTACGAATTTCCCTGTGACGACGGCGATCCCTATTACCCCGTGCCACGGCCTGAAAATGCCGAGTTGTACAAACGCTATCGGGCGCTCGCGGAGCAAACGCCGAACGTGACGTTTCTCGGTCGCCTGGGCACCTACAAGTACTACAACATGGATCAGGTCGTCGGGCAGGCGCTCGCGCTGTACCGCGATATCGAAGCGCAGAGCGCAGCGTTGCCGGCCGAAGCGGGGCTGGACGCCTGATGACGGCACAGTCGAAGGGTGACGGACGCGAACCCGCCGAGCGTGTGCATCGCACGCTCTTCGACAGCTTCGTGATGGCCGGCTACGAGTGTTCCAGTCATCGGCGCCGGGATGGCCGGCGTCTGGACTTGCTCTGCAGCACAGGCCATGCGCAATGGGCGGACAGGGATTATCGGCATCTGAGCGATTTGAATATCCGTTGCGCGCGGGACGGACTGCGCTGGCACTTGATCGAGCGCAGTCCGGGTCGCTACGACTGGAGCAGTTTTCTGCCGATGCTCAAAGCGGCGCAAGGCCGGCAATTGCAAGTGGTCTGGGACCTCTGCCATTACGGCTACCCGGATCATCTGGACATCTGGCAGCCGTCCTTCGTCGAGCACTTCGCCCGGTTCGCCGGGGCCGTAGCGCGATTGATGATCGACGAGGGTGTCAGCGTGCCGTTTTACTCGCCGATCAACGAGATATCGTTCTGGAGTTGGGCGGGGGGCGACGTCGGTTATTTCAACCCCGGCGCCCAGGGACGCGGGCAAGAACTCAAGCACCAGTTGGTGCGAGCAAGCATCGCCGCGATCGAAGCGATCCGAGCGCACGCGCCTGCTGCGCGGTTCGTGCAGTGCGACCCGTTGATCAACGTCATCTCGGCTTCGCGGCGCAGCGAGGACAGGGAACACGCCGAGCGCTACCGGCTGGCACAGTTCGAAGCCTGGGATTTGCTCACCGGGCGCCAATGGCCCGGACTGGGCGGACAAGAGCATTACCTGGACATCATCGGCGCGAACTTTTACCCGCATAACCAGTGGTATTTCGAGGGGGCTCGGATCCAGCGCGGTGAGCCGGATTACCGCCCGCTGGCCGGCATGCTCAAAGAGCTGCATCAACGTTACCAGCGACCGTTACTGATTTCAGAAACCGGGGCGGAGGATCTCGAGCGGGTGCCCTGGCTGCGTTATGTCGTCGATCAAGTGCGGTTGGCGCTCGAGCGTGGGGTGCCGGTGCAAGGCATTTGTTGGTATCCGTTTCTCGATTATCCAGGCTGGGATGACGACCGTTATTGCCCCACCGGCGTCTTCGGCTATCCCGATGGCGAAGGTGAGCGCGCAGGTTTTCATCCGTTGTGCGTCGAGCTTGCGCAGGTTGACGCGCAGATCAACGCGTGTTCGCACGGCGTTGATGGCAGGCAGCGGGAGCGTTGGCAGCGATGAACTTTCAGCACTTGCGTGACGCGCCATTGCCAGCCACCGCCAGCGCATTTTTATGGCGTTACGTCAGGGTGCGTCCGTTTCATTTCAGCGCCATGTTGTCGCTGGTGATTGGCGCTGCGTGTTGTGCGGTGGCGGTGCAGTACGGCATGAAAATGCTCGTCGATGCGATGGCCGGAGACGCGCAGACCGAGCAAGTGTGGCGCGCGTTCAGCCTGTTCATCGCGTTGATCGTTGTCGAAAATGTGCTGTGGCGCCTGGGCGGCTGGGTGGGTTGTCACACCGTGGTCGGCAGTTGCGCGGATTTGCGCGTGGATCTTTTTCATCACCTGACCGGCCACCCGATGCGCTATTTCAAACGGCACTTCAGCGGGTCGTTGGCCAACCGGGTGGCCGCGGCGGGCGGTGCCGCCGATGTTGTCTACGGTGGTCTGGCGTGGCGCATCGTCCCGCCGTGTGTGGACTTTCTCGGTGCGGTGGTGGTGTTGTTTGCGGTCCGCGATTCCATGGCGCTGGCCTTGATCGTCTGCGTGTTGCTGGTGGCGGCATTGCTCACGGTGGTCGGCGTGCGCGGCCGGAATCGCCACATCGCTTTTGCCTCGCAGTCGGCGCGCGTCGGTGGCGAGATCGTCGACCTGGTGTCCAACGTCTGGACCATCAAGGCGTTCTCCGGCCGTGAACGCGAACGCCAGCGCCTGGAGCGCGAGATAGGCGTGGAGGCCCGCGCGCATCGGCGCAGCTGGATTTACCTGGAAAAGGCGCGGGTGCTGCACGATATCTGCCTGTCGATCATGGCCGGCGCGATGCTGGGGTGGGCGATCCTGTTGTGGCGCCAGGGTGAAGTCACCGCGGGCGATGTGGTGATGGTCAGCGCGCTGACGTTCCGCATCCTGCACGGCTCGCGCGACCTTGCGTTGGCGCTGGTCGACACCAGCCAGCAAATGGGTGTGATCGCCGAGACGCTCGGGATCATCGCTCAACCGCACGAGCTGCGCGATACGCCGCACGAGCTGGCACCGACGCGCGGCAGCATCAAACTGCTCGACGTCAGCTATGCCTACCCGGACGGCTGCCAGGTGTTCAAGCATTTCTTCCTCGACATTGCGGCCGGGCAAAGCGTTGGCATTGCCGGCACCTCCGGCTCGGGAAAGTCGACCTTGCTCAGCTTGTTGCAACGCCTGGATGACGTGCAAAGCGGCGTGATCCTTATCGACGACCGCGACATCCGTTCGGTCAGCCAGGACAGCTTGCGTCGACAGATTGCCGTCGTGCCGCAAGAGCCGGCTCTGTTCAATCGCAGCATTCTGGAAAACATCGGCTACGGCCAGCCCCACGCCACGGAGCAGCAGATTATCGATGCCGCGCGGCAGGCGTTCTGCGATGAGTTCGTGCAGGCCTTGCCCAACGGCTATCACACGTTGGTCGGTGAGCGTGGGGTGACACTTTCCGGTGGCCAGCGTCAGCGCCTGGGTCTGGCCCGGGCCTTTCTCAAGGACGCGCCGATTCTGATTCTCGACGAGGCGACGTCGGCGCTGGACTCGGATTCCGAAGCGATTATCCAGCGCGCCCTCACCAATCTTATGCGTGGCAGAACGGTGCTCGCGGTGGCGCACCGGCTCTCGACCATTGCCAGCTTCGATCGGGTGCTGGTCCTGGAGCGAGGCGAGATTGTGCAAGACGGCCCGCCTGATGAACTGCGCCTTCGCCAAGGTCGCTTTCGCACGCTCTGGCAGATGCAGGCGATGTTGCAGGAGCGCTGAGGGTTGTGCTGGTTTTGCCAGCTTCGCTGCGCTCGTCGGCAGGTCGGGGTGCTTCACCGCTCATCGGGTTTCAGCACAATAAAACCGATGTTTTTCCTCGATTTTCTGGTCATCTCCTTGAGACCGCAAACCTTTGCATACGGCCGTTTCGCTGTGAAACGCCATCCGTCGAGACAGCGGAATGGGCGGATCGCGGACGCAGTCGACTTTGAACAGCGGGCCTCGACAGCCATTGCGTGTTGACTGATGAAGGAGAGCAACTGATGACCAAAATTGACAATTTGCTGGACAACAAGGGCACCCCGCTGGACAAGCAGACGTTTACCTGGCGCGAACTGGCCGGCAAGCCGATCAGCAAGCTGGATGACGATGCGTTCACCCGCGTGCGGGTGATCCTGATGAATGGGGTAGAGTCCGACGCCCTGCGACTCAAGCATTTCGGGGCGCGATTTCACAAGGAACTGCAATTGCCGCTCGCGCAGATTCGCCGCGCCGAGCAGCATCAGATGACCTCGATCAACTGGCTGCTCTCGGCCGACCATTCGCCACTTGAAACCACAGTGGCCTATGAGCAAGTGGCGATAGAAGTCACGGCGGCGGTCGCACAAAACGAGCCGGATCCGTATCAGGCGCAGACTTACCGGTTTGGCCTGCTCGAAGACTTCGATCACTTGTATCGCTACGCGGCCATGCTCGACCGGCTCGAAGGCAAGGATGCCAATAATATCCTGCAAGGCTACACGGACCTGGTGCCCGGTCGGCCGACCAGCGAGCACCATCGCGCACCCGGCGACGACTTGCGCGATAACTACGAAAAAGACAGCGCGGCGCTGATCACCAAAATCCATGCCGCGCTGATAACCGGCGCCGAATACCAGACCCATGATTACTACATGAACATCGGCCCGCTGTTTGCTGACCCGGTGGCGCGTGCCCTGTACGCCGAGATCGCCTCCGTCGAAGAGCAACACGTCACCCAGTACGGGTCGTTGCAGGACCCCGCCGAGACGTTCATGGAAAAGTGGTTGGTCCACGAAGCGATGGAGGTCTACACCTACGCCAGTTGCGCCGAGCAGGAGGAAAACCCACGGTTGAAAGCGATGTGGGAACGTTTTGTCGACTACGAACTGGGGCACCTGAACCTTGCGTGTGAACTGTTCAAAAAGTACGAACGACGCGATCCCGCCGAAGTGCTCGCCGGGCCACTGCCGCGCATGATCGAGTTCAAGAGTCAGCGGGATTTCGTGCGTGAAACCTTGTCGCGCGAGGTTGACCTGCGTGCGCATGGCATCGATTACGTGCCCAAGGAACGCGAAGCACGGCCCTCCCTTGATTACCGCGCTCAGCTCAACAGCGAAGGCGTGCCCGCCAATATCGTCTCGGCCGGTTACACCTTTAAACCCGGTACGGAACTCAACGAAGTGGGAGAACAGCAATGAGCGAACCTCAAGTAACCCTCGGCACCAATCGCACCGGCGTTCAAACCTCGCCAGAAGGCACGGCTCGTCAACTGGAGGCGACCCGAATGTTTCCGGCCGATGTGCCGGGCGACATGAGCGACTACACCGCTGAACGTGAACGCGCGATTCGCGAGGCTGACCTGATCGGTTCGGTGCCGCCGCCGGCAACCACCAAAGGCATGGTCAAGACCGCGATAGACAAAACCATCGGCAAGGCCCCGGAAGTGCTGATCGACAAACTCGGCGAGCGTCTGGCGTTCGAGCGTACCGGCGTGCGCCTGTATGAAGCCATGGTCGCCAAGGCCACGTCGGCACCCGGCGCCGATCCAGCGCTGGTCGACACGCTACGGCAGATTCAGGCCGAGGAGCTGGAGCACATGAACATCGTGCGAGAAGCCATTGAAACCCTCGGCGGCGACCCCACTGCGATGACGCCGTGCGCGGACGTGGCCGGCGTCAAGGCGATGGGCGTGCTGCAAGTGTTGACCGATCCGCGCACCACCGTGTCGCAGTCGATGAGTGCGATCCTGACCATTGAACTGGAGGACAACGCGGCTTGGGAGTTGCTCATCGAACTGGCGCAGAAGGGCGGTCATCCGCTGATTGCCAAACGCTTCAAGCACGCACTGGACCAGGAAGAAACACACCTGGCCACGGTTCGCCAGATCATTCGCAAAGACCTGCTCGACCAAGTGAGCTGAGCCGTGTGCAACGCGTGGTTTCACATCGAACGTGATGTGAAACCACCGACTCGAGAAGGACACCGCCGTGAGTGAAACCGATCTTGAAATGGAACTGAAAGCGTGGCGCCTGTTGCTGGAAGACGACGCCTATCGCCTGGATTTTCCGGAGGATTATCACCGCACGCTGATTTCGCGGGCCGACGAATTGCTGCTGCACGAGTGGATCACTCGCGACGACTGGCAATTGCTGAAAAACGCGGCGGACGACGCCTATGAATTCACCGTGCAAAGCCTTGCGCGCGAACAGCGAGATTGCCTGAAGACCTCGTCGCTACGGTTGCCGAAAGGTCCCGCAGGATCCGGCATAGCCTCAGAGGAGAATGACGATGACTGACGAAAACACGGACCCCAGCACGCGGAGTATTTCACCATGCAAGTACAAGTAGACAGTAACCATATCGAAGGCAGCGCCGAACTGCAGGAGTGGGTGGGCAGCCTGGTGGTCGATGAGCTGGACCGCTACTCATCGTATTTGACCCGGCTGGAAATTCACGTTGGCGATGTCAATGCGCAAAAAGCCGGAGCGCAGGACAAGCGCTGCCAGATCGAGGCCCATCCCAAGGGGCACACCTCGCTTTCGGCCACCCATCACGCCGAAAGCCTCGAGCTGGCCGTCGCCGGCGCGGCGAAGAAAATCAGCCATGCCCTTGAGCATCTCGTGGGGCGCTTGTCGCCGCGCGTCGAATCCACCGGACGCCTGACGGCACCGCCGGTGCGGGAAGATTCGCCAGCGGAAATCGACGCCCTGCTCGAGGACGAGTTCCTCGCCAAACAAGCTGATCTGGAGAAAGAGTAAGGAGTGTTGTCATGGCCCGGATTCAACCGTTTACCCACGAGACGCTGGGCACGCTGCTGGCGCTCAGTGGTCGTCTCAACCTCAGCCTGTTCATGCCGGCTCATCGAACCTTTCCGGAGCGCACGCAAGACCCGATCCGCTTCAAGAACCTGATCAGGCAACTGGAAGGTCTGCTTGAGGAACACAGTCCCGAGGCAGACAAGGATCGTCTGCTCGCGCCGTTTCATCAGCTGCTGGACGATCAGGCGTTCTGGAACACCTGCCCGGCGTCCATTGCAGTGTTCGCTGGCGATGAGCATTTCATTGTTCTGGGGCTGCAGCAGGCGGTGCGGGAAATTGTCATTGTCAACAGCCACCCGTATCTCAAACCGTTGCTGCGGCTGGTGCCGGTGACTGATCGCTGCCAGGTGCTCTGCCTGTCCCGTGACAGCGTGCGGATGTACCAAGGCACGGCGCAGCAAATGGAGGAGGTCGAGCTGCCTGCCGCGGTTCCCACCCGTCAGGTCGACGCGCTTGGCGACGAACTGACGCCGCGCGATCAACAGGGCCACCCCGACGGTTTCAGCGGTGGCGGCGAGCGCGGTGACCCGATGATGCATGAGTCGGGCGGCGGCGGTAAGCAAGACGAAATCAACATCGACCGCGAGCGCTTCTTCCGCGCTGTCGACAAGGCGATTACCGAACACTGCTCACGCCAGTGCTGTCTGCCGCTGGTGCTGGTCGCTCTGGCGGAAAACCAGGCGGTTTTTCGTGCCGTAAGCCATAACCCGTTTCTGTTGCCTGATGGCATCGAGCGCGATCCGGCGACGTTGCAGCCAGCGCAGCTCGCCGCGACTTGCGCAACCCTGTTGCGCCAGCGCCACGACGATGCACTGGACAAAGCGTTCGATCGCTTTGGTGTGGCGCTCGGTCAAGGGACCGCAGGGCGCGATTTGCCGGACATTGCCAAAGCAGCGGCAGAGGGCAGGGTGGCTTTGTTGCTGGTTGAAGCCGAACGTGAGATTGCCGGCACCCTGGCGGCCAATGCAATCAATCGCGACGCGTCGCCCAGCGCAAAAATTCATTCGGAGGACATACTCGACGAGCTGATTCTGGCGGTGATCCGCCAGGGCGGCGAGGTGGTGGTTGTACCGCCCGAGCGCTCGATGCCGACCGAGACGGGCGCAGCCGCCGTTTACCGTTACTGATCACTCGGGCCGAATGCCGGCGCAAGGATTTCAATCCTCGCGCCGGCATGGTCGATTCTTTTCAATGGGAGGTGACGAGCCACGGCCGGCGCTTGTTCCAAGCGCCGCACAGTTTTTCACAGATGAAGGTTCACTATCGGTTACAAAGTGTGGCTAAAATGCCACCTTTTCACCGAGCGTCCGGTTACGGCGCGGGCCAGGGACGTGCCATGTGTATTCAGACCGCTGCATAAGACGCTGGGCCTCAGGCCGCCGGGGCGCGCAGTTTGTTCACTTCTGACGTGTGACGATTTCCGTGAAACTCATCATTGCTGCTATCTATGTCATTTCCATTGCCTACGTTCATTTGCGTGGACGTGTCCGCCACAAGCTGGGACGGCAACTGAGTGACCACTCGACGTTTCTCGCGCCGATCAACTGCTTCCTTTATCTGTTCTCGAAAATCCCCAACAAGCCATATCTGGATCCGGCGGATTTCCCCGATCTGCGCCCACTGCAGGCGCACTGGGAAGAGATTCGCGCCGAAGGTCAGAACCTGTTGCGTGCTGGCGAGATCAAGCGCTCGAACCAGTACGACGATGTCGGCTTCAACTCGTTTTTCAAGACTGGCTGGAAACGTTTCTACCTGAAGTGGTACGGCGACAGCCATCCTTCGGCGATGAAACTGTGTCCGCGCACCACTGAACTGGTGCAGGGCATCGGGTCGATCAAAGCGGCGATGTTTGCCGAACTGCCACCGGGTTCGAAACTGGTGCGCCACCGCGACCCTTATGCAGGTTCCTACCGCTATCATCTGGGCCTGGACACGCCGAACGACGCCGGTTGCTACATCAATGTCGACGGTGAGAATTACCACTGGCGCGATGGCGAAGCGGTGATGTTCGATGAGACGTTTATCCATTACGCGGAAAACACCACCGACAAAAACCGCATCATTCTGTTCTGCGACATCGAGCGCCCGATGAAGTATCGCTGGGCGGCGGCATTCAACGGCTGGTTCAGCCGTACCGTAATGTCGGCGGCAGGTGCGCCGAACGATGCCGGCGACAAGACTGGCGGCATCAACCGCTTGTTCACCAAAATCTACAAGATTCGCTTGCGTGGCAAAGAGTTGAAGAAACGTAATCGCACGCGGTATTACCTGGAGAAATGGGCGATTTTCGCTGGGTTGCTGGCGATCTTCATTCTGATCTGATTCCTTGGTTGGCCTTGCTGGCCCCTTCGCGAGCAAGCCCGCTCCCACATTGGTCTTGAGTCGGATGCAGCATCGGCATTCACCCAAATCTACTGTGGGAGCGAGCCTTCTCGCGAACGGGCCATTCGCTTCAAAGCATTAACCACCTGACGCCTTCCTGGTCTTCTTCGCCGGCGCCGCCTTAGCGCTTGATTTGGCCTTGGGCTTGGCCGGTGCTTTCCCGCCAAGACTGCGTTTAAGCAGCTCGGTCAGATCGATAACATCGGCCGTCTTGCGCTCTTCCTGGCCAGCCTCTGTCTCGACGTCCTCGATCTTGCCTTCGTGGGCCTTCTTCTCGACCAGGGCCATGATCTTGTCTTCGAATTCATCCTTGTAGTCTTCGGGACTCCAGTCGCCGCTCATGTCTTCCACCAGACGTTTGGCCATGTCCAGCTCACCCTTGGCCAACTGCGGCTTGGTCACTTCGCTGCCCAATGCCAGCTCATCGAGGCTGCGCACTTCCTGCGGCCAGCGTAATTTCACCAGCACCAGCGCCGACTCCAGTGGCATCAATGCCGCGAGGTATTGCCGCGTATGCAGCACCACACGGGCGAGGGCCACCTTGTTTGTCTTGCTCAGGGTTTCTCGCAGCAAGGCATAGACCTTGCCACCGCGCTTGTCGGGGGCCAGGTAGTAAGGCGTGTCGATGTTTTGCAGGGGAATCTGCTCGGCGTCGACGAAGGAAAAGATGTCGATGGTTTGCGTCGACACCGGATGTGCCGAGCGGATTTCCTCTTCGCTGAGCACCACATAACGGCCCTTTTCGTAGGCGACACCCTTGACGATGTTTTCCTTGGTCACTTCCTTGCCGGTGACCTTGTTGATGCGTTTGTAGCCGACCGGGTCCATGCTGCGACTGTCGAGCCAATCGAAGTCCACGCCTTGCGAGGATGTCGCTGAAACCAGCGCAACAGGGATGTGTACCAGTCCGAAGCTGATTGCGCCTTTCCAGATTGCCCGAGCCATGGTCAGTTCTCCGAGTGATGATCGGATGACCTGCGGCCGTTACGGAAAGTTTCCCCGGAATGCAGGGTTGACCGTCACTTGGTCAAGTCGTGTTACATGTTGTTTAAGGCTGACGGGTTAACAAATCCGAACCCTGAGCGTAGCGTGGGCTCGAAGGCTCTATCCCCGGTCCATCGAGAGGCAGCGTCATGAACCGAATCGTGCTTGGTATCGTCGTCCTGGCCCTCAGTGGCGGTCTGGTTCAGGCGGACATCCTGTTGGCTCAAAGCCCAACCGGCGACAGCAACAATCCCTATAACAGCCCGATCCGCCGGGCCAACCCCAACAGCATGCAGGGCACCCAGCCGAGCACGCCCCCGGTCCGCGCCCCCAATACCGTGCCGACGCCCCGTCAGCCCACCCTGGAAAACCGCGGGGTTGGCAACGGTCAGCCGATTCGCTCGGTGCCGGCCAAACCGCCAACCTTCATTCCCAACCCGCCCCCGCGGGATACCGGCAGCAACCGTTGAACGGCAGGACTGCGGTTCTGTCAGCCTTTCAAGTGAACAAAAGGAATCGTGCATGTTGCGTAAAACCCTTCTAGCCACACTGTGTGCCGGCGCGCTGATCAGCACGCCGGGATTTGCCGCCGTGCCCAAAGAGCTGAACAGCGAACAGGGCACGCTCGAAGTCACCACCGTTGCCGCAGGGCTTGAACATCCCTGGGCGCTGGCTTTTCTGCCGGACCGTCAAGGCATGCTGGTGACCGAGCGGCCGGGCAATCTGCGCGTGGTGACTGCCGACGGGAAGCTGTCGGCGCCAATTTCCGGCGTGCCGCAGGTCTGGGCCAAGGGGCAGGGCGGTTTGCTCGATGTGGTGCTGTCGCCGGACTTCAAAGAGGATCGCCTGGTCTATCTGTCGTACGCCGAGGGCGGCGGCGCGGGAAACAAGGCTGGCACCGCGGTTGGGCGCGGGCGCCTGTCCGATGACTTGAAGAGTTTGAAGGATTTCAAGGTGATCTTCCGTCAGGAGCCGAAGCTCTCGGTGGGCAATCACTTCGGCTCGCGGCTGGTGTTTGACCGCGACGGTTATCTGTTCATCACCCTGGGCGAGAACAACGACCGGCCCACCGCGCAGGATCTCGACAAGCTGCAAGGCAAGATCGTACGCCTCTACCCGGACGGCAAGGTGCCGAACGACAACCCCTTTGTCGGCCAATCCGGTGTGCGCCCCGAGATCTGGGCCTATGGCCTGCGTAACCCGCAAGGCGCGGCGCTTAACCCGTGGACCGGCACGCTGTGGGAAAACGAACACGGCCCGCGCGGTGGCGATGAAGTGAACATCATCGAGCGCGGAAAGAACTACGGCTGGCCGCTGGCAACCCATGGTATCAACTACTCGATGCAGCCCATCCCCGAAGCGCAGGGCAAGACTGTCGAAGGGGCGGTGGCGCCGCACCATGTCTGGGAGAAGTCACCGGGTGTCACAGGCATGACGTTCTATGATGCTGACCGCTTCAAACCGTGGCAGCACAACGCGTTCATCGGCGCGCTGGTCACTCAGGAGCTGATCCGCCTGCAGTTCGACGGCGACAAGGTGGTGCACGAAGAGCGCTTGCTGGGCGAGTTGAATCAGCGCATCCGCGATGTGCGACAAGGGCCGGATGGCTATCTGTATGTGCTGACGGATGAAGAGAATGGCTCGCTGTATAAGCTGGGGCTGAAGTGAGTTGAAAAATCGTTTGATTCGATGATTTATGTTGGATGATCTGGCGATTCGCGAGCAGGCTCACTCCCACATTGAAATGCATTTCAATGTGGGAGTGAGCCTGCTCGCGAAGAGGCCGGACTGGCTGGCGCAAGACGTCAGCCAGTCCCGTATTTGGCCGAACCGCCGCCCCACTGCCTTGTTATAGTTCGGGCCTCATTTCCCGCCCGGTAAAAGGAACACTGCCATGCCTCAATACTCCGCCTTCAGCGTCGAACTGGCCGATAACATCGCTCATGTGCAGATCAATCGTCCGGAAAAGATCAACTCGATGAACGCGGCATTCTGGAGCGAGATCATCGAAATCTTCCAGTGGATCGATGACACCGACGAAGTGCGCGTGGTGGTGCTCAGCGGCAATGGCAAGCATTTCTCCTCTGGCATTGATCTGATGATGCTCGCCGGCGTTGCCAATGAACTGGGCAAGGACGTTGGCCGCAACGCGCGTTTGCTGCGGCGCAAGATCCTTGCCCTGCAAGCCTCGTTCAATGCCGTCGACCACTGCCGCAAACCAGTACTGGCGGCGGTCCAGGGTTATTGCCTGGGCGGTGCGATCGACCTGATCGCCGCCTGTGACATGCGCTACGCCGCCGAAGATGCGCAGTTCTCGATCAAGGAAATCGATATCGGCATGGCCGCCGATGTTGGCACTTTGCAACGGTTGCCGCGGATCATCGGAGACGGCATGCTGCGTGAACTGGCATACACCGGACGCACCTTCGGCGCTGACGAGGCCCGCAGCATCGGCTTGGTCAATCGCGTCTACAGCGACAAGGACGCGTTGCTTGAAGGCGTATTCGACATCGCCCGCGACATCGCTTCGAAGTCGCCGATTGCGGTCACCGGTACCAAGGAAATGATCAGCTACATGCGCGACCATCGCATCGACGACGGCCTCGAATACGTTGCCACCTGGAACGCCGCCATGCTGCAATCGAACGACTTGCGCGTGGCCATGGCCGCCCATATGAGCAAACAGAAACCCGAATTTCTGGACTGAGAAACCATGACATCTCGCTGGACCACCGCAGTACTGGACACCGACCAACCCGGCGGCTGGGCCGTCGCGCGCAGCCCCGAAGGCTTTCTGTTCGATGACAATGGCGCACTGTTTCCACGGCAGTGGCTCAAGCGTCAGGACCTCTGCGTCCTTGCCGAACACGGCATTGGCCATCTCGACGGCGAGCCGGTCTACCTGCTCGAACTGCACCGTTCAAGTGAGGTGCCGGGATGCGGCTGGAAAGGTTTGCGGGCGTTCATGCTGGAAGGCGACCAGACGATCTATAAAGTGCTTGGTTACGCCGCGCAGATCGGCACCTGGGCCCGTGAGCATCGCTTCTGTGGCAATTGCGGACAAGCCATGACGCAAGTGCCACGCGAGCGGGCGATGTATTGCCAACCGTGTGACTTGCGCAGTTATCCGCGGATTTCACCGAGCATGATCGTGCTGATCACTCGCGGCGACGAAATTCTCCTGGCGCGCTCGCCGCGCTTCGTCGCCGGTGTCTACAGCACGCTCGCCGGCTTTGCCGAGCCGGGCGAGTCGGCCGAAGACTGCCTGATTCGTGAAGTGCGCGAAGAAGTGCAGATCGAGGTAAAGAATATTCAGTACATGGGCAGCCAATGCTGGCCGTTCCCGCATTCGATGATGCTCGGCTTTCACGCTGAATACGCGGGCGGCGAGATTGTCTGCCAGGAAGATGAAATCGAAGACGCCCAGTGGTTCAACGTGCATGCGCTGCCGCCGTTGCCGGCGTCCAGATCGATTGCGCGCTACCTGATCGACGTCTACGTGGCGCGCCGCTTAGGCCACGCTGAACCAGTGCTGCCAGGCTAGGCGTACCGTCAGCCCGAGCACCACGGTGATGAATACCGGACGAATGAACTTGGCGCCGCCGCTGATCGCTGTGCGTGCGCCAAAGAACGCGCCGACCATGACCGACAGGCCCATGCACAGGCCGATGATCCAGTCGACCTGACCGGAAAATATAAATACCGACAACGCAGCAATGTTGCTGACGAAGTTCATGCTGCGCGCCACGCCACTGGCCTTGACCAGGTCGATCGGGTAGAGCAGCAGGCTGCTCACCGTCCAGAACGCGCCAGTGCCGGGACCGGCCACGCCGTCATAAAAGCCGAGGCTGAAGCCCTGGGTCGATTGCCATTTCTTTTTGATCGGCGCGTCACTGTCCAGCGGCGCTTTCGGCGTGCCGCCAAACAACAAATACAGGCCACAGGCGAAGACGATCACCGGAAGCATTTTGTTCAGCCACTCCGCCGGCAAGTAATGAGCGACGATGGCCCCGGTGAGCGCGCCGACCAGGGTGCCGACAATCGCATGGGTCCACTGTCGCGGGTGGAACAGTTTGCGTTTGTAGAAGGTGAAACTGGCGGTGGCCGAACCGAATGTTGAACTGAGCTTATTGGTGCCCAGTACCAGATGCGGCGGCAGGCCGGCGGTCAGCAGGGCTGGCGTGGTCAACAGACCGCCACCACCGGCGATGGCATCGATGAAACCGGCAAGGAAGGCGACAGCGGCCAGGATGGCCAGGGTGGTGAGGTCAACGCTGAGTTCGAAGGGCATGGAGTCGGCTTATTCGGCAGGGCGCAGAACGTGGGCTGCGGGGAGGGCTGCCATGTTACTCATTTCCAGGTGTTGCGGCGAGCCGTCGGGCCTCTTCGCGAGCAGGCTCGCTCCCATGGGTGCTGTGTCGTACACAAAGTGCATATTCGCCAGATGACCATTGTAGGAGTGAGCCTGCTCGCGATGGCGGTGTGTCAGATGAGGAAATCTCACAGATATATCGCAATCGCGAGCAGGCTCACTCCTACATGGGATTTGTGTTCGCCTTAGAGGCCCAGTTCGGTAAGCCCCGGATGCTCATCCGGGCGGCGGCCCAGTGGCCAGTGGAACTTGCGTTCGCTTTCCTTGATCGGCATGTCGTTGATGCACGCATAACGCTGAAACATCAGACCGTTCTCGTCGAACTCCCAGTTCTCGTTGCCATAGGAACGGAACCAGTTGCCCGAATCGTCGTGCCATTCATAGGCATAGCGCACCGCGATTCGGGTGTCGGAGTAAGCCCACAGCTCTTTGATAAGCCGGTAGTCAAGTTCCCTGGCCCACTTGCGGGTCAAAAAAGCCTTGGCTTCTTCACGGTTGTTGGCGAACTCGGCGCGGTTGCGCCATTGGGTGTCGAGGGTATAGGCCAGCGAGACCTTTTCCGGATCACGGGAATTCCAGCCGTCTTCGGCCAGACGCACTTTTTCGATGGCCGACTCACGGTTGAACGGGGGTAATGGCGGACGTACCTGGGCTGCAGCAGACATATCAGTCTCCCGATTTATAGAACAGTCAAACAACGGGTTCGGCTTATTAAGGCGTTACAGGTCCAATAACTTTCGCGCCATGCATTGCGCATTATCGGCGGCACTGTGATCACCCATCACAAGCGCTACGGTAATGGCACCGTCAATCAGGATCAGCAGCTGTTTGGCCAACAGTTGCGGGTTCTCGGCGCCATGTTCGGTACACAGCTCGCACACGTAGTCGAGCAACTTCTGTTTGTGTTCTTTGGCGACCAGACGAACAGGGTCACGCGCATCCCCGGTCTCGCCGCTGGTGTTGATAAAGGCGCAGCCGCGAAAGCCTTCCGAAGCGAACCAGCCCTTGAGTACGGTAAACAGGTTGAGCAGGCGATCGGCCGGGGTTTCGGCCTGGTCGACGGCGCTTCTGTACCAGTGCATCCAGCGCTGGTCGCGGCGTTGCAAGGCGGCGACGGTCAATGCGTCCTTGTCGGCAAAATAGCGGTAGATACTTTTTCTGGAGACGCCGGCGGTTTTCACCAGAAGATCCATACTGGTGGCGGCGATGCCACTTTTGTAGATCAACTTTTCGGTGACATCCAGGATGATGTCGCGTGTGTTGGTGCTGGCTGATTCGTTCATGCAGCAAACAGTAGAACGGATGTTCTCCTTGGTCAATTGAATATTTCGGTGTTTCTGGAATCCCTTTCGCGAGCAGGCTCGCTCCCACATTTGAAATGCATTTCCCTGTGGGAGCGAGCCTGCTCGCGATGCGCTGCTAAAGACACTGACAAGACCCGACGCAGACGATGGTGTAAGCTCTCAAACTCTTCGGATTCGAACCCATGCGAGCCTTATGCCGTTGCTTTTCAAACGTTCTCTGCTGCCCAAACTGCGCAGCTTTGCGCTGACCCCCGAGGCGGTCAGCATTGTGTCGAGCGCTGCCGAGTTCCGTCGTTGCCTGCTTGCGAAAATCGCCGCAGCGACCCAGCGCATCTACATCGTCGCGCTGTACTTGCAGCAGGACGAAGCCGGTCAGGAAATCCTTGATGCCCTGCACGCCGCCAAACTCAAGCGCCCGGAGCTGGAGATTGCCGTGGTGGTCGACTGGTTGCGGGCGCAGCGTGGGCTGATCGGTGCCGGCAAGCAGCCAGGCAACGCCGCCTGGTATCAGGACATGACCCGTACCCACCAGAGCGAAGTGCCGATCTACGGCGTACCGGTGCAAACCCGCGAACTGTTCGGCGTGCTGCACCTGAAAGGCTTTGTAATCGACGATAGCGTGGTGTACAGCGGCGCGAGCCTGAACAACGTTTATCTGCACAAGTTCGACAAGTACCGTTTCGACCGCTATCACGTGCTGCAAAACCAGGCGTTGGCGGATTCGATGCATCACCTGGTCAAGCATGGGCTGATCGAATCCAAAGCCGTGCACCGCCTCGATCTGCCGAACCTGCCGAGTACGCGCAGCCTGCGCAATGACATCGGCGATCTGCGCAGTCGCCTCAAATACGCCACTTACGACACCAGCGCCGGCAGCACGGCCAGGGAAGGCCTGTCGGTCAGCCCGCTGCTCGGCGTGGGCAAGAACAACCCGTTGAACCGGGCGATTCTCGAACTGATCGCCAGCGCGCAACAGCAACTGACCATTTGCACGCCGTACTTCAACCTGCCGCTGGGGGTGATCCGTGAGATCAACCGCGCGTTGGCCCGTGGCGTGAAGATCGATATCGTAGTCGGCGACAAGACCGCCAACGATTTCTACATTCCGCCGAGCGAGCCGTTCAAGGTGATTGCGGCGCTGCCGTATCTGTACGAAATCAGCCTGCGCCGTTTTGCCAAGCGCCATCAGCGCAACATCGACAGCGGCCAGTTGAATCTGCACTTGTGGCGCGACGGCGATAACACCTATCACCTCAAGGGCATGTGGGTCGATCAGCGCTACACCTTGCTGACCGGCAACAACCTCAACCCGCGGGCGTTCCGCCTCGATCTGGAAAACGCGCTGCTGATCGATGATCCCAAAGGCGAGTGGCTGGAGCCGCGGGCGCAGGAATTGGAAAACATCTTCCGCCATACCACGCGGATCGACAGCTTCCACACGCTGGAGACGCTACCGGATTACCCGGCGGGGGTGGCGAAGTTTCTCAAGCGGGTGAGTCGGGTGAGGATTGAGCGGTTGTTGTATCGGATTTTATAAGGGATCAAATTTATAGTGCAGCCAAAACCGCTATCGCGAGCAGGCTCACTCCTACAGGGGAACGCGTTCCAATTGTAGGAGTGAGCCTGCTCGCGATAGGGCATTAACAGACGCTACAAAAGGTCAATTCAGACCCAACTTCCCACGCATCATCGACAAATCTTCCGCCAGCGTATTCACCGGACCGACCAGCGCCTTGCGATCGTTGTCCTTGACCTTGTCGTAGGTTTCAAAGCCGCCATCGGCGGTCTTGTACCGGGCGAGGATCTTATCCACGGTTGCAAAATTCTTGTCGACCTTGGCCACAAACGCCTTGTCCTGCTGTTCGATCTGCGCACGGAACAAATCGACAATCTTTTTCGCGCCGTCGATGTTGCCCTGGAAGTCGTAAAGGTCAGTGTGGCTGTAGCGATCTTCCTCGCCGGAAATCTTCGTCGCCGCGACTTCCTCCAGCAGCGCCGCTGCGCCACCCACCACTTTTTCGGGCGGGAAGGTCAGGCCGGCGACACGGGTTTGCAGATCCTGCACGTCTTTGTTCAAACCGTCCGCCAAGGCATCCAGCCCCTTGGTGGATTTTTCCGCAAACAACGAATATTCAATGCGATGGAACCCGGTGAAGTCTTCAGCTTTCACGCCTTTTTCATGGTCGTCGACACGCGAGTCGATGGACGCGTCCAGATCACTGAACAGCTCGGCAATCGGCTCGATCGACTCGTAATAGACACGGGTCGGCGCGTAGAGCTTTTGCGCGGTGGCCAAGTCGCCTTTTTTCACCGCATCGGTGAACTGCTGGGTGTGACTGGCGAGTTCGTCGAGCTTTTCCGTGACATAAATCTTGTAGTCCGACACCGGCCCCACCAGATCCAGCGGCGCCGTGGCGGCGAACGCCGACAGCGGGGTGTTGAGCAAACCAAGGGTCAGCAATAACGCAAGTGGCGTTTTTTTCATGGGGGCGGCTCCAGTGTCGGTTGGGTGTTATGCGGTTGTTTGGGCGGATGTGGCGGCAAGCAGTGAGCGACCGATGAAGTCGTGATCGCCGGTGACGCCCGGCAAGGTGAAGAAATAACCGCCGCCGACCGGTTTGAGGTATTCCTCAAGCGGCTCGCCATTGAGGCGGGTCTGCACGGTGATGAAGCCTTTTTCCAGATCGGCCTGGTAGCAGATGAACAGCAGGCCCATGTCGAGCTGGCCGTTTTTGTTGACGCCGTTGGAATAGTTGAACGGCCGACGCAGGATCAGGTTGGCCTGGCTCGCGGCGGTGCGCGGGTTGGCCAGACGAATGTGCGCATCGAGTTTGGTCAGCTTGCCGGCTGGGTCTTTGCTGTAATCCGGCACTTCGCTTTCGCTGTGGCCGCCGATGGGCGCGCCGCTGCTTTTGACCCGGCCAAGAATGCTTTCCTGCTCCTGCAATGGCGTCCGGTCCCAGCGTTCGACGAAGTTACGGATAATGCGCACTGCTTGATAACTGCCATGGGCCGCCCAGGCCGGCTCATCGCTGTCCGGCTGCACCCAGACGATCCGGTCCATGGCTTTGCCATCGTTGGAATCAGGGTTGGCCGAACCATCGCGAAAGCCGAGAAAGTTGCGCGCCGATTGCGCCGGTACGCCGGGTTTGGTCGGCGCCTGGGGCGGCACGCTGCCTTCTTGTTTCCAACGCACCAGCAACAGGTCTGGCAGGTTTTTCACGATATCGCGCAGGGCGTGAATATTGGTGTCGGCGGTGTTCGCGCAGAACTGCAGGCTCAGGTCGCCGTGGCAGCTGTCGGCATCCAGCGCATCGTTGGGAAAACCGACCATGCGTTGCAGACGTTTGGGTTTCACCGCGGCCAGACCGAAGCGCTCATCGAACAGCGATTCGCCCACCGATACGGTAATGGTCAGGTTATCCGGAGTGACCACCGGGCCGAGAATGCCGGAGTCCGGCGGCGGCAGTTTCGGATCGATCTGCGCCACCGGGCCGCCCTTCATCAAAAAGGCGATGCGCTGGTTGAGGGTGCGAAACAGCCGCTCGAGGTCTTCGCGATCAGACGCCAGCACATCGAACGCTACCAGCATGCCTGAGGCTGGGCGTGGCGTGACGATGCCCGTCTGGTGCATCCCGTGGAAATCGTGGCGATCTTCGGTCTTGTCGCTGCTCGGCGCTTCGGTCACCTGCGCCGTGGCGGCGGCCATGGCCGGGCAGCTCAGGGCCGAACCGGCGAGGGCGACACCCGCGGCGCCCATGCCCATCAGGACGCGGCGACGCTGCAGATTGAGGGGTTCGATTTCTTTCATCGCGATAGGTCTTCTGCTTACAGGCCGGAGAGGCCGAGGGCGGGGTCGATGCCGTTCAAAGCCGTGGCCAGGGCCTTGGCTTTGTTGGCAATCTGCTGGCGTTGCTCGGCGGATACGGCGTCGTAACTGACGTAGCCGTCGGCGGACTTGAGGGCGTTGAGCTGGCTGTCGAAGTCGCCCAGCGCCTGGTCGATGTCTGGCAACAGGCCAGCGGCAGATTTGCTCAGCATTGGCCGCAACAGGTCGACGACCTTATGCGCGGTTTGCGCGTTGGCGGCGAAACCGTTCAGATCGCTGTGGCTGTAACGCTCCTCTTCACCGCTGGCGGCGCGAACGTCGGCGAGGCTGTTGAGGTTGCGCACGACGATGCTGACCAGTTGCTCCGGTGGCAGCGACTGGGCGAGCAACTGTTGTTTGAGGTCACTGACGTCGGCGAGCAGGCGCTGGGCAATCGGCGCAGCGGTGTCGAGTTTGCGTTGCTGAAACAGGGCATATTCGAGGCGATGGAAACCGACAAAAGCCGGGTCCTGCTCGCGCTTTTCAAAGTAATCGGCGCGGGCATTGATGCGGTTATCCAGCTCGGCCAGACGCTGCGCCGCCGGCGCCAGACGCTGATAAGCGGCACGCGCCGGCAAGTACAGCGCTTGCGCCTGACCAAGATCGCCGCTGGTAATCGCCTGATCCAGCGCCGTCACCGCTTTGATCAAGGCGCTGCCCTGAACGGCCAAATACACACGGAATTCCGACAGCGGTCCTACGAACGCGACCATCGACGGCTTGGCCCTGGCGGCGGCATCGGAGGCTGCCGTCGGCGTCACGTGCAAGGTGCCGCGCGGGTTGCTGAGCAAGCCACAGGTGATTGCGTAGTCGCCCGGTTGCAGATTGGCGTTGATCACCTGGCTCAGGCCCGGCGCGATGTTTTCACGCTCTTCGACCACCAGCACGCCATCGAGAATCTCCCACTCGACCGCACGCTCGGAGCGGTTGACGATGCGGAAACTGGCGCGTCCGGCCGGCACTGTCAGCGCATTGGGTTCGCAGCTGTGCGGATGGATGTTGACGACGATTTCGTCGTGGTTGTGTTGGCGCTTGGCCGCCGCCATGTTTGAGGCGTACCAGAACAGCCCGCCGGCGGCGATCATCAGCAGCACCGAGCCGGCCAGCGCCAAACGCAGGGCGCGGGGAAGCGAGGCCTGAGGGTTTTCAGTGTTAGACATGAGGGCTCTTATTGGCTGGAAACAGAAGTCGTGGGCGCCGCTTGGCCAAGGGCCGGCAGGAAGAACATCACCAGCGCCACCAAGAGGTAAATCAGGTAGGCGCCGAGGGTGCTCACGGTCGGCGCATCCTGATAACCGAACATGCCGGCCAGTACCGAGCCGAGCGGGCCGTCCATCGGCAGTGTCGCGCTGAAGTCGAAAAGCACGGTCTGCAGATGATTCCACAGTCCGGCTTCATGCAACGCCTGCACCGAGTTGGCGAGAATCCCGGCGGCGACCACGAGGATGAACAGTCCGGTCCACTTGAAGAACGCCGAGAGATTCAGGCGCAGGCTGCCGCTGTAGATCAGGAAGCCGACGATCACCGCCAGCACCAGCCCGAGCAGGGCACCGATCGGCGCGCCCGCACCTTCGCTTTGCTGGAACACGGCGAGCAGGAAGAACACGGTTTCCAGGCCTTCGCGAGCGACGGCGAAAAAGACCATGGCGATCAGTGCAATGACTTGATGGTTCGATGCCGTCAGCGCCTGATCCAGCGAGGCGTGCAGCGAATGCTTGATCGACCGGGCGACCTTGCGCATCCAGAACACCATTGAACTGAGAATGCCAACCGCGAGCAAACCGACGACGCCTTCGAACAGTTCCTGCTGCTTTTGCGGGAATTCAGCGCTGACCAGTTCCAGACCACCGCCGACCAGCAGGGCGAGGGCGGCGGCGAGAAATACGCCAATCCACACGGCGGGCATCCACTGGCCACGCCCGGTTTGCTGCAGGTAGCTGGCAATGATGCCAACGATCAGCGCGGCCTCGATGCCTTCGCGCAGCATGATCAGAAAGGGAACGAGCATTCGGCAACCACGGTGATTTAGATAGGTGGCTAAGTTGTAACATAATGACACTCATTCCCAAATGGCATTGGTTGACATTTAGCTGAACCTGAGCTGAACAAACACAATCTTCGTTTCACACAGATCCCCTGTAGGAGTGAGCCTGCTCGCGATATCGGTCTATCAGTCACATCTTGTTAGCTGACACAACGCCATCGCGAGCAGGCTCACTCCTACAAGGGAACTGTGTGGGGGGCGGGAGGCTGGGTTAAGATGCCCACCACCCCAAAAACAACAAGGCTCACCTCGCTCCATGGCGGAAAAAGACACCATTGCCATCCAACTGGTGCGCGAAGCGCTGCTGCAAAGCTGTGCGCCGGGCGCGGCCACGGATGAGGCGTTGAACAAGGTCGGCATCGATCCGGCGTTGCTAATGACGGATCAGGGCAGGGTGCCGGCCTCGCAGTACGCCAGGCTCTGGCGTCTGCTGGCCCGGCGCGGCGATGACGAATTCTTCGGCATGGACCCGCGCAAGCTCAAGTCCGGCAGCCTGGCCTTTCTGTGCCGCAGCGCGATGGCGCAACCGACGTTGGCGGCGGGTCTGGAGAGCGGCTTGAGTTTTTTGTCGTTGATGCTTGAACGGCTGCCGGCGCAACTGGTGCGTCAGCAGAGCCTCGCCGAAATCGTCCTGCTCGAAGACGACGCAGACCCGCGCCGCGCCTTCACTTATTTCACTTATTGGATGATCGTCCACGGCGTCGCCTGTTGGCTGGCGGGGCGGCGAATACCGATTCTGGCAATTGAGCTGCGTTGCGCGGAACCGGCGTTCATCGATGACTATCAGGTGATGTTCTCCGACAACCTGCGCTTCGACCGCCCGCGCACGCGGATGATTTTTTCCGCCGATTGCCTCGATCTGCCGATCAAGCGTAGTGCCGAAGAACTGAAACGCTTCCTGGCTCACGCCCCGGCCAACATTCTGGTGAAGTACCGCGACCCGCAAAGCCTCGCCAGTCGGATCAAGCACGATCTACGGCAACTGCCAGCCGAACAGTGGCCCGAAACCGAGGCACTGGCCCAGCAACTGTGCATGTCCGCCTCGACCCTGCGCCGACGCCTGGCCGAAGAGGGGCAGACCTATCAAGGCCTCAAGGACAGCGTGCGCAAGGAGTTGGCAATCACTTGGCTGGCTGAGCCTTCGATCAGTTTTGTCGAGATTGCGGCGCGGCTGGGCTTTGCCGATGCCAGTTCGTTTTACAAAGCGTTTCGCAAGTGGTCCGGATCGAATCCTGGGCACTACCGGACGTTGATTCTCAACGAGGTCGTCTGACCCCGGCTTCGCGGCGCTTATAACGGCACTTTCGCGAGCAGGCTCGCTCCCACACTTTGCAATGCATTCTCCTGTGGGAGCGAGCCTGCTCGCGAAAGCGTCCGACCCGGCGACACATTTCCCAAGCCTTGGCCAAACCAGTCAGCCACTTTGATAGCTTTGACCATTGCCGCCCAAGCCCCGCAGCGCGACTATTCCCCTGTTGTTTACGGTTCCCAGCCTAATAAAAACACCGAGGGATTCTGGCAATGCGCGATTACCTGTCTGCCACCGCACAGTTCAATTATCAGCACACCGTGGAGGCCGCGCTCAGCGGTACGCTTGAGGCGCTCAACGCCTGTGTCGAATGTTGCGATCGCCATGCCTTGCCCGGGCGCATTGCGCTGTTCTGGGAAGGTCGCGACGGCGCCAGCGCGACGTACACGTTCAGCGATTTGCAGGACCAGGCCGCGCGTTTCGCCAATTTCCTTCTCGCCCAAGGTGTGCGCAAGGGCGACCGGGTCGCCGGTTTGCTGCCGCGCAACATCGAACTGCTCATCACCGTGTTCGCTACTTGGCGAATTGGCGCGGTGTATCAGCCGTTGTTTACCGCATTCGGCCCCAAAGCCCTCGAACACCGGCTGAACAGCTCCGGGGCGAAAGTCGTGGTCACTGACGCGGTCAACCGGTCGAAACTCGCCGAAGTTGCCGACTGCCCGACCATCGTTACGGTCGGCGGCAGCAAAGGCCAGGGCATCGTGCGCGGCGATTTCAGTTTCTGGGCCGAACTGGGCAATCACTCGAACATCTGCGAACCGGTACTGCTTAATGGCGAAGACCCGTTCCTGCTGATGTTCACCTCGGGCACCACCGGGCCGTCGAAAGCGCTGTCGGTGCCGCTTAAAGCGATCGTTGCATTCCAGAGTTACACCCGCGATGCGGTGGACCTGCGTCCCGAAGATGCCTTCTGGAACGTGGCCGATCCGGGCTGGGCCTACGGCATCTATTTCGGCGTCACCGGGCCGCTGGCGATGGGACACCCGATCACGTTCTACGACGGGCCGTTCACCCTTGAAAGCACCTGCCGGGTGATCAACAAGTACGGCATCACCAACCTCACCGGATCGCCGACGGCGTACCGTTTGCTGATTGCCGGCGGTGATACGTTCGCCAAGTCGGTCAAAGGCAAACTGCGCGTCGTCAGCAGCGCTGGCGAGCCGCTGAACCCGGAAGTCATCCGCTGGTTCGCCGACAACCTCGACGTGGTCATTCACGATCATTACGGCCAGACCGAGCTGGGCATGGTGCTGTGCAATCACCATGGCCTCGATCACCCGGTGCACATTGGCGCCGCCGGTTTCGCCTCGCCGGGCCATCGCATTGTTGTGCTGGACGAGCACTACAACGAGCTCGGGGCCGGACAGCCGGGCATCCTCGCCATTGACCGTGGGCAATCACCGATGTGCTGGTTCGGCGGTTACGAAGGCGCACCGACCAAGGCCTTCGTCGGCAATTACTACCTGAGCGGCGACACCGTGGAATGGAACCCGGACGGCAGCATCAGTTTTGTCGGTCGCAGCGATGATGTGATTACCACCTCCGGCTATCGCGTCGGCCCGTTCGACGTCGAAAGCGCGCTGATCGAACACCCGGCCGTGGTCGAAGCGGCGGTGGTCGGCAAACCCGACCCGGAGCGCACCGAACTGGTCAAAGCCTTTGTCGTGTTGAGTGCGCAATATCGCGCGGCGCCGGAGCTGGCCGAAGAACTGCGCCAGCACGTGCGCAAGCGCCTGGCCGCGCATTCCTACCCGCGTGAAATCGAATTTGTCAGCGAATTGCCCAAGACCCCCAGTGGCAAATTGCAGCGCTTTATCTTGCGCAACCAGGAAATCGCCAAGGCTCAAGAGGCCGCGGCGCACAACGTTTCAGCTTGAATCCAAGGGAACACCGACATGCAGATCGACAACAAGGTTTTTATCGTCACCGGCGGCGCTTCTGGCCTCGGCGCCGCCACGGCTGAGCTGCTGGTGAACGCCGGTGCCAAGGTGATGCTCGTGGACATGAATGCCGAAGCGCTCGCCGCTCAAGCCCGGCGCCTGGGTGCGCAAAGCGTCGTCGCGGATATCAGCAACGAAGCCGCGGCCGAAGCCGCCGTGCAGGCGACCGTCGCCGCGTTTGGCAGCCTCAACGGTCTGGTCAACTGCGCCGGCATCGTCCGGGGCGAGAAGATCCTCGGCAAGAACGGTCCGCATGCGCTGGCCAGTTTCGCCCAGGTCATCAACGTCAACCTGGTCGGCAGTTTCAACATGCTGCGTCTGGCGGCTGCGGCCATTGCAGAAAGCGAAGCCAATGCCGACGGCGAACGCGGCGTGATCATCAACACCGCCTCGGTCGCCGCGTTCGACGGGCAGATTGGCCAGGCCGCGTATTCGGCATCGAAAGGCGCGATTGCCAGCCTGACCCTGCCGGCCGCCCGCGAACTGGCGCGTTTCGGCATTCGCGTAATGACCATCGCCCCGGGCATTTTCGAAACCCCGATGATGGCCGGCATGACCCCCGAAGTGCGCGACTCGCTGGCCGCCGGCGTGCCGTTCCCGCCGCGCCTGGGCAAGCCGGCCGAGTACGCCGCGCTGGTGCGGCACATCATCGAAAACAGCATGCTCAATGGCGAGGTGATCCGTCTCGACGGCGCCTTGCGCATGGCGGCCAAGTAAGGAGGAACCATCATGACTGTTTCCAACGATCCGATTGTTATCGTCAGTGCCGTGCGTACGCCAATGGGTGGCTTTCAGGGCGAGCTGAAAAGCCTCACCGCTCCACAACTCGGCGCCGCCGCGATCAAGGCCGCGGTTGAACGCGCCGGTGTCGCCAGCGATGCGGTTGATGAAGTGCTGTTCGGTTGCGTATTGCCCGCCGGCCTCGGTCAGGCTCCGGCACGTCAGGCCGCGCTGGGCGCCGGGCTGGATAAATCCACCCGCTGCACCACCGTCAACAAGATGTGCGGCTCGGGCATGCAAACCACCATCATGGCCCATGACATGCTGCTCGCGGGCAGTGCCGATGTGGTCATCGCTGGCGGTATGGAGAGCATGTCCAACTCGCCGTACTTGCTGGATCGTGCCCGCGCCGGTTATCGCATGGGCCATGGCCGTGTGCTCGACTCGATGTTCCTCGACGGCCTCGAAGACGCCTATGACAAGGGGCGCTTGATGGGCACCTTCGCCGAGGATTGCGCCGAGACCAACGGCTTCAGCCGCGAAGCCCAGGACGCCTTCGCCATCGCCTCGACCACCCGCGCACAGCAGGCGATCAAGGATGGCAGCTTCCAGGACGAAATCGTCCCACTGACCGTGACCGTCGGCAAAGAACAGGTGCTGATCAGTCACGACGAGCAACCGCCGAAAGCCAAACTCGACAAAGTTGCCTCGCTGAAACCGGCCTTCCGCGAAGGCGGCACGGTGACGGCGGCGAACTCCAGTTCGATCTCCGATGGCGCTGCTGCGCTGGTGCTGATGCGCCAGTCTCACGCGCAGCAACTGGGCCTCACGCCACTGGCGGTGATTCATGGTCATGCGGCGTTCGCCGACACGCCGGGGCTGTTTCCGACCGCGCCGATCGGCGCGATCAAAACCCTGCTGAAGCGGACTGGATGGGCGCTGGATCAGGTTGATCTGTTTGAAGTCAACGAAGCGTTTGCCGTGGTCGGCATGGCGGCGATGACGCATCTGCAGATCCCGCACGACAAGCTCAATGTGCACGGCGGCGCCTGTGCGCTGGGACACCCGATCGGTGCGTCGGGCGCGCGGATTCTGGTGACGCTGCTGGCGGCGCTGCGGCAGAAACAGCTCAAACGCGGGATTGCGGCCATCTGCATTGGCGGCGGCGAAGCCACGGCCATGGCTGTGGAATGCCTCTATTGAGGTAAACAACAATCACTGTGGGAGCGAGCTTGCTCGCGAAGGCGTTCTGTCAGCCAACATTAGGGTTGAATGACACACCGCCTTCGCGAGCAAGCTCGCTCCCACAGGGGTTCTTTGTGGTAACCCGGATTTAAGGATTCACCATGATTCCCAACCAAGACCAACAACAGATCCGTGACATGGCCCGGCAGTTTGCCGAGGAGCGTCTCAAACCGTTCGCTGCCGAGTGGGATCGCGAACACCGGTTCCCCAAAGAGGCCATCTCTGAGATGGCTGAACTGGGCTTCTTCGGCATGCTCGTGCCGGAGCAGTGGGGTGGCTGCGAAACCGGCTATCTTGCCTATGCCATGGCCCTGGAGGAAATCGCTGCCGGCGATGGCGCCTGCTCGACGATCATGAGCGTGCACAACTCGGTCGGTTGCGTGCCGATTCTCAAGTTCGGCAACGACGATCAGCGCGAGCGGTTCCTCAAGCCGTTGGCCAGCGGCGCCATGCTCGGCGCCTTTGCCCTGACCGAACCGCAGGCCGGTTCTGACGCCAGCAGCCTGAAAACCCGCGCGCGCCTGGAAGGCGATCACTACGTGCTCAATGGCTGCAAACAATTCATCACTTCCGGGCAGAATGCCGGGGTGGTGATTGTGTTTGCCGTGACCGATCCGAGCGCCGGCAAGCGCGGCATCAGCGCGTTTATCGTGCCGACCGATTCGCCGGGCCATAAGGTCGCGCGGGTCGAAGACAAACTCGGCCAGCACGCTTCAGACACCTGCCAGATTCTCTTTGAGGACGTCAAAGTCCCGGTAGCCAATCGGCTGGGCGAGGAGGGCGAGGGCTATAAAATCGCCCTGGCGAATCTTGAGGGCGGCCGCGTCGGTATTGCTTCCCAGGCCGTCGGCATGGCGCGCGCCGCGTTCGAAGCGGCGCGTGATTACGCCCGCGAGCGCGACACCTTCGGCAAGCCGATCATCGAACACCAGGCCGTCGCGTTCCGCCTCGCCGACATGGCCACGCAGATCGCCGTGGCCCGGCAGATGGTGCATTACGCTGCGGCCCTGCGCGACAGCGGTCAGCCGGCGCTGGTGGAGGCGTCGATGGCCAAACTGTTTGCTTCGGAAATGGCCGAAAAGGTCTGCTCAATGGCGTTGCAAACCCTCGGCGGTTACGGTTACCTCAACGACTTCCCGCTGGAACGCATTTACCGCGATGTGCGTGTCTGCCAGATCTACGAAGGCACCAGCGACATTCAACGCATGGTCATTTCGCGCAATCTCTGACAAGGAATTTTATTCATGACTTACGAAACGATCCTCCTGGACATCCGCGACCGCGTTGGCCTGATTACCCTCAACCGGCCCCAGGCGCTGAATGCCTTGAACGCGCAACTGGTCAGCGAAGTGAACCACGCCCTCGACGCGCTGGAAGCCGACGCGAACATTGGCTGCATCGTCCTCACGGGGTCGAAAAAAGCCTTTGCCGCCGGTGCCGACATCAAGGAAATGGCCGAGCTGACCTATCCGCAGATCTACATGGACGATCTGTTCAGTGACAGCGATCGCGTCGCCAACCGACGCAAGCCGATCATCGCCGCAGTCAACGGCTTTGCCCTTGGCGGTGGGTGTGAACTGGCGCTGATGTGCGACTTCATTCTGGCCGGCGACAACGCCAGATTCGGCCAACCGGAAATCAACCTTGGCGTCCTTCCGGGCATGGGCGGCACCCAGCGCCTGACCCGCGCCGTGGGCAAGGCCAAAGCCATGGACATGTGCCTGAGCGGGCGCATGATCGATGCCGTGGAAGCCGAGCGCTGCGGCATCGTCGCGCGCATCGTGCCGAGCGATGAATTGCTGGAAGAAGCGCTGAAGGTTGCGGCGGTGATTGCCAGCAAGTCACTGCCGATTGCGATGATGATCAAGGAAAGCGTTAACCGCGCTTTTGAAGTGAACCTGACTGAAGGCGTACGCTTTGAGCGCCGGGTGTTCCATGCGGCGTTTGCCACCCAGGATCAGAAGGAAGGGATGGCCGCGTTTGTCGGTAAGCGCGACCCGGTATTCCGGGGCAAGTGATGCAGCGTCCGGGCTGACGCCTTCGCGAGCAGGCTCGCTCCCACAGGGATTTTGCAGTGGGTCGTAATAACTACGGCACACACCAGAACCTGTAGGAGCGAGCCTGCTCGCGATGGCGGTTTGTCAGTCAATATATCTGCTGACTGACCCACTGCCTTCGGGAGCAAGCCCCCTCCCACAGGGATTTTGCAGTGGGCCGTAATAACTACGGCACACACCGGAACCTGTAGGAGTGAGCCTGCTCGCGATGGCGGTTTGTCAGTCAATATATCTGCTGACTGACCCACCGCCTTCGGGAGCAAGCCCCCTCCCACATTGAATCTGCGCTGCACAGACATTCCTTGTGGGAGCGAGCCTGCTCGCGAAGCTTTTAGAGCTGATAGTTTTTCAGATCCCGCGCAATCACCATCCGCTGTATCTCGCTCGACCCTTCATAAATCTGAGTAATCCGCGCATCACGGTAGTACTTCTCGACCGGATAATCCTCGAGATAGCCGTAGCCGCCATGAATCTGGATCGCCGAGGAGCACACTTTCTCGGCCATTTCCGAAGCAAACAGCTTGGCCTGCGACGCCTCGGACAGGCAGGGTTTGCCCGCCGTGCGCAACCGCGCCGCATGCAGAATCATCAACCGGGCTGCGTTGATTTGCATGTGCATGTCCGCCAGCAGGTTGGCGATGCTCTGGTGCTCGATGATCGGTTTGTCGAACTGCACCCGGTCTTTCGAATACGCCAGCGCCGCTTCGAACGCCGCCCGGGCGATGCCCAGCGCTTGCGCGGCGATGCCGATACGGCCGCCTTCAAGGTTGGACAGGGCAATCGCCAGTCCCTTGCCGCGCTCGCCCAGCAGATTTGCTTCAGCAATGGCGCAGTTATTGAGCGTCACCGCGCAGGTATCGGACGCGCGGATACCCATCTTGTGCTCAGTGCGGTCGACGATGAATCCCGGTGTGTCGGTCGGCACCAGAAACGCCGAGAGGCCTTTCTTGCCCAGGTCCGGATCGGTCACGGCGAACACGATCGCCAGTTTCGCCCGCTTGCCGTTGCTGACAAATTGCTTGGCGCCGTTGATCACCCATTGGCCGTCACGCAATTCAGCGCGGGTGCGCAGGTTGTGTGCTTCGGAACCCGCTTGGGGTTCGGTCAGGCAGAAGCAACCAATAGTTTCACCGCTGGCCAGCGATGCCAGCCAGGTCTGTTTCTGTGCTTCGCTGCCGTAGTTGAGCACCGGACCGCAGCCGACCGAGTTATGGATGCTCATGAACGCGCCCGTCGCGCCATCGCCGGCAGAAATCTCTTCCACGGCCAGTGCGTAAGCGACGTAATCCACGTAAGTGCCGCCCCATTCTTCAGGCACCACCATGCCGAGCAGGCCCAGCTCGCCCATTTTCGCAACCAGGGCGTCGTCGATCCAGCCGGCCTTTTCCCAGGCTTGCGCGTGGGGGGCGATTTCGCCGCGGGCAAAGTCCCGGGCCATGTCGCGGATCATCACTTGTTCTTCAGTCAGTTCGAGATCGTGCATGGCTCAGTTCCCGCTTTCATCAAAACCGTGGAAGAAACTCGCAACCTTCGCCGCGTCCAGCCCTGCGAGGGTTGGCGGGTTCCAGCGAGGTGACTTGTCCTTGTCGATCAGCAGCGCGCGGACGCCTTCAATCAAGTCGCCACGGGCGAACCACTGGCGATCCAGATGCAGTTCAAGGGCGAAGCAGTGTTCCAGGCTCAAGTGGCGACCGCGACGGAGCATTTCCAGAGTCACCGCCATGGCCAGCGGCGAGCGGGTTTCGAGCAGATCGGCCGTGGCGGTGGCCCATTCATGGCTGTCGGCGACGGTTACGGCACGCAGTTGCTCGACCATGCTTGACACGTCGGGCAAGGCAAAAAAGTGGTCGATGACCGGGCGCAGCGTTTGCAGCGGCGCATCAGGCAGGGTCTGCACGGCGTGTTTTGCCAGCAGGTTCTGCAGGGCCTTGAGCGGCGTGTCCTGCCACTCCATCTGGTCGAGTTTCTCGTCGAGCAGCGACAGTTTGCTGCTGTCCAGGTACCAGTCGGCCAGCCCGCAGTACAACGCATCGGCTGCACGAATCTGCACGCCGCTGACACCCAGGTAAATCCCCAGTTCGCCGGGAATGCGCGAGAGAAAATAGCTGCCGCCGACATCCGGGAAATAGCCGATGGCAACTTCCGGCATCGCCAGACGACTTTTCTCGGTGACCACCCGCAGGTCGGCGCCTTGCACCAGGCCCATGCCGCCGCCGAGGACGAAACCGTCCATCAAGGCCAGCACCGGTTTGCGGTAGTGATGAAGGGTCAGGTCGAGGGCGTATTCCTCGACGAAGAAATCTTCGTGCAGGGTGTCGCCGCTTTTGTAACTGTCGTACAGCGATCGAATATCGCCACCGGCACAGAACGCTTTCTCACCGGCACCGCGCAGGACCACCGCGTTGACATCGGCGTCCGTCGCCCAGGCGTCGAGCTGGCGTTGCAGCTGGCGCACCATGTCGAGGGTGATGGCGTTGAGGCCGGCGGGGCGATTGAGGGTCAGGTGCCCGATGTGGTTACGCACCTCGGCCAGCACTTCGTTTTGCGTGGCATCCATGGACGGGGTCCGCGGGGATGAAGCCTGAGCTGTCATCAGTAACTCCCTGCTTTTATTGTCTTTATTCGAGAAGCTCGCGCGCGAGCGTTAACGGATCCTAACAGTGCAAATTTGCCTTGTACAACGTGGATATGTGCAGGGGGAGTCTGCGTTTTTGCCTTACCGCAAAATGATCAGCGGGTGAAGACTTCGCCGATGCTGCGGCGCTTGGCGTGCAGTTCGGTGGCGTGGATCAGCCGTTCGAGGTCTTCGGGGGTGACGTCGATGAAGGCTTCCATGTCTGCCAGTGCGCGCTTGAGGTCTTCGGCGGTAATGGCCTGGCTGTCGACCGGAACCACCGGCGGGGCCGGATCGGCCGGGCGTTTCGGGTAGCGAATGCGCGTCAGGTTGTTGTAGGCCAGGGCGCTGGCAAGCATGCACGCCGCGCCGAGCATCACCGGTTCCATGGCTTTCCAGTCCAGAGCGATGGTCGCCGGGTCGGCCAGCACCAGAGTCAGCGCGAGGGCGCCGGCCGGTGGGTGCAGGCAACGCAGCCAGCACATCAGGATGAGCGCCATGCCCGCCGCCAGACAGGCGCTGCCGAGGGTGCGCCCGAGTACGTGAGCGACCAGCAACGCAACGACGCCGGCACACAGATAGCCACCGAGAATCGACCACGGCTGGGCGAGGGCGCCGGAGGAGACGGCGAACAGCAGCACGGCCGACGCGCCTAATGGGCCGATCAGGTGATAAGCGACTTCATGACCGAACACCTGGGCACACAGCCACACGCTGAACAGCGTGCCCAGCGCCATGCCGATGGCGGCGCGGCTCCATTCGGAGGGGCGAGTGTTGATGGCGGCGGGCAACCAGCGAGCAAGCATGTAGAGCCAATCCTTAACAAAATCCGGGCAAAAAAAAGGACTTGTCCGGCAAATCCGGAAAGCCCTCGAAGCGTTCCAACATTGGGGGAGGAACGCGCACAGTGTGCCGTTCCGTGACGATGCTGACAAATTCATATAAATGCAGCTTTAGTGCATTATTTTTGAGTTATGGCGATGCGTCGACCGCTCATGAAACACAAGTAGCCGCCTACTGCGGCCAATGCGCTCAAAGCGTAAAACATGCTCGGCGCCGGCGTGTGCATCAGCAGAAAACCGCATATGACCGGGCTGGCCGCACCGCCCAGCGCCGCCAGGTTCTGCGCGCCGTAGTAGCTGCCGCGCAAGTGTTCCGGGGCCAACGTGTCGACAAATAGAAAGTCTGCGGGATAGATGATCATCTCGCCCAGGGTAAAGATGAACATCGCCACGCACCAACCGACGAGACTGTCGGCCAGACTGAAGCCGATCAGCCCAACGATGAACAGGGCGGTGCCGCCGGCAATCCAGTGGCGCAGGCGTTCGCGGGTCAGCAAACGGCCGACCTGATATTGCAGCAGGATTACGGTGATCGCGTTGCAGGCGAGCAGGGCGGCCATGGTGTCGAGCGTCTGTTGCTGGGTGTGGGTGACCAACAGGTATTGCGACAAATACAAGGTGAAGCGCCCGTGCACCAAGGTGGTGAGCAGGCAACCGAGGGTGAACAGGACCATCGTGCGGTCGTTTTTCAGAATGATCAGCGTGTTCACAAAGCTCGGAGGTGGGTTGATCGATGATTCCGGCTTGGCGTCCCTGCCGACGCCGAGCAACAGAAAAATGCTGCCAATGGCAATTGCCCCTGCGACCAGAAACGGCGCCGCAGGCTCTACACCGGCGATCACCACGCCGATCATCGGACCGACCGCATAGCCGATATTGGTCAAGGTGTAATTGAGGGAGAACGCCTTGACCCGTTGGCCCACCGGCAGGTTTTCACTGAGGATGGCCTTGGAGCAGATCAGGAACAGGGCAGACGCCGTTTCGCTGATGATCAGCACCAGGGTGGTCAGATACAGGTTCTGTGCGAAGGTCAGCAGGATCAGACCGATCCCGCTTGAGAGCATGGTCAGGATCAGCAGGCGGCGCTTGTCCAGGCGGTCGATGATGTAACCGCCGTAAAGCGAAAGTAGCGTGGCGCTGAATACCGCGATCCCCAGCAACAGCCCGACGTCCTGGGGGTTGAGCCCGAGAGTGTTGCTGAGGAACAAGGTCAACAACGGGCTGATCAGGGCGCGGCTGATGACGACGCTCAACGAACTGATCATCAAGCGGCGGATGAGGCGCGAGTAGGTGGCCACGGAGGTCAATGTCCTTATTTCAAAGCCGGGCGGGCGAACGCTATCCTCTCTGTGCAGGCTCTGCCGGTCAAGCTGAGACATATCTGTGGCCGGGGCTTGCTCCAACAGACCTGGTGAACACCGGGGCATTTACTGACCATCACAAAACCAATGTGGGAGGGGGCTTGCTCCCGAAAGCGGTGGGTCAGTCAGCATTGATGTCACTGCCCCGGCGCTTTCGCGAGCAAGCCCGCTCCCACAGGTTTGGAGTGCAACAGAGTTATTACTGACCATTACAAAACCAATTGTGGGAGGGGCTTGCTTCCACAGGTTTAGGGTGCGCCGGGACAATTGCTGACCACCAAAAAACCAATGTGGGAGGGGGCTTGCTCCCGAAGGCGGTGGGTCAGTCAGCACTGATATCGACTTACAGGCCGCCTTCGCGAGCAAGCTCGCTCCCACAGGTTTGGGGTGCGCCGGGACAATTGCTGACCACCAAAAAAACCAATGTGGGAGAGGCCTTGCTTCCACAGGCTTGGTGTGGGCTTTGTTCACGCGACGTCCGAGGCGTGCGTCCACTGTTGCAACGAAATCGGCAACTTGCGCGACTCACCGCGGCCCATCGGGAAGTACTGGAAGCCGTTGCGCGCCAGGCGGTCGGCGTCGTACAGGTTGCGCCCGTCGAAAATCACCGGACTGTTGAGGCGTTGCTTGATCAGGTCGAAGTCCGGTGCCTTGAACTGCTGCCATTCGGTGCAGATGATCAGCGCATCGGCGCCGGGCAGGACCGATTCCGGGGTGCCCATCAACAGCAGTTTTGATTGGTCCGGATACAGCTTCTGGGTTTCCTGCATGGCCTCCGGGTCAAACGCGCGCACGCTGGCGCCGGCGGCCCACAACGCTTCCAGCAGCACCCGGCTCGGCGCATCGCGCATGTCGTCGGTATTGGGTTTGAACGCCAGGCCCCACAGGGCGAAGGTCTTGCCGCGCAGCTCGCCTTTGTAGAAGGCATTGATGCGTTCGAACAGCTTGTGCTTCTGGCGCTGGTTGATCGCTTCGACCGCTTGCAGCAAATCGCTGGAGCACTGCGCCTGTTCAGCGCTGTGGATCAGCGCGCGCATGTCTTTGGGGAAACATGAGCCGCCGTATCCGCAGCCGGGATAGATGAAGTGATAACCGATGCGCGTGTCAGCACCGATGCCCTGGCGCACCGATTCAATGTCGGCGCCCAGGTGTTCGGCCAGTTCGGCGATCTGGTTGATAAAGCTGATCTTGGTCGCGAGCATGCAATTGGCCGCGTACTTGGTCAGCTCGGCGCTGCGCAGGTCCATGAACAGGATGCGATCGTGGTTGCGGTTGAACGGCGCGTACAGATCGCGCATCACATCGCGTACCGCATCGCCTTCGCAGCCAATAACGATGCGGTCCGGACGGCGGCAGTCGGCAACCGCCGAACCTTCCTTGAGAAACTCGGGGTTGGACACCACATCGAAATGCAGCAGGCGGCCAACCTTGATCAGCGCTTTTTCAATGTGCGTGCGCAGGGCATCGCCGGTGCCGACCGGCACCGTGGATTTCTCCACGACAATCAAGGGCTGCTGGCGATGACGGGCGATGGCGTCGCCAACCGCCAGCACATGGCGCAGGTCCGCCGAGCCGTCTTCGCGCGAGGGCGTGCCGACCGCGATGAACGCCACCCGGCCATGCTGCACCGCGAGTTGTTCATCAGGGGTGAATTGCAGCCGCTTTGAATCCAGCCCCTCGCGCACCAGACTCGCCAGCCCCGGTTCGAAGATGCTCACGTGGCCCTGACGCAACAGGTCGACTTTATTCTGGTCGATGTCCATACACACGACATCATGACCAACCTCTGCCAGCACTGCCGCTTGCACCAGACCGACATAACCACTGCCAAACACTGTGATTTTCATCGAACACTCCTGAGCGCTGTTCCTTGCGTCAGGATAAGAAGGTCATGTTTCAGTTCGCCTACCGTGTTGTCGGTAGTAACACTGTGCAGTCAGCGAGGAAGCAGACCGTTCGGGGAATGCCCGATTGACTTTTGCCCCCACGAACGGCAGGTTGTCGGCCTTTTGCGGCAACCCCTGTTATTGAGTCATGCCGTTTTTTGTCAAAGATGCCCGTACAGAGCGGTCGGCTACTTATCTTTCCGTCTCCAAAGCCGCCGTAATGATGTTCTGCGTGCAGTGTTTTTGTTGAATCGTTTTCTATTTCAAGGCCGTTTCGTTTGATTGACTTGTCGAGTACTGAATTCACCCCGTCCAACTCCAATCCGCTGACGCTGTATCTGGCACGCTTGGCGCCGTCCAGCCAACTGACCATGCGTTATATCCTGCAGGACGCAGCCGACCGTCTGGGTTTCGAAGACATTGATATCGAGGAAATCCCCTGGCACGGGTTGCAGCCTGAGGATGTCGTCGCCCTGGTCGCCGCGTTGCGCGCCGACGGTTACGCGCCCAATACTTCATCGCTGTATGTGAACGCCGTGCGCGGCGTGATGAACGAAGCCTGGCGCATGAGCCTGATCACCCAGGATCACCTGTTGAAGATCCGCTCGGTCAAAGGCATTGCCGGCACGCGGCTGGCGCAGGGGCGTAATCTCAAACGCACCTTGATTCGTGAACTGATGGGCGTTTGCGCGGCCGACCCGCGGCCGCAAGGGCTGCGCGATGCTGCGGTGATTGCGCTGCTGTACGGCACCGGCATGCGCAAGTCGGAATCAGTGGACCTGGACCTCAATCAGGTCGATTTCACCGAACGCAGCCTGACCGTCACGGGCAAGGGCAACAAGCAACTGATCAAGTACGCGCCGGCGTGGGCGTTCGCCAAGCTCGATGCGTGGCTCGAACTGCGGCGCTCGCAGCTCAAGGAAGGGGAGAGCGACGATGCGTTTCTGTTCAACCGTATTCGCCGTGGCAACCACATCACCCGCGAGCGCATCACCAAGCACGCGATCTACTACATCGCCCGCCAGCGTGGCACCCAGGTCGGGGTGAAGATCATGCCCCACGACTTTCGCCGGTCGTTCATTACCCGGGTCATCGAAGAGCACGACTTGTCGATTGCGCAGAAACTGGCGCATCACAGCAATATCCAGACGACCGCCAACTACGATGTGCGCGATGACAATGAGCGGCGGCGGGCGGTGGATCGCTTTGACTTGTAGGTGGATTCAGGACGCGGTCGGGCAACTGAACGCCTCACTCGCCGCCGCCTGATTTATCGCGGCGGCGAGGCGTTTGACGTTGCTTTGCTGGGCACCGACCAAGTCCTCGATGCTTGTGCCGGACGGTGTTTGAATCAGGGTGCGACAGGTCAGCGTCGATGGGTTGGCCTCGGCACGCTGGCGCAGGCGCCACTTCACATCGATCAGTGCGTACTGGCCGGGAATCGAGTCGAACCGCTGCACGTCGATGCGCACCGACACCGGCTGCTGACGGACGCCGGCACTGAGCTGCTCGTTCAGCGCACCGCGCAACTCATCGGCGAGGGTGGCGGCCCACCAATCTGTTTCCAGAATCGCCACGCCACTGTTGCCCTGCCGAATGACGATCTGCGCGCGATCGACCTGCGGCGGCACGGTGATGCCTTCAATGGCAATCTCCGCACCGCTTCTGCCAGCACCCGGCTGGACCGGGGTCAGGGTGTGAAAGCTGATCGGGTCGCTGCGGCACGCTCCCAGCAACAGACACGCAGCGAGCACGGTGATCTTCAGCGGTACAGCCATGGTTCAGCTCCTGTGCTCAATTGCGCGGCGGCCCTTGCAGATCCAGTGGCGCAGCGTTGTCGGGACGGCCGCGGATCAGCGATTCGGGATGCCGGCCCAGATAATCCGAGAGTTCGCGCAGCGAGCGCGACATGCGTCCGAGTTCGTCGAGGGTCTCGGTGAGTTTCTCGCGCTGCGGCGAATCTTCAGCCAGCGTCGAGCTGGCCGATTGCAGGGTCTTGCTGAGGTCGCCCAAGGTGGTTTGTACGCCCGGCAAGGTTCTGCCGTTGAATTGGGCCAGGCCTTTGCGCAGCTCGACCAGATTGCTGTCGAGGTTGTTGGCAATGCGGTCTATCGGCAGTTTGTTGACCTTGTCGACCATGGCTTCGAGTTTTTCCTGCATCTGTTCGAGGCTGCCCGGCACTGTCGGGATCACTACCGGGCGCAACGTTGGGTCGAACGCGACTTTTTCCGCTTTCGGGAAGAAGTCCAGGGCGATATACAACTGCCCGGTCAGCAGGTTGCCACTGCGCGCCTGGGCACGCAGGCCGTTGTCGATGAACGTGCCCATCAGCCGTATGCCCGCGGCTTCGTCGTTGGGGTCATGCTTGAACGCCGTGAGCATTTTCGAGTACGCCTGGCCGAGGCGCTGCGGGTAGATGACGATGCCGACATTCAGCGGGAAGCTGCGTTTTTTCGCGTCGAAATCCAGATTGATCGCCACCACGCGACCGATCTCCATGCCGAGGAACTCCACCGGTGCATCGACCTTTAGCCCGCGCAGGGCCTGGTCGAAACGCAGGCTCAGGTATTGCGCCTTGCCATTGGGTGGGGCGAGGGCCGTCTGTTGGTCGGCGAACAATTCGAAGTTTTTATCGTCGGGGGCAGCGCTGTCGTTGGGGTTGTAATTGGGCGCGCGGAAGGCAATGCCGCCCACCAGCAGCGTCGAGAGCGACTCGGTTTTTACCGCAAAGCCGTTGGCGCCGACATTGATGTCGATGCCGCTGGCGTTCCAGAAACGGGTGTTTTCGGTGACAAAGGCATCGTTCGGGGCATGGATGAACACTTCGATATTTACGCCTTTGCCGTCAGGGTCCAGCGTGTAGGTGACGACCTGGCCGACCGGGATCTTGCGGTAATACACCGGCGAGCCGATGTCCAGCGAGCCGAGGTCTGGGGCATGCAACATGAAGCGCTTGCCGGGTTCGCCATAGGTGATCGGCGGCGGGTTCTCCAGCCCCTTGAAGTTTTTGGCGCGGTTGTTGGACTGGCCAATGTCGGCGCCGATGTAGTCGCCGGAGAGCAGCGTGTCGATGCCTGAAACCCCGCCAGCGCCGATCCGTGGGCGCACGACCCAGAATTGCGAGTCTTCGCGGGTGAAGGTTTCGGCCTGCTTGGCCAGTTTGACCGTGGCGTTGACGTTTTTCTGGTCGTCGCTCAGTTCGACCCCGGTGACATGGCCGATCACCACGTTGCGGTATTTCACTTCAGTCTTGTTGGCCGTCAGACCGCTGCCGGTCTTGAAGGTGAGGACGATGGTCGGACCTTCCTGCATGACGTTGTGCACGACCAGCGAGATGCCGACCAGCACCGCCACGATCGGCACGATCCACACCAGCGAAATGCCGAAACGGCGGGTTTTGATTGGCGCCTGGCCGGGTGCTCGCGGCTCGTCGGTGGCTGACGACTTCATCCATGTCCTCCTCGATTGATTGGGCACTGAGCGTCAGGAACGCCAAAGCACCTCATGAATATAGAAGTGCTTGGCGATAGAGCAAATGTGAATAGCTAACCTGCCAGGCGAATTTTGCGGCAGGTGTTGCCGAAGGCTTCGATGTGGGGACGCAGAGCGTCCCTGGCTGCATTCCCACGCAGCGCGTGGGAACGATCACAGGTCAGCCGAAAATTTCCCGCAGGCGATACCAGAACATGCCCAACGCCAACAGCGGCGAGCGCAAGGCCGGGCCGCCGGGGAAGGTCATGTGCGGCACAGCGCTGAACACGTCCAGACCCTGGCTATGACCGACGTGAATCGCCTCGCCGAGCAGTTTTGCGCACCAGTGGGTGACGTTGAGGCCATGACCGGAATAGCCCTGAGCGTAGAACACGTTCGGGTGTTGCTTGAGGCGACCGACCTGGGGAAAACGGTTGGCGGTGATGCCGATTTTGCCGCCCCACTGGTAGTCGATACGCACGTCCGCCAGTTGCGGAAAGACTTTGAGCATTTTCGGACGCATATAAGCCGCAATGTCCGCCGGGTCGCGACCCGAGTAATGGCAGGCACCGCCGAACAACAGGCGTCGGTCTGCCGAGAGCCGGTAATAATCCAGGCCGACTTTCTGGTCACAAAGGGCCAGGTTGTGCGGGATCAATTGCGCGGCGCGCGCTTCGGACAGCGGCTCGGTGGCGATGATGTAGCTGCCGGCCGGCAGGACTTTGCCGCTGAGCTGCGGTTCGAGTTCATCCAGGTGCGCATTGCAGCCGAGCACCAGACTGCCGGCGCGCACGCTGCCGCTGGCGCAACGAACCTGCACGGTCGCACCGTGAATGATTTCCAGCACCGGGCTCTGCTCGAAAATCCGCACGCCCAGTTGCGCAGCCACGCGGGCTTCGCCCTGGACCAGATCGAGCGGATGCAAATGGCCTGACCCCATGTCCACCAGCCCGCCGGCATACACACTGGCATCAACCACTTGCTCGCGGATTCGCTCAGGGCCGACCAACCGTGTTTCGTGGGCGTACCCGAGGTCGGCAAGGCTGACTTGCTCGTCCTTGAAGGCGGCAAACTGCGCCGCCGTGTTAGCCAACTCGCAAAAGCCCCAGCGCAAATCGCACTCAATGCCGTGAGCACTGACACGCTGGCGCACCAGTTCCACCGAATCGATGCCGGCGCGCTGTAAATAGCTCACGCCTTGCTGGCCGACGTATTTGCCGAAGCCGTCGACGTCATGGCCGATCCCGCGGATCAACTGACCGCCGTTGCGCCCGCTGGCGCCCCAACCGATGCGCCGGGCTTCGATGAGGATCACCGAGAGCCCGCGCTGCGCCAGTTCGATGGCGGTGTTGACGCCGGTGAACCCGCCGCCGATGACGCAGACGTCCGCGCTCAGATCGCCATCCAGCAGCGGGTAGGGTGTCGTCGCCCGGGCCGAAGCGGCGTAATAGGAACGGGCGTGTTGCTGGGTGTACTGATTCATTTGTTCGACTTCACTTTGCTCCAGGAACGGGTCATCAGACGCATGATGGCCTGGGGCGGGGTCGTGGAGATGTACAGTTTGTCGAGTACGGCCTGAGGCGGGTACACCTCGGGGTTGTTGACCAGTTCCGGATCCATGTATTGCTTGGCAGCGGGGTTCGGGTTGGCGTAACCGACCGAGGCGCTGACCTTGGCAATTACCTGCGGATCGAGCAGGTAATTAATGAAGGCGTGGGCTTCTTTGGCATTGCTGGCGTCAGCGGGAATTGCCAGCAGGTCGAACCAAAGGTTGGCGCCTTCCTTGGGAATGGCATAGGCGATGTTCACGCCGTTGTTGGCTTCTTTGGCGCGATTGGCGGCCTGAAACACGTCGCCGGAGTAACCGAAGGCCACGCAGAGGTCGCCGTTGGCCAGGTCTGAGACGTATTTTGAGGAATGGAAATAGGTGATGTACGGGCGGATGCTCAGCAGCTTTGCCTCGGCCTTTTTGAAGTCTTCGGGACTTTCGCTGCGCGGGTCCATGCCCATGTAGTTGAGCACGGCCGGGAAGACTTCGTCGGCGGAGTCCATCATCGACACACCGCACTGGGAAAGCTTTTTCAGATTCTCGGGTTCGAACAGCACAGCCCAAGAGTCGATGCGATCAATGCCGAGCACTTGCTTGACCTTGTCGACGTTATAGCCGATGCCATTGGTGCCCCACAGGTACGGCACCGAGTGCTGATTGCCAGGATCATTTTTATCAAGTAATTCAAGCAGTTTTGGATCGAGGTTAATCCAGTTTGGTAACTGCGCGCGGTCCAGTTTCATGAAAGCGCCGGCCTTCACCTGACGGGCGAGAAAATGGTTGGACGGCACGACCACGTCATAACCGGTGCGCCCGGCCAGGAGTTTGCCTTCGAGGGTTTCGTTGGAATCGAAGACGTCGTAGATCACTTTGATCCCGGTCTTGCTCTGGAAATCGGCCAAGGTGGTTTCGCCGATGTAGTCGGTCCAGTTGTAGACGCTGACCGTGGGCTGGGCGTGGGCTGCGGCGCTGAACAAAACGCTCAGGGCGACCGGGAGTACGGATTTCAATAGACGCATTTCAACACCTCTTCTTGTAATGATCGTTCCCTCGCTCTGCGTGGGAATGCCTCAACGGACGCTCCGCGTTCGGCTGTGGATGGGACGCGGAGCGTCCCGGGATGCATTCCCACGCAGGAGCGTGGGAACGATCGATTTCTCAGGCGCGCCCTCCCACAAGGACGGTGCAGATCTGGATCAGACGCTCAGCAGCAGGAACTCGCGCTCCCAGGAGCTGATCACGCGTTTGAAGTTTTCGTGTTCGGCGCGTTTCACCGCGACATAACCGCGAACGAATTTGCTGCCCAGGTATTCGGCCACTGTCGGGCACTCTTCCATCTGCGTCAGCGCTTCTTCAATGGTGATCGGCAGGCGCAGATTGCGCCGCTCATAAGCACGGCCCTCGACTGCCGCGCTCGGTTCGACCTTCTCGACCATGCCGAGGTAGCCGCAGAGCAGGCTCGCCGCGATTGCCAGGTACGGGTTGGCGTCGGCGCCGGGCAAGCGGTTTTCCACGCGCATCGACTCAGGTCCCGAGGTCGGCACGCGCAATCCCACGGTGCGGTTTTCCTCACCCCATTCAACGTTGACCGGTGCCGAGGTGTCCGGCAAAAAGCGGCGGAACGAGTTCACGTTGGGCGCAAACATCGGCAGGACTTTGGGAATGTATTTCTGCAGGCCGCCGATGTGCTGGCGGAACAGTTCGCTCATGCTGCCGTCGGTGTTGGCGAAGATCGGCTGGCCGGTGGCGATGTCGACGACGCTCTGGTGCAAGTGCATGGCGCTGCCCGGCTCGTCGCCGATCGGCTTGGCCATGAACGTTGCCGTCACGTTGTGCTTGAGTGCCGCTTCGCGCAGGGTGCGTTTGAACACGGTGATCTGGTCGGCCAGATCCAGCGCGTCGCCGTGGCGAAAGTTGATTTCCATCTGCGCCGGGCCGTCTTCGTGGATCAGTGTGTCGAGGTCCAGGCCCTGCAATTCGCACCAGTCATAGACGTCTTCGAACAGCGGATCGAATTCGTTGGCGGCATCGATGGAAAACGACTGCCGACCGCTTTCCGCGCGACCCGAACGGCCCAGCGGTGCCTTGAGCGGCAGGTCCGGGTCTTCGCAGCGCTGCGTCAGGTAGAACTCCATCTCCGGCGCAACGATCGGCTTCCAGCCTTTGTCGGTGTATAGCTGCAAGACTTTTTTCAGCACGTTGCGCGGCGACAGTTCGATCGGGTTGCCAAACTTGTCGAAGGTGTCGTGGATGACGATGGCGGTCGGTTCGATCGCCCACGGGATGACATACACGGCGTCGGAAACCGGCTTGCAGACCATGTCGATGTCGGCCGGGTCGAGCAAATCGTAGTAGATGTCGTCGTCGACAAAATCCCCGGTTACCGTTTGCAGCAGCACACTTTCCGGCAGGCGCATGCCGCGCTCATGCAGGAACTTGTTGGTCGGTGCAATCTTGCCGCGGGCGATGCCGGTCAGGTCGCTGACCACGCATTCGACTTCGGTAATCTTGTGATCTTTCAGCCACGTGAACAGCTGATCGAAAGGGGCATTCATAAGGACCTCGTTATTGGTTTCATAGACGCCGGGGAGGGCGGGTTTCATCTTCCGCCCCTTCCCCTGTGGCGCGTTGGCGTCTATCTTGGGCGCGGCTGGTGAATCCATCTATCCACTTTAAGCAGCACCAAAGCGCACCAAAAGAGTGCGCAAGGTCACTCCATGACGACGTGCAATCCGCTCCAGGTTCAAGCCTTCAATACCGCCGATGTCGCTGAACAAGTCCGCGCCACTCCGGGCTGGGTCCAGCATTACCAACAGATGTCGCCGGGGCATTTCGCCGGGCAGATCCGCTATCTGGATCTGCAGGGTGTCGAGGTCTACGAAGAGCAAATGAATACTCGGGTCGAGCAGAACTTCAGCGCGCCAACGGGTGCCCTGGCCTTTTGTTTCGATCGCAGCGACAACGCGCTGTACCTGCTCAACGAAGAGAGCCGCAACATCTGGATCACCCCGGAGAACTACCAGGAAATCGCCGTGGTGTTCGGCCCGGCATTCGTCCGTGAGCACGCGCTGGATGTGGGGAAATTCGACGGGCTGTTCATGGCGCCGCTCACTTGCGGACAGAACGCCTTGTTCAGTCGCTGGTTAAGCTCGACTCTCACCAAGTTGTCGCAAGCCATTGATATCGATAGCAAAGAGGTATTGACCGAGCAGTTGCTGGAAGATTGTTTGTTCATCCTCGACAACGCACAGGCGCGCCTCGATCGCAGCGGCCTGCAACGGCGTGGCGAAGAACGGATGATCATGAAACGCGTGGGGGAGTGGGCGGCGGATTCGCCGGAAGATGCGCTCAATCTGCTTGAACTGGCGCAGGTGGCGGGGGTGTCGCTACGGCAATTGCAACAGGCCTTCAAGGCCTATACGGGGATGACGCCAAGTCACTGGTTGCGCTTGCGTCGACTGAACAGCGCGCACCGCGAACTGCTCAGGCGCAGGCCTTCGGAAACCACCGTGGCCGAGGTGGCGATGCACTGGTCGTTCTGGCATCTGGGGCGTTTTTCCAGCAGCTATCGCGCGCTGTTCAAAGAGCTGCCGAGCGAGACGCTCAAGCGCCGTTGAGGCCGGGCGGCCTAGTCGGCCCTGACCAGTTTGAAGGAAATCGAAAGTGACCTCTTGATCGACCGTGCCATGGGCTTTTCTATCTCTTCATGAATCAGCCAGGAAACACTGACCATGAACGCCACAGTGACCCACAGCAGCACGTGCGGATCAACCGCCGGATAGGCGATGTTGAAGATCATGAAGCCGATCATTTGATGCAGCAGGTAAAGCGGGTACGTCAGCGCGCCCAATGCGGTCCAGTTCCAGCGCTGCAAGGCGGCCATTCGGTTCGTCGCGATCAACAGAAAAATCAGGAAAAACAGCACGACCATGGCGCAGATGATCAAGGGGTTGTAGTCGGTCGAGTATTTGCTTTCGATCGATGCCGCCCAAACCACAGCGGTGAAACTCGCCAGCGCCAAGGCCCCCGCCAGCAGCAGAATGCGCAAAGGGGTGAAGCCTTTGGCCCACGCCAGATAAAACGTCGCACCGGCGATGAACCAGGCCGCGTAATCGGTAATCAGCAGCGAGCGCAGCTTCTCGAATTCGAGTACCTCGGCGATGGCGGAAATCAACAGCCAGACCACCATGCACGGCTCGATCCGGTCGATTTTCTTCAAGGCCAACAGCACGGAAATCATCAGATAGAACTTGATCTCCACGAACAGCGACCAGTACACGCCGTCGATGGGCTCGACATTCAACAACTCGCTCAAAAAGGCCATGTTGACCACGTATTGATAAAAATCAGCGCTGAACCGTGGCTGCCCAACGGCGAGGGTGACCAGGAACGTAATCGTGCAGCACACCCAGAAGGCCGGACAGAGACGAACCACCCGGGAAATGAAGAAGACCTTCAGGTTATTGCTGGAGGCGGTCATCAGAATCACGAACCCGCTGATCATGAAAAACAGTTCGACGCCCAGATAGCCATATTTGGCCGGCTCAGCCAGCAGCGGGTAGGGCATCGCCGACATATCGCCCTTGGCATAGCCGCGAAACGCGTAGTGAAAAAACACCACGGCCATGGCCGCCAAAAAACGCAGTAAATCCAGTTCCTTGAGCCGTCGGTTGTTCATGTAAATGCGCTCCGGACTGATCAGCGCTGATCAAAAACTGACGACTCTGCCGAGTTAAGTCGACCCAAGGCGCAAGCTGAAACAGCAGTGGCGGCTCACGGCGTGCTCCCGGCCTGGGACAGCGATGAACGGCGTTGCCACATCTTGATGTAGTCGACTTCGAACGTTGAGGGGAGGTCAGCGTCATCGACCACGCCAAACCATGACCACATGGCCTCGCTGTCGAAGACGATTTCCATAGGGAAGAAGAAGTGCTTGTTCCTTGACTCCCGGACCAGTACGCCATCGACATACCAGCGCAGGGTATCGGGCTGCCAGTCGAAGCCGTAGACATGGAAGTCATCCGCCAGCCGCCATGGACTGATCCAGATGCTGCCATCGGCGATGTGTTCGGTACTTTGCGGGGTAGCCCACAGGTGAGCATTCATGTGGTACGAACGGTCCAGCTTGCCGTCCTTGGTCTTGCCGGCGATTTCGAAAATATCGATTTCGGTGGCGTTGTCGACCATGCCCGTCCACGCCAGCCAGAAGGCGCTGGAGCCGGCGGAATTCATCGGTTTCGCCCGCGCTTCGTAATAGCCGAACAAGCCTTTCTCAAGGGTGCGGACCATGGCGGAGGTGTAGTCCTTGAAACCGAGTTTCACGTACTTTTCCGGCAAGGTTTCCTTGCGAAAGACAATGTTCAGGTTGCCATTGCCGACGCTGGCGTTTTTCTCGGTGTAGAGCGCCGGTTTGCGGCCGAGCGATTCGTTGCCGACGCCGTGGTTGACGTGCCAGCGCGTGCGGTCGAGGCTGCTGCCGTTGAACTCGTCGGACAGCTTGTCGTTGAGTACCCATTGACCGGTATTGGCCTGGTCGGACAGCGGCAGGTTCGGGTTGTTTCGGGGCGGTACAGGGCCGAGCGGCCCGACCCGGGTCCAGGTATCTGCGACCGGGGGGATGGGGATCGTCCACCTGTCCGCCAGGTACTGAAAAGCCTGCTGGCGTTCGGCGAGGGAGGCGAACGCACGGTCGTACACCAGCACCTCGGCGATATCGCCGCGAAAGTTATCGGCCGTGCCGACGGCGTTACGCCCAATGCCATAAGGACCAATCGGCACATCGTAAAGCTCCAGCACGGAAACGCTCGGCGCGTAGGCGGCGGTGTCTCTAAGGCTGATGGCGAAATTCGGCAGCACGTTATCGTTGTCGGCGGTTTGCGGGCGTGAGCTGAACAAGCGTTGCCAGGGATCGACCTGGGCTTGTTCGGCTGTGCGCCGGGACACGACCAACACCGTCACCGGACCTTTGGCGCTGCGGATGGCTTTACCGAGCAAACCCGACACGCCGTTGAAACGCACGACTGCACGACCGTTCACCGCGTCTGGCAGCCACTGTGGCGCCGCGCCGGGATTGTCGACGCTCGCATCATGGCCGCTGGCGGATTTGTCCTTCCAGCGCAGGACACGGTTCTGTTCATCGAGCTGCAGGCTTTGCGCATCGGCCGCGTCCAGCCACAGCACCAGCCCGGCGCCAGGCAAACCGGGTGGCGCTTGCGCAGCGTTGCCGGCCAGGGCAAAGCACAGCAGCCAGAGGACCAGCGCGGCTTTGAGTTTCATCTGACCGCACTCAATGCCGCGATCTTGAAGGAAGACTGATACCCCTGCGGATTGCACGACTGCCACCGCCAGGCATCGATGATCATTTGGCGCAAATCGCGTTGCGCCGTCCAGCCCAATTCCCGTTTGGCCTTGCCGGGGTCTGCGAAACATTTGGCGATGTCACCCGGGCGGCGTGGTGCAAAGCGATAGGGAATGGCGATGCCGGTGATGTCTTCGAAGCTGTGAATGATCTGCAACACGCTATAGCCAACGCCGGTGCCGAGGTTCCAGACATCGATGCCACTGGTTTGCTGCAATTTCAGCAAGGCCTTGAGGTGGCCGATGGCGAGGTCCACGACATGGATGTAGTCACGCACGCAGGTGCCGTCGACCGTGGGGTAGTCGCTGCCGAACACCGTCAGCTCAGGAATCCGGCCAATGGCGACCTGGGTCAGGCAGGGCAACAGATTGTTGGGGCGGCCCGTGGGGTCTTCGCCGATCATGCCGCTCTCATGCGCACCGATCGGGTTGAAGTAGCGCAACAGGGCGATGCTCCAGCGCGGATCGGAGTGGCACAGATCGCTGAGCAATTCTTCGATCATCAGCTTCGTCCGGCCGTACGGGTTGACCGGCTTGCCGGTGCCGAAATCTTCGGCAATTGGCGTGCGTGTCGGCTCGCCGTAGACCGTGGCCGATGAGCTGAACACCAGCTTGAACACGTTGTTGCGGGCCATGGCCCGGCACAGGTCGAGCGTGCCGGCGACATTGTTGGTGTAGTAGTCCAATGGGTTGCTCACGCTTTCTGCCACCGATTTAAGGCTGGCGAAATGCACCACGGCCTCGACGTCATAACGGCTGAAGATGTCGTCGAGCAAGCGCGAATCGCGGATATCGCCCTTGATGAAATCGACCCGCGTCAGGGTCAATTGCTCAAGACGCTTGATGCACTCCCGACAGCTGTTGCACAGGTTATCGAGGACCAGCACGTGACGTCCGGCATTGATCAGCGCCAATGCAGTATGGGAGCCGATGTAACCGGCCCCGCCAGTAATCAACGTAGTTTTGCGCATGGATTGGCCTTCCTGTTTTTCGGGGACTGAATTCAGCGAGCGGTGAACACCGATTTGAATTCCTGCGGCCAGCGCGGGTGCAGGACGCTATACGCCACGGCATAGCTCAGCGCGCCAAGCAAAATACTGCCTGCCAAGTGCAGATAGCCTTGGACACCCAGCTGCGGTGATACCGACAGAACGGTCGCGACCATCACCAGCGAGGCCAGCACGCTGCGGTAATTGGAATCGAGGAACCGATGCCAGTCATAGCCGACGGCGGCGTTGAGCCCACGGATCTGCAACGGCGTGATCATCAGCATGCGCGCCAGCAGCGCAACGGCTGCGGCCATGCCGCCATAGGCACTGCCGAAGACGTACACCAGCAGCAGCGCCAGCACTGTTGTGACCACTTCAGCCTTGATCGTCAGGTGGCTGCGGTTGACCGCTACCAGGGCCGTGGTCGCGTACATCGCCGTGTTGCCAATGGCCGCCGTGCAGGCCAGCACTTGCAGCAGCGGGATGGCTTCGGCCCACTTGGCGCCGAAGATCAACAGAATCAGGTCGCTGGCGGTGAGGGCGATGCCGAGGAACAGCGGCGTCAGCAGAAAGCTGCTGACGACGGTCGAGTCGCCGATGATCCCGAGCAGGCGCACCGGCTCGCTGCTGCGCCGGGAGAACGCCGGCAGCGCATAGCTCAGCAGGCCGTTATAGATCGCCGTACGCGGCAGATCGATGATGCGCATGGCCATGTTGAACATGCCGACCGCATTGGCCCCGGCCGTCATCCCCAGCACCACGTTGACGCCGCGCTGGAGGGTCTGTGAACTCAACGCGTTGATCGCCACCGGTGTGCCGGCTCTTAACAGCTCGCGCAAGAACGGACCGTCAATGTAAAAGGCGATGCGCCGCGGATCTGCGCGCATCAAGACGATGATCGAGACGAACTCCATGATCAGCGCCTGGGCAATCACTGCCCAGGCGCCCAATCCCCACAGCGCGACAGCAATGCCGGCAACACCGCCGACCACCTTGCCCAGTAACGTGCGCGACGCCAGCATCTTGAAGTTGCCGCTACGGCGCATTTGCGCCACGTAGACACGCGCCATCATGGTGAACAGGATTTTCACCGAGGCCAGCGCCGTCATCCAGCGCAGCATCGGGTCGGAGGTGTAAAACACCACCGCCACAGAAATCAGCACGATCGACAGCAGGCTGACCAGGACCGCCGCCCAGAACGCCGTCGAAATGTGCTTGCCCTCCAGCCGCTGCAGACGGACCAGCGGATCTTCCAGTACCGATGAGTAAATCAGCCCCACCAGCTCGACGATCGCAATGATGATCGTGCCCACACCCAGTTCGGCCGGCGACAGCAGCCGCGCATACGCGACAAAAGTGATCATCGACAGCAGGATCAGGCCGAATTTCTCGGTGAAGATCCAGCCGAGGGTGACGAGACGGTGGTTGGCCATGGCGGATACCGATTCATTGAGCGATGGTTGACGCCGGTGCCTTGCGCCATGACTTGGCGAGGGCGTAGAGGTAGCGCAAGGTCGGTTTGCCGTGATCGAAGATCAGCGTCTGCCAGGAGTATTCGAACATCCGCCGGTACACATCGAGCACCTCGACATGCTCGCCGCGCCGGGAAAAGGTGTTGAGAAAATCGGTGTGATTGCCCAGCACAAAATCGATGTGTTGCTGTTTGCTCAACTGCGCGCCATAGCGTTCGAGATACACCTCGATGAACTTGATCTTGTTCTGGTAGTGCTTTTTCGGTTGCGCGGTCATGTTGCCGTCATTGACCGTGCGCTCGAGCAGCACCTGCGGCACGGTGTGGATCTCCCAATGCTCGGCGATGCGCGTCCACATGAACCGGTCTTCGCAGTAACGCAGGCCGGCATCGAAGCCGCCGAGTTGCAGCATGACGTCGCGCTTGACCAGTGCGGCAGATACGCCATTGAGCACGTTGGCGTGGACGAAATCGTAGAAGTGCATGCCGCTCTTGCGCACGTTGTCCAGTTGCCGCTTGCCGTTGCTGTAGTTGACCTGGGCGTAACAGTCGATCAGCCCGACCGGGCGGCCCTGACGCTCGAGTTCGTCATACAGCGCCAGTTGCAGCTCGAGTTTTTGCGGGCGCCACTGGTCGTCGGCATCGAGCATCGCCACAAACGTTTCCTGGCTGTGGTGCAAACCGGTATTGCGCGCACTGGCCTGGCCGGCGTTGGCCTGCTGCAACAGGGTCAGACGAAACGGCGCGGCGAAGTCCCGGACCCGTTGTGGCCCGTCATCGGTGGAGCCATCGTCGATGACAATGACGTGATCGGGCAGCCGGGTTTGCTCGGCCAGCGACGTCAGCGTTTGCTCAATGCTGTCGGCGCCGTTGTACATGGGGATCAAAACGCACACGGTATGCGCTGAAAGCGGGGCTTGGTTTCGCACGGGTGCTTCTCCTTGTGTCACGCCTTGGCTGAATCAGGCGCAAATGCCTGACCAGCCGGACGCTGACGCTGGGTTGCAGGTGATGACGCGGGGTACATGACCAGCCGATGCCGGAACGACAGGGCGAGGGTGCAGAACACCAGAAACTCGGCGGAGCGGTAGTTGGGGATCACATAGGCGACATAGTTGGTGACGACGAACAGGCCGATGATCACCAGAGCGCTGGCGCGATACTGGGCCGTGTGGTTGGCGGTGACGGCGCGGTATTGCTTGAACAGCGCTTCGCCCAGCAGCAACACCAGCGCGCTCAATTGAATAACACCGCCGTTGAGCAGGGTTTCCATGTAGCCACTGTGGGCGTTGCCGATGTAGCCCCAGCGCGTGATGAAGGCATCGGCATCGGGACTGGCCCAGAAGGCGCCGAAGCCATATCCCTTGAGCCATTGTTGCTCGACGAACGGAGCGAGCAACTCCCAGATCAGCGTGCGGTCGGTCAGTGACGGGTCGCGACCGGCGATTTCCAGCAGCCAGGCCAGGTGGTTGTAAAGCAGCAGGCACACCAGCAGAAACAGCACCGTGCAACCGAAGAACAGCCACTGCGAGCGGTTGATGCGCAGACGAATCAACGTGAGGAAGTAGGCGTAGCTCACCGTCCCGGAAATAACCAGCGCCACGCCGGTTGCCGACTGCGCGAGCAGGATAGCGATCAGCGAACACAACGCGCAGAACAGCGCCCGGCGATTGCCCTGACGGATCATCGGTAACAGCAGCAGGATAGCGACCGCGTTGAGTCGCGCGCCGGCATTCTTTTCGGCAAAGATGCCCTTGAAGGCGCCGTCGCGGATGCCTCCGGACAGGAACGCGACCTCGGGCATGACCAGCGCGAGAATCAGCCCGATGAACGCTGCCACACCGATCGCACAACCGAGCATGAAAACGATTTTTTCCAGCGGGTAATTCCAGGCAATGAAGCCGGCAAAAAACACCACGCCGAGCAGTGCTATCACCCGTTTGAGCGTCAGCATCGGGTCATGCGACCAGCCGATCGAGGCGATGACACAAAGCAGGAACAGCAGCAGAAAGAAGTTGCTGCGGTAGAAGGTTTTGCTCAGGAATACCTTGTGGCGGATAAAGAAAAACAACGGCACCAACAGCGTGATAAGCCCGCAGATTTGGTTGGCGACACTGCCTTCGAGGTCTTTGTCGACATCGCCGAAGCTGAATCCGCCGCCCAGCCCGAGGACAAACGTGATCACCTGAATGTAAAACAGCACGCCGAACAGGGCGAAGCCGTCGCGTAATGTCGAATATCTGATCGCCAGTGTGCTCATGATGCAGCGCTCCCGAGCATCGCGGTGAGGTAAGTCTGCACCGCACGGGTATTGGCAAACCGGGCGGCCGCCTCAAGCCGGGTATGGCGCTTGAAATTGCGCGGCGTGCCGAGTTGCAGGACGATCGCCTGTGCCAGGGCGACCGGGTCGTCGACATCGACCAGCGGCGCCACCAGGCCGTTGATGAGGATTTCCGCCGGGCCATGGGGGCAGCGGGTCGCCACCACCGGCGTGCCTGTGGCCAAGGCTTCCACTAGTGCATTGGGGCTGCCTTCGAAGCGCGACGACAAGACAAAACAATCGGCCGCAGCGACTTCGGCCAAAGGATCGGCGGTGTACCCCGGCAGGTCGACACGATCGGCCAGACCCAATGCCCGAGCCTGATCCAGCAATTGAGCCCTGAGCGCACCTTCACCGAAAATGATCAAGCGCACGCTGGTGGTCGGGAGCGCGGCGATTGCCGTGATCAGCGTATCGAAGCCTTTTTGCTGGGCCAGACGGCCCACGGCAACCACCACTGCGCCAGACTTTTCCAGCAGCCAGCGGTGACTGGGCCGCCCCGGCCGTTTTTTGTAGAAGTCATCGTCGAGCACCGGATTATCAGCCGTGGTCACGTCCTGGCGACGCGCGATGGTGGTATCGACCAGATCCTGGGCAACACCTTTCGAGACGCAGATCACCGGATTGGGAATCAGCCGATACAGCAGCGGGGCCGCCCAGTAGGCGAGCCTTACCGTCAAGGCTGGATTGACGTGCTTATCGTGGGAAAAGGCATTGCGCTCACTGACGTGCAGGCGCGCCAGCGTGCCCGACAGCGCGGCCGCGGCAATTGCCACGACGTTGACGTGAGTGAGAACCGCCAGTTGCGCATCGAAGCGATTGGTACGCAGAAACTGCGCCAGCGCCGGCACCGCACGGGCGCTGCGGGGGCAGTGCAGTTCAACGGTCTTGACCCGCGGGTCGAGGTAGGCCGCATTAACGCCGCCACCGGTGAGCAGCAGCAAGGTCACCTCGTTACCGGCGTCGACCAACGCGCCGGCCAGGCGCGTCATCATCTTTTCCGCCCCGCCTGCGCTGAGGTCGTGCAGGATGATCAGGAATTTTTTCATTGATTCCATACCTGGTAATACGCTTGCGCCGCGTGCTGGCTGGTGTACGGGCGAAGGGCGTCGGTCAGGGTCGTTTCGTTGGTCACCACGTCATCCCGAGAGGTCAGGCTGCGCAGCATGCCCTCGGCCAGTGCCGGTACGTCGTTGACCTTGACCAGCAGGCCAAGTTGACCGTTATTCAACAGCTCTCTGGGGCCGGTTTCGCAGTCGCAGGCCAGCACCGGCGTACCCAGCGCCAGTGCTTCAATCAGCACGGTTGGCATGCCTTCATGGGTCGAACTCAAAATGAACAGGCGCGCGTGTCTGAGCAGTGGATAGGGGTTGCTCAGAAAACCGGTGAAGTGCACCCGTTGCGCGATGCCGAGGCGCTGCGCCTGTGCGATCAGTGTGTCGCGCATCGGCCCGTCGCCGGCAATCACCAGATTTGGCAGCGCACGGTGTTGCAACGCCAGGGCGTAGGCGTCGAGCAATAGATGAAAGCCTTTCTGCTGCGTCAGTCGCCCCAAGCCCAACCAGTAGGCATCGGGCAACCCGGCAACGAGAGGCTCCCGTGAGGCCTGGAACAGTTGTTCGGTGATGACGGCGTTGGGGCAATAGCTGATTCGCTGCCGTCCCCACGGTAACAAGCCGACCAGCGACTGACGCAACGCCGTCGAGACCGTGACCACTTTGCCGCTGCCGCACAGATACAAGGCATAGAGCAGGCGCAAGCTCGAAGGGCCGGTTTTCTGTTCCTTGCAATCGAGGGCGATGTGCCGGCTGTAGATGACCTTGCAGGCACTGCCCAGCGTCGCGAACCAGGTGCAGACGTTGGCCTGTTCCTTGGCGGAAACCAGGTGAGTGACGCGTTCGTCCCGAATGAGCCGCCGCAACAGCACGATCGAGCGCAGCAGGCCGACGACGCCGTTGCCGCCGCCACTGTGGTGGCGTTGATCGCCTTCGGTGTCCGGGGTTTCGCCGTTCATGACGAAAAAGCTCACGCGCCGGCCATCCTTGAGAAATTGCTCGGACAACCGTTGCTGCACGCGCTCGACGCCGCCGCCCGATTTGAAATCCTTGAGAGTGAACAGAATGTGCATGATCACTCCCCGACACTGATGGCGACTTTGCGTCGCGCGAGCAGGGCCAGCAGGTGCAAGAAGTTGCTGGGGTAATCGATGAGGTAGCGTTTGATCGTGTGGGGCTCGCGATACATCCGGTAGAACGCGCGCAAATGCAGGCGATTGATCAGCGCCGGGTAGTATTGCCGCGACGCCAGTGCTTCCTGGCGAATGAACCCGCCGCAGGTGAAAGCCACGCCTTCAAAGCCTGCACGCAGCACGTCCTGTTCGAATTGTTCTTGCAGCCCGGCGCCGAGGCCAACGATGAGGATGTTCGCTTCGCTGCGGCAAATATCGGCCCGAATGGCCTCGGCCTCGGCGGCATCGAAATAGCCGTTGTGGTAACCGGCAATGATCAGCTGTGGATAAAGCGTCTTGATCTTTAGGATGAACAGATCGAGTTCGGCTTGGCGGGCGCCGACGAAATACACGCGTTTGCCTCGCTGCTCGGCACCGCCCAGTACGTGGTCGGCGATGGACGTGAAGTCAAAACTGACCCGGCCGATCGTTCTGCCGGTCACCCGAGACATGAAGGTCGACATCAGCATGCCGTCGCAAAAATACGTGATGGTGCTCGGACGCTGCTCGAAGAAGCTGCTGATCGAGGCAAAATTAATGAAGGAATAGGCGTGGTTGGCCTCAAGTAATTTCGGCGAATACTGTCCGACCAATTCAAGTTTCAACATGGCGCGGCTCCCGTCAGATCACTGCGGGGGTCTGGCGACCCACGGAGACGTAGGTGAAACCGCGTTTGCTCAAGCGTTGCGGATCGAACAGATTGCGTCCGTCGAAAATCAGCGGTTGCTTGAGTCGCGCGCTGAGCGCATCAAAGTCCGGCGCACGAAATGCTTGCCACTCGGTGACGATGATCAGCGCGTCGGCATTTTTCAGCGCCGCTTCCTTGGTGCCCGTGAGGGTCAAGTCATCGCGCGCGCCATAAATGCGCTGCGCCTCGTCCATGGCTTTGGGGTCGAACGCCTGGACGTTGGCCCCGGCGCGCCACAAGGCTTCCATCAACACGCGGCTGGGTGCTTCGCGCATGTCGTCGGTGTTGGGCTTGAAGCTCAAGCCCCAGAGGGCGAAAGTCTTGCCGCTCAGGTGGCCGTCGAAGTGATTGAAAATCTTGCTGTAGAGGCTGGTTTTCTGTTCCTGATTGCGCGCCTCCACGGCCTTGAGCACCCGGGCATCAAAGTCGACGCTGGTCGCGGCGTGGATCAGCGCCTTGACGTCCTTGGGAAAACACGAGCCGCCGTAGCCCGGGCCGGGATAGATGAACTGATAACCGATGCGCGGATCGGAGCCGATGCCGTGGCGTACCTTCTCGATGTCGGCGCCAAGACTTTCGGCGAGGCAGGCCATTTCGTTCATGAAGCTGATCTTGGTTGCGAGCATGCAGTTGGCGGCGTACTTGGTCAGCTCGGCGCTGCGCACGTCCATGACGATAATTTTTTCGCGGTTGCGATTGAACGGCTCGTACAGTTCGCGCATGACGTCTTCGGCCAGCGCGCTGTCGGTGCCGATGATGATCCGGTCCGGGCGCATGCAGTCTTCGACGGCGCAGCCTTCCTTGAGAAATTCAGGATTGGAGACCACGTCGAAGGTCAGGTCGCTGCGGTCGTTGGCGGCCAGCACTTGTTCGATATGGGCGCGCACCCGATCGCCCGTGCCGACTGGCACAGTGGACTTGTCGACGATGATCTGATGACGGTCCATGTGCAGCGCGATGGTGTGCGCCACGTTCAGCACGTATTGAAGATCCGCCGAACCGTCTTCGTCAGGCGGTGTACCGACCGCGATCAACAACACATCGCCATGGTGCACGGCCTCGACCAGGTCGGTGCCAAAGCGCAGTCGGCCGCTCTGGTAATTGTCGCGCACCAGGCTTTTCAAGCCTGGCTCGTAGAGGGGCAGGGTGCCTTCCTTCAATGCCTCGACCCTGGCAGCGTCGACATCGACGCAGAGCACACTGTGCCCGACCTCCGCCAACGCGGCGCCTTGGACAAGGCCAACATAACCAATACCGAATACGCTCACATTCATGGTCAAACCTCAGGTCGTCATGACGGTTATCAACGGTCGGGCGGGGGAGGTAGCAGTGGGGCAGGGGGTCAATAGATGTTTTTCGAGAACAGCGTGAAGGGGGTCTTGAGCAGGATTTTTATGTCGAGCCACAGCGACCACTGGTTGATGTAGTTGAGGTCCTGGGCGACCCGCAGCTGCATCTTTTCCAGCGTCTCGGTTTCGCCGCGATGCCCGGTGATCTGGGCCAGTCCGGTGATGCCCGGCTTGAGGCGATGGCGGGCCATGTAGGCGCGCACCTTGCCGGTGTAATAAAGGTTGTGGGTGACGGCATGCGGGCGCGGGCCGACCAGAGCCATCTGGCCGGACAGGACATTGAACAGCTGTGGCAATTCGTCGATGGAACTGCGCCGCAGAAAGTGACCGATCGGCGTGAGGCGGTTGTCGTTGCGGGTCGCCTGGCGCACCTCACGGTCGTCGTGGACGTGCATCGAGCGGAACTTCCACACCTTGATCACTTCGCCGTTGCAGCCGTGACGGTTTTGCTTGAACAGCACCGGCCCGGCAGAGGTGAGCTTGACGGCGGTCGCCACCAGCAACAGCAACGGGCTGAGCAGAATAATCGCCAGCGCGGCCAGGCTGCGTTCGAACAGATCCTTGCAAAACAGGCTGGCCGGATGCGAGCTGATCAGACTTTCATTGAGGTAGATGGCCGGCATTCGCTCGATTTCCGAGATCGAATGGTTGAGCAACACCATGCTGCCAAAATCCGGAATCCACACCACGTCGACATTGACGTCGAGCAGGTCGATGTAGAGCGCCTCGATGGTGGCGGCATGTGCCATGGTCAGCACGATATAGACGCGGCGCACTTCAAGGCGCGCGATGATCTCGCGGATCGCATCCACATGGCCGAGCAGCGGCAAGATACTCGGGGCAGGGCCACTGTCGTCGGCGGCGGCGACGAAGCCCAGCACCAGCGCGCGGTTGGGGCTGGACAGCTTTTTGGCCAGCTCATGGGCGGTCGGACAGGTGCCGATGATGACCGAGCGACGCTCGTTGCAGATCCGCCGCGAGTGCAGTCGGGCGAGGTAGTGCAGGGGCAGGAAACTCGCCGCCTGGACCACGAATCCCAAGACTGCCCAGACGATGATGACCTGGCGCGAATAGACCGCGCTGGTCTGGGTGACGAAGGCAATCGCCGCCAGCACCGCCAGCAGGATCAACCAGCCGGCCAGTAGTCTGCCGAGCCCGGCCAACAGGCCATAGCGTTTGTGGTAAACGCGCATGACGCTGTAGATCGGTACTGAGCCAAGCACGGTCAGGATGATCAGGATGCGATATTCGCTGGTCAGATGGCCGACTCGCCAATAAACCAGTAGCACCAGCAGCGACGTGGCCAACGTCAGTGCGCACGACCACTGGCCCCAGAAAGTCAGGCCTCGGCGATGCGTCATATGGGCGGTATAGAGCGGTGTCATGGGCTTGACCTCAAGGCAGCAGTAATGCGTCAGCGCTGAGCGACAGACACGAGGGTGTCTCCCGCTGGCTTTTCCGTGGCTCGGCAGAGGTGAAGCGAGTTGTGTAGTGGCAGAACGGGGTGCAGCGACAGGCGTAGTCGCCCGGTGTTACCTGGGCGCGAAATCGTAGTTATAGAACGCCCGGGAATGGTGATGGCCGTACTTGCGCGCCTTGCGCAGGTCGACCTGGTTGAGCACGGAGCCAAAGACCGGCACATGGCTCTGTTGCAACATGGCGAGGCCACGCTGCACTTGGCTGATAGGTGTGCTGTCAGCCTTGACGACATAAATGACCGCATCCGCATGTTTGGCCAGCAACAGGGCGTCGCTGATCATTTCTGCAGGTGGTGAGTCGATGATGATGTGGCGGTAACGCGACCTCAGCGCTTCAAGCATGCGCGCCATGCGCGGTGAGCTGAGCAAATCCTGCGGCGGCGGTTGCAGAGCGTTACGCGGCTCGGCAGGTGAGGGCAGGCGTGGCGCGGCGAAGGTATCTCGCGCAGTTGGCATGACCTTGCCGGCCAGCAGCATGTCCAGATTGCCCACCGAAACAATGCAGTCTTCAAGCCGCGCGGTACCGGCAATGACATTCGCCAGGCCAGGGCTGTCAGGCGGGAAATCGAAGTTCAGCGACAGGGTTGGCTGGCGCATGTCGGCATCGATCAGCAGCACACGCTCCAGAGGCGTCAGGGAGCTGGCGAGGTTGTTGGCAATGGTGCTTTTTCCCTCACCGGCCACCGTCGATGTGATCAGCACCACCTGCGAGGGCATGTCGTTGCTCTGCAACATCAGCCAGGTGCGCAGGTTACGGATCGTCTCGGAAAAGCGCGGATGATCGTTGTCTTCGAACAGGCGCGCCAGTTGGCGACGATTTTTCTTCATGACCAGCGGCACGACGCTCAGCAGCGGAATGTTCAGCGCGCTTTCGATCGACTCGTCGGTCTTGAAGGTATTGCTCAGGCTGTCGAAGAGCAGCGCCAACGCTACACCGACCACCGCAGCAATCAACGCGACGATCGCAACAATCAGCGTTTTACGCGGTTTGCTGGGGTCAGCGGGAACGATGGCCGGGTCGACAATCCGCACTTTGGTCGAGTCCATGTCAGCGGTGGCCGTGGTTTCCTTCAAGCGGGTGACGAAGGTTTCGTACAGCGCGCGGGAGCTGTCGACCTCACGCTGGAACTCGCGCAACTGGAATTCCTTGCGGGCAATGTCCTGAATCTGCGCTTTGTTGCTGTTGAACGATTGACGCAGCGAGGCCTCACTGGCAGTAGCGAGCTGGTATTGCCGTTCGATGCCGGCAACCACCTGCTGCACCTGTAGCTGCAGGTTGCTGGTGGCCGTGCGCAATTCCGACTGCGCGGAAAGCAGGCTAGGGTGCTTAGGCCCATAACGCCCCGACAGCTCATCGACCTTGGCCTGGGCCATGGCGCGATCGGCCTGGAATTTCTGCACCAAGAGGTTACTCAAGACTGCGGGTACGCTGGACAGTCGACTCAGATCGCCGTTGCTCAAAGCCTTCGCCTGCCGGTATTCGCTTTCGGCTTCGGCACGGTTGCGCCGGGCATCGACCATGCGATTGCCGGTCATTTCCAGTTCGTTGGCGCTGATTGTGGCCACGCCGCCGACGTCTACCAGACCTTGTTCTTCGCGGTAGCCCTGAAGCTTTTTCTCGGCCGCGCGAAGGTTGTCACGCAGCTTGACCAGCCGTGTGTTCATCCACGCCGTGGTGGTTTGCGACGACTTTTCGCTGGTGTCGAGCTGGCTGTCGGTGAAGCCACGGGCCAGGGCATTGGCTGCTGCGGCTGCCAGCACCGGGTCCGGCAGCTCGACTTCGATTTCCAGCAACTGGCTTTTGCCGACGAATTTGACGCTGGTGTGCAGCATCAGGTTTTGCGTGACCTGGTTGAATACATCTTCTTCAGTGATGGCTTCTTTTTCCGGTAGCCAGCGCTCCAGGCCTAGGCCCGGAAACCATTTGTCCAGATCAAGATCGGCCAGCCATTCACGCGGTGCAAACCATGGCTTCGGTTGCTGGCGCGGGTCGGTGAGCGGGTGAGTGGTCAGGCCGAGTTTTTTCACCGCGCGCTCGGCAAGATCACGCGATTGCAGGAGCGCTTGTTGTGTCTGTAGGTAATCAGTGGTGTTGCTGTTCGAATCCTTGACCTGCTGAAAGGACATCAGCGGGGGTGTTTTATCGTTGAACAGCAGGGTCGTGCTGCCGATGTATTGCGGGGTAATGTTCGAGACCACAATAGCCGCCAGCAAACCGCTCACCAGGATCAGCCATCCGATGCTCCATTTGGCGCGCCAGATCACCCTCCAGAGTTTCAATAGATCAAGGGTGTCCTTGTCTTCGCTGTACGGCTGGTGCTGATGCACATGCGTTTGCAAAGGACGTTCGACGTAGGTGCCAAGGCTGTTGTCCATGATCAGAAGAACCCTTGTGCGATGGAAATGGTGTCGCCGGGGGCGATCGTGGTGCTGCGAGTCACGTCATCGGTGAGGGTCGCACCACCATCGCCACGCAAAATGGTCACGCGCTTGATCGAGGCTCGCTCGGTCAAACCGCCGCCCAAGGCAATGGCCTTCTCCAGTGTCAGGCCCGGCACAAACGGATAGCTGCCGGGTTTTTTCACTTCGCCATTGATGTAGAAGGAGCGGTATTCGATCTGGCTGAGGCTGACTTTCGGATCGACCAGATAGCCCTGTTTAAGTCCATCGACGATGATCTTTTCAACCTGCCCAGGGGTCAGCCCTTTGGCGGAGATTTCTCCGAGAAAGGGGTAGGAAAACGTGCCGGCATCGCTGAGACGGATCTTTTTCAGGCTCAACTCCGGCTCACCGAAGACGATGATGCGCAACACGTCGCCGGCGGCCAGTTTGTATTGAGTGCCGGGATCGGCCGCATGGGCAGTCGATGCCACAGCCAGCGTGAACGACAAGACAAGTGCGTGTGTGTTCATGTCGAGACCCTCTTAAAGGCTGACGTTGAAGCTGATCTGAAACACGTTGCGGGTGAAACTTTCATTGTCGGCATCGGAATCGTTGTCGCGGTAGCGATAACCGAGTTCGATATCCAGCCAGCGGCGCATGGCGTAGATGAGCGCCAGGTTGTAATCCTGAAAGTCATCGGTGCGACTTTGTCCTTCGTAGACATACCGACCGAGTCCGGCTTGCGCCACGGTGGTAATTCGTTCGGTCCAACCGTGTCGCCATCCGACTTGGGTGAACGTCGACTTTACGGCCTCCGCACCATCGTCGCCTTCGGCAAGTGCCTGGCGAGCGACAAAGGTAAACGTCGAATACGTGCGCGGTTTCCATTGCAAATCGACTTGCCAGGTGGGGTTGTCGAGGTCGTTGGATTCGCTGCTGTCGAAGTTCTTTTTTTCATAACCGACGCGTACTTTGCCCGTCGTGCGTGCCGTGAAATCCCATACGGCACCGGCCAATACGGCGTCGGATTTACTGCTGCGCGGACTGTTCGCCTGCTGATAATCGAAGTCGGTGTGGTCATATTCCAGCAAACCTCGGGTATTGCTGCCGATGCGGTGGTACCAGGTACCCGTGACGGCGGTGGTATCGCGTTCTTTATCGTCATTGATGCCATCGGCATTGTCGTAGCGCAGTTGTGCGTAATTCGCCCCGAGCTCGATTTGATTGTCGGCACTCTTGGCGCCAAAGGTGTAAAGGCCGCCGACGCGTTTATTGTTGATTTTGTCATTGACGCCTTCGACCGCCGTCGATTCCGTGCGCTCGTACTTGCGATATTCGGCTTCGAGTTTCAAACGATGACGGTCGGTGAACTCCATGATGCTATCGGCGCGTACGCGTTGCGCTGTGTTCGAGGCATCAGACTCGTCGTGATAGATGTAGCGAGTCGGCTGCCAGATCAATCGCGTGGCGCTGTTGCGATCTTCGGCCTTGAGTTCGAAGGAGGGCGCCAGCTTGGTAATCATGGAGGACTGTTTGCGGTCCTCGAGTTCGCGAAAGTTGTCGTCATAACTTTCCGAAAATATAAAGCTCGGCGTGAAATCGAATCCGTAAACATTAATGGCTTGCGGCTCGATACTCCAGGCCATTCCCGGGTAGAAAGAGGCCATGATCAGTGCAACAGGGCAGCGTGATTTCAAGGCCATGTCATGGCTCCTGAGAAAGGCACATGAGACAAGCGGTTATTTGTAGGATTGAAAGCTTGGTTTTTGTCGTTCAATGACGCTAAGCGGCAAACAGACTGGCTGCTCGCGGTTGAGAAACTGCAGCAGGAGCAACACGCGATCGTTACCGTGCAGCGCCTGGAATACCCCCTCCAGTGGCGAGAGCGGGCCGCTTATGATTCGCAACGGCTCTCCGGGTTTGAGGCGATCGTAGACATTCGAATCCGACTCCAGGCACCGTTCGCGCAGATGCTCGATGACGTGTTCTGCCACTGCCACGGGGCCATGATTGAATTCGACGACCCGGCTGACACCTCGCGTCGAACGCAAGGGGGCCCAATTGTCCGTACGGCTAAGTTGGATGAACAGATAACCGGGGAACAACGATTCCATGACCCGCTGCCGTTTCCCGCGAATGACGCGCTCGGTAAACAGTTGAGGATGGAAGACCACGTAGTTTTGCTGCAGCAGGTTGAGGTGGGCGCGCTCATCCTGGCGAGGCTTGCATTGCAACAGGTACCAATTGGGTTGATCCGAGCTGATTGCTGGCATGCTGGTAAACTCTTTGAGGTTCGAAAGTTTATGCAGGCAGAAGCTCTATTCAGGGCTGTGAGAAGTCAATTGGCAGGGTGTGTTTTTATTATGATGTAACGCTGAAGTGTTTCAACAATGAATCACTTGTTCAGGTCGACGTGCGGCTGAACTTTTTCGAAGACAAAGCTACCGCACTGTCTGCATGTTGCAGCATTTACGTTAGGTTGCTAAGTGGTTAGCTCGGAAACTTCGGGAAGCGAGAAAAGAGCACTCGCGCCGTGTTCAGCTAGACGTTGGTAGTTATCGGCCAGTCTTCACGGTCTGTCAAACGATCCGAGTCAAAAAACACGCCATTTGTCGAGTAGGAGCCTGGCTAGCGTCTATCCTATTGTTTTTTCGTGTTTTTTATTGGCGGCCGCGTTTCTGAATTTTTCTGATCCGACTGACAAAGACCTGAACTTTACGTTTGACCTACTTCAAATTCGTTATAAGGCATGAGCCGCGGCCGCCCATCAAGGCTATAACTAACCGCCAATTCGCTTGAAGGAAGCAGAGATTCTGACCAGTCATTAGAACTGGCGCCGCAGGACTTATCGGGTGTGCACGGTTAAACACTTATCTCTTTGCAAGGCGATAAATCCATGCATCGATGACTGTTACTTTGGTGCTACTTGCGCAGCTTAAGTAACTAATGAGCTATAGGATCTTCATTGTTCAATTCTCGCGGATGGAGGCTCTGAATGGGATTTCTGACAATAATTAACAATCTGCCTGATCTGGCGATAGTGCATCTATAGTTTATCCGCGACCTGCAAAAATGAACTAAGTCGTCAGACAAGGAAAGGAGTTTCACAATGCATCGAGTTTCAAACGTTCTTGAGATCTTGGGAGGAAGTTATGCCTAAATCCGATACTTGGTCCGGGGCGGTAGATGGGAAGCTGGAGAATGGCCAGAAAACGGGCTTCATGGTCCAGAAGGGAGACACCCTTACGATCATCGCGTCAGGGTGGGTGGAACGCGGCCCCGGCAGGGCTTTTGGCCCTCAGGGGGATGAAAGCCTGGTGGGTTCATACAAGCCCGAGGGCCTGACGTGCCCAGAAGGTCTTGTCGGTGCGCTTTTGATGAAAATAGGGGCTGACTATCTCACTCCGATCAATACAGGAGTATTCCGTTGGACGGTGCCGGTCGACGGGGAGCTCACCTTCCTGATCAATGACGTAGCCGGCGACTATGACAATAACGCCGGCTCATTCAACGTAAGTGTTGAGAAGAAAGCAGCCGTTAACCCGTCGGCCGCGGATGTACTTAAATACGGCGACAAGGTTCGCCTGCTCAACGGTTATGCCGATTGGAATGGTGGTTACCTGGTTGTCCATGACCGTTCCAGAGAAGTTGGAGCCAAGCATGGCGTGGTGACCGCTGACACTCCGGAGCTGGCCGGGCCCATCGATACATGGTTGATCCGCTCAGCCACTGGCAAGGCAGATGGCTCGAGAGTCCGCAGTGGCGACGTCATCAGGCTCTTCAACCTGTATGGAGACAATCCTGCCTACAACGATACAAACGGAGCCGGCTATCTCGATACGAATGGTCACGCCTCGACACCAGAGCTCTACAACGTTTCGAGTGCGGATTTGGCAAGCCGCGGTTTTGACAAAACCGGCCACAAGACGCTGGATTGGGTAGTGCTCTTCGGCGCTGTCGGTACGCAGATCAATATCGGAGATCCGATTAACCTGCGAAACGAATACAACAATTCTCAGGGCGGATACCTGGACACTTGTGGTCATTTCGATGGGCGGAAGTTCAAAGGCTACAGTGTTTATACAAACCCATCTCCGAACAGGGCAGGTGTCGGCACGGGTAGCTGGAAATTCCTCAGAGCCAGAACATCTGGGCCAACCGCTCGCTAGACAATGGACTTGCACGACCGAACTGAAGTAGGTCTTACTTTAAAGGAGTGAATAAGTGGGTATTGAAAACAAAAAGGTTGACCTGGTTTTTTTAATCGACTCCAGTGACTCAATGAGAGATGAAGCGGCCGCGCTCAGTGAAAAACTCAATGCTGCGATCGAAGAAGCGAATAAAGCTTGTCCTTCGGATCTCCGTGTTGAGTTTCTCGGCATTGAAGGTACGTTTGCCAATTCGAAGTTTGATAAAACCGTACGCAACTACCTTACCGAAACACTCGGGGTAGATGACGGTCTGATCAAAAGCCGAAAATACGCGGCGATTGGAAATCCCGCGCAGGAAGACGTGGCACCCGCGGCCGAAGACGTCATAAAATCATATGATTGGCGCGCTGGAGCGGAAAAGAATCTGTTCGTATTGGGCGATGAAAGTCTGTACGGCGGAGAGATGGTCCTCAATGAAGAGCGCATCAAAGCCTGTGATGACGCCATCAGTGTTGCGTTGGATCACGCGGTTAAGGTTCACACTTACTTAGGAACTCCGCATCAAACTCTGCCTTATCCTACACCCGCCGATGAAAGAGCCATGATCAAGGAATACAAGCGATTGGCCTTGCGTACTGGCGGCGAACACTACATTTACACTAAGGGTATCGCTGATTTTATCCAGGTATTGAAAGATACTATTTGCGCCAGCAAAGTACCGCATGAAGATAGCGTGGACGAGAAGAAAGAAGAAGCCGATAAGCTGGAGGGTAAGGACACCCCGGATAAGCCAGACAATACTGGACCTGGGAGCAGCGGTCTCTGTGAGCAGGCTGCCGATATTGTTCGGGCGGTAAATACACTTGCGGATGTACTCAAAGGCTTGGTCGAGTCTTGCGGACCACAACGCGCAGGCGATTGCACTTGCCATGAGAAGCCGCTAGCTAAACCTCAACAAACGGGTTGCAAGTGTGAGGGAGAACCAGCCGCAAAAAAGCCTGAACCGGCGCCCCAGTCAGACTCGTTGACTCAAAAGCCGCCGGTTAGCCCTCCACCAGTACCTGCTTCCCAAGATGAGTCCACGCAAAAACAACCCGACCAACCCATTTCCCCTCCGGTAATACCAGCGTCCCCTCAATACACTGAAATCGACGAACTCTTCGCGATTGCTATCAATGAAAATAGTCAAGATGGCTCGGATATATACAGTCACGACCCACAAACCGGCAAAATCCTTAAGAAAGTCGTTGATAACAATCGCAATATCGGACAAAGCAACGCGCTTACGACTGATGGGTACTCCTATTACTTTTGGTCAAACCAGCGAAAAGCCTATCGGGAGAAAGACGGCAAGAGGGAGGAAATTCCCGGTCTGTCAGGTAAGAAAATTGATGGCATGGCATTCCGTAAAGACGACACTGGCTTTATGTTTACCGACTCTGTCAATCAGGTTTATTACTATCAGCATGACCCTGCAACATTAAATATGAAAAGGAGCGATAGTCACCGCCTGCAGGTCACACCTGGACCGGGAGAGAGCGTCGTGGCATTTGGGCGTGCCGACAGCCAGAAAGTCACCGACATGGCTTTCGACTCAGCCAATCGCGCCTATTTTATCGGCCTTCAGGGGCGCCTATGGGTTGTGGAGGACACGTCGTCAACCACTTCATGGCTAACGCGCTACTTGTTCCAGTTTGAACAATTAGAGACTGGCGCAGAAACCCAGTTCACCGGCATTACTTTTGACTCGCAAGGGTATGTTTATTTGTGTGGTCGGCAAATCAATGGAGGCGTGTCGCGAAGATTTATTGCCAAAGGTCGTCTAGAGGACAAAGGCAAGCTGACCCTGCTGTATAAAGGCGATCCGGGTGGTTATGCCAATATTACCACCCGCGCATTTCCTGATATTGCGGAGGAGGTGCTGAAATAAAGCAGTTATAGACAAAACGACGTAACTAGCCCTAAGCACCTGTTTGGTGACGATACTGTCCATATCGCCAAACAGGTGCGGCTTTCCTAGAACACAAGTGACACATATAGATACGGCATCCACTAACTGATCGAAGTTATTGGTAGCCATATAACTCAATCAAAGAGCCATTTAGTTTAGTTATATTTAATTGTTATTAGGAATGGAGGAGGGCAACTCACCCAATGACCTAGGGTTAGCTCATACTTAGCCGTCGATATATTCACCACAAAAGACAATGCATTATGGACTATGAGCGTTTGCCAAGTCCCTGGGTTATCGAGGAAGCGCGTGCTTTTTTGAGGGCCGCACAGATCCTCGAACAAGGTGCTTCAAACGGCGATTTCCAGCGCTACTGGCCAGCCGTGATGAATTCGGCGCTTGCGTCTGAGCTGCTTCTCAAGTGATTCCTTGTTGAGGCTGACCGTCGATTTCCACGGTCTGAATATGATCCTGAAGTACATTTGCGTTTGGTCGCCGGCTTACCAGGAAACAGGCATGGTCTGATCGATCTCTACAACGCTATTCCTATTGAGCTGGCAAACCAGCTGCGTGAAACGTCGGAGAGATTGGCTCCAGGCTTTCAACTGGAGAAATGGATCACGGCTAGCTCGAAGCTTTTCGTTGGCACTCGATATCCATATGAAGCCAACTCGGTTCAATCCGTTGACTTCGATGTGTTGAAGCTCGCGCCGCACCTGGATCAGTGCTAGAGAAAATGACTCGTCAACCAGTCGGTCTCAAGCTTCAAATCTGACCGCCAGAGCCCCCCAGCTCCGTATATGGCGGTTCACATAATGTATATTATGTTAAATCATATATTGCGCTACGTACCCTTGCAGTGTCACCAGCCCCCGAAAACCAGACTTTGCCTGAATTGACCATACATCCCTCGAATCAATCCGTTACGCTCCATCTCTCCTGTACCTCCTCAGCTTCACCAGCCCCGCCATCCCTGCTTGCCCGGTTTGAAAACCATAATTCAGCGGCTAGACACCCCATCCGAAATCACATCGTCTAGTTCAGCCAAAGCTCTCGATCTACGGTAGAAATTGAAGCTTCACTCAACTGAGCCGACGATTGCCCAAGTTTAGTCTTCTCCTGTCATGCCTGTGCTTTGCACGACGATCGGCACCATCGCGTAAGCCAGCGCTCGAGTCAGCCCCAAGCCTATTCACCATTGATCCCCGCACCTCAAGCGGTCTAGATCTGATTCCGCATCTGTCAGCATCCTTCGGCGTCTACAATTTACATCCATGCGCTGGCACTCCACGGCCAAGTTCTGGCAGCTATGCAGCTTGGGCCAGGCTGCCAGATTAGAACGCCTACAGGCAGCCGCAGCCGGTGATCTGACCACGTTGAGTTCCTAGTGGTCTCAGGGTGTTTTACGGCCGCCGCCATGATTAAGGCTTTCCTTCAACAGTCGCTCAACCCGCGGCTGAGGAGCTTTGCGCCATGATGAAGTCAGCGCGGACATCGATTAAGAACCCGGCGCGCAAACCACGCCCTAAGCTGGCGCCGAGCCCGCCGTCCGAATCGCCAGCGTCAGGGCCAGGGCCAGCCGAGCCGACGGATTCCTTCGTGCCGTATCCGCTGTTCCCGCCGATTGTGCTCCTAACCGACCACCAAGGCCTGGAACGCCCCATCAATAATGACGTCCGCGCACGGCTCGACACCCTAGACCCCGCACTGGAGGCATTTCAAACGTGGCGCCTCGGGATCAACTTCCTCGCCAAGCAATGCCAACGGCCTGAGTTCAGCCCAAGGCACTACAAGATCGTGTGCCCAGTGCTTGAGACGATGATGCATTGGAGCTGGTCTATTCGGCACAAGCCGTTCCTGGAGTGGCAAGAAACGGATGCCAGGGAGTTCATGCGCTTCGTCATGCGTCTGCCCAACTCATGGATTTCGAAGACTGGCGGGACGCGCTACTTGCTGAAGACCAAGACAGAATTCGCGGTCAAGCCAATTAATAACAACTGGCGGCCGATAGTCAGAAAGCAGCTGGCAGACATTTCCGCCTCAACGTCGACATCCACTCCAGGGACAGGGTCAGATTTCGCACTTGGAACCGTTCAGCACCGAACTATGTTCCTGCGTAGTGGGAGGGATTTTTTCAACTACCTATATGCACTGCGAACCACAACCCCGATGAATCCCTTCGATGCTCTGAAATCGCGAGATTTCGAGGTTCGCCAGGTGAAAACCCGGACGATATTCACGCCCGCGCAACTGTCAGATTTGATGTCGACGGCTACTTCGTTGGCCCAGAGCGATAAACAATGGGAGTCATGGCTTCTCGTCGCAGCCATGGCCATCTATTCTGACGTCCCTCTGCGCGCGTTGGGGTCATCATCGGCGCTGAGATTGACCTTCTCAAGCTTCAAAGCCGGCGAGGCCGACGATCAAAAGGCAGGATCAAGTCAGACTTCACCAGGATGGTTTGAAAGCCCTCACTACCCTCGCCTGCGCTATCCGCTGGCTCCTCCGTTCGCTGCCTATTTCCGGCGTTATGCCAAGTTCAGGCATAGCCAGAATTCCGATGTTTCCCCGCAAAGCCTGCTGCTGCCGTTAATGGATGGTACCGGCGGTTACTCGGGCCACACCCTGGTCGACCTATTCTGCAGGTTCACGACCACCATTTTGACGCGACTGCAGCAAAGTCCGCTCGCAGGGAGCTCCCCTTGGCGCAGTTGCGATCACTTGCAGCCCGGGGCATCGGTCACGTTCCTTGAGCTGAGGAAGTCAGCCAGGGCGGCTGGCTGGGTGCCGAGCGCGGTGAGTATCGATGAGCCACATCATGACGAGAGTGTTTGGCCAGATCTTGGAATCTGCAAAAATCTGCCGGCGGGTCAGTGGCTGCATCGGCATGGAGGTGGGCCGTCTCTCTGACTGCGAGCATGCACCACCGGCACAATCCAGACCTAGGAGAACCAAGCTCCGCATGGCTGATGTAATCAAGCCTGACTTCGTCGGGGTCTTGGCCCTGAGGCTCCATCCTCATGTCTGCGCCAAGATTGCAACCGCCCTCCCCGGCATTAATGACAGCTTGAGATGCCGCGTCTCGGTAACTGCATCCGACTTAGTAGCTCACGCAGCTTCAGCAAAAAATCCCCGCGCCTCGGTTGCACGCCGAAGCAATCTAGAATGCCTCACGTTGAGCTCAATGAGATCAGCTTGCTAGGTCGCTCAGGTGGCATCCCTTTCAATGCCTCCTTGGCGTGAAGCCATGGATACGCACTGTGCTGTAGTGAGATCCAAAGTCAGAATTGGCGAAGTTTATGGGGCTACTTGGAAGGGCCTCTGAGCTGATTTTTGAGGGTTTGGCGCAGACTATTGGCAAGGAGCGGAGATTTTATTACATCCCTGTGCGCCATCCATGGCTGTTTTGAGTTGGGCTCGATGTTAGCCAAACCTATTTAGGGTATTTTTTTATTTCACTTGATAGCCACTGCTCCAATTTAGCGAGCGTAAGTCCGTCCGAGAATGAGTCGCTTTTATTTGACCGTGACAATTCCCAAGAGTGGAGCCGTTTAGCAATCCAATTCATAGCGCGCTCGATTGTAGCGGGAACCCGATGCCCAGGGAGAGTACGAGCTCCTACCGGATGTTTCAGATTCCTGCCTAATGTCACTTTGAACCATTTGATTTCGCGGGATGCCGGATCAAACCCTAAAGTCATCGTCGGGCGGCCCAGTTTGATAGAGTGGTCATCATTGTACAACATGACGTCCAGTGTAAAGGCATCGACTACGGGTCTGGTATCGGCGATTTTCATAGCCACCTCCATATAAAATAGTAGATATCGGCTATGGCAGCGTAGAGTTCCATGACACTTTGTCAAAAGTGAAGCTGCAACAGGTCTCTGATATTTTACCTTTATCTCTGCTGAGATATTTCGGAGAGATCAGGCTACGCATAGCTTCCCCTCAGAAAATTAGGAACGGGTATTCTATATATTGAGACCATTCCTCTAGGCAAAGCCAAAGCCTTTAGCTCGAAGCTTTCAGCCTAGGGCTGCGCAGAGTTTCTCGTTTTACGCTTTTGAGACGTGCAGTTTTAAGCAGCTATTATGGCTTTTATTGTTACGTCTTCGCATCGCCCGCTAAGCGTCAATTTATGTTTAATAAGCGGCAAAATTTGAGTGCATTTGTCGACGAGCGGTAGCCGGGCTGACTCGCCAATGCGCAGGCTCGAATGGCAAGGCCCTGCAGATGGTGAAGGCGCTATATGAGCGAGATATGGGTTCAAGGGTGAGGTGTATCCTCGGCACTTCTGCTCAGCCAATCCTCTCAAGCATGCTTGATATGAGACAAACCTTCGCTCCCTAGCATGCCGGATTCTCTAATTGCGTCACCGCGTGCTCCATAGGGATTATAAATAAAAACAGATTCCCATGAAGAGTCGTCACGTCTAGAGTCAGTCTAACAAAGAGAAAGCAGAAAAGTGTCCGTCATCAATTTAACTGCCCCAGCACCTAGAACCAAAACCAAAAGGTGGTTTAGCAGAAGACGTTTGCCCACCGCTCATAAACAGCTTGTAAGCCTCAGTCAGTTCCAAGCGATAGGTTGTTTTTTCACTTTGGTAGACTCTATGGCTAAAGGTTCTTGCGATGTGTGCATTTGACAGAGAAGTCGATCAATTTTCTTTGGGCTATTTCGCTCCAATACACCTTCTGACGTCCGCGACCTGGGACGATAGAGTTCTTGCGGCTTGGTGTTTTATTGGTTCGGAGCAGAGAGCGCTTGCCAAGAAACTTGTAGCAGACGAAGCATATAACTTCTGGCCGGACACGCGGTTTTGTGATCCTGTTTGGGACGAACACGTACAAGGAAGGCTCGCCGCTATCAATGCCGGCGAGACGGTGAATGCTCAGTTCGATATCGTCGATTGTGTCGGCCAGCCTGCCCAGGATCGTCTCGAGTTTGTTCATTAGCATTAAAGGCACCTGATTCAGCTGTCATGCCATCTCCGCCACCGGAAATGATATTCGCGTGCCGCCGTTCTGAGCGCCCTCCCCGGCGAGCGATAAGACTCAGCCTTCAGCACGGCTGTTCTGAACCAAGGCACATTTAGTCGTGATCTGGGGCCGATTGTCTTCCATCCTCAACATACAGCAATGGCCTGGCGCTCTTAGCTTGCGAGGAGCTTGTGCTTGACCGCTAAGCGAATTGCATCGAGTCAGTCCTAGTCGCTTTTTGCAGGCTCATCTTGAGCTTGGCGCTCGTTTTGAGTGCGAATGATGTCTCGCGCAAAGCCCGCTTCAAAGCGGGGATTCATATGCAATTCAACCGGGCCCAGATGCTGCCCACTCGCCTCTTTCTCGCCGAGCTCGTACCATCAGGATCACGAGCTCGGCGATGCCTGAGCAATGGATTGCTTGCAAGGAGTTGAGATGACCACCCCATCGCGAGATGACATCATCGGGGCCGCGGCAAACGGCGGTCTGCTTGATCTGATTTTCAAGGACAGTTGGCGGTATGACAGCGCGCCCTTTTCCCAAGCCTTGATCGATGCTCATAACGCAAATGAGGTCGATCTTCGCGCCTTGCTGCCTCTGCCTGAATTGTCCTGGGCTGAGGGCAACGACCGGTACCACGCGACTGAAATTCTTCTGCCGGCGTTGGGCTCACTCGCTACGAGCTGTGCGGATTTGCTTGAGCTAATGGCTGGAGCAAACCCTCAAGATGACCCCATGCTCAGCCATTCCTCATACATGGTGATAATGAACTGGTGCCAGGCTTCGCAAGAGCGCCTTGTTGAGTTGCTCCACCTTATCAAAGCGGGCGCCCCGCTTACTCAGCGATTTCATTGCGTCCAAGCATGCATCAGCGCCGGCCTGAACTCCGATGCTGAGTTCTATTTGGGCCAGGCGCTAGAGTTGCTCAACAATGGAGATGCCACTCAGCGTACCCAGGCTGCCAGAGCTCTCTGTAATTTATCTGCTGAAGTACGAAGCCGTGATGCTGGTTTGGTTGATACCCTCTCCGCTGTAGTCGAGCGGGAGACCGAAACAACAGTGCGGGACGCCCTGCTCACTTTGGCGCTTGCATGGCACAAGGATGCCCCGTCGGAACTTCATCACTCAACGTACGAACTGATCACGCAAGCTGCCAGCCCTGTCACTCTGACGGCGAAACAGACGATAGCTCGTGAGCTGCTGGGCAACTCCAATCCGTACAGTGCCCAAGTCCGTCGTGATCTCCTTGCGCTTGTAGCGTCAGGTCAACCAGAGGATGAAATCATCCAGCTGTTGGATATCGTCTTGGCTGGGGTCATCAGGAACGGTGAGGTGTTGGAAGCTCGCCAGGTGATCGAAAAGTTCATCCTCGATGACCCCGGCGTCCCATTCACACGTTTCAGCTCTGTGCTACATCAACTCGAGAGCGGCGACGATTCAGTCTTGGACGAGTGGGTGGTGTCTTGGCTTCAGTCAGGGTCAGTGCGCCTCTCCACGGCGCTCAGGCGAGGCCTATTTGCAGCCAGTGAGGGTCGAATATTCACGTTTGATTTCCGCCTGGCGATGGATCTCGCAGATAGCGATTACTTGTTCATCGCGCGCAAAGCGCTTGGAGTCTTTTTCTCGAAGCCCGTTTACATGGCATCCCTGATAGTCAGCCTGATGCGTAACGCCATGGATGCAACCAAGGTGGCGTTGCAGTCCCTTCTGTTCGATCCCGTTCTGATCAACTATTCAGGCTTGCGATCGGATTATTTGGACGAGATAGCGGCTGATGCCTCCGATCCCGCTTCGCAGGCAGTCGATCAAGTATTGCTGGAGCTACAGAAGTACCTGGATGGCCTCGGAAACGCACACATCCTCGAGTTGCAACCCTCGGAGCGCGAGCGTCAGCTGGAGCATCATCGACGTAATGAAGAAATGCAAAGTCAGATGGTAGAGGCCCGCAAATCTTCATTCATAGCGAGCCTGGGCAGTGAGAAATTACTGCTCTATGGCACTGGCATGGCCAGCTGGATACCGGAAATCCCACCACCGCAGGGTATGGCCGAAGGTGAGACCGGGCCTATGCGCCGCATGGAACAGTCGCTCGCCACTATCCAACACTCCTTCCAGTTAGCGAGGCATTCGGTTCTAGAACCCTCCACGCTGGAGCTCCAGATCCTCAACTTTCTGTACGAGAAGCGATCGCAATGAAACTCGTCTTCCGTGAGTACCTCGCCTCGCTCCGCGAACGCAATGAGCTGGACGTCGTTTTGCCTGATCTCTTAAGCGAGCTCGGATTCAACGTGATCTCGCGTCCATCGACGGGGCCACGCCAGTTTGGGGTAGACGTTGCCGCTATCAGCCCCGAGGTGGGCGGCGAGCAAAAGCTTTATCTGTTCACAATCAAGCAGGGAGATTTGACCCGGGCCGAGTGGGATGCGGTACCCCAGGGAGTGCGAACCTCAATCAACGACATCATTGACGTCTACATTCCCAAGCGGATTTCTGCACAGTACGAGTCACTGAAGATCGTGATTTGCCTGTGCTTCGGCGGTAGTGTGAAAGAGGCTGTGAGGGACAACCTGACAGGCTTGATCAGCAGGCTTACCGATGAGCGAATTTCTTTTCAGGAGTGGAATGGCGATTACATGGCGGGCTTGCTCGCCGACGGATTGCTCCAGCACCAGCACGTGAGCAAGACTCTTCAGTCTCGGTTTCAGAAGTCCATAGCGATGCTTGATGAGCCTGATGTCTCTGTTCGCCATTTCACCGCGTTGATTGAAGGACTCGCGGAGGTGGATAACCTGGACGCCTCCCAGCGGCTCGCCACGCTGCGGCAAATGTATATCTGCCTCTCGGTGCTATTCGTTTGGGCGCGCACGCAGGAGAACCTCGAGGCCCCCTACCGAGCCAGTGAACTGGTCATTCTGCGAGCTTGGGAGCTGGTCAAAGCTGACATTGAGGCTGCGTCGATCGGACATACTCGGATTGGGTTGACCTTCAGCGAGCTACTGGATCTGCACACTAAGATATGGGCGGAGCTAATGGAGGTTAAGATCTTACCACTGGCAGCCAGGCGCGATGCGCTGGCCAGCTCCGTGAACTCTCACAGCGCGGTGGACATCAACCTTAAGCTGTTTGAGATACTGGGACGTATCGCGGTCAGGGGTCTATGGGTTTTGTGGCCTCATTTGGACGCTGATGGGATACGCGTACTTGGCGCCTCCGAGGTGCCAGAGGAAGCATCCAGACTCGCCCGGCATATTGTCGAGCTCATCAATAACAATCGGGCGTTATTCTCACCTGTTGCCGATGAGCAGGTGATCGAGGTCAGTTGTGCTTTGATGTTCCTGTCGATGATGAGTGACTGGCGCAGTCATGCGCAGGATTACTGCGATGAGCTTTTGACCCACTACGAATTCAATTTCACAAGGCATTATCAATACCCCACTATCCACGGGAGCTATCAGGAACTGATACGTCATCCCGAGGCCAGGACAAAAGAATATCGGGCGCAGCATACGAAGGGCAGCGCTCTGATTCCGATCACACTGCTCTGGGCCACCTTGAATGGCGAAACGGAGGCTAGTGCACAATTCGCTCAATTCATACGAAGCGAGATGAAACATTGCAATCAGCAGCTCTGGATGCCGGGGCCTGAGACTGAGGCCGCCCTGTATCGCAGCAATCCATCGCACGGCTTAGCGCTGTGTGACATACCCATCACGGCTGACGGCGCTGCAGCTAGGAATATTCTTTTGAAAGAGTGTTCTGAAGAAGGACACTACACCGGCTTGTCTGCTATACGCCTAGACCATTGGCCGGTCTTCGTAATGGCATGCCGTAACAGTCGGCTTCCCCTGCCGCCACAGCTCTGGTTACCACTGGTGATCAGGGAGGATCTTGCCCCACACCCTGTTTCAGATAACTGTCTGTCTCGTATCGCCACCGTCCGCGCTCACTCGGCCTACTGGTCTGCGCGCCGGGCGGGCGCAGACCTTAGATCAGGCGGAGATTCTGTGATTAATTTCGATTCGATACCGACTTGGGAAGCTGATTCCGGGGAGTGGCCGGGCCAGCCCTGAACGCCGACTCATGCCATGGACGCACCCGAACCGACAGCGGGATCGAGGGCTAGAGGGCGCACCGCATGTTACTCACGCAACAAACCCATGCTCCAAGCGCCTGATAAACTCGATAACCGTGTCAGTCTCTAGTCTAGTCGTGACCATACCGGCAGGAGCCTTGCCGCCAAAGGCTTGCAACGGACGTGACATCCAGCGCGTGGCTGCATCACAATCGCCGTTATACAGGCTCTTTGCGGCGTTTAGTACTTCCAGGTAACGGTCGTTTTGATCGGGTGACAAGGTGCTCATGAGTACGCTCCTTCTGCGGTCTGATCCTAGACTACACCATCGCCATCCGCTCAATGTCTCCCCCTTATAGGCGAGCCTGGTGCCAGTTTCAGGCGTGCCTATTACTAAGATCCCGGCAGGTGGTTATGTTGGCCTGAGGCCGGCGTCTCAGAAAATGTGTAAACCAGTTTCTTGACGTGTAAAGCTGGGTGGTTTACACATCAAAAAATTGGTTTACACACCGGGTCAAGGGCGGTTTCAAGCGAGATCTCACTTCTCTCCCGGATTCGCTCCCCGTATCCCACTGCGTATCAGCACGCGTTGACTCAAGTCCACAACACCCTTGTCGTCATTCGCCTGCTCGCTGCAATTGCTCAGCAAACAGAGGCATATAAAGCTCAGACTCGGCTATTTGCCACCAAACCTTATTCTCGTCCTTGTCGGTGAAGGCCAGCAGATCGTGCGCCAGGAAGGTCTCAAAGCCCGCCCTCGCGACCTTATCTTGGGCGGTGAACTCGTAAAGCCCTGCTTGGACAAGTAGCTTTTTGACGATCAGCGGCAGCAACTAGGCGGAGAAAATGAGGTGGTTATGGCGAGGCCAGATGCTTCCCTTCTCACCATTTGCGGGGCCATGAGCTGCCGCGTTACGAGCGGCACAGAAATCGTGAACCCAGGCGTCGAGCGGCGATTTACGTACTTGTCCCAGTGCTTGCACCACCACTAATGGGCTCCGAAGGCCTTTGGTGCGCTCAAATACCGACTTATCGAAACGGCAACCTTGAAAGATGGGCCTTTTGCCACCAGCTAAGGATTGCCCCAATATCCGGGTATAGGAAAGCGAATGATCATGCCAGTATTAACTCGTGAAGACCTGCAGTACAAATATGAATGGAAGGCTAGCAACGGCGATAATCCCAAGCTGATTCACGACGATGGAAATCATCTCAGCCGGAATGAGGGGTATGAGATGCAGCGTTTTCTGAACCAAATCGGGATGTCTGACGACGGTACTGAATTCCTGTACGGGAGCGGAACTGACATTAAAAAAACGGCAAGGCAGCGAATTGAATGGATGGTCAAGGAGCATTTGAAGTCCACTTCTCCTGGGCGTGGAACAGTACTCGCGTGGGTTAACGCGAACTGGAACAAGCTGGCCACTGACTTTGCACCGCTCAAACCGAAGAAGTGAAAGAGCGCCGGCGCTAGTATCGGCGCCGGCTTCTCGGGCAACGCGCGCTATCGCTTCACTTTCTCTAGCGAGCACTGTATTTGATTGCGTGCCAATTGGCTCCAAAGGCATTCTAAAGAAGTATGCAGACCCCCGTCGATGGTTTATATGCGTACAGTCTAAATAAAATGTCCAGGAGGCTGAAAATGTCCGTCAGCAATATACATGCTCCACCCACCAAAACTAGAACGAGAACTAAAACGTGGTTCAGCAGGAATCGTCTGCCCACCGCCCACAAACGTCTCGTAAGTCTCAGCCAATTCCAGGCGATAGGCTGGTTCTTTACGGCGGTAGATTCTATGGCCAAAGGTTCCTACCTAGACCAGTTAAATGCGATGTTGGCTTTCAATCAAGAAGTCGATCAATTGTGTTTAGGGAATTTTGCTGCGATACATCTACTGACCTCCGCAACTTGGAACGATAGAATACTTGCCGCTTGGTGTTTGGTTGGTGCGGAACAGCGAGCGTTGGCCAAGCAGTTTGTGGAAGACGAGGCACACAACTTTTGGCCGGACACGCAATTCTGTAATCCTGGTTGGGACGAATATGTTCAAGCGAGGCTGGCCGCTATCAACGCAGGCGAGACGCAACCCTCTGAGTTTGATATCGTCAGTTTTGTTGGTCAGCCTGCCCGTCACCGCCTTGCTTTTGCGCAGTAGCAAAAAATGCCAGTGATGTAGCTGGCATGTAGCTCCTCTTGGTAATAGGCCGCCGTTCTGACTGCCCTACCCGGCGTCGTTGAGGTAGCGTATTAACTGTCAGGCTCGGGTATCTGCGCAGCCCAAGCCCATCCGCGCCAGTTCAGCCAGTAGCTCTTCGCGCCCATGCAGACTCGCTACGCTACGCAGCCCGCTTATCACTTGCTCCGACCAACCTGAGGCTTTCATCCCTCACACTGATTGAGCATCAGGTAGGATTTCGCAAGGAGACATACCAGCCCTCGTATTGGTTCGTCCTCTGGCAACCAGTCTGGGCTACCTTCATTCCACCAGGTGGGGCCCTCTCACCCAAGGCAGGGATAGCAATCAGGGGCCTCATGAAATACCAAGACGCCTGCTTTACCGTGATACAAGGTCTGCTGCCAACCTTACCAAGACACGCTACTCATGAAAGAGCTAAGGACAGCCGCTGAAGTCCTTGAGCGCCTCAGCCATAACCAGGATGCATTACGCGCCGCCGTCGAAGAGCTAGCCAAATGGGTTGGTGATCGAGGAGCAAGCAGTGTGGTAGGAAATGTGAATGGTGCTCTGACGACTCTCGACGACAACATCGACGCCGTGCGACAAGGCATCGCGGAACTAGTAGCGGCGAGCGTCAAGCAATAGGTGGGTTCAAAATCTTTGTCTCTGCGCGCTTGATCGCTACGGCTCGGGCAATGAACGGTACCACTCAGCATAGGGCGTGTTAACAGCCTTGTGGCGGTTGTAGTCCGGGCTGCCGTCACTCCACCATACCGGGCCCCTCTCCCCTAGTGCCCTTTTCGCCTGATCTACTTCTGCTCGAGCGGTGCGCAACTGATTTGCATGATTTGTTGCCTTCGCTACTTTGACGGCTCTCCGCGCCTCCATCAGCACCTGCACCAGTTGCTGGCGCTGGTCATCAGATAGCGCGGGATTGCTGCAGCGCCATAACTGACCTTTGACAACGAAGTAGCGACCGTCTGGTGTCGTATGGGGCATCAAGCAGATCTCGTGAGCTGATACTTCAAAGACATCACAGACGACTCACAAGCTGCACCGGAGAGATACACGGCAAGACACGAGCACGATCGACATCATTTATCTGGGCCCACAGGACTTGACTGGCGTATAGGTAGTTTGGGATTTGCCCCATCGCTCGCTGCGCATGACCTGCCGCCCCTGTCCAAGGATGTCCGAGTGCACAGTGCTAACTTGGCGTGTTGCAATGGCCGAACAGGCAGCTCAATCAGGATCCAAAATGGCCATCTGCCACAGGTCACGGTAATATGCATGAGCCGCCGCGCAGTAGCCTCGGATTCACCATCCCCCGAACGTCCTCATGGCAACAATAATGAGGTGTGCTTCGGGCACCCGCTAGGTTAGCCATGCAGTCAACAATCGATTTTGAAGCCCGAAAGCTCTTCGAAGCCATCAAGTACCAGATCCACGTCGCCATCGAGTACTGTCACAAGCTCGAAGATGATCAATCCCTCTGGATCGAGGTATTTGGCGATGTTGCCGTCGATCGGGAGGGCGCTGTAGAGGTCAAGATGTGGGAAGACGACCTCACCGACGGGCATACCAATTTCTGGAATACTCTGCATAACTGGCTCAAGCCGGCGTTCGATCATGAGCGGTTTGAGGAGTTAGTCCTACTTACGACGCAAAGCTTCGGCAGTCGATCAACGCTTAGTCGATGGAACGAGAGCGACCCTTCCCAACGCCTAGGTCTGCTCACCTCCATCAATGCGGCGATAGGCAAGCGCAAGTCACGTAAGCAGGAGTCGGAGCTGCCCTCTGATGGCGCTAGTCCCAAGCAAGGTAAGCTCACTTCGCAACGCAAAGCTGTCTTAAGCACGGAGATGCGGGAGTCACTCCTCGCCGTTATCCCCAAGATTCGGATTCTGCCAGAGCAGCAAAACCTGGCCGCCCTTATCGCCGCGTACAAAAAAGAGAAACTGGGCGGCATCAACCCGAACCGGAAAGATGATTACGTCAATGACCTGTTCGGCTTCATGATGGACGCCAGCCGTATCGCCCAGGGCTGGGAAATCAAGGGGCGCGAGTTCAACGGCAAGCTCCAAGAGCTTACCAAGCGGCACATGGTGGGCCCGGTGACCTTCCCCGCTATCAACACCGAGCTAATCAGCCGTCAGGCAGCTGAGCCTCACATGCGAAGCCGGCGGTTTGCCCGCAAGCTGAGCGAGATCGGAGCGGAGAAACATTTATCACGCGCCACCCTGAACTTGCTTGAGGCGCACGAGCACGTCTCCGGGATGATCCGGGACTGCTCTGTTAGCCCAGAAGATATTTCACGTTACCAAGATAATCATCACGAGGCCGCTTTTTGGGCGAGAGATTCGGCCATGGAAAAACTTGACACACATTCAGACAGGTCGACCAAGCTGGCGGCTTCCCGCCTTTTTTTCTCGGAGAGCTGCGCCGCGCCAGTTACTCCCCTGTGTAGTTTCCAGGACACTCCTCAAACCTTCCGAAACGGCATCTATCACTTGCTGGCGGATGAGGAGCCTGGCACCCGAAATGAAGAATTTCATTGGAGGCTATGGGACGAATGAATGCACGCCCATTCGACCATCTTTACACGCTGCAGCGATCGCCCCTCGCGCTGGCGCCCGTCATCTACCAGTTTTACAACCACAGAGAGACTACTGAACAGGATGTGCTGCTGAGCTACCTCATTCTCCCGCTGGTGCTGTATCCACCTACTCAAGATTTTCTCCACAAGGCCAAGAGCACCAGCTCGCTGCGAACCATGTGCGAAAAGCGCGAGAGGTTGGCCGGGCTGGTCGAGAGAGTCCAGCAAATGAAGTCACTGACTAACGAGTGCCTACTGATCCTGTCCGCCGAGGGATGCATCGGCTTCGACCAGCGGTTGGGAGTGACCTTACATGATGAGAACAGAGCAGAGAATGCTAATCCAAGGATCATGAAGGCGGCTGAGCGCCTGGCTATCATCTTTGGGACAGAGCATATCGTTACGATTTACAGGATGTTAGGGCTCAAATCACTATGAATTGTTTTCTGCGTTACATCGGCGTGGTGGATACTCACAACCAGCTGCATCACGTCCCTTTTGAGCGTGGGCTGAACATCATCACTGGCGCATCCTCCACGGGTAAAAGCGCGATCTTGGAAATTTTCGATTTTTGCCTTGGTGCGAGTGAAAATACCATACCCGTGGGACGCATCACCGAACGGGCCAAGATCTACCTCATCGCGCTTGAGTTCCCGAGCCATCTACTGGTGGCGGCCCGAACCAGTTCGGATGGTGGCTGCTACCTCACGGAATGGCCAGGTACTCATCAAGCTTTGCTCGAAGCGTTACAGGAAACCCCAGAACGGTTCACCGAGGAGCGCCATCAGTATCCTGAGGCACGCTTCAAGAAAGAACTCGGCCGATATTTCAACATTACCCTCAAGAACGTGGATGAGGAGGCGTGGAGGCTGAATGTTCCCGGGGCGAAATTGCCCACGCCTTCAATTCGCACATTTGCAAGCTTCATGCTCCAACACCAAAATTTGGTGGCCAACAAGCATGCCGTCTTTTATCGGTTCGATGAGAAGGAAAAGCGTGAGCAAGCCATCGCGCATTTCAAAATCCTGATGGGGCTCGTGCATGAAGACTATTTTGACAAAGTCAAAGAGCTGAATGTCGCCGAGGATGCGCTCAAGAAAATCCAGAATCAGATTCCTCGAGAAGCGAAGAAAAAGACAGAGGTTGTCGAACACTACCAGCACCTCCTTGATACCTACGATGCCCTGGCAGGTCATCCGCTCACCAACGCCACGGCAGATGAGCTCTACGCCAAACCCCAAAAGTATCTAGAAGAAATTTCCCAGCGCGCGGTGCGAATTAATTTCCAGTCGGACTCGATTGAGGCAAAACGTCAGGCGCACGAGGATGCCGCTGCCGTGATCTTGCCGAAGAAAAGGGCAGCTACTCGACAACTTGCTCAGGTGCGTGAATCGATAACATCTGCGAAGAGTTTGACCAAGGCTATGCGGGCGGACGGGACGCCGAAATCGATTCAGATCTCACATACCCACTGCCCGATGTGTGATTCTCACACCGATCTACCCGCTGTAGCGGCAGGTAAGCTCTTCGACGCCATTACCTGGCTCAATGGCGAGCTAAACCTCTCAAGCTATGCCGTAGAGAGCTACGCCGACGAAGAGCGCGCCCTCATCAAACAGATCGGTAAACTCAACGACGAGCTCGCTAAAATCCAGGCTGCCATCGCCCCCCTCGACGCCGAACTCGAAAAGCTCACGACGACCAAGAACCCCAATGAACAGGCGATCTCGGTCAAGGTGGAGCTGGAGATCGGACTGAGGAATCAAAAGCTGAAATCGGGCATTGAGCTCAGCGAACAAGAGCTCAAGCTCAGGGAAGAGGTGAAAGAGCTCAAACGGTTGATCAAGGCCTACGACGTAGAGACCAAGGTATCCGCCCTTTCTGAGAAAATTGATGCAGCGCTTGCTCGATACGGTGACAGGTTCAATTTCGAAGAAACCTACACACCCTGCAAGCTGAAATTTGACCTCACCACATTTGAGCTTTGGTACCAGCAAAGCGATGAGAAGCGGGTTTACCTGCGCTCCATGGGCAGTGGCGCGAATTGGCTTTACTCCCATCTGGCGCTCTTCATGGCGTTGCACTATCAATTTGCGCTACACCACGACCGAGACTGCAAAATCCCGCCAATTCTTTTCCTCGACCAACCTACCCAGGTGTACTTCCCGGCGCTGGATAAGCACAAAACATTCGAGGCTACGAAAGCCTCCGAGGCAGCAAACAGATCCGACAAAAAGGATGCAGATCTGGTGGCAGTGAACAACATGTTCAGTCAGCTGGCGGAGTTCTGTGTGGAAACAGAGGCAGAAACAGGCTTGATGCCACAGGTCATCGTCTCAGACCACGCAGATAATTTGGATCTTGAAGATCCCTACGACTTCAACTCATTTGTTCGTCGTCGCTGGCGAGATCGTGGATTCATCGCTGACCAGGCTCCCCCGCCAGTGGGAGACTCCGAAGGCGAGGTAAGCCAGGATACTTAATGAGGTCGACCTTAACCAGCGTGACGAACGGTCGTCGTGATATGGCATGATGACCACGCAGTGAGTGTCTCATTCAAGCTGCAGACATTTGAAACAAGCGCTGAAATGTTCTCGTAGCTTGGACGCGCTGGGGCTTACGGCCTCAGCCATCGCCTTGAACCTGCGCATTGATGGCCTGTAGCCCCACCCCTATACTCGACGCACCATAGACAGGAGCATCAAATGTCCAGACTCGCCGAATTCCGTAAGTTGGAGCAACAACTGGCTGCTCAGCTGGCCGAACTTGAGACCCTCAAAAACGATGATGGCCTTAAGCGCGAAATCGAATTTGAAAAAAAGCTCCGTAGACTGCTCTCGGAGTACGGCTACAGCCTGCGCGATATCATAGCCATTCTTGACCCACAATCTGCCAGTCGACGTGCACCAGCTGCTGTGGCTGAAAAGTCCAGCCGCAAGCCCCGTCAGCTTAAGGTCTACAAAAACCCTCACACAGGCGAGCGCGTCGAGACCAAGGGTGGTAACCACAAGACCTTGAAAGAGTGGAAAAGCCAGCATGGGGCCGACGAAGTCGAGAGCTGGTTAGCTAAGTAACCCTTCAGAAGCAAAGATAAGGGGCCTCGTGAGTGCCCTATTTTTATTTACCCCAAAAAGTGGATGCCTTTCCTGGAGACCCTACAACCCCCGCCACTACCCGTTTCAAGTATGGCCAGAGTTACCTGCCCGCTCTAAGGCCACCGCACCAACTCCAGCTCCTTGAGCCGGATGGCCATCGCCGAGTCCGAGACACCGAATTGCTGGGCCAGTGACACCAGGTGCTGGTTGTTAAATCGGGTGCATCGCGCCAGCGCCAGCTCACGTTCTCCCGACTCTTTCGGGGAGTAGAGAAGCCGATCCGGATTGTTGGGGTCGAGGTGATAGGCAATCACGTCGCTGAAGCGCAATTGGCCCTTGCAGCAGAACATGAACTCGAACCGTTCCCTCACCAGTTTTTGAGGCATGAGGAAGCAGGCGGCGAAGCGATCGGCTTGTCGCTCTGCAGGTGCACGTGGTGCTTGCAGAGGACTGCCGTCAAAAGCGCGGTCGCGGTGCATGACAGTGTCTTCGTGGAGCACAAGGTGGCCGATCTCATGCGCGCCGGTGAAGAGCTGGACTTTGTCACCAAACTCAGTCGCGACGGCGATCTTGTTCGATTGACGGTCAATCAGGCCTGCGATGCGAGTACCGGTGTTATGCCTGTTGAACTGGGTGTCTCCCAGGGTGGGATGCTCATGGTAGTCGTAGCCGCAGACCATGGCAGCGATCCGGGGGCTGCGCATCATCATCGGCGGAATATCTTGATCTGGCCACAGGTAACGGCGATCACGGTAAATCTGCATGAGCAGGTCAGTCGCTGCTTTCTCGATATGGGTTTCGTTCATGGCAAAACACCAGATGTAGGCTCTCAAGTACAATCTAGCTCAATATGTAGTGCTTTCAATATTTGCCTAACCCAATATATAGGTTTTGCCGATGAACGGTAGAATGAGCCTGCTATGTCGAAATCCTGCTGATCGCATTTTGCCACCGCTACAGATCGCCGAGCGTCACGTAGTGTGCGAGGATTCGGTCGCGGCGATCGCCGTTGAGGGGGGCTTGAGCGGTTGGATGCCCCGTAGTGGCGGTGGACGGATTACAGGAGGTTTACTGGAAACATGGCTTTGGATGTTGCGTTTAGCGTAGAGGCTGGAGATTTTGTCGATCCTGATCGAGCCTATGACCTGTTCTGGGCAGGCGTCATCACCAATAAACGAGCTTTCGTTTGCCCTGGAGCTGACTGCTCAGCCCAGGTGACCTGTGCGAATCTGGATAAGGACGTTCAGAGCATGCGGGTGGTGCCACACTTCAAGGTCTACGGAGACCATAGTGAGGCATGCGGGATCGTGAACGGCAAGGGAATCGACTTGGAGGTGGAGCCGAACGGCCCTGACGGGCAGGAGGGCAGAACAGTCGATCAGTCCATTGTGGACGTGTTCAAGCTTGAGCGTCCTGACTCGTACTATGACGAACCTACCCAAGATCCCGCGGCCGATGTGCATGTAGCGAAAAAACGCGCTAAGAGCACCAGGCCTTACACTGCCAAGCTGGGTGAAACAGGGCTGGTTGGCCCCATCTATTCCGTCCGCTCAGTGGTCAGTCGGTACATTCGCTATCGATCCGACAACACCTTGGAGTTTCGCCGCATCAACATTGCCGGGCAGGATGTGGCGTACGACAGTATTTTCAAATGCATTTGGGAGCAGGATCTGAATGACCTCCCCGACCACCCTGTCATCTACTACGGCTGGGCCTACATTGACCGCACCAGAAAAAACGATGCATACCGGATCAAGTTCAAGAAATGCTTGATGCGCGGAGCCGAAAGCCTGACGACCTCAAGCTTCGTTTCGGACAAGCTCGTTGAGCGCTACAAGCTCAAGAACCTCATGGCGACCAGGCTTTCAAAGATCTCCCAGGAGTCCAAGCCGACCGCGTTCGTGTTTGTGTACGGGCAGCCCAAAGTCCGTACGTCAAATGGAACAAGCTATGCCAATTTCGAGTTGCAGAACTTGGACATGATTGACGTCAATTACGACTGCCCATTGCCCTCCAAGTATGACAAGTAGCGAGAGCCTTAGACCGCTCCCGAGCACCTGATTGAAAGTGTTCGGGGCTGTGCTGCTTAGCCAGCCCCGACGCGCTCAAGCCCCCCGGTAAGCGTTACCTGCAAGGCACACCAGTCGTAGCGTTCAGGCTAGCCGCCCTTCCCCGTCAGCTTGGTGATCCAGTCATATGCAGCAACCGCCTTACCCACGACATCTCCCGAAGTGTTCACAAATTCCAGGACTGACTTGAGCCGGGTCAGCTGGCTGCGGTTGATCCGGGTAGTGGCGACCTGCTTAGCTGGTAAAAGGCCTTGAAGCTCTTCGAACAACTTGTCACGGCTTTCAACCCAATGCTGGGCCAGCTCTGCGACTGATGGGATAAAAAGCCCACCCCGTTGCAGTTCAATCAGTGGTGCCCGACGGCTATCCAGTTCATCCGCCAGCTTCAACAAGCGCGTGATCTGTTCGTCCCTGAGGAATTTCTCAGAATCCTTGAACGAGAACCGCGCGAGGACGCTTTCAAGAATCTCACGTCCTTGACAGCCTTGACCTACATACGACGCCACCATTTGACGATCGTCATCGTTCCCATTATGCCGACGAAGCACTTGATCCAAGATTTTGGATGCCTGAGCTACCTTTGCACTGATGCTGTTGACGAGATCTTGGATTCGCTCCAAGGATTGGGGTAGCAAGCCTGCCATACTCGAAATTTCTTTTTTGAAATTCGGGGCGTCATCCACAATCTTGCGGATTTTTTGCAGAAGCGCTTTTAGGTCGTCGACAGTCCAGTCCTTTCCTAAGGAGAGAACAATGGATTCGTCCACCCCCTGAACGACCAATGATAGGCAAGGCAGGTCTTGGGGGTTTACCCAAAAAATCTCCATGAACTCCGGGACGAACCTTGCCATCCCGCGTGCTGATGTCTGCGCCACATGTTCTCTATGGTGTGCCCAGTCATCTGTCAGATCTCGAAAACCCGTGGTGTCGCGCAGCGGAAAAGCGGTGCCTGAAAACGCCCCTACCTCCCCCATGCCACGGTTGAGCCCCACAGCTGAATCTCCGTTGGGATCAAGCAAGATGAAAGCTACTTCACTGCCGAGCCAAGCGTCTGCCGCTGCAAAGCGGAGAGTCAACTCCTTCAGCTTCTGTTGGTCTTCCAATTCCGGCGCCAGCATGACGCACATGATCCGCTGGTCTTCTTGCCTGGTGTGGAACCAGTCTACGAGCTCTTGGGGCGTTGCGGAGGTGATCAGCATTAGTCTTCCTTTCTAGTGCACAGTCAGATCTGTAAGTATTTGTTCCATGGTGTTCGCGCTACAAAGCGCGTAACCGCGGTGCGGTGGTTTGCCTCAGGTCGCAAGTTCCAGAATCGACCATCCTGCGGCCTCTAGCGCAGCCCTTCGTTGTTCTCCCGTTGTCCCCTCGCCCATGCTGCTTTTGCGGACAGCCAAGCACAGCATTTGAGATGGTCGAGTCATCCCCACATACATCAGCATCATGTCCTTCTTGGCGCTGTCCGGTGGTCGCTTGGCCGCTGCCTTTTGACATTCGAGCCATGGCATGAGCTTCTGAATAAAGTGGGTCTTCCGGAAGGTCTCCAGGATCAGCGTAGCCGCGTGAGTTTTGCCCTTTTCCGAATGGATGGATGACATACGAATGTCGACGCCATCGGTACCATCCTGGAACCGGTAGGTGTTGACCAGTGAGCCGCCACTTTCGCTGGCCTCAGTGGCAACTGGGGCTGATTCCCAAGCAAGATACTGGTGACCTTGCAGATCCACAGCCACACCTTCAGCATCATGAAGCGCAGTTGCCACCAGCAGCGCTCTCGGAGCAATGGTCGTGAGCCAATCCTGCTCGGTCATTTCAGACGGCCCGAATAGGATCAACTGAAGGCACTCTCGATACTGTGCGAATGCTTGCGGCTTCGCGGTGAGCTTTTCCTCCACCGCGGTGTGGTGTCGACCTCTCAGTTGCATCAAGCTGCCGGGGAACGCCAGTGTGCCGAGGTTTAACAAGCATGAAGCCAACAACTCAACTGCGGGAGCAGCTGTGGCTTCTTTCATCGCGGTACGTCTGGCAACGTGTGCGCCTTCCGCAAAGGTACGAGGCTTGAACGATGTCTTCGTTGTGTCAGACCGGTAGGATGGCCAGTAATGCTCCAGGGCTTTCGGGTACTGGTTTGCCTTGAAGTTCTCAAGCCGATGTACAGCACCGACGGCGAACACACCTGCCTTTCGGGACTCCGCCGGAAGGTGCTCCAGCACCAGCTTGCCGAATTCATCCAACACACCCGTTGCATCGTTATCAGGGAAGACGATGATCGTGTTGGGGACACTGCCCGGGGCGCGTGGAGCACGAAGTCCGATCAGTCCATTCGTGATTGGGACATACGCGAACGGATTGGCGATCGATGCGATGGCCTGATCAAACCGGAAGCTGCTGGCAATCTCCAACTGACGCCCTGGATCAGGGAAGGGATCCTGCAAGGGTGTCTTTTTCTCAAAGATCTCTTGGTTGGGATCGCCGACACGAATGACGCGGACATCTGGGTCATCATGAGGAAAGACCCGTTGAAGAACATCCGCCTGGTCTGGTTGGGTGTCTTGCATCTCATCAATCAACACGCACGGGAAGCGCAGACGCAATGCACCGCCCACGGCCGGCTCCTGGTCGAGTAAGGCGTGCCCTAACACGAATACCTCATCGAAGCAGAAGTAACCGGCCTTCGCCGCGCCGCTCAATGATTTCACCACACTCTTGTAGGTCGCCGTGTGTGGCGCAAAACCAATGTCTTCATCGCCGAGTGGATCATCGAAATCGGCAGACCGGACTCGCAAGTTGTGAAGGCTTTTAAATTTTTTCTCGAAGGCAGCCTGTGCACCTAAGTGTTCACGATATGACAGCTCCCTTCGGCGAGCTTTGTGAGTGGCCTCATCATCGATTGCCTGCAGTGCAATGCCCTGCGAGCGTAACCATGGTGACGCCAGAAATCGGCCGGTGAAGCCATGGATAGTGTCGATGTAGTGAGGAAAGCGCAGCAGTCGTTGGCCCACCTCGGTGCCACCAAGGCGTTTCTCGATCTCTTCTCTGGCCGCGTTGGTGTGCGAAAGCACGCAGATACCCTGCATACGACTCTTCCAATGGCGAGCCAGGATGGCAAGCTTGGCGACGACCAGGGTTGTCTTCCCGCTCCCAGGACAGGCCGCCACGTCGACTGTGTCCATGGACTTCAAGAAATCACGGCGGGGCTCGTCCAGCGTATCTAGCCCCATAAGCTCGATGACCCAGTCCACATCTGCGTCAGTAATGGGGGCAACCAGTTGCCTGAGAGTCATTCGGAGGCCTCTTCCAGCGGATCAGTAGAACCTGCCGGTGCTGCCGTCGCCATGAGCGGGTGAGCCGGGCCGGGGGTGGTAGCCAGGGCTGCACCTCCGGTTGCGTACTCGATCGCATGGACAACGTAGGTTGGCAACAATCCCCGCAATTTCGTGGCATCTAAGGAACCGTTTTCGAAACGTTGGTCAATAAAGTCGATCAGGTGCTGGGCTGCGATCGCTTTTGACGCCCGATTGAACAGTTTGTAGATCGCTGAGCAACGTGCTTCCTCGGAGGCATGGGTCGTCTGGATATTTTCGAAGGCTTTCTGCGCCTTCTTCAGCAGGTTAGCCTTGGTTTCCGTGCCGTCGTCGATCTTTTCCTCATAAATGGCCAGGTATGCGGCGTGATGGACTTCCTTCGAGAGCCCTTTGAACGCTAGGTCGTATTCGAGCGTCCAGTGGTCGGCAACGAACGTCCGCACACATTGCCCGTCACTCTCTCCGCGCTTCTCGCGATGTTCCTTCAGGCCTTTTTCAACGTCCCCCGGTGTGGAACCGAAATCTTTTTCGGCGCGCCAGCGCCGCTTGGCGATGTCTGGCCAAACCGCCCCCTTGACCCCCTTCAGGCCCCGGATCTCTGGCGCACAGTCGGGCATCACATCCATATCGGTGATGCAGGCCGTGGGCACGGTGATCTCGCCCTTGGACGTGTCCTTGCGCTGCAGGATTTTCGAATAGCGCCGCAGGCCGACACCGCCCACGTTGATTATCGAAACCCCGTGCTTGGTGAGATCTTTACCCAACCGATGTGCAATTGACGGTAGGAGGATCGCTTCTGCATCACCTTCGACGACGAGCAAGCCTTTGGCGAAGAACAGCCCCGCCTTGGTCACATCAAGGAACCGGCTCAGGAAGCGATAATCATCAGGTGCCAGGCAGGTTTCACTCTCGGCGAGCGAGAACGCTCGTTGCCGCTGCATCAGCACTAGGTTCTGCAGCGGTATCTTAGAACTCAGGTTCGGGCTATGGGTGCTGAGGATGACCTGAACCGGTCTCAACCCCGTGGAGGGCTTAGCCGCGGCTTCGAGGAACTCCATCAATTGGAGCTGACGTTGAGGGTGCAGGTGGGCCTCCGGCTCTTCGATGAGGAGCAGCGGAAGTCCGTCAGGCTCTTTGCCTAGAAGCAGGAGTTCACAAGCCATGAACAACACGTTATTGGAGCCCAGCCCGTAGATACCACGCGCCTCTCCAGTGGCATGATCCAGAAGTCCGAGCTCCAGTCGTTCCAGGATTTGCTTGAGCTTGGCGGGATCCGTTCCAGCTTCCCCAAAGCCGATGCGACTGGTTAGGGGTTGGCCAGCCAGCGATAGAGGCCGAAGGTACGTATCGTTGATCTCTTTCTGCGCGGAGACGATAGCGCCGTGACGGTTCACCAAGTGACGAAGGAAATCCCCCATGCCGGCAATGCTGAGGGCTTCTGCATCGGTGAGGTCGGTCGGGAGTGCCGCGGGATCAAACGCGTTACCCGCCTCAATATTAGGGAAACTGCTCAATACCTGGGACAGCCGGGAATTCCGGCCTGGTGACATTTCTCGCTCGGCATCGCGCAGCGGTTTCAGGTATGCAGTGGCGAGCAGCTGTCGTACACCCACGTCCAGAGAAGGCCCCTCTCCTTTTTCACCCGAGCGCACCGAAATATCGACCCATTTGCGGGTTGAGGCTGAGGCGACAACGCGACGAGCTGACCAATGCACATAAAGACGCCCCACGCCACCGGTGTACGTCACGTACTCAACGAAAGCACCCAGTTCCGCGGGGCTCAGCCCTTCCAGGGTGCACCTGAGCGTGATGGTCTCGGCCTGAGTGCCATCGCTGGCAATGTGGAAGTCCTCGATCTGTAATCGAAGATATTCGGCATCCCGGGTTTGCAGCACGTAGCGGATCGCGTCGATGACCGCCGTCTTGCCAGCGTCGTTTTCACCAACGAGGGCGGTCACGCCTTCGTTGAACTGGATGTCCAACGCGTGATCGCCATGGCCGAACTGGCGGAAATTTTCGATCTTCAAAGCCGAAAGGTACACAGCGCTGCTCCCATCCTTGTTCAGTGGCAGGGAGTGGGTTGGCCCAGCGCCAGCCTAGCGACAATCATTCGTCCCTGGATGTAATAGCTTTATGCCACGAAATCCTGCCGGAGGCTACCCAATGCTGGTAGCTAGTAAAGCCCTACCCCCCAGCCCCTCCCAAGGCTCATCCGCCTGGCCATTGATCGGAACGTGGCGCCCCAAACAGGAAAGCCGAACGGGACAGTCGAATAGGCTGCATGGGGCTTTCAGCTGGACGCCGACGCCAGCGAACACGGCGCGATCCGACCGGTTGTCTTGCGATATTCGATTTATTGAACCAGCCTGCTTGATCCGGTGGTAAGACGTGCAGAGCACGATGCTCCGCAGAGACACATGCTTCCAAATAAAGGGGGGCTTATGGACTCAGTGGATAGCGACGCCCAGCGCTTGCTCGGCCTGATCGTAAAGGCAGCGCAGCTTGATACCCGCCAATTTGCCGAGCGGCATGACCTCATGCGCCAGGCCAGCGCCCTGCTCTGGTGGCTGGAGCCCGGTTTCCCTCCCCGCACGATCGCAAATCTGCTCTCCTGCCTCAGCCTGCCGCTTGAGAGCAAAAGAAAAAGCGAAGATCGAAGCCAACCTCTGGAATGGCTGACTGACACAGTCTTCTAGGTGTCATAGGCTTCTATGCTCTTCGAGCTTTTTCCTGCTCTGAATGATCTCACGATGAGGTTGCAGCCGCTGGGCTTGTAGGGGGATCGCCTTTTTGGCGGCTTCGCCGCCACCTTCGCTTTGCTTGCAAATACAAACCTACTCTCTGAATTTTTTTGTGCAGATGGCACCTGCGGTGGCGATTTGCAGGTACTCGTACGCCTGAAATTTAAGGGTATGGCTGGCGCTGGTTTCGCTCGGGTACCACCAGGCTTGGATCTTTAGCTACAAACACTCGAAGGAGTACAAAAGTACTCTTCGCTGTACCACTGGTTGAAGGTTCTCGGCACTACGCCTGTGAACCACCCGCCTCACTCGATGCACGCAACGCTATAAGTTCTGCTTCTGCGCCGGCGAGCTTATGTGCCAGCCCCTCCTCCCTCAGCTTCGCTGCTGCTACCTCAGAATGAGCGTCAGCAACCTCTTTAGATTTTACTTCCAACTGGTTAGCCTCATCTCGGCGCACTTGATACGCGTGTGACCGACTAGACACCTCACTTTGATCCCCATCAAGCGCCGAAACAGCTGCTGCTTGGCTGATTCAACACACACCACTGGTTGATTGGGACTGGACGATTCCCATGGCTTTGATGATGTCGTACGGGCCAGTTGCATAGCCAATTCGCCATCCTGTCATTGCGTAGGTCTTGGAGACGCCGTTCACGACCAGAGTGCGATCTGCCAGCGAGGGTGCCGCCTGCAAAATGTGCGGTGGTGCTTCTGCGTCAAAGCGAATGTGTTCGTAGACGTCATCAGTCATCAGCATTAACTGGGGATGCCTGGCCAATACGGCGGCACCCGGGAAACGGTTCAGTACCCGAGGGAGCAACTGCTGCCCAGGAAAATACTCTCGGAACGCCTTGGGCATTTGGGTACACTCAGGCCTAAGTGAATGCTCTGGATCAGAGAGTGTGAGAGGTGAATAGTGTCTGAAAGTATGATGTCCCGGGTTGGTAAGCAATTTCCGGTGAACCTAGGAGAGATCTTCCATCGTTCACCTGAGGGTCGCATTATGCCTCGAAGTGGGTTTGTCGATGATCTGATCTGCCGGATCGGCATCACGTACGTTCAACAGACCACTGTGAATCTCGACCCAGCCCCGATCATCGAAGCCATCAAGACACTCAGCGATGACGCGCGCCTTCAGACGCTGATGGGTGGTTATAAAACTCTGGTATTTCACTACGAAGATTATTGCGACACGAAAGATCCCAGCTACCTGAAAGACATTAATCTTCAGGCAAAAAATTCCGTCCCTGGGTTTGCTGGCGCTCTTCGAAATCAGTTAGACGTTATCAAGCCTGAAGAATGGTTCCAGATCGAGAATAAATTTAGACTTCTTGATACTCTTTGCGACACTTACATTAAAGTTTTTGCCCTCCACTTCTTCGCGCGAACCACCCTTCATCCGCAAACCAAATCAAATGTTTATCGCTTGCAACCACAGATTCACGAAGCGATCGAAATGCTGCGTTGTAAGCTGCAAGACACGTTGCTTCCGAACGGGAGCTCGGACAACTCAGTATTGCTGGAAGCATTCCTGATGAAAGACAGCGACCTTTTTGAATACTATGCGCACTATGACGGCAGGTACTGCTCAATCCAAGGAACACAACGTTTTGTCATGCTGGCCAACAGTAATTCTCCACGCCACTCAAATATCCTCATAGAGAAGTCAGTCCCGGGAATAGAGCACAAAAATTTCGCCAACAGGCTGATTCAGCTGATCGAAAAATTCGAAACTCTATCGCGGGTGACTAGCTTCATTGAAACGGCGGACGAAGAGAGCATGCTCCCCTTGCTGCTTGCAGATCTGAGGCGGCCTTTACGGTGAAATCGACGTTGATCCTCACGCCCCCCCCCGAAGTTTTTGACTGCAAAGTCGACAAAGCTCCGCAGTTCCGGTGTCATCCGCCTGTCCTGTGCGTAAACCAGATACAGCTGGCGTGCTGGGATTGTGTACTGAGGCAAGAGCTCCGCCAGGGGTGCCTGCCTCCAAAGCCTCGACGACCAGTTCAGCTGGCTGCAGCAACACACCAAGGCCGGCTATTGTCGCACTGAGCAGAGCCTCTCCATGGTTACCCATTTGAACCTCTGGGTATTCCAAGGGCAGTTGTCGATCTTGGGTCTGCCGAGACCTGCACAACTCAAAGGCTAAGAGAGCGCATTGGAATCGCATACTCAGGCAGAAGCTTAACTAGTGTGGCCACCAGAAAAAAAGGCCGCTCGCACCCGCACGATGCGAACAGCCAAAAAAACCAAGGAGTGCAAACTGAGCAGGGCTGGTTGAGTAGGAGCGCTCAACCAATATCATGACCGAGCCGTAGCCAGTGTTCGCTGCCGATGCCGAGTATGCGAAGCCCGATGGCGAGCATGCTCACAAGCGAGATGATTGGTGGAATGCCCAGGCATACGCGCTGACGTTGTACTCAGTCGACATCACTGAGCCGTATAACCTCCGTCGATGACGAGCTCGCTCCCTGTCATGTATTTGGACTCATCTGACGCCAGATAGAGAACTGCGTACGCGAAATCATCAGACTCACCAATGCCCAAGGGATGCAGTACCTTCATGTCAGCCAGGTACTTCTCAAAACCACCCGGGAGTGGCTTTCCTTTCTCGATGTTGATCCGACCTTCACGCCAATCCAGAGCACTGAATACAACTCCGAGATCTACTACGGAATCCACGTCACCGACTGGCTGACGGTTCGCCCGAACCTTCAATACGCTGTCCACCCGGGCGGCACGGATCATGTCGACACTGCCCTGGTTGCCGGCATCAAGCTCCACACAAAATTCTGATCGCTCCGACCTCTGAATTGACCTGATGCAGGTATTAGGGCAGCTACGCTGCGCCTTTTTTTGCTAGACCTTCCTGCTGCTGCAACCTCTTACAGCCCTGTGCTGAAGTGGTTACTTGCTAGGCATTCGCTGCTGGCCCCGAAAAACTGTTCCTTGGGCAGTTTCGACTTGTAAGTGGTTAGTAGTTGATGAAGACACCCTCTCCGCGCCCCCTTCTCCTGACCACTGGTCAAGTGGTAAAATACGCTTTCCCTTACATGTCACCACCTCTACTTACTACAGGGATGAGTATGTCGCTTAGTGAATTCCGCAGAACGAGTGCACGCTGGAACTGCTTGAAAAAAGTTGACACACTGGGTATGTTCGACTTTTCTACAAATATAGTCTCTCTTGACAGCCTGGAAACTTATCATGTTGAAGGCCTAACATCTAATGACACTCAAGGGGCACCCCTAAGCTTTTCTGATTACGAGCGTCATGCGAAAGCGCTGCCCTTGATCGCTCACGAGTACGCTCACTTCCTAGACGCGACGGCAACTGTTTGGGGGATGAATCGATTAGTACTTATGCAAAATGCATATGAGTGCCCTGTCGACAATGAGCAAGACTTTTATCACATGAAAGTCTTTTATGATCATAGTAAACGTCTAAAATTCCCAGCCTATTACGCAACACTTGACAAGGCATCTCATACAGAGCCGCCCTGGGAATGCGCAGTGACAAGCGGCGTAGAGTTTACGCCTGACGGAAAGCCAGGCAAAAGGCCCATTGCCTTTATACGGCTTTATAACTCTCAAGGTGAAGGGATTACTCGTACTCCGATTTCCATGATCTCTTTGCTTGAAAACTCCGCCATGGCGGAGGAAGTCGAAGTCAAGATCGGGCTCATTAATCGACTGGGCGTTGAGAAAGTAGTCGAAGAGAATCTTCTCAGGAAATCTCTTGTTGAGTCTATCTACAACCCGGAGCTTGCGGAGTACTCGGTCTGCGCCTTATTGCTTGCAGACAGACAGAAATGCGAAGACTTGAGGCTGGCCCTCTATTGCAGCGGGATCATTTCGAGACTCGTGCTCAATGCAACGCCGGAGGTATTCAGGGCCGCCGCCAAAAATCTCGATGCCTTCCTGGCCAGGTATAACCTTGACAGGAACGGGCCACAATACAAAAACATAAAATATGCGTTGAAGCTAAACAACCATGGAATGCTATTTTACTTACTTACGATGCAGTTACCCAACAACTGCCTAGGCGACCCTAAAAGTTTCCTCGTGGGACTTGCGGAGTCTTTCGTATCGCTAGGAATACCTATTGATACGTACATACAAAGCGCACAGCAATCGATTAAAAACTCTGAGGCAATCCTCAAAAAAAGCAAGTCAGCTCATATTCGGGTGTTGGCGCAAGCTGCCGCGCTCAATGCTGACAAGCTCGCGCGGCGGCCGAACCCTTTGACCTTCTCGGATTTTCATCTACCGCCGAGCCTTCTCGGCGACCTCAGCCAGTATCATTTCAACGTCAACCCCAACAACATCCTAAAAGATATTGATCTGGATGAGCTATACGAAGATTTGGTAGCCGGCCAACGTCGAATGGAAGAGTTTGGAGATGCTTGCTTGTAGGGTGCTGATTTGACCAGCGGTGGTGAAAGCCTTTCACAAACATGCTTTCAGCCCCGTGTGCGATGCTGATTCAAGCGTGGTTTAAATACAAGAGGCTCATGCGCTGAGCAATTTGAACAGTCAGTGGCGGGTGAAACCGTCGAAGGACTCCATGAATACCGCTCCGAATGACTCCAGGCGTTCCCGAGTTTCAGGGTTCGGATGCCCATAGACTACCACCCCTGCTACCTGGACAAGTGCAAGCACCCGCTCGGCAAATGGTGCAAAGCTATTATCGAAGTGTGAGAACACGGCGTTTGCCTTGTAACGTTCGATGACATGTACAACAGAGCGCTCTTCGCTCACGCTGTACTCGTAGGTCAGCCCCCTGGCTCCTCGAATGTGGTCGCAACAAGCTTGCCGACCAGCTTCCCATAAGCGAGAAAGTTGGCGGGATCCAGAATCAGGGTAAAAATACAGACAACTTCATCTTTCATGGGCGCCTCGCCAGATTGGTTAGTTTGAGTTTGTAAGCGTATCGTCACTTGTATTCGTGATAAATTCCGCAAATTTAAAAACTTTATTCCCCAAGTGCAAAGCCAGTAAAGACTTCAACTCAGCCCTTACACAATTAAGGCCCACAACACAAATAACCTGAACTGCCGTTTAGTTCTTACGTAGTCGCGCGCTTTGCCTTTAGATCATTTGCTTCACCCGCTACGGCCCAGGCCCGAATGGGCCCAGGGCTCGTGATTCAGTGGTGGCCAAGATCATGTCAGCCGCTTTTTCGGCAATCATGATGGTGGTCAGGTTGGTGTTGGCGCTGGTAATGACGGGCATGATCGAGGCGTCGACTACTCGCAGTCCTTCCATGCCAATCACGCGGCACTGCGGGTCAACGACTGACTCAGGATCATTTGCACGCCCCATTTTACAGCTGCCGATGGGGTGCCCCATGGGCGCGACGGCATTGAGAATCTCTTCGTCCGTCAACGGCTGTTGCTTACCTGGGCTGGCAATCCACCCGCCAGGGTTGCTGCGCCACGATCTCAATGGTGACTTGCCCACATCGGCACTGACCGATGACACCTGCGGTGGCGATTTGCAGGTACTCGTACGCCTGAAATTTGAGGATATGGCTGGCGCTGGTTTCGCGCAGGTACCACCAGGCTCGGATCGCGAGCTACGAACCCTCGAAGGAGTACAAATGCACTCCGCGCTGCACTACTGTTGAAGGCTATCAGCATTAAGCCTTTGAGCCATCCGCTTCGCTAGATGAACGCAACGCTATAAGTTCTGCTTCTGCGCTGGCGAGCTTATGTGCCAGCCCCTCCTCCCTCAGCTTCGCGGCTGCAACCTCCGACTGAGCGTCACCGGCCTGTTTAGATTTGGCTTCCAACTGGCTAGCGAGCAGTTCCTTAGCACCTTCAGCGCGGGCAGTAGCGGCATTGGCAATGCCCAGGTCACCCCGCAGGGTTTCGACAGCCTCACGATGTTGCAAGGCTTCCCTGGCATGCTGGCGATTTTCAGCAATGAAGCGCTCGTTTTCCCTTATCAGACGGGAGATCTCCTCCTGCTTAACCATGAGCGTCTGCTGAAGGACGGTCAGCTCCTGCTGCATTTGATAGACCTGGGACTCGTGGCGGTTCAGATCTTGGTCTCGCTGCTCCTTAACTGAAGCACGATAGTGTTCGAGGGCCTCCCGAGCGCTTGCATGCTTTTGCTCTAAGGACTGAATCTGCCCATCCTTCTCTAGCACCCGCACCTCTAGGTCAGTGCAGCTCTGGCTGAGTCTGGCGTTGCGCGTGATCTCAGTCTGCAGTGTGGACTGAGTGGTTTTGAGCTCTTCAGTTTGAGCAGCCGAGACATCTCCCTGCGCCCTGAAACGGAGTTTGAGTTCATCGAGCTCGCTCTCAAGTGCCTCGGCTCGGGAGACCAATAGCTTACGCTCGTGCTCGAACTCTGCTCGTGCCTCAAGAAAGGCCTGGCTGCCCTCCTCCTGGACTTGATCCAACAAGCTTTCGACGACCCCGCGCAGCGCGCCGCTCATACGCTCACGAGGGCTCGCTTCTGATCCTGGTGACTCCAGTTGCTTTAGATACCGAGCGATCGTGGTCTTTGAACCCGTATTTCCAATCTCCACCCGAACTGCATCGATGCTGGGATACACACCACGCATTAGCAGGCTGTTCCGCGCCTTTTGCACCACCGCTAGGTTTACGCCGCCTCGCGCCATACGCCCTCCAGACTATTTCGTGCCATGTCACATGTCATGCAATTACATGATACGAAAAAACCAAACCTTGCTGAAAAGTTGCCGACAACTGGCAAGATATAATCGAGGTTTATAGCTTGCTAGCCTAAGTAGTGGGGGTAAAATGGCCTGAAAGGCGGTACAAATGGCCAGGGCAAGCCACCGAAGGTTGGGATGGGTAAATATGGTGGTTGAAGTGGTCAGCAAGGCGGACAGATACTTGGAGGCGAGCGTTCGTCAGAACACGTCGAAGAGCTACGCTGCCGCCCTCTCCCATTTCGAAGTCACCTGGGGCGGGTTCCTGCCCACCACAGCTGAGTCCGTGGTGCGATACATCGCTGAATACGCCGACCAGCTGGCGCTGAGCACGCTGAAGCAACGCTTGGCTGCGCTCGCAAACTGGCATCAAAGCAACGGCTTCCCCGACCCCACTAAAGCGCCTAAGGTCAGGCAGTTGCTAAAAGGCATCCGGGCGGTGTACCCCGTGCAGCAGAAGCAAGCAGCTCCTCTGGCGTTACTGCACCTGGAAAAAGCAGTGGCGCACCTGGAGGATGAGGTTGCTCAGGCAAGAGCAGCCGGCAACATGGCCGCCCTTCTCAAAGCGACCCGCGACATCGCCTTGCTCACCATCGGTTTTTGGAGGGGGTTCCGCGGAGACGAGTTGGCTAGGCTCACGATCGAGAACACGCATGCTGAGCGCTATGTAGGTATCAGGTTCTACTTGGGTTTCAGTAAAGGGGATCGGCAGAACATTGGCCGCGAGTACAAGACTCCGTCGTTGAGCAAACTCTGCCCGGTCGAGGCTTACCTGAACTGGATTGAAGCAGCCGGCCTAACCCGCGGTGGTGTCTTCAGGAGGATTGATCGCTGGGGCAACATCAGTGATCGCCCGATTGCGGCCCATAGTCTTATTCCCCTGCTTCGCGACACACTGGATAGGTGCGGCTTGCCGTCCGGAATCTACAGTGCTCATTCAATCCGACGCGGGTTTGCCACTTGGGCCGCGAGCTCAGGCTGGGACATCAAAACGCTCATGGAGTACGTTGGCTGGAGCGACCTGAAGTCCGCGCTGCGCTATGTGGAACCGGCTCAACAGTTTGGTGGGCTCATCAGAAAACTGGATGGATGAGATTCTTGATCCTGCGCGTAGGTTGCCCCTGAAATTCCCATAGGGTTATGAGCGTACCTAAATGGAATCCTGCTTTACCGCAATGACTAATATAGATAATAGGAAAGCCTTATGATCGACCAAGATGGTTACCTCACTTTCCCCCTCTATCACGGGACGTCGACACTTTACCGAGATTCCATTGAAAAGCAGGGGCTTGGTGCGGTACGCGATCCCTCATTGTTCGACTTCGAAATTCTGGAGCAGCTTGCAAAACTGCTTGATGCACAGAAGAGTAAGAGTACCTGGTGGCAAATGAATGATTTTATCGTCAAGGCGATGATTGATCAGAACGTAACTGGTGGTGGATTCAACTTCAGGTATGGCGGAATTTACCTTTCTGCTTCTCGGCAGACGGCCCAAATGTACGCAAAAAGCCCTAAAGGCTCTGAGATAATCTCGCATATTTTTTGGGCATATGAAGAACTTAAATCGGTGGATCCTGATGCCGCAAGCCAATTGCTCCATTGCGCGCACCCGCTAACAAAACTGTTCGAAAAACCTTCAATGCCAATGCTAATCACAATAAGTAAAGTCAAGGCCAACTTACTCACAACTGAGCACGGCAAGGCTATCGACGAGCAGCTAGCAGAAATGAAAAACCTTCGAGAAGCGAGAGATCCTCATCTCATCGACGTTATCTGGCAGCAGCGAAATTTTACCTTCGATGGGACACTCGAACCGCATACATTGATGTTCGAGGAGCTGTGACCTAAGGCTAGCAATGGCTAGCAACGGCTAGCGTGCTGAAATGCGAGCTATCGGGCATGCGCTCTTAGGTGGTGACGTACGCAGCAGGGGCGATTCACAGCGCACTCATTTCCGTGACCATCGGCGTCGTCTTATCCGGCGCTGTCAGGGGCTACTTTGAGTACTTGCTCGGAATCGCCTCAAACGGTGAAGGTGGTAGATAGTATTCTATCGAATACAACCGTCCTCGCCCCCAACCCTGCAAAGCTGGCTCTGAGGTTAATTGGTTCAGGCTGCCAGGAACATAATTTCTTTCGACCCGGATGCCCGCTGCAGTACGCCTGGATGCCTAGACTCCAGCGCGATGACCTCGGCTTGATAGGCCAGCGCGGGCAGCATCTGTTTTCCGTGTTGCAAGAAGTTCGTCAGGCCAGCAAATTGCTCATGGGTGATCCGGGACGCAGTGGCACGATCACTGGACAGTCCCTCAACGCGTTGCGCGTTCAACACGCGGATGTCCGATTCAAGCTGGGCGAGGGACTCGTGAGCGTATTTCACCGCACCTGACTTTGCCTGAACATGTGATAACGCAAGGCCAAGGTTGATCAAGCGATCTTGCAGTAACTTGACGTCACTCAGGCGTTGAGTGGCGCTTGCAGGTATAGCGGCATGACGCTCAAGCACGAGCTTCGTGAATTGATACTCCTTATGGAAGTCAGGAATGAGCGCTTTGAGCTGCTGAACATCACCTTCCTCACAGAACTGCCGGGCAGAAAGCAGCAAGGATCGGAACTGCGCTTCATCCGTTAGCTGACCGCGCTCATGAGCCTCACTGACCAGCCTCCAAGTCTCTGCAATGGTCTGAGATTGAGCCTGGATTTGCGCGCTGATCTTGTTCAGCTTTTGACATACGATCACGAAACCCGCAGTGGTCACCGCGAGGTTCAGGCCGGTCATGACCAGATTGGCTGTCTGCAAGCTCTGCAGCACGTTCATGCTTTGCTGAAGGTGCTCCATGCCCGTCTGGAGCGAACCCATGCCGTTCGACAGGGCATCCTGGAGCTGTTGGAGCTGCGCATGCGTTTGTTGGCTATCCCCGGGAAAAAGGAGGTGCCCAACAATCTGCCCGCCCTTCTCGGTACCTTTGGCATGGCGAACTACACCCCCAAATAAATCGTACTCCCCGCTTTTGAGCTTGGCCAAGATATCAGGAAGGTTCGGAAGAGAGCGCAGCAGCTCCTCATTCATCACAGGCATGCGCGTAGTTTCCTTGTGTAATCAGCAAAATCGACTTCATATCGGGTGCGGCGGATCTTGGCCACCTGGAGCACCGCGGGAGTGGTAATGCGAAATGCAGGAGAGGTGGCTTGGTAGATTGCAGCCCCGGCAGCGCCAATCGCCAACGGAGGGGCTGCGAGCGAAAGCAGGCGCCCACCTATAGCCCCCGCCATGCCTGCAGCTCCACCGGTAGCCGCAATACCACCGATAGCGCCCGCTGCGGAGATCAACCCTCTAACAATCTGGGCGATGTATGCCGATAGTTTTGCGACATCCCGATAGTCCACGGACACCTCATCCCCGATGTATTTCTTGACCGCCAGGCCAATAATCTGCTCTTCGATGGCATAGATGTCATCGGAGGAGCCGGGTTTTCCATCAAGTTTCTTCGCCACATCTGTCGCGAGTTCCGTGTAGTCCACTCCACTAGATCTGAATAGTGTGGCGATGCTGTTGCTCCCGAACGAGCGGATTTCGGCTTCCATCACCTCTGGAATAGATTGGAGCTTGCCCTGGCTTTTTCGGCTGATGATGGTGGTTTTGACCTTGCTGTCGAGGGCCACCCTTCCCTTGCCGTTATCTGTTATCAGGTCGGCCAAGACGTCCAGGTCGGCGCTTGACGCATTCGACAATAGGTCGACCAGAGATCTGTTCCGCGGAACAACGAACTCCATGTTACCTCCGTAGGATTTTGATCCGGCCCCGCGATGATCGCGTTGAGCCACCATAAGTTATCCAGATTCTAGCGGGTCGCTCCTACGGTGTCTTCTCTGCAGCTCAAAGGTAGGGATGGAGCGATTCTGATCCGAGGTCTATGATCGAGCGATCTCAAAATGCCTGCACGGGGTCATTTTTCATGGATGAGCAACTCGGACGTCAACACGCTGCAGCGTGGTTCCACTCCGCTTCGACTTTCAACGAGCCAACCCTTCGGACAAAAGCGTATGCGAACGCTGCGATTGAGGAGTTCGTGAAGCTGCAGCTCAAGCAGCCGGAGATTCTGAGCACACTGTTAACAGGCGGTAATCAAGGCGCAAAGCTGCTCAACACCGACCCCTACCAAGGGCTACGAGAGGTTATTCAGAATGCCGATGATCTCAAGGCAAGCTGCGTTCAATTTGGCGTACGCACCGTTGAGAACCGCAAACAGTTGGCCATCGTTCACAACGGCCTGCCGGTTGAGCTCACCCATGTTGTACCAATGATTTACCCCTTCTACTCAACGAAACAGAAATCAGCTGAGCTCAAGGGACGGTTCGGCATCGGACTTAAGACACTGACGCAGCTGGGTGAACACCTATCTGTGCACAGTGCCCCGTTTCATTTTGGATCGCGAGATGATCATGTGGCACGAGTGGAGGAAGCCAGCCCCATAGAAGGCTTCTACGATCCACTCGACGACCAGACGCTGATTACGGTTGATCTCTACCAGGACTACAGCCTTGCCTCGCTGACGCATTGGTTTGACGACTGGGAACCCAGCGACCTGATCTTCTTGGATCACGTACGAACCATAAGCCTGGTCGATCTGGACGAGCACACTGTGCTTAAGAAGCTAGCAATACAGGTCGCCGAACAACCGCGGCAATTCTCTGTGACGCTAGGAAAGCAGCCAAGCAAGGTCACCCACTTCACATTCGTGATTGATGACGCTAGGTGGGAGCGCTTCGTTTGCAGGGTAAAAGTACCCCCAGGGAAGGAGCGGGCTGCAAAAGCTACGGGTGATTTCACCCCTATCGGTATTGCCTTACCGCTAGATGGTAATGCTCGTGGTCGCCTGCACGTAGCCCTTCCCACGAAAATCCACACCAATACTTCATTCTCTGTGGATGCTCAATTCGATCCCTCTACATCGCGAGAGGATATGATCCAAGGGCCATGGAACCACTGGCTTACGGAGGCCTCTGGCCAAATCATAGGCGCATTGGCAATCCACTTGGCACAGCAGCGTAATACTCTTGCGTGGCATGTGGTGCCTCTCGGGGCTAGGACAGATAGCAGTTCTGACTGGCTCAATAAGCTGTTCAGCGAAGAGTGGGTCAAGGCCATTGAGGCGTTCAAGACATGCCCAACACTGATTGATGGGCGCTATTCGCTGAGCCAGATTTCGTACTGCGATGCTTCGATAGATGAACTGTTAACCGATGCCGACCACGTGGAAATCTGCGAGGCGCCAATACTGCCCGTCGGGATGAGAGACCCGCTGGGCCGTTGGCGAGAGGTACTAGACAACCTTTCGGTTTCGCACTCAGTGAGTCTGCAGGACGTTTTCACTCACTGTGACGCGGATGGCTTCTCGCAAAAACCTGCGCAGTGGTTTATGGAGATGGCTCTGCGCTGCTTGGAGAGCTATGACGAAGATCCGATGCTAGGCACCAAGTGGGTACCTCTGGCTAACGGCGCTCGAGCGAAAGCCATTTGGGACTCGGAGGCAGATAGCTGGCTGGTCAGCCAGAGTCCAGAGAACGACCTTGCATTGCGCCACGCGCTGACAGAGATCGTCCACCCATTGCTCCTCACCCCACCCTATGCCGCATTAGTTGATTGGCTATCGGAGAATGCGAACTACAAGAACGAGCTATCTGCGCAGCACACGCTGGAGGCTTTCGCCAGACGATATGCGGACGCGCCTTGGGCTGCACAGCAGAAAGATCTACTAGATCTGCGCGACCTTTTCGAGCATGTCGATACCAAGTCCAGCACTCTGGGCTATGAGGTCGGCGTAGCCTTACTCATCGAATCCTTCAGCTTTGAGTTCGGCGGCCAGGTCAAACAGCAGAAATCGCTGAGGTCGCCAGTCGAGATTTATCTGCCGGCGTCTATCGCCGACTCTCAGGATGCCTGGTCAAAAGCAGCTGCATCGACTCCTGGCATCTTCTGGGCATCCGCCAGTTATTCGGAATTGTTCAAGACCAAGCGTACAAAAAACGAGGGCAACTCAGTCGATCACCTGACCACAAGCAGAAAACGTGGTGTGAAACGGTTCCTAAGTCTACTGGGGGCAGAGACCTCGCCTCGGCTCGTTGCCGCAGTTACCGGTACTCCACCCTCAATGCTGCCCTCACACAAGTCCGCGCGAACCTATCTTGGCAGAGCAAAAGGGGGCCTGAGGCGCGATTTTACTTCTCCTGATCTGGATGCTGTCTTGCAGGACATTCTGCAAAGCGCTATCCCGTCGACGGAACTGCAAAAGAGTAAGAAAAGGCGAGCGGTGAGTACGCCTCGAACCCTTCTAACTGCCGCGGATCGAGCTATTGCACTCTTCCGCTGCCTTGACGCGAGCTGGCCATCTCTGGAGTCGCAAAGTCGAACCTACGCCTACCGTGAGAACGGAAGAACCGACAGTTCTCCGGTACCCACCACCTGGCTTGCCAGACTGATTGACAGCCCATGGTTTCCCAACCTTGCGGGCTCGCTTTGCATACCCAGAACCTTGGTCGTCGAAACCAAAGTCACGTTCGCCATGTACGAAGACCATACGAACTTCGCCGATGGCTTGCATGAAGCTGACGCCAACAGTGAGTTCGCTCGCGCGCTTTACATGGAAGTCAATCCGCCCGTCTCCGGTCTGGTGGCAGCTCTTGAGCGCGAGCGCCATGGCAACAGTCCTGATGAAGCGAATCTAATGCGCCTTTACAAAGCCTTGGCAGGGCACTGCCCTCAGAGCGTTGCGGCCCTATCCCAAGCGTCAATGATTGGGGACATACCGATCGCGAGCTTGAGGGGAAAATTTGGATTATCCCGGGCACGGGGACTGATAGCGCCGTGCGTTACGACCCAGCGTGACAGCAAGCAATGGTTCAGCCCCAGGGGAGTTTTTGCAGGCAAAGACGTCTTCCATGCCAGACAACCCTTTGTGCTCCATGATCGTCAACTCATGCCACTCTGGAACGCATTGGGCATCCGCAGCCCTGATTTGGCGAGCTGCGTTCGCGAGCTGGAATCTTTGGCAAAAATGGAGTATCAGCCCCAGTTGGATGCCTTGTTGATCGACATCTACAGGCACATGGATGGGTTACTGGAGAAGGCAACCGCGGCAGATCGCCGAAGCCTCAATACCGTGCCTCTTCGCTCAAACGATACATGGTCAACCAAACGGCCTATGTATCACTGCAACTACCAGGGTGTCGACTCCACGAAGATCACATTGTGGGAGCCACCCTGCGCGCCGGACAGCATTCCTAATTTCCTACGGGCTGCAAGCGTGGAACGACTGCCATTCGCCCCATTACCTAGCTCAAACAGCACTCTGGCCGCCGATGAAATTCGTTCACGCTTTCAGTGCGCACTACGCATCTTAAAAACTGACCTCGCCCGCGAAGATGAACGTTCGTACACAGCCATGTCGCCTTGGGATCGATTTGACAATGCTGATGTGCACTTGCACCCAACAGGACAACTTATTGTGAACGCCACCCCCACAGGCATGCGCTCCGTCCCTCTGTCCGTTCACGCTCACGCGGACACCCATCGTTGTGCAGTACATTTTGACGATGTGAGGTTGATCGGAAGAGTCGATTTCGGGGGAGCAGCGATCGCCAGTTTCGGAAGTGGCGACCGGGTGCGCGCCATCGCGCTTGCGTGGGGTGCAGCCTGGTCAGCTAGCGAAGACTGCCTTTTCACACCAGACATAACACTGGCAACCGAAGCGCAGGATACTGACCTGGATACCTTGATCAAAGAGCGCGAGCGGCTTGGAAGTTCAGGCAAGCGGAAGATCATCAAGCGCGACTCAAGTGCCACAGGTGGCAGCAACGGTCAACTCAATACACCCCCTACCCGTCGACTGAAACCTTTACCGGAAGAGTTTACCTTTACCACCGTGATCAAGGATGCGGATGAGTCAGTTGGTAGTGGCCCCCAGCAACGCAGTACGAAGCCTTTATTGCCCCCTCCGACGACTGGGCCGCGCCCCAATCCCAAACCGGTACCAGAGAGCGCCCATCGGCAGTATTCCTCGGCAGAGTTGCAAGCAAAGGCGTGGGCTCACATCGAGGTAGTGCTCCAGCGGGAAGACGCTGTCCTGGCTGACCTGCAGGCGTATCGCGGCATCGGGGCAGATGGTGCCTTAGACAAATCGACATTCGTTGAAATGAAATCTTTTGCCCGCGGCTCCCCCTCAGAGATCATGCTTACCGAGGCAGAATTTCGTCGTGCGCACGAGAGTACATCGACATTCTATCTGGTCATCGTGTCGGGACTGGAGGAAGGATACGAAACTGAGATTCGGATCTACATAAACCCAACGAGACACTTTCCTTGGACGCCGAAGGGTTCAGTCTCGATCGGCGGGCTGGCAAGGGGCGCAGCATTAATTCTGAGGCAGTCGATGGATTGATTTTCCGGGGTAGTACAAGGGGGTGACCACCGTTGGCGACCAGGCGTAGAGAGTGGTCTGTAGTGGCGATGAGAGGTTCGGGTCAGCGAGGATCGCCCTGGCAGTCGCCACCAGTTGAAAAGCACTCTTGCCCTTATCTCAGTAGCGTGCCGTGCGGAAGCTGGAGACGCCCTCCAACCCTAGGCGTTCAGTGAGCCAACAGGTGGAATAGAGTCCATTGATGTTGCTCACGACCGGATGCTCTTCTATTTGACCTAATTGACGCACTCCGCGGCGAAATTGAGGGTTTGAAAGTGGACAGAAATATTCACAGTAAGGGTGAGCCCAACCCGATCAGGGGCCACCCTGCGGCCGCTCAGGCAATGGGAATTCTAAAGGACGCTGATACCACCTATGCGCCGCAAAATAGTTCTGATAGATGGCCTGATCGGGCTTCATCACTTCACTTCACATCCCGCACCGAGCGCTAAGGCATCCACCCCGGGAGCCAACGCTCCCACCTGCGAGCGATAAGGCGTAGACAGGTGAGAGCAGGAAAATTTGGATGTAATGAAATTTCAGCACGGTGAATGGTGGGGCCAGCCGTCATCGACCACTCGAAGTGACTGAAAATCCAGCTCCGGAACCCGGCTAGTCGCGCTATTGGATAACGCCAGGCCACGCCGCGATTGCCAAATCAGCAACGATAGGCGGAGGCTTTTGGCATACGTTGCCAGGAGGCCATGGTGGATATTGGCATTCTCGCAGCACAACCCTCATACCCCGCAGATGTCACCGTCATACGCCTGCCAGAGCGTTCGCAGTTTGGGCTCTATGTCAGCAAGCACCATAGTTTGGCGAAGGCTAAGAATATCAATCTGGAGGAGCTTGAGTCCGTCCGGCGTCTCTACATCAAGACCTACGCGCCGAGTATCAGGGACGGTAGAGGGCTGGCATGGTCTGCGCCTGACTACCTCACATTGATGGAATTCGCAGTCGGAGGCTTCGGCTGGGCTGAGCTACCGCGCCATCTGGTCGCAAGATTCGGCCGAGACCTGGTAGAGCTCAAGGCACCTGGTTATCCGCGGGGCGTGGAGATTGATGTCGTCTGGTCGCGCGATCGTCCACTTGGGCCCGCAGGCCAGTGGCTTATTGAGCAACTGAAAAACAAGCTTTCTTGATCCCACCTGGCAGCGCATAACCTCGGGCCGAAGATCATTGCTGTATGAGAGTACGGGCGAAGAGGTGGTGAGACTATCCCGCTGTGAGACTAGAATTCTCTCACTGGTCGAGGCCTGTTGTATCGGTCATCACGTGCGCGAACCGTAGTAGATTACCAAAGCGCCCTGCCCCAGCCCTATCAAGATGAAAGCCCTCGATGCCAATCTGACGCGGGCCGTTCTGGTCGCATTTTCGAGAGTCTCCGATCATCACTACCCGCTCAGGGCTGGCGCCCAAGAACTGATCAGAAGCGAAGCCAAGCATGTGACAAATGCTGAGGTAGATCCCAGCATCTGGCTTCATCAGGCCCACTTCGGAGCTAAAGCAATAGGCATCCAGTCCAGGAATAAGCAACCTTACGGATTTGCAGTATGGGGCCGCTAAATTGGAGCAAATGCCGACTTTCACCCCGTGGCTGCGCAGCTGCTCAATCGCCGGCTCAGCATCCTGAAAAAGATTAAGTGATTCAAGCTCTCGATCCAGCGCATCCTGGACAGATGAAAGCTGAGCGGGTGTGAGTCGAATTCCGAAATGATCGGCAGCCTCTGCAACCTCACAGTCATTGGTCATGATCCACCGCATGTCTTCTCGCGCAGCAACTCGGCCCTGCTGGGAGCCCAAGCGCAGGAGCTGTCGGTATGGATGCTGCCGATTCCGAATCTCCACAAGCGTACCGAAGACATCGAAAATCACCGCCTTCATCATCTTGCACCTCCCCATAGATAGGTGGCTGCCGAAACAATACTGGCCCTGACCGCTAGCGAACCACGATACCGTGGCTGGCCAGATCGCCAATCAGCGTCTTGCGTCGCAGCATTCCTGGAATTTTAAACAGACTCCGATACCCATAAAACAGGCCCACCGGGATAATTAAGAGGCCGAGACCGTACGTGGCCGTTGCGGCGATCAATCCTGCCGGAATCGCTGCGAAAGTGAATACGATACCTTTCAGCACACTCGATTTAGCGACGAGCTTCATGTGGTCAAGGTCGTACTCAACCTTCCCATTCTGCTTCTCGAAAGCAACAAGAACGATTGAGTTTTTCGCAAGATGCTTGTAGTACCAGGTTGTGGGGCTATCCGTTACTATTGCACCGTGCTTTCGCAAATAAGCGAGCATCACAACTTCTTTAAAGTGGAATGTATTCCCTTTGACGTCTTCGCATCGTACCTGACTGTATAGGGCATCCAGCTCGCCACTAGCTTTTAGATCGTAGTTTTTAACAGTAAGTACCATCTTCTTCAGATCAGACATGCTTCTTCCTTAGTACATTTAATCTTGAGGCTGCCGGTAGCTCGAGGTCATCTGAGCAAGCGCGCACGCGAAGTAATCCAGCGCTTTGTTTCAGCAGGATATGTAGGGTTGCGAATCGGAGGTGCTCTGCTCCTGGCCAAGTACTACTGCTTGTAAGCGCCTTCAGCCTGGCTGATGAGCCAGCCTGATTGGGAGGCTCAACTCGGGTCTCTTAGCTCGCTAGCAATGACGAAGTGGTCTTGGCCATTGAGGCTGCGCATTAATTTAAAGCCCTCCCTGGACTCAACCAAGACCAGTGGAGGGGTAGCAACCGTCATTCCATTCAAGCTCACGTTTGACTGATCGTTGTAAACGAGCGCCGCATAGCTCTGCCCTATCCTTGCAGCGTTGACAAGGTAAGCGTCGACCACCACTCCCCAGGAAATGCCCTGTGCCTGAATGACTTCTGAGGGAAGATCCCGCTCGAGCTCTATCGGCTCGATGGCGTGGTCAAAAAAGTGCTTCTTCGCCGAAGTGGCCATTAGATTTGGATCTCAAAGTAAGGGTCAAAACCGGTGTTCTCTGAAGGGTAACCACGGGGGTTTGAGATCACCCGGCAGCCAGCCAGCTCAACATCTGTAGCCTCATGCGTGTGACCGAACACCCACACATTGGCCTCCTCGATTAGGTGCTGCCAGTCGTTGGTGTACGCTGCAGTAAGATGCCCTTCATGCTGCTCACCAATCACCACGTGAGATGGTGAGTGATGGGTTACCACTACCGTTTTGCCGTCAAACGGTTGAGCAAGCTCTTGGGTGAGCCAGTCCTTGGCGATGTGGTTCCGGGTAACCAGGTCATCCGGTCTCAATCTTCTGTAGTTCGAGTCTGCCCTGATGTACTTGAAGTCGTTCATGCCTTGCCTAGCAGCGTTGCTGGCCGCGACCTGGTTCCCTGTTGACGTGAAGTCAGTCCACGCTGTGCTGCCGAGGATTCTGACATCCCCCAGAATCAGCGATTCGTTTTCCAGAACATGCACGTGGCCCGCCGCGGCGTCCTTCATCTTCTGCAAGGTGCGATCAAGGTGCCCGTCGTAATATTCGTGATTCCCTGTGACGTACACGACCTGGCAGGCGAACGTCTCGTTGGCCCACTGAACGCCCCTGACCTTTTTGTTGATGTCGCCGGCGAGGATTACCAGGTCAACTCCACCATCAAGGGGCGGCGGGTCGAAACGGTGGAACTCGGCATGGAGATCTGAGTAAATTCTGATTCGCAAACGCTGGCTCTTGAGGATTTAGCTGTAAATTGAAGCGCACCGGATCTGTCAGCGCGGCGAGCGCGTGGGTATGCCTATGCGATGGATTAAGGGCTTCCCAGCGCTCCCATAAAAATCCAGACACAGTGCCTTTATATCCACTCCATGCACTATATTGCATGGAGTGGAAGCGCGCAATATGGCTTTATCCTCAGCTTTGGATGCTCCAAATGTCGCTGAGAGAACCACTCGCCGCCGTCCTGAGGCTGTCGCGCGCAGCACAGAATCTCTCCCAAGAGGACTTCCATGGGCGAGTAGAGCCTCGCCAACTCAGTAATATTGAACAGGGCAAAAGCAGTCCTACCCTTTCCACCCTCGAGGACATATCTGTAATCCTCGACATCAATCTAGTCGCCCTCCTCGCCGCGGCCTCCTCCCATGGTCGCCGTCAGACACCCAAGGAGTTTTTGAAAGACTTGGCCGGCGAGCTTGCCAAGCTGGAAAAGCTAGGTGTCCTGGACAACCTCGACGGCGAGTTCAGTGATGGGAAGCTCCACTCGGTGCATCCCCGTATTCGATCAAAAGAGATCAATCGGGCGGCAGTACTCAAGTGCAAGGCTGAGGGGAAGACGCAGGTGGAGACCGCGGGAAGGCTGGGGCTTGGGCAGTCGACGGTTAGCAGGCTGTGGAAAGACGACCACTAAGCGCTGTGCACGCTTGGTTTACGTACACGTGATCAGTTGGCGGGCATCCCGTAGGGGATTCCCAAATTGCATACCTGGCGCTTAAGAAGACCGCCCGCTCCCTGACCTGCAATCTCCTCACTGGAGGGCAGATATGCAGCGACTGGGCCGTCAAGCGCAACTGCATGATATTTGATCATGCTTTGTGGGTAAGATTGAGTGTGGTAGACAGGCTGGGCTTGAATCAGCCTATTGCGCTCCAGCTATTTTCGTCATTCGACACAGTAGTCATGGTAGGGCTCAAGGTTTCAAGAACCGGTCTCGAGCTTAAATCTCTCGCCAAGATGTGACAACGTCTGTGCCGTATTGCTCTTTCCATGCCTTTAGACGATTGTGGTTTGACCCACGAGTTTCAACGACTTCACCCGTATGTGGATTCCGATACCGTCGCATCGACTTGGCAGTTGATTTTACAGCAGGCGCATCTTTAGCAATCGACTGTAGAGCTTCGTGAACGCACTCTGCAGAAGAAATGGCGGTGAAGGCGCGGCCTGGCTTGATCAAACGTACAACATCGCTCGCGCTGAAATTATAGCGATCTTTCAGCCTTATAAATTCTTCCGTAAACGCAAGGTCTTTAGCGAGACCAGGCTTTTCTTCAAGCTTGGTCAACTTACTCTTAAGGGAGAGATAGTCATTAAGGTTCGTCATTTTAGAGCCCTCACCCCGGAAACAATGCGTTTGTATTGACGAGACTTAGATTCACCTGCCCAGTGAATCATGCTGGTTCGGCTTTAGTGCTGCCGGTAACACTCAAATCCTCGCGACACTCACTTTTTTCGCCGATCAGTTTGCGCAGCTCCGAACCTTCTTCGGACTCGTAAAAACTCACTATCTCTATCAGCCGCAAAGCCTCGTCATCACTGTAACCATAACGCTGAATCAGCTGATCAAGCTCCTTGCTGAATTCCAGATCGAGCTGATAGTTCGAGTCGCTGGCTTCGAGACGATGGGCCTCGTCGGCAAGCCTCGTCAGCAAGAACTGAAGCTCTCGAATCTCAACGTAGGTATGAGGTCGGCTCATGATTCCGCACCTGGCTTAGGACGCAATTTGAGTGTAGTCCAAGTCTTAAGGGTGTTAAAGGGTTCAAAGGGCCTTTGGCAGGAATCGCAAAGCGCTCCGCCACGCCACTTTGCGTGATTCAGGCCAGTCCTGAGGGCTGAGGCTCTTCCGCACGCCGGGCAAGCATGGTGATTTGGGCGGATTTCATCGTTCTGGATGTCTTAAATTCATTTTCTTATATTTCAATAACTTAACTCATTGATTCGGCTCCTGTAACAATGATAAAGGCCATGTTCGTTTACGAAAACCGGTGCCATCATGCGCTCATGAACCATGCCCAAAGCGACATATGTCAATTTACCTTAAACCTTCCATATCAGTTTAGAGGAGCGGCCACGAGGCTATGAGAGCTGGAACAATATACTGATAAAACCTTGCTTGGCCTCGGCGCTCCGCGATTCCGGATTTTAAAGCAATTTTCTGCCTGGAAGGCTCTATCTCCGGCATTACAAGGCGCCACAATTTAAGCGTAAATTGGCGTCGATGGCCGTTTCGCCCACACATCATCTCCGGTGCATATTGCTGGTGACGGTGATAGCAAATGACTGATGCGCTGAAGCCGCCTCGCTCACCTCTGACGCGCTGCTTAACCTCACGCGCCATGCGTCACAGCGCAGGAGGCGCTCAGAGGTGTCAGCCGTCCCCGGAGGCTTTTAGGTTCACTCCAGCAATACCCTCTCTCTACAACCTTGTTCACTACAAGACGTCGCCTAAGAAATACGAGGCGAGCGATTCTGACTGCGGAATGCGCCTCCACTCGAACAAAAAATCGGCCTGCGGTTTGCGGCTACTATTTTTTTAGCAGCCATTCCACATGCGCCAAATCTTCGGCAGAAAGATTACGTCGGGCGCTCTCCCATACTGCAACAATGTGATAGTTCTGGAAGCACTGCGCGAGGGCTTTTATCTCGCCACGATCACTGGGGAAGACACTATCGGTAAACGTAAGCGCTCCCTGGAGAAAGTCATGTTCTGCAGGCCTAATCAAATTAAAAGCACATCCGATAAGCAAATACGCCACTGCTATAGCCTTTGGAGGCGCCGTTTCAATGTTTGCCACCAGTTGCCGAACTGTTGGCCTATCGAACAACTTAGCATTCAGCCTTGAACCTTTATCCAATCTGATGAACCATCGCGCGATACCGCCATCACTAATTAAAGTAGGTTGGTATAGGAAAAAACCCAGTAAGAAATAGAGTGCATACTTAGAGGGCTGGCTCATTGTAGGTTTGGCCGGCGCATTGTCTACCCAGACCTGTAAGCGGCCAACAATTCGGCAGATCCTGCATTCAGATGCAATCTCCTGAAAACCACGCGCACTTCGGCTGATCAACCCGGTGCCGTGGTCAAAGGCTTCGCGCTGAGTATGCTGGGAGTAAGCAAGCCAGGATCCGGTCAGCTCACTGAGGCTGCTCCTATCAAGGCGCTGCAGCAAAACCGGGTGACGATGATAGATGCACACAGCGGCCCCACGTTTGCGCCACGCCCTGCGCAGTGCAGGGGCTCTCATCGCTGTCACATCGTCTGCAATGCACTGAGCACAGTACTTACGGTTCTCCCGAGGATGCGTGGCATCACCTGGAAGCGAAAATTGGACGTGCATGCGATTCTGTAAGCGCGCTGGAAACACGTTGAGGAATGCCTGAGATCGATAAAGCGTATCGTGTTCAAGGATGTCTCTTCCTAGCGCCACGCTATAGCCAGCGGAGCCAAGGAGCACCGCCGGATCCCAAGGAATCTGATCCGCATTCCCTTCATTGGACGGAGCTGTCGCCACCTCCCTGGCCAACCTCGCCGGAATTGGCAGACCGTTGGAGTCTGCTACGCCGCGTGCACGTGTGAGCATTTGGCGCTTATAGGAGTGATAGGACTGCTGACTACCCTGAGTCAGCCCTGTACACCACCGCAGAAAATCATCATGAATGATCGTGATTGATGGGGAGCATGCATTTCTGGACAGCCAGGAGCCCAAGGTCTCGTCAGCGACCGGTTTGAGGTACGTTTCGAATCCTCGCTCGAATACCGCCTTGGGTTTCGGTTTAGGTGCGTGAATACTCAGCACCTCAGCAGGCTGGGAGTCTTGCTGTTTTACAGAGTGAGCGGGTACCTGGCTATGGATACTGAGTACTTCTGCAGCTCCAGCGACCTCTGCAACCCTGGCAACCTCAGCAAGGGGAAGAGGCACTTTATCCAGCGCTCCCGCCCTCCCTGCCATTGACTTGGCGTCCAGTACCATGGACGCCTTGAGTGCTCTGAGAGTGGACACGGTTTTGCCAACAAGCCCCTTTGTGTGCTCATGAAGCTCGTATAGATCGATACCGTGAGACGTCACGAATTCGGGAAATAGGAGCGGGATGGTCTTAGGCACCAGCATTCTGATGAGGTCGTTTTCGGCGTCAATCGCTCCTTGCTGGAGCGGGTCGAATACGGCCGGCGGACTCTCGAACGGAACTAGGTAAGTTGGGATTTTCGACAATGCCAGTGCTTCCATTGTCCCGGCAACGAAGTGTTGATAGGCCTCGTCGCACTCCACAGCCTTCAGATCGACGTACACGACTTCGACCCCCATACCGCGTGCGCGCAACCCCAGCTCCGTTAGCCCGTCGTACGTACCGCAGAAGACAATGTCATAGCCGAACGGCGGCGTTAGCAGATAGGACAGCACTTTATAAGTCAAATGGATCTTCTGCTGGTGCTTGCTGAAGAAGTCGTGCCCATCGTCAAATATGATCGTCTGATACCGCCTCAAATGAAGCGCAGCAATGTAGGGGAGGCTAATCCTGCGTGGTGGGTGGATATCAGCGGAGTAGATGGGCAGGCCTAGCGACCTGAGGAGATGGGTCATGAACACGAAATCAGCGTTCATGGCCATCCTTGGCACCAATTCCGAACGCATGCCTTCGCGAGCTAGCAGCTGATGAAGACGTGAGGCGAAAGCGCTTGCTCCAGCGCCCGCCTCACCCCTCACGACAATCAGCCTTCCTTCTGCCTTATGGCGCTCGCGTAGGAGAGCCAGAGCACGCTGCAAAGGCGGTTCATTGGCTGAACTGCATACCCACCCACGCCACACAGATTCAGTCATCCCCGAACGTGGGCAGCAGCATGCTACGACTCAGGCTAATCAGCTCTTGATCGATCCGCTCCTCTCCGGACTGAATCGCTAGTTTCGCAGAGGCGACCAGCACCTTCACGATCTCTCGCGTGCTCCCATTACATTCATTTACCAGATCGGCCTGAATATCCCGGGTATCCAGAACAGAGGCTTTCCTGAGTGGCATGAATTTGACGAAAGTTTTGAGGAAGCGCGAGAACTCTAAGCTGTCAGACTCCCACGAGGGCACCTCCCACAGTCCGAAGCGCGATCGGCACTGTGAATCTACAGCTAGGTGGGATTTGAATTCCTCAGTGCCCACGACAATCACACTCAACCCCACGTCACTGTTAGCCAAGGCGCGCAGATAGGTGTAGTTGGACTGAACGAGCATGTGCTTTGCACCGATCAGCGCGTTTGCTTCGTCAAGGATGCAAACCGCTGCCTGCATTTGCTCCAGCCTCTCCTTCGTGCGCTTAACACCATTGGGATTGCTCATCGTCTTCGCATTCTCCGTGAAGCCGATTTGGCTCAGAAAGGTTTCCTGGAGGTCGATGTGCCGTCCACAAGTGGCCAAGTCGATCCGGATGACACGAGTGGCATCGGGCGTGTTAAACAGAGCCTCTGCGCGCTCAACCATCGTCGATTTGCCGATGCCGCTAACGCCGATGAGTCCAATACACGATCGACTGCCGATGCGCTGAAGCTCGATCAGGCGTGCGACCGCATCAAAGAAAGACTTGGTGCTGCCGGTCTTGATCCAAACCGGCATGTCGCAGTACGCGATGCGAGCCTCGTTGTCCATGAGAGCGATCTGCTGGACTTTCGGGGCCAAATGAGACAAATCCATGGCTATTCTCCCTCGAACTCATCGACGGGTTCAGAGAAGTCACGCTGCTGGTACGTGACTTTCTTGGCTTTCTTGGCGTGGTGCTTGAGCAGCGGATCGAACTTATCTGCAGCATTGATCTCACGCTGCTTGCGCATCGCAGGACTGGGAAGCGCGAGCGCCTTGCTGATCATTTTGGTGCGAGCGAGGAACGCCCTGACAGCCCGCTCTCCCAGCTTCCCTGCCCTTTTCCCTGCTTTGGCCAGCGACTTGAGCAGAAGATCACGGGCGGCAAGGGTTCCAGTGGTCTGCTCACGCGCAGGCACCTGAATCCACTCACCCTCAATAAGGACGAGGATGGAAGACAAGTTGACTGGGTCATACTTTACGCGTAGCCGCTTGCCGACAAAGGGTCGCAGGACATTGCTCGAGTAACGGAAGCCGTTGACCTTGAGCCCCGTCCTGGACAGGGTAGGATTCTTCTCCGGCATGACCTCGATGATGAAGTTTTTGACGTTGTGGACTTGCCGGGGAATGGTGGGCGCCCCATTCTTGTCCGTCATGGCCTCGAGCCAACGCTGACGCGGCGTCTTCCCGTCTGTTGCTATGGTGTCGTGATACTCGCAAACGGAAAGCGTGAAGTACCTGATGAACTCGTCAAGCGTCATCGCATGATCTTTCGACGGATCATAGTCCCTTTCCTTCCGAGTCCTGGAGGCCGTCCCCCCGGGCAGCATCTGGACTGCGCCGATGTTCAAAGTGCCCAAAACTCGCTCGCAGATTCCTCCATCCTGTTTTTGGCTACGGTGCCGAAGCTTGATCCCTTCCAGCGCGCACGCACCGGCTAGATTCCCCGACCTAAACTCGCGAGCGTTGTCAGTCAGCAGCTCGTCAAAGAGGCCATAAAACTCGTAATCGTGATCTTCAAGATCCAGCTTCTTCATAAACCCGTCTTTAGGCATTACTGCGTGCTTGAGCGCATGAGCAACGCTGCAGAGGCAGGGATAACGAATGGCGATATAGAAGCCGAGGATCACCTTGGTCTTGGCGCAGATCGCCAAGGTGATCCAAGGCCGGCCAATGGTCTTGTCAGGCTCTTCAGTGCTGGAAATGAAGACATCCGCAACGGTGTGATCCATCTGGACTTGCTCAAGCGCACGACTGAACCCACGGAAACCATCCCTAAGCTGGAAATTGTCACCAGCAAAGTCTTTGCCACGCACGGGAACCGCTTTTTCGTACTCGGACAGCTTGTTCATGCGGTCGCAGATTGTTTCGTAGGAAGGCACCTCGGTGATTTTCAGCTCATTGCATCTCGATTGAACCCCCTTCCATACCGTGCGGTAAGATGCACCCTGGCCACGATACAGCCAGAACTGGTCAGCGATGATCTTCTCCATCTCAGGAGAGAGGGTCGTTGCACCTTGCTTACGCCCACGCTTCTTCGTAAGCAAACTGATATGGCCAATCTCGGGGTTGTAGTTGCGGCGCACCTCGTAGTAACGAGGGCGACTGAGCCCGCATTCCTTGGCGGCTTGCTCAGCGGAGATCTCTTTTTTGAGCTCTCGCTCTATGATCTTGAAACGATCGTGCGCTTGCTCCATTTGCTTCGTAGTGAAGCCATCGATCAATATGAGCGAGCGCGCCGATTCGGTTTCTGCGATCTTGGTAGCAGCGGCCTCATTGAGGGTCTGGTGATCGACAGGGATCGCCTTAGCGGCTTCCACCGCACATACTTTGAGAGTGCGTAGATTCTTTAGGTATACTTTCCTGGTGGCCTCGTCGATGCCCTCGACCAACCAAAGATCATTGTCATACCTAACAATTTTACTACTACCATCTAGCGCTGAAAAAGAATTCATAACGGATACCTCTGCTCAGTGGCCATGGGCGGAACCTTCAGCAGCGCTTCTCGACGCTTACTTATCAACCTTCATGAAGATCCTTCTTTTAGGCACTAAGCTGTAGGCGTGACGAGGCACGCTCGGTGAAACCAGCGTTAGGCGCCGCCCGATTGGTTTTAGCATTGGACTAAAAGTCCTGTTATGTTGGACATAGAGATCCCAAGGGTTTGAAACCCTGAGACGGTTTGTTTGCCCTGCCCTGCCTTGTTTTCGATCAGTTGGTCGGCTACTGGCCAGCCGGTTTCTGGTTGGCGGTCGGATTCGTTCGGTCGTGGATTAGATCAGTAGCGGACTTTTCGCAGACCAAGCAGTATTGGCTTTCGAATATCTCAACTACAGCGCCAGGCCTTGCACCTCCTGACTAACCACGACACCCCATATCAGCCCCAGGGGCCGCAATGTTTGCGCTCCTGCTTCTTGGCCTCCAAACTTGCGGGACTAAGCTCCTGGGTGTTCCTACGGCGCACTTTGTAGTATCAGAAGTTGCTAAGGTCGCATTCATTCGCAGCTTCCTGAAGGTTAATTTCCCACTGAGCGTCCTGACGATAATGGTGCACCTACTCTGTGCGTCCATTATTTGCTCCGGGGTAAAACCGTTGACCAGGATCAGCGATCTCCACACCGTTTTCGCTGCGTCCTTGGCGACTGCAGACTGAATTAGAGCGTGATGATCCACAGCCTTCACACTGTCAATACAAACTGAACACACCTCGGAGCTACGGGCATTCCTGAGGAGCACCTGCCTGGCCGTCCCGTTCAAACCCTCTACAACCCAGATATCACTGTTGTATTGCACGACCATGGGGTTCTCACCCAAAGCGTCGTAGAAGCTCATGATGAATCCTCCGATTAGTGGCTACTAGTGGTGTCGGACGGTACCTACTGAAAGTACCGTCCGACTTGCTTCAGCGCTGGACTATTCCAGTACTATTCTCTTAAGGCATCTTGGGTGAAGGCTTTTAGTGGTACCGAAGAACCTCTTGGGAGAACAGAACATCCAGGCGTTCGGCAGTGGCGCTATAGGATGGCGGCTTGATCTTCAAGAAAGAACACTCTTGGCAAACTACACGCCACGCGTTCTTCTTGGTCGAGGAGGCTTTTAGGAACTCGCGCCTGAACACGCCAGCGATAACACTTTCAACTTCCGAACTCAGCCGAGACTTTCGCTTTGCGCATTCTGTAATTTGAATGCGCATCTGAGGAGTGATTACGTCAAATTTCACCTCGTGGGGCCATGGCTCCCTCAATTCAGAAACTTCCTGACTGAGTTTGCTTTGGTCGAACTCCTCAAAAGAACAAGAATCAGATCTTACGAAAAGTCTCGTACGGGAGGCAGTATCATCGCTTTTTTGCTCGGTCGTGATCTTTCGAGTGGCGATACCAGTAACAAGGAAGCCAACGACCAGATCAGTAGCGCTGTCCAACATCATGACCACCGATGGGTAAGTCCTTGGAGGATTACCCGAGATCGGTTCCTTGCTCACGCGGCGTTCTGCTTTGGCGGTCTTATTTGAAGATATGCTGTCGCGCGAGGATAGCCCTGGCGGGCGGGGTGTGTTGGGGGCGTTCAGTGTAGCCGGCTTTATACAAATGGGATTATGTTGGCCTGCGTCCGATTCAGGCGAACCAGGCTTGGTTGGCTTGCGCATAATTTACCTCCAATCCCCCTTTTAAAACGGTTGGGGAAATGGATAGGCTACGGGGGACTAGCGGGATCGTCCCCATCACCACCTGCTGCAAGTCAGTCGATGAGACTCAAATTTAAACGCTCAAATTTGCCGTGCAGCTTTTGAGGTTTAGCACCGCAAATGCGTAGCGCAAGCTTGATTTTTCTTTTTTATTACATTACCTATATAAATCAGAAAGTTGAGATGAAAAAAAATTTTTTGTCATGGAATTGAAACGAAGAAAAAGCAGGCGGTTTTTTCTTCTTTAAAGCGACGCTCGGCTAAGAGGCAGGATTTGCGGTGGCTTTTGGGGTGAAGGTTTTTAAAGGCTGGTGACATGCAGCAACACCTGTCTCGTTTGGTTTGGCATGTGCATCTGGATCATCCAGAGAAACGACCTACCTCATTACCCACCAGCGTGGTTCTTCCTCAGTGGTTGAACCGTAGTCTTAATACGCGCCCTTTTCTTTTATTCTCACAATTTCAAAGGCTTTCAAACTCAAATCGAAACCGACCAAAAGACTGACACTTCTCTATAACAAACAACCTCCGATTTCAAAACATTCAATAATTAGCACTCGAAGGATTTCAGCTCCAACCTCAATAGCCAATGAATCTAAAGACAACACTTTGCTTTCATGGATGAAGACTAGGCTCACCATTCGCGCAGGGACATATGGATGTAATGCGCGATAGCCAATCACGAAGAAATCAACGAAAGGACTACTCCATGGAAAGCTTTGGTCTCAACGATTCGCAAACCAATTGGAATGGCGGCCAGCGTATTACGCTAAACGCGGGAGATACGGCGACGTGTACTACTCTGCGTCCTGGCCAAATTTACGGAATATTCTTATACAACTCAGCGGGCAACGATAATAATGTCGACGTCAATGTTGTATGGAGCAACAGCAAAGCGCCGGTGAAAATACTCGTCCCTGGCACGACAGCCAACGCTGGCCTGGCGTCTATGGGCTTCGTCTCTGGCAGTGATACCCAGACCATTTCCATATCTATTTCGAGCGGGAGTGGTAACGGTCAAGTCGAAGCCTGGTTGGGCAGTGTGAGCATGCCAATCAATACAAGCGGCCTTACCAATAATGTTTTGCAAGCCAATGGAGAACAATATCAGTTCAACAAATACTCTCGGTACTTCGCCGTACCACCTTCAAAATGGATGAATTTGACTATTGTAAGCAAAATCACACAGTTCATTTCCTGCCAGTTTCGCGAAGCAAATGCAACTGTGTTCGTGGTCAATGAAACTTCCAACGGCTTGCTAACTGGCCAGGTGACCAGCATCGGCCCAACTGCCTCAGAGCCTGGTGCGGTTACTATCATCCCGACACAGATACAAAGCGTCTCCAACAACCTTCAGGGTGACGGTAGCCAGTGGGTATGGATGGATGCGGATAGCGTGCAGGATTCTTCAAGTGCAAGCATTTCGCTGCAATCGCTTTAATTAGCAAAAAATAAAAAGAGTCGCACAAAGTGCGGCTCTTTTGGTGAGAACTTATAGATTACCTGTCAGCAGATGCTGCCGGCCGCCGACCCTGCTCATGGGGAGCTCACGCTGGGACGCGCAGGCGGCTCACCACCCGATTAATCTCCCCAACCACCCGCCTCGTCGCCTCCTCGATCGTTCCCTCATTGCGGCATAAAAACCAACCCTGTTCAGCAACGGCTTGCTCAAACGCGTGTGTACAAGCGACATGCTCCTCCAGACCGCGAAGCACAGTACTGCTCAAGCCGCGCCGTCGTGCCCCTGCCCTCGCCCACGAAATCTGGGCCGCTGTGACCACCCCAACATGCAGGTCTGGCACCTGCACGTTGCGATCAAGGTTCAATTGGAGGATTTCTGCGAACGGGACTATGCGGCGAAACGCGGCCTCGGACGGATACCAGCGGTCGATCAGGATAATGCTGTCGGTGGGTTGTCTGGTCAGCACGTGCCGGGAAATCCAGCTGCGGCTATCAGCCAGGCGCTGGCAAACATCCAGCTCCAGATCCCGGTCAGGATGTCGGACGAGTTGGTTCACCAAGTGCATTGTCTCGCTCCTGAACGGGTCGCTTTTTTTCTCGCAAAGCCGGATGACTTTCTTATTGTCAGCCCTCAGGACTTCGGTGATGGCCTCCAACAGCGAGGTTTTGCCGACGCCTTTCGGGCCATCCAGAGCGACAAACAGCGGACGATTCATTGTTCACAGGCTTCAACGGAGAGTAGCGAACACTCTAACGGATTTTCAGGTTGAACCTCTGATGCTCAGGCGTACTCCGAAATTTAAATCCAGGAGAAACGTATGACCCAGACAGCTTTGGTCGGGGGCGCCAGCGGTATCGTCGGTAGCGCCACCACTCAATTACTGATCGACAACCAGTGGCAAGTCGCCGCACTGTCGAGACATCCTTCACAAGCGCAAGGCGTGATCCCTGTCGCGGCCGACCTTCAGGATCTTGCTTCGCTGCAACAGGCGCTGGCAGATTTAAAACCCACTCATGTGTTCATTACCACATGGTCGCGGCAAGCCACGGAGGCCGAAAACATTCGCGTCAATGCCGCCATGGTACGCAATGTGCTCACCGCTATTCGCCCAGCCAGGAGCGTTCAGCACGTAGCACTGGTTACCGGGTTGAAACACTACCTCGGCCCGTTCGAAGCGTATGGTAAAGGCAGCCTGCCGCAGACACCGTTCCGCGAGGAGCAGGGTCGTCTGGATGTCGAGAATTTCTATTACGCTCAGGAAGACGAACTCTTCGCCGCGGCTGAAAAGGACGGTTTCACCTGGAGCGTTCATCGCCCGCATACCGTCACCGGGGTAGCCGTTGGCAACGCGATGAACATGGCAACTACCCTCGCCGTCTATGCCTCGATTTGCAAACAAACCCATCGGCCTTTTGTGTTTCCGGGATCACGGGTGCAATGGGACAGCCTCACCGATATGACGGACGCGCGGCAGTTGGCGAAACAACAACTGTGGGCAGCCACTACGCCGGCGGCCGCCAATCAGGCATTCAACGTTACTAATGGCGATGTATTTCGCTGGAAATGGATGTGGGGCCGCATTGCCGACTACTTCGATTTGCCTGCTGCGGACTATCCCGCTTCACTCTCACCCCTTGAGAAACAGATGGCTAACGACCAAGCCATATGGACGCAGATAGTCACGGAGCACGGCCTGAAAGAACCCGATATTGGTCGCCTGATATCGCCATGGCATACCGATGCTGACCTTGGGCGACCCATCGAAGTTGTCACGGACATGTCGAAAAGCCGCACCCTGGGATTCACGGCATACCAAGCGAGCGATCAGGCATTTTTCGACGTGTTCGACAAATTACGAGAGATGCGTTTGATTCCTTAGACCGTTCCAGAACGCTGGGCTGACTTGTTCGCGCCAGGCTGCTCCCACAGAAAATCAAGGTGGGCACTTGGCGCTGTCCCTGATTGAACAGAACTTTTCCGCGCTCTCTCTCCGAACGACCTGGTGGTCCATCCGGAAACCTCGACTTGATGTTCCATAGCGCCGCGTTACAGGTTAAACCTACGCGCCTTTGCCCTCCCCTGATCTGAAATATCCAAACTCCAAGCAGAATCCAAATGCCGCAGGCCAAGTGCCTGGATAGTGCGTTCTACAAGAGTGCTCTGTATCCAAGTGTGTACGGAGGCGGACGCGTTACACAACATTGAGCTTGCAGCAGCGCAAGACACAAGCGAGATACACCAACCGGATGAACTACGGCCATGGCCAGCGCAGTGGGTCCCGTGCCTGCCACCTCTCATTGGAAGTACCCGAAGTGCTTCCACTTTCTTGACGACAAGTCGGAGGATTAAACCAATGCAAGCAAACATGTCATCAGTCTTGAATCGGCTGCACCTTAACCTCGATCGCGCTGGAGACTGGATCGCACCTTTAAGCTTGCGCATATTTCTCGCCTGGGAGTTTTTTGAAGCTGGGTGGGAAAAGTGGAACGGTGAGAACTGGTTCCCAAGCATTCAAAGTGCCTTTCCTTTTCCCTTCAATCAGCTGCCGGCTACGTTTAACTGGCAGTTATCAATGTGGGCAGAACTGCTCTGTTCCATTGCTTTGCTTGTAGGTCTTGGAACACGTCTCTCGGCACTAATCCTCATAGTGGTAACCGTCGTGGCGACTGCCGCAGTTCACTGGCCAGCAGACTGGTCGACGTTGAGCGAACTGGCTAAGGGTTACTCCATCAGCAATAAAGGCTACGGCAATTTCAAGCTGCCCTTGATCTATCTCGTAGCACTTGTGCCGTTGCTGTTTACAGGAGCGGGCAAGCTGAGCCTGGACGCATTCATCGATCGGTGTAGCAAGCGTTTGAATACACGCTGAGGACCGTGAATTCCAAACATCGAATCGGAGAATGAAACTCATGCAGACGAACATTTCATCATCGGTGCATTTAGATCCACAGCCCCCATCTGAGGCAACCGTTGGCCTCGGACTTCGCCGTGCGCTTCTCAAAACGCTTCGTGACGCTCCCGTTGGCGATTTCGACTTTCTAGAGGTTGCTCCAGAGAATTGGATCGGCATCGGCGGCGCCCATGGAGATGCCCTGAAGTTACTAGCTGAACGCTACCCGCTGTCATGCCATGGCCTGTCGCTTTCGCTAGGTGGCAGTGCGCCTCTGGACGAGTCTTTTCTTGAGCAAGTACGCGGATTTCTCGATCGCTTCAACGTGCCGTTTTATAGCGAACACCTGAGTTACTGCAGTGACGATGGCCAGCTATACGACCTGCTGCCATTGCCTTTTACTGAGGAGGCAGTACATCACGTTGCTGGGCGCATCCGTCGTGCACAGGACATTCTCGGCCGTCGTCTTGCTGTAGAGAACGTCTCTTACTACGCCGCAGCTCATCAGGATATGGACGAACTTACGTTCACCAATGCAGTACTTCGCGAGGCCGATTGCGACCTGTTGCTCGACGTTAACAATGTGTACGTCAACTCAGTGAACCATCGGTTTGATCCAACGGTTTTCCTGGCCGGCCTGGAACCAAAACGCGTAGTCGCTATGCACGTGGCTGGCCATTATGACCAAGCCGATGACCTGATAATTGATACCCACGGCGCCTCGGTCAAACCGGTCGTCTGGTCATTACTGGGGCAGGCTTATGGCCTCTTTGGTGTGAAACCAACGCTGCTGGAGCGCGATTTCAACTTTCCGCACTACGACGAACTTGTGGCTGAGCTGAATATCATCAGGCGGTTGCAGCGCGACGCGGATGCTTGGGTGCGGGTGGCCGCCGATGGCTGACTTCACTTCAAGTTTGCACAGTCAGCAACTCGCGCTGACCCGTTACCTGCGTGATCCGGACGGCTATTCGCCGCCTGCGGGGATGAACCCCGTAAGAGCCCGGGTTTATCTCGACTTGGTGTTGAATAATCTACTGGGGTTACTGGGTGGAACGTTTCCGGTACTGGTTGCCGTGCTCGGTGATGCCGGTTGGCGTGCACTGGTGCGACGTTTTTTGCGTGACTACCGCGCGCAAACGCCGCGTTTCGGAGAAGTCGCACGTGAGTTTGTTGACTTCGTAGCGAGCCTGGAGGACTCGCCGGGTCACGAACATCCCTGGTACCCGTTCCTGCCTGAACTGGCCCATTACGAGTGGGTGGAGATGGCGCTGCAACAGTTGGACGCTGCCCCGTTAGTGGCCAGTGATGCGGCGCAGTTACTCGACCGCCCTCTTCGGCTCTCCCCGCTCGTCTGGCCGCTGGCTTACACCTGGGCCGTGCATCGTCTCGGGCCAGGAAACCTGCCTTCTGAAGCGCCAGAACAACCAACGTTACTGCTGATCAGCCGTGTGCCGAGTGGCGAAGTGCAGTTCTCGCAGGTCAGCCCGCTGGCATGGCGTTTGTTGCAGCGGATCGAGCAGTTCCCGGATATGGACGGCCGAGCGCAGTTGCATGCTTTGGCTGCAGAGGCTGGTGCTTCTGACGTGGCCAGCTTCGTTGCCGACGCACTGGTTCTGCTGCACCAGCTTCATGAGCAAGCTGCAGTCGGCGTAGCGGCGGCACCTGTTTTCAGGCTGTTGTCTTGACTGACCATTAACGGCTCAGTGGGCGGCTGTGTGCGTCCAGCAGGAAATGCAATCGCACTTTTTGTATCGCTGTGTACCCGTGCGCGGACTCTTGGGATTGGCTTACAAATCGCTCCCTTGCCTGATACAGCGTGGATACATAGCGCCGGCTTAATAGGTCTTACCCGATAAGGTCGCCCTGTCGAGGTGGAAAACGCTTGCGCGTATAAGCCATGTAATTCCAGGCTTTCCCCACTTCGCCTGGAGCTTCCTTAAGGGTTTATTCGCCCTGTGGCATGAACTGCGGCTTGGCCGCACAAAGCATCTGGAGAATCACCATGTACCGTAAACCATTATCGAACAAAACCACTTTTGGCCTGGCCGCTATTGCTTTAGCTGGCGGCATGAGTCTGGCATCGTCTGCGGCTTTTGCTGTTGAGGCATTGCCCCAAGGCTATCAACTGGCATCGGCAGATAAAGTCGGCGAAGGCAAGTGTGGCGAAGGCAAATGCGGTTCTAGCCAAGCCAGCGACAAGTCCGCTACTGCCGAAGGCAAGTGCGGTGAAGGCAAGTGTGGTGACGACTCTTTCGCTCGCACAGACACCGACCATGATGGCCTCGTCTCTCTTAAGGAACTCTTGGCTGTGGCACCTCAGGGCGGTGAAGAATTTCAATCGATGGACACCAATCACGATGGTTTTCTTACGGAAGGTGAGGTCTACAAGTTCAGGACCAACCAGTACACCTCCAACGGCAAGAAAGTACCTACCGAGCTTTTCACCCGCATGAGCAAAGCGCAGAACTGATTCCTGCTCCCGCAATATTCGCCCTCCCTGCGACTGCAGCCAGGGAGGGCGATTTACTTCTGAAAAGCGTCCATCGCCTTCTGCTCTGGGCCGTGCAAGAAGGCCACCAGGTCACGCTGAACAAAATTCTGCTCAAGGCTTATTTCACCAACGGCGACAACCCCAACGACCACGAAACACTGGTACGCCTGGCCGGTGAAGCAGGACTTTCAACCACCCGCGCCCGGGAAATTTTGGCCAGCGAGGCGTTCGCTATCGAGGTACGTGAACTTGAGAGTTTTTACCTCCAACGCGGGATTAACTCGGTCCCGGCCATGGTGCTGAACGGACGTCAGTTGATGTCCGGATCGCTATCAGTCAAGGAATACGAACAAGTCCTCAGGCAAGTGGCACGAGAGTCCGCCACAGCCTGACAAAGCGACTTGTTTGCAAGTGAATGAGTGCCAAGCGCTTTGGCTTTGCCATCCAGGCCGACATTAACCTCAGTTTCAGGGCGTATCAAAGCAAGCCTCAAACGGTGCAGGGCAACCTTTTTCGAACCCCTGCCCAAGCCATAGGTCTGCTGCGGAACGATCTCTGGAAATAACTGCCATGTCCACCCGACACACTCTGGTCTTACTTGCACGAGGCGGATATGCCGCGCGAGGTGTTCTGTATCTGATCATCGGCATCTTCGCGCTGCTCGCAGCGCACGACTCCACCAAACCGAAAGACAGCCACAAAAGTCTTGAGGCGTTGCTGAGCCAGCCGTTCGGCTATGTACTTGTGGGTCTGGTGGTCGCCGGGCTTCTTGCCTTCGCCGCCTGGCGTGCATTACAGGCTATTCGCGACATTGATCACCACGGCAACGAACTCAAGGGCCTGGTCATTCGTGCTGGTTTGCTGGCCGGTGGTCTGGTCAATGCGGCACTGGCCTTCTTTGCCTTGAGCCTGCTGGTGAGTGGCGTTAGAAGTTCCGGCGGTTCCGGGGATGGCAAGACCAAGGATCTACTGGCGCAGTTGTTGTCGTTCGAGCACTCGAACATGCTGATTTACCTGATCGCGCTGATCCCGCTGGGTGTGGGAATCGCGCACATCATTAAAGGCTGGAAGGCCTCGTTCGAGAAGTATTTCGAGGCGGATGATGAAGTGATGCGCTATGTGCGCCCAGTGTCGCGGTTTGGGCTGATCGCCCGCGGCGTGGTGTTTATCGAGATTGCCCTGCTGATGGCTGTCAGTGGCTCGATATACCAAGCGACCCATCCTCCCGGCATGAAGGAAGCGCTTGATGCACTGCAGAATCTGCCGGCAGGCGGTGTGCTGCTGATGCTAATGGCGTTGGGCTTGATCGCGTTCTCGGTTTACAGTTTTTCCGAAGCCGCCTGGCGCAGGATCAACATGGATGTGCCGTTGTAAGCGGCGCCATTCGAGGGGGCGTACCCCCTCGACATCCAGTTATCAGGTAAACAGATCAACACCCAGTTGGAAGGCGACCCAAAGCGCCAGTCCGGTGGCAAACAGCAGCGCGATGTTTTCAAACAGGTTGTTGCGATATTGCTTGTCCAGCAGCGACTTCTGGTTGGACATGATCAGCAAGCCCAGGGAAATCACCGGCAAGCCAATGATGTTCAACGCGCTGACACCAATGGTCAGTGTCACGAAGTCCGGCATGCCCGGCAACGACCAGATCAGCGGTGTGACCAGGATGAACAGCATGAACCACTTGTGCATCGGGTCGTGATGGAACTCTTTGCCGTACTTCTCGCGACGCTCAGGGCGCACGTGCTGGAAGGCATCGGTGATCAGCATCGGGAACGCCGTGGTCTTGCCTGAAATGCTCGCAAACAACGTCGCGAACACACCGATGAAAAACACATACCAGCCGATCGGGCCGAAGAAGATTTCCAGTGCCTTGCCCAAGTCGCCCAGGGTTTTCACCTCGATACCGTTGGGCCGCAGGATTTCCGCACCAACGATCCAGATGGCCAGGTTGATGATGATCCCGACGAATACGGCAAACAGCAGATCGTTGCGCTGAATGCGCTTGTGCTGCGGTCCGATCCAGCCTTTCTGGCGCATGACATAGGGGTGAACGAAGTTTGCGATAGAGCCTGCAACCGCACCGATCACCGAGACGGCCACCAGCAATGCGCCATGCACGCCTTCGTCAGGCGGAATGCTGAAGCCGATAGTGCCTTTGATGATGCCGGTGACATCCGGGCCCGACATCACCGCCAGGGCGATGAACGCCAGGGTCATGATCGCCAGCAGCAACTTCATCACGCCTTCGATCATTGTGTAGATGTTGCGACCCACCAACATCCAGACCGCCAGCACCACGGCCACCGAGCACAGCAATGGCTGGTCGATCTTGAACAGCATCGCCAGCGACTCCCCTGCTCCCTTGATCATGTAGGCATTCATTAAATGCCCCATCAACAAGGCATAAACGAGCATGAACCAGGCAAACACCGGGTTGAGCTGGGCGTAGCCCTGGAGAATGGTCATGCCCTGGTTATTGCACAGCTGGAAGCGGGCAATGATGTTGACGATCAGGTACCTCAACAACAACGAGACCGCTAGCACCCACATCATGGCGTAGCCGTAATTCGCACCGGCCACGGAGGACGTGATCAGATCCCCGGCACCGAGCCACGACAGCACGGCGATAATGCCGGGGCCCAACAGTTTAAGCATGCGCATGAAACGGTTTTGCGGTTTCGCAGCGGCCTGATGATCGAGTGAAGGCATGCTCGTCATAGGGGTATCTCCGTTATTGTTTTTGTGAGAACGATTGCAGCTCGGCACATTAGGTACGATGTCGTACAACAACGCTAATGGGAGAGTATGTAAAAATGTTTCAAGCGTCCCTAGTCGTCGCCCTCCCCGATCATTTATCCCAGACCCATTCAGCCATATCAACCTTGTCGCTCGAACGCAGCGGCGCGCACGGTCGACAAAATAAGCGTTGAGACATCCATTAATCACTCATAGGATGACTGATCACAAAAACAACAAGGCTGAACTTCATGAGAAAAATCGCCGTTATCGCCGCTGCTGTCGCCTCAGGTCTGTGCCTGTCTGCCAATGCGGCTACCTATGCTTACGTCTCAAGTCCTGGCGATGGTCTGATCTCGCAATACCGCCTCGATCAGGACAACGGCGCACTCACTCTCGTGGAACAGATTCAGGCTGGTGACCAGGTCAATCCCATGGCCATCACCCCTGACGGCAAGGTGCTGTTTGCAGCCTTGCGCGTCAAACCCTTCCAGGTTCTGGGCTACCGGATCGATTCGAAGAGCGGTCACCTGACGCCACTTACCCAGGCGCCGCTGGCAGAGAGCATGGCCTATCTGTCTACCGACCGAAAGGGACGCTATCTGCTCGCTGCGTCTTACGGCGCCGATCTCGTCAGTGTTCAGAAGATCGCTGAGGATTATCAACCTTCCGCCAATATCCTCCGCTACAAGACCGGCCTGCATGCGCATTCGGTCCGTACCGAGCTGAGCAATCGCTTTGCCTACGCCGGTAATCTGGGGACAGACAAGGTTCTGCAATACCGCCTGGATGCGCAGACGGGTGAACTCAGCCCGATTGGCAGCGGCTACGTCAGTGTTCCAGACAAAACCGGGCCTCGGCATCTGGCGTTCTCGCCGAACGGAAAATTCCTCTATGTGGTCGGCGAAATGAGCGGCACCGTGACCGCGTTTTCAATCGACGACACTACCGGCGCGTTGACGCAGATTGCTGATGCCAATGGCATTCCCGCGCGTTTGAAACTGGCCCACGGCGAAGTCCGTGACGCGCGCAACAACGATTTGAAAGACGACCCCACCCCGCGCATCTGGGCCGCTGACCTGCGCATGTCCCCGGATGGAAAACTGCTGTTGATGAGCGAGCGCACCAGCAGCAGCGTCTCTGCATTTGCCGTTGACCCGTCTACGGGAGGAATTCAGTTTCTCGATAACTTCCCGGTACAGGAACAGCAACCGCGCAATATCGCCTTTTCCCCCGACGGCCGCTGGCTGCTGGTGACCGGGGAAAAAAGCGCCAAAGTCGGCACTTACGCCGTGAGTAAAGACGGCGCCCTGAAGCGTGTCGGTGAAGCGGCATCCGGCAAAGGCGCGTTATGGATAGAGATACTGCAAACGCCTGATGCCTGACTATTTGCGCAGCATTTGTATCACTGTGTAGCGTTGGCCGGCGCAGATACACTCGCATGCGAAGTTCAGTCGTGCGGACACAGATCTGACACATTTAGCGCGCTAAATACCACTGTCGCTTCCATTCTTCCTCTACCTACCGACAGGACATCACCATGAACAAAGTATTTGCAACCCTCGCCCTCACCGCCGCCATGTTCAGTGCCAGCGCCGCGTTCGCCGCGCAGGACAAACCTACTGTAGTGCTGGTACACGGTGCCTTCGCCGATTCGAGCAGTTGGAACGGCGTGGTCAAGATTCTGGAGAAGGATGGCTATCCGGTGATTGCCGCCGCCAACCCGCTGCGCTCGGTCAAAAGTGACGCGCAGTCGGTGGCGGATGTGCTGGCCAGCGTGAAAACCCCGGTGGTGCTGGTCGGTCATTCCTACGGTGGCCCGGTGATCAGCGCCGCCGCTTATGGCAATGCCAACGTGAAAGCTCTGGTGTACGTCGCCGCTTTCGCGCCAGAAGCCGGTGAAACGGCGGCTGAACTGTCCGGGCGTTTCCCGGGCGGCACCCTCGGCCCGACGCTCGCGGCCCCGGTTGCTTTGGCCGACGGCGGCAAGGACTTGTACATCCAGCAGGACAAATTCCACGCTCAATTCGCTGCCGACGTTTCCCCGGCTGATGCGAAGTTGATGGCCGCAACTCAACGCCCGGTGACCGTCGCTGCGCTCAATGAAGCCGCGACCGAACCCGCGTGGAAAACCGTGCCGTCGTACTTCGTCTACGGCGATCAGGACAAGAACATCCCGGCACAAGCCCTGGCGTTCATGGCCGAGCGGGCTCACGCGAAGAAGACCGTGGTGGTCAAAGGCGCGTCGCACGTGGTGATGGTGTCCAACCCGAACGTCGTCGCCAACCTGATCGAAACCGCTGCGACGGCGCAATGACCGATGGATGGGAGCGAGCCTGCTCCCTTCCTTGAATTCACCAGAGAGATCATTTCACCGACTGAAACAATGGATTGCGATTTCTGGCCATTCCCTCCAAACCGACTGAAGGTCAACATGAGCTCCACTTTGGGTTTCCAGCCCTTGGCAGCTCACCGGCCCGTTGCACACGAGGAGAATCGGAATGGACACAGTGTCGAAATCAGCGTCCTCGCCCTGGCACGAAGGTGAGTTGACCCTGCAGCGTGCTGTCGGCGCCGTGGAAATGATGGCCGGGGTTGGCCAGCGGCAACTGGCCCGCGACTGGATGCCGGATCAGCACCGTGAGTTCTACGCGCAACTGCCCTTCGTGGTGCTCGGTGCGGTTGATCCTCAGGGCGATCCATGGGCAACGATCCGCACCGGCCAGCCCGGTTTCATGGAGTCGCCGTCTCCGCAAACCCTCACGATCAAACTCGACGATCAGCCCAACGATCCGGCTCAGCCAGGTTTGCAGCCCGGCGACGCGATCGGCATGCTCGGCATCGAATTGCACACGCGTCGGCGCAATCGCATGAACGGCACGATCAGCCGTCGCGATGGCAACAGCCTTGAGATCGGCGTAACCCAGGCTTACGGCAACTGCCCGCGCTACATCAATCTGCGCCAGTACGCCTTCGTTGACGAGACCACCGACACCGCGCTCGACTTGACCGTCAGCGAACCCCTCGTGCGCGACATGATCACCGCTGCCGACTCGTTCTACGTCGCCACCTACGTTGTGCGCGACGGCCAGCGACAAGTCGATGCCTCGCATCGCGGCGGCAAATCCGGATTCGTCCATATGGATGACGACGGCACGCTGACCATTCCGGATTTCTCCGGCAATCTGTTCTTCAATACCTTGGGTAACATTCTGCTCAATCCGCGTGCCGGGCTGACCTTCATCGACTTCGAAAGCGGCGATCTGTTGCAGATGACCGGCAGCGCAGAAGTGCTGCTCGACGATCCGCAAATCGCCGCGTTCCAGGGCGCCGAGCGCCTGTGGCGCTTCAAGCCGCAGCGCATCGTTTACCGTCAGGCCGCGCTGCCACTGCGTTGGATCGATCAGCCCGAGGGCGATTCGCCCAACTCGCAAATGACCGGCAGTTGGGAGCAGACCCGCGAGCGCTTGCAGGCGCAAGCCCTGCGTAATCAATGGCGGTCGTTGCAGGTGACGCGGGTTGTCGATGAGAGTCCGCAGATCCGTTCTTTTTACCTGCAAGCCAACGATGGCTTCGGCCTGCCCCGCTTCGAACCGGGGCAGCATTTGCCGATCAAGGTTTTGCTGGACGGACACGCCGCCGCGTCGATCCGCACCTACAGTGTTTCCAGCGCGCCGTCGGATGAGTTTGTGCGCATCAGCGTCAAACGCGACGGCGCGGTGTCTGCGCACTTGCACGACCGCGTTCAGGCGCTGGATCTGATCGAAGCCCGCGCGCCACAAGGCGATTTTACTGTCGATGCGACGGAGCGGCGCCCTTTGGTGTTGTTGGCGGCCGGGGTCGGGGTGACGCCGTTGCTGTCGATGCTGCGCGAAGTGGTCTATCAGGGCAAACGCATCAGCCGCATGCGCCCGACCTGGCTGATACAAAGCAGTCGCACCGTCGAAGATCTGGCCTTTCGTGAGGAAATCGATGATTTGGCAGCGCGTGCAGGCGACAAAGTGCATGTGTTGCGGGTGGTCAGCCAGCCACCAGTCAGTACTCCTCCTCAGGGCTACGACCACGCCGGGCGCATCGACATCGCTTTACTGAAAAGCCTGCTGCCGCTGGATGACTACGACTTCTACTTGTGCGGCCCGGGCAGTTTCACCCAGGCGCTGTACGACGGTCTGCGCAAGATGCGCATCCCCAACGATCGCATCCACGCCGAGACCTTCGGCCCGTCAACATTGGTGCGCGATGTCGAAATCAGCACCCCGGCACCGCCGCAAGTTCCCATCGCTGCGGAACCGGTCAAGGTGCTGTTCGCCACCTCCGGCAAGGAAGCGCGCTGGGCACCGGGTGCCGGCACTTTGCTGGAACTGGCCGAGGCCCGCGGCCTGAACCCTGAGTTCAGCTGTCGCGGCGGTTCGTGCGGCACTTGCAAAACCCGCTTGAGCAGCGGCCAGGTGCATTACCTCAGCCCGCCGGCCATGCGCCTGGCGGACGACGAAGTGCTGATCTGCTGCGCCGCGCCGGCGCAGGGCAGCGAAACGTTGGTGCTGGATGTCTGAGCCAGCGCCAGGCTGACTAGGGTTTCGCTACCGCTACCACCCTGCCCGCCGAGCCATGCTGACGGGCAGTAACCAGACCGACGAAGGAAATCACCAGCGCCAGGCCAATGGTTGACGACACTTCAAGCCGATGCGCCGGGGTGAACATCATCACAGCGAGGGCGGTGCAAATAAACGCGATCACCAGCCAGGTCAGCCAGGGAAACAGCCACATGCGCAAGGTCAGTTCGACTTTCTCCCTTTCCAGCCGACGGCGCATACGCAACTGCGAAATCGCGATCACCAGGTACACCAGCAAGGCAATCGCGCCGGAACTGGCGAGCAGGAACTGAAACAGCCCGGCCGGCATGAAGTAGCTGAGCAGCGTGACGCCGGCGCCGATCACCGTACTGGCAATCACCGCCGCTCTTGGCACCCCGGCCGCCGAGGTCACTTTCAGCGCGGGCGGTGCATCACCGCGTCGGCCCAGCGAATAAAGCATGCGCGAAGAAATATAGATCGACGAGTTCATGCAACTGGCCACGGCGATCAACACCACCACGTCGACGAGAAACTTGGCGTGAGGAATGTTCATCAGTTCGAGGGCGCGCTGGTAAGAGCCCACCGAGGCGAGCAGCGGGTCATTCCACGGCACCACGGAAATCACCACGAAGATCGAGAGCAAATAGAAAATACCGATGCGCCAGATCACCGAGCGTGTGGCCTTGGCGATGTTCTGCGCGGGATTGTTCGATTCTGCTGCGGCGATGGTCACCGCCTCCGTGCCTATGAAACTGAACATGATGGTGATGAATGCGCCGACCACGGCTGACAAGCCGTTGGGGGCGAAACCACCGTGCTGCGCCATCAGCGAACTCAAGCCACTGGCTTCCCGCTCGGGAATCCAGCCCATCAACACCGCAAAACCCAAGCCGATGAAACCGATGATCGCGATGACCTTGGCCATCGCAAACCAGAACTCGAACTCACCGTATTTCGACACGCTGAACAGGTTGGTGATCACTAACAAGACGATCGACAGCAAGGCAAACAGCCACGCGTCGACCTGGGGAAACCACTGGTTGAGCACATGCCCGGCGGCCAGCGCCTCGATCGGTATCACCAGCACCCAGAACCACCAGTAAAGCCATCCGATGGTGAACCCGGCCCAGCGACCGATCGCCTGATCGGCATAGGTCGAAAACGAACCGGTGTCGGGATGCGCCACGGCCATTTCGCCGAGCATGCGCATGACCAATACCACCAACAGTCCGGAAAACAGATAAGCCAGCAAAACGGCTGGCCCGGCGGCGGCGATGGCGTGTCCTGAGCCGACGAAAAGTCCCGCGCCGATGATGCCTGCGATGGAGAGCATGGTGACGTGACGCGGTTTGAAACCTTGCGCCAACTGACCGGTAGAGTCTTTGGGGTTCAGGCTATTCATGGGTTCTTATTGTTCTCATGATCGACGTTTCGGGCCACTGACTGAGCGTCAGGCGATCATCATTGCTCGCCGTCGAGACCGGCGAAAGCAGCGGCGCAGACGCTTCGGCGAGGAAATGATGCGTCACCTTACGTGGCCAGGCTGCACGCTCACTAGCCTGTATGCGGCATGTCGATGCCTGATCTCGACATGCCACAGTCAGGCCATCATGGCGCAGAAGCGACAGCTGAGCCGGGTTTACAGCGTGTAGGAAATCCCCACCTGTACGGTTCTCGGTGCACCTGGATAGGCGTAGACGTTGCCGAACGCGCCCTCTTCGTAATCACTGTCGAACAGGTTTTTCACGTCGAGATTAAGCCGCACGTTGTCGTTGACCTTGTAGAAACTCAGCAGATCGACCACGGTGTAGCTGCCCATCGAAAATGCTGTGTTGGCAGTCTGCCCGGCGCGCTCGTCGACGTATTTCACACCAGTGCCCAGGCCAAGGCCTTTGAGGGTGCCGTCCTGGAATTCATAAACGTTGAGCAGGCTGAAGCTGTTTTGCGGAATGTTCAGCAGACGCGTGCCGGAACGCAACGTGTTGTCCTTGGTCACTTCGGCATCGACATAGGCGTAACCGCCGATCACTCGCCACTCGGGGGTGAGATTGCCGGTGACATTGAGGTCCAGGCCACGGCTGCGCACCTCGCCGGCCGCCACGCTAAACGTCGAATCCACCGGATCGGTGGTCAGCACGTTGCGTTTTTCGATCTGATAGATCGCCGCCTCGACACTCAACTGCTGGTCCAGCGCCTCCCACTTCAGACCCATCTCGTAGGACTTGCCTTTCTCCGGGGCGAAGCCACCGCCAGTGCGGCTGGCGCCGGTGTTGGGCTTGAACGAGCGTGCGGTGTTGGCGTAGACCGCCAGCGTCTCGGTCAAATCGTAGGTCACGCCGAGGCGCGGGGTTACCGCGTTGTCGCTGGCTTGCCAGTTCTTGCCGCCCGGCACGTAGGTTTCGTAGTCATGTTCGAAGCGCTCGAAACGCGCCCCGGCCAGCACTTTCAGTTTGTCGGTCAACGCAACCTGATCCTGGACGAACGCAGCGTAAGTCTTCAGGTTTTCCTTGTCGTGAGTCGGCGTACGGGTCAGTGCCGGACGAGGCTGACCGTAGACCGGATTGAAGATGTCGATCGGATAGGCCCCGACCGCGCCGCTGGAGCGCTGGATGATCGATTTGTAGTCGTAATCTTCGTATTCGATGCCGGTGAGCAAGGTGTGCTGCAAGGCCCCGGTGCTGAAATGCCCGGTGAGGTTGAGCTGGGTGTCCTTGTCGGTCCATTCCAGTTTGCGATAATTGAAGTTGCGCCCCAGCGTGCGGCCGTCAGCGGCAATGCCGTTGGCCTCGATCGCGTCGCCCTTGAGCGAGCCGTCGAGCCACTGGAAACCGCCGCCCAGGGTCCAGTCATCATTGAGCATGTGCTCAAAACGCAGCTGCACCATGTTGTTGTCGTTGTGCAGTTTGCCGACGTCTTTCTCACCGAAGAACGTGTCGCGCGAGGCCGTGCCAATCTGCTTCGGATAGCGCGTCAGGCCTCGGTCCAGCGGCGCGTTGTTGCGCATGAAATCGCCTTCGAATATCAGCTTGGTCGCGTCCGTCGCCTGCCACGTCAGCACCGGCGTAATGCCGTAGCGTTCGGTCTCGACGTGATCGCGAAAGGTGTCGCCGCCCTCGCCCACCACGTTCAGTCGGTACGCCAGTCGGCCTTCTTCATCAAGCGGGCCGGAGGCGTCCAGCGTGCCGCGCTTCATGCCTTGATCGGTCAATTGACTGCCCAAGGTCACGCTGCGCTCGGGCAATGGCTGCTTCGACACCACGTTGAAGGTACCGCCGGGATCGCCACGACCATAGAGCATGGTCGCCGGGCCGCGCAGGACTTCCAGACGCTCAATGGTGTTGGCATCCGGCATGTTCGGGTAGCCACGATTGATCGGGAAACCGTTGCGGTAGAACTCGCCAGTGGTAAAGCCGCGCACGGTGAACGTGGTCAGGCCTTGCCCGCCGAAATTGTTCGCCCGCCCTACGCCGCCGGCGTAATCCAGGGCGTCTTGCAAGCGGGTCGCGCCGATGTCTTCAACGGCGTCCTTGGTCACGACGCTGATCGATTGTGCGGTTTCGTGGATCGACGTATCGGTGCGCGTCGCACTGGCCGAACGTGTCGCCCGATATCCTTGCACCGGGCCGTCTGCCCGTTCGTATTCCGCCGTGCCGACGACGTCGGTGGCCTCCAGCTCCAGCGTTGTTGAGGACTTGGCTTGCTCGGCCCATGAAGTTGAAGACAACGCCTGCAGCACACAAATGGAAAGCAGAGTACGACGCATGAGGTGAAAACCTTTACGAATAGGCCAAAACGAAGGGCAAAGCCGCCAGTGAAAACGCGGCGCATGGTATACCGGCCTATTCGTAATTGAAACGTATTCTTATTTGTCATGTTGGTCAGGGTGGGCGATCACGAAGTGCCGTGTCAGGCCACTGACGCGTTGAATGACAGATCGCTTTCGCGAGCAGGCGCGCTCCCACAGAAATCGGGGAGTGAATGAATATCAATGGTTCGCCATAAAAAGTGTAGGAGTGAGCCTGCTCGCGATAGCGTCGTGTCAGTCAGAAAATTATTCAACTGACCCACCGCCTTCGCGAGCAGGCTCACTCCTACAGGGACTTCGGACACACCGCATGATCCCTTACCTGTTACATATCCACTGTGGGAGGGGGCTTGCTCCCGAAGGCGGTGGGTCAGCTTGGACATTCATTTGCTGACAGGACGCCATCGCGAGCGGGCTCACTCCTACAGGGATCGCAGTGACGGCGTCAAACCCGCAACAACTGCCGGGTCATCGCCATCGAGGTCTGCAGCGACTGCCCGGTGCGTTGCAATTTGTTCAACAGACTGGCGCCGAGCCACAGCTGATACAAAGTCTCGGCCAGATGCCGTGCATCGCCGTCGGGCAGGCTTTTGTCGGCCTGGCCTTGTTCGATGCACGCCGTGATGCGCGCGATGATGCGTTCGGCGCCGTCGCGCAGGGTCAGTCGCATCGACTCGGACAAGTCGGCGACTTCGGCGCTGAGTTTCACCACCAGGCATTCGTCGCCGTGGCCTTCCAGGGTGCAGCGGTTCTGCCAGCCCTGCCAGTAATCCATCAGCCGCTCGAACGCGCTCAGCCCGGGCAGCGTCAGGCGCCGCTCCATGTCGGCAAGGTAGTCGACAAAGTAATCTTCGAGCAGCGCCTGACCGTACAACTCCTTGGATTTGAAGTAGTGGTAGAACGAGCCTTTGGGCACACCGGCGGTTTGCAGGATCTCGTTGAGGCCGACACTGGTGAAGCCCTTCTCGGCCATCATCCGGTGGCCGGTGTCGAGCAAGTGTTGGCGCGTGTCGTCAAAGGTCGGCTTCATGGTGCGAATAATTCCAGGCAATAGACCAGTCGTATAATTTTTACGAACGGGAGTTTGCCATATCCACCGACCAAAAACATTTCCTGAAAAAATTACTAGACGACTGGTCTAATTGGAAACTATGCTGCGCTCCGACACACCAAATTCATGCGGTGTCGACGCCGAGCGAATCCTTCGCCTCGTGCCGATGCCTGACCAACCCAGGGTGCACTATGAAAATCTTGATGGTTTTGACTTCTCACGATCAACTCGGCAACACCGGCAAAAAAACCGGCTTCTGGCTGGAAGAGTTTGCCGCTCCCTACTACGCCTTCAAGGACGCCGGCGCTGACGTCACGCTGGTTTCGCCCGCTGGCGGCCAGCCACCGCTCGATCCGAAAAGTGATGAGCCCGGTGCCCAGACTGCGGAGACGGATCGCTTCCGCGCTGATCCCGCCGCACAACAGGCACTGGCAAACACTGGCCGTCTGGCGGATGTCCGCGCTGACGATTTCGATGCAGTGTTTTACCCGGGTGGCCACGGCCCGCTGTGGGATCTGGCCGAAGACAAAGCTTCGATTGCGCTGATCGAAGCGTTCGACCGCGCCAACAAGCCCCACGGTTTTGTCTGCCATGCACCGGGAGTGTTGCGTCATGTTGTGCGAGCTGACGGCAAGCCAATCGTCAAAGACCGCGACGTCACCGGTTTCACCAACGCCGAAGAAGCCGCTGTTGGCCTGACTGATGTAGTGCCGTTCTTGATCGAAGACGAGTTCCAGCGTCTCGGCGGACGCTATTCGAAAGTCGCTGACTGGCAGGTGCACGTAGTGGCCGACGGTAAACTGGTCACCGGCCAGAACCCGGCCAGCTCCGCCGCCGTGGCTGAGAAACTGCTGAAGTTGCTGGGCTGAATGCCCCCCGCTGAACCGTAGCCAACGCCGAGTGCGCAGCGCCCGGCGTTGTTTTTTTGTCTCTTTACTAGTCGACCGGTCTAATCAGGCTCGAAACAAGGTACTCCATGAATAACAGCGCTTTCTTCACGCCCGCCAAACTGGGCAGTCTCACCTTGAAAAACCGCATCGTCCTGCCGCCCCTCACCCGCCAGCGCAGCACGCAGCCAGGCAACGTCGCCAACGAACTCATGGCCGCGTATTACCAACAGCGCGCCGGTGCCGGTTTGCTGATTACCGAAGGCACACAGATCGAACCGCGCGGCCAGGGTTATGCGTGGACGCCGGGCATTCATACCCCTGAGCAAATCGCCGGATGGCGCAAAGTCACCGAGGCCGTGCACGCGGTGGATGGCGTGATCTTCGCTCAGCTCTGGCACGTCGGGCGTGTCTCCCACACGGCCCTGCAACCCAACGGCGCGGCGCCGGTGTCGGCCTCTGCCGTGGCGACCGATCGGGTCAGCGTGTTTATCGAAACTGCGCCTGGTGCCGGTGAACTGGTGCCGCCGTCCGCACCGCGCGCGCTGAGAACCAATGAAGTGCAGGAATTGGTTCAGCTGTATATCCAGGCCGCACGCAACGCGATGGAGGCCGGTTTCGACGGCATCGAACTGCACTGCGCCAATGGTTATCTGGTCAACCAGTTCATCTCCGCCCACAGCAACCGGCGCACCGATCAATACGGCGGTTCGCTGGACAATCGCCTGCGCTTCCTGCGTGAGGTGGTGGCCGGGGTCGCTGAGTGCATCGGCAAGGACAAGGTTGGCGTGCGTTTCGCGCCGCTGTTCACCACAACCGACGAAGCGCGGACTTACCTGGGCATGGTCGAAGATGATCCGCACACCATCTACATCGAAGCGATCAAGGTGTTGGAAAACGCCGGCATTGCCTACCTGTCCATCGCCGAGGCTGACTGGGACAACGCACCACAGATGCCGACGACGTTTCGCCAGGCCGTGCGCGAGACGTTCACTGGCGCGATCATTTACGCCGGCCGCTACACCGCTGAAACAGGCGCGCAACTGCTCGAATCGGGCCTGGCGGATCTCGTCGCGTTCGGCCGGCCGTTCATGGCCAACCCGGACCTGCCAGCACGGATCGCCAATGGCTGGCCGCTGAATCCGCTGAACCCGGCGACGGTGTATGGCGGTGGTGCCGAAGGCTATATCGATTACCCGACGTACCTCGCCCAAGAATCCGACACAACCTCCGTGTAGGAGTGAGCCTGCTCGCGAAGGCGTCCTGTCAGCCGACGAATGACCAAGCTGACCCACCGCCTTCGGGAGCAAGCCCCCTCCCACAGTGGATATGTGACTGGTCAGGGATCATGCGGCGTGTCCGAAATCTCTTTAGGAGTGCATGGCCATGATTACAGAAACCTAGACCGCATGGCGCTGGCCAAACAAGATGCGCTGTGGCAGCGCGGGCAACGGCTGCTGGATAAACTCGATAACGGTGAGGCGTTCTGAAATGCCTCAGGCGTCTGCAGCCAAGCGATTTCGCCCTCGCGCTTTGGCGCGGTACAGCGCCTGATCGGCTGCCTCGATCATTGCAGGCACTCCGTTCAGATGCATGCCTGAAGCTGCCGCAACACCAATGCTCACACTCACCTGGCCAAAGGGACTGCCCGGATGGGCAATGTTCGCCTGCCGCAAACGTTCGAGCATCAGTTGCGCCACCACCGTCGCGCCGGCGCTGTCGGTGGCCGGCATGATCACGGCCATTTCCTCACCGCCATAACGCGCGACCAGATCCGACGGGCGCCGCACGCAGCTTTCAAGGATCTTGCTGACCGCTTGCAGGCAGGCATCGCCGGCGACGTGGCCCAAGGCATCGTTGAATAATTTGAAGTGGTCGATATCGATCATCAGCAAAGCCAGGGAGGTTGCGTCACGCTGCGCCCGCCGCGCTTCAACCGCCAGCGTTTCATCGAAACAGCGTCGGTTGGCCAAGCCCGTCAGCGCATCCTTCATCGCCAGCAATTCGAGCTGTCGATTGGAGGCCAGCAACTGCTGCTGAGCATCGCGCAACGCCTCCTCCGCCTCGGTACGCCGACGTATATCGAGGATCAAAAACCAGCCGATCAACCCGGTCAGTCCCAGTAGCCCGACCACCACCACCGCCGACAACGCCGCCTCGATACGCCACGCTGCCAGGGCTTCGTCCTTGCCCAGCGCAACGGTGGTAATCAACGGCAGGCTTTCGCTTTTGCGAAAGGCGTAGAGCCGCTCGACGCCGTCGAGGCTGGAGGTGTACGAGGCGGTGCCGACCGAGCGGTCGACAAGGTATTTAGCGTAAATCGGCGAATTGGAAAAGTTGCGGCCCATGTCCTGCTCGCGGAACGGATAGCGCACCAACAACGTCCCATCGGTGTACGACAGACCGATCGCGCCGTCCTGGCCGACGTCGAGCTTGCCGAACACACGGAGAAAGTTTTCCACCCCCAGCGTCACCGCGACGACGCCGGCAAACTGTCCCTCGGCGTCGTTGAAACGGCGGCTGATGGTCACCACCCATTCGAGATTGGAACGGCTCTGGATCGGCGGTCCAATGAACGGCTCGCGGCTCGGGTCGTCACGATGGTGGATGAAATAGGCGCGGTCGCTGCTGTTGGCGCCTGCGGGAATCGGCCGGTTGGAAGACATCAGCCAGTGCCCATGCCGGTCATAAATGGTGATGCCGCTGAGCTGCGGCATCAGCGACTGCTGGCTGTCGATCAGGGTCTTGATGCGCTGGATCTGCGCCGGGCCGTTGCCCTCCGCTTCCAGGCGTTCGACCAGCCCGAGCAACAGCAGTGAGCTTTGCCGGACGATGCCTTCGGTGTAGGTGTTGAGCGCCTGGGTCAGGTTCAGGCCATGCACGTTGACCTCGGCCAATGCGCGCTCACGCGAGGACCAGACTTTCCAGATCGTCAGCGAAGTCAGGGAGCAGCCAATGACCAACAGCAGGAGCATTACAAGACGGGTATCACGCTTCACGACAGTACCTTAAGGAAGTCCGGTTTCCATTCCAGCCATCAATCGAACATCGGCACTGACCGCGGCCACGTGTTCCGTGGCGCAAGCATACAAGCAGTCTGAAGCGGCTGCAGCAACAGAGTGTGCAGCGTGTTGGCCGGCGCTACGCGGCGGGTGTGGCCGGGGCCGCAGGATTGAGGATCTCCACTAGGAAATCGATGAATACGTTGATTCGGCTGGAGCCACGGTGGTTGGGCAAATACAGTGCGTTGATGCAACTGCTGGCGCTGCCGGGATTGACCTCGTAGTGCTCAAGCAAGCGAGTCAGGCGCCCGGCGGCAACATCGTCGCGCACCAGCCAGTCAGCCAGCAGCGTCACCCCGCCGCCGCCAATGGCGGCTTCGCGCAAGATGTCGGCGTTGTTGCTTTGCAGGCGTCCATGGACGTTGAGTTGAATGGGCGCTTCGTCACTCTGGAAGGTCCAGTGGTGATGACTGCCGCCGTAATCGAAACGCAGGCATTGGTGCTCAAGCAGATCCCGTGGATGCTCCAGCACTGCGCTGCGTGCCAGGTAATCCGGGCTGGCGACGACCCAGCGCTGGAAATGCCCGACGCGCTTGCTGACGATGTCCTCGCTGACCACCGACGAACCCAGGCGCACTGACACATCGATCTGCTCGCTCAGCAAATCGCTGACCTGATCGCTCAACGACAGGCTGATCTCCAGCCCCGGATGGCGCTCGAGCAAGCGGCTCAGGTGCGGCGCGATAAGCCGACGACCGAACTCCACTGGCACGCTGATGCGCAATCGCCCCTGTGCGTCGCTGCCGCGGTCGGCCACTACCGCATCGGCTTCATCGATGGCATCGAGAATCGCCACGGCCTTCTCGAAATAGGTCTGGCCAGCGACGGTCACGCTGGTGTTGCGTGTGGTGCGATTGAGCAGGCTGGCGCCCAGCTCGTGTTCCAGCCCCGCCACTTGCCGTGTCACTGAAGACGTCGAGATCCCGAGTTTGCGCGCCGCCGAGGAATAACCCCCGCAGCGCACGGTTTCAACAAACATCTTCAAGGCCAGCAACTTGTCCATAAGCGGAGTCCGGTGGTGAGGGAGCACCGGTGATTGTGCATCAGCGTTGGCCACACGTCTTGTACCGTCGTGCTTGGCGGCGTCTGGCGCCATCCTGGTATACCTCAAACCAGTGGGAGCGGGCTTGCTCGCGAAGGCGGTGTGTCAGTCAACAAATGTGTCAGCTGACCCACCGCTTTCGGGAGCAAGCCCCCTCCCACAATAGCTGTGTGGTGGGACGCGAGCGTGCGCTGTACCCGCACCCCCTGTGGGAGCGGGCTTGCTCGCGAAGGCGGACTGTCAGTCAACAAATGTGCCAACTGACCCATCGCTTTCGGGAGCAAGCCCCCTCCCACAGGGATCGTGTTGTTACTCGATTCAGGGTCTGTCAGCCTTGCGGCCCAGGAACAACGCCAACGCCAGCGCCGGCATCACCGCCACCAACACGGCCGACAGGTTCCAGCCAAAATGCTCGTACAGCGGACTGGCGATCAGGGAGCCGAGGGCGCCGCCGACGAAGATGCTGGTCATGTACACCGCGTTGAGGCGTGCACGGCTGTGCGGATCGAGCGCATACACCTCACGCTGGCCAAGCACCATGTTCAGTTGCACGGCAAAATCCAGCAGCACCGCACACACCACCAGCCAGACATAGCCGCTGCCCGGAAGCGCCGCGATCAACAGCGACACGGGCGCCAGCAGCAGCGCCACCAGCGTCCCGCGACGCGCATGCCCGGCATCGGCCAGACGCCCGGCAATCGGCGCCGCAATCGCCCCGACCGCACCGACCAAAGCAAAGATAGCCACCTGCGCTTGGGTAAAACCGTGATGGCGCATCAGCTCAATCGGCGCGAGGGTCCAGAACAGGCTGAAGCTGGCAAACAGCAAACCCTGATACAGCGAACGCTGACGCAACACCGCAAAGCGTCGGGCCAAGGCAAACACCGAACCAATCAGCGCAACGTAGGTGGCTTTGTGCGTCGGCACCCGACGCGGCAGCGCCACAGCGGTAATCAATGCGATAACGGCCATCAGTGCCGCCGCGCTGTAAAACACCCCGCGCCAGCCGAACACTTCAACCAGCAGGCTCGACAGTGGTCGCGACAACAGAATCCCCAGCAACAGGCCGCTCATGATATTGCCGACGACTCGGCCACGGCTGGCTTCCGGCGCCAGATGCGCGGCCAGCGGCACGAGAATCTGCACGGCCACCGAGGTCAGGCCGATCAGCAACGACAACAGCAGAAACAGCGACGGCGAATGGGTCAGGCCGGCGCACAACAGCGTGACGCTCGCGGCCAGGGTGAAGCCCACCACCAGACGGCGGTTCTCCATCAGATCGGCCAGCGGCACCAGTAGCAACAAACCCAGCGCATAGCCGAACTGCGTCAGCGAAACGATCAGGCTGGCATTGGCGCTGGACAGACCGATCTGCGGCGCGATCAGTTCAACGATGGGCTGCGCGTAATACAGGTTGGCCACAACCGCGCCGCAGCAGAAGGCCAGAAATGCGACCATCAGGCCGGAGAGTGAAGCAGGCTGTTCGGCCGGGGCCGCAACGGCAGGATTGCCCGTAAGCATGGTGACACCTCGTTGAGTTCGGGAAAGTTGCGCCAAGGCTACGGTCAGCCGACGGCAACGAGAATCCGTGCGCCGGGCAACGCACTGATGCGCCAGGCGCAACGTTGCTTTCGACGCAACGCGCTGTTGCGTGGACCGGTGATTCTCCGCCGCAAGTGTCTTCTCTACGCTTTGGCCCCAGGCGCAGACGTCCACGTCGGTGCCCTTCCCCGGCTGCTACAAGGAGCGTTTCCATGACCCGTACTTCACTCGTCCTGCCACTGCCCGCCGCGTTTTCCTGCCGACCATGAACAGTCACTTGCTCAAATCCAGAACCCTGTGGATCAGCGTCGCCGTGCTCGCGGTGATCGGCCTGATCGGCGCCGTCGCGCTGATGTGGCGCCCGGCGATCGCACCGATCAAACGCCCTACCTCATTCGAGGCTGCACAATTGCAACGCGGCGCGCGGGTGGTCGAGGCCGGTGATTGCGCGGTGTGCCATACCCGTCCCGGCGGCGAATACCTGGCCGGCGGGCTGCCGTTGGTGACGCCGTTCGGCACGCTGTACAGCACCAACATCACCCCGGATACGCAGACGGGTATCGGCGAGTGGTCGCTGCCGGCCTTCGAACGGGCGATGCGCGAAGGCATTGCCCGTGACGGCCACTTTCTCTACCCGGCCTTTCCCTATGTGCACTACCGGCGCATGAGCGCGGCGGACATCGCCGACGCCTACGCCTACTTGATGAGCGGCCCCGCCGTACACGCCCCGGCGCGGCAGAACCAGATGAATTTCCCGATGAACATTCGTCCGCTGGTGTCGTTCTGGAACCTGCTGTTTCTGCATGGCGAACCGTTGACGCCGATGGCCGAACACAGCGTGGCGTGGAATCGCGGACGCTATCTGGTCGATGGCCCGGGTCACTGCGCCAGCTGCCATTCGCCGCTGAACCTGATCGGCGCGGAGAAATCCTCGGAATATCTTCAGGGCGGCAGCGTCGATGGCTGGAACGCGCCGCCGCTGGTCGGTCTGGGCCAACGCGCCAACCCGTGGAACCCTGAGCAATTGGTCGGCTACCTGCGCGCCGACGTGGTCGATGGCCACGGCACGCCGGCCGGCCCGATGCGTCCGGTCAGCCTGAGCCTGGCGCGTCTGCCGGCCAGTGACGCCGAGGCGATTGCCGAGTATCTGCTGAGCCTGCAAAGCCCCCACGCAGTAACGGAAACCACCGCAAAAAAGCAGCCGAGTAGCCCAGTGGATCATACAACCGCCGCCCTGCTCTTCAGCAGCGCCTGCGCCGGATGCCATGGAGCCGCCGCGCCGATGCGTGAGATCGACGGACGCCCGGGCCTGCAAAACACCTCGGCGTTGCAAGCCGCCAGTTCGCGCAATTTCCTCAAGACCGTGCTCGAAGGCGTGCCCGCCATTCCCGGCTCGCCCGGCCCGGTGATGCCGCCGTTCGCCGCCAGCCTCGACAACGCCCAACTCGCCGCCCTCGCCGCTTACCTGCGCCAGCAAGCCAGAGCCGATCAGCCGTGGGCCGACCTCTCTTCCACTATTGAAGCGTTACGTCAGGAGACGAAATGAGCCAGATCACCCTCAACGTCAATGGAGCCACCCAAGCGCTGGAGCTGGAGCCGGACATGCCGCTGCTGTACGCGCTGCGCAATCACTTGAACCTCAACGGCGCCAAGTACGGCTGCGGCCTGGGCCAGTGCGGCGCCTGCACGGTGATTGTTGACGACCAACCGGTGTTCGCCTGCCTGACGCCGTGCGCAGGTCTTGAAGGCAAAAAGATTCGGACCGTGGAAAGCCTCGGCAGCGCAGAAAAACCCGGCGCACTGCAAGCGGCGTTCATCGACAAGCAGGCGGCGCAATGCGGCTACTGCATCGCCGGCATGTTGATGCGCGCACAGTCGTTGCTTGAACGCGATCCGCATCCGGATGAGTCAACCATCCGCGAGCACATGGCCGGCAATTTGTGCCGCTGCGGTACGCATCTGCGCATCATCGAGGCGATCAAACAGGTAGCCGGGCACAACGGGAGCCTGTCATGAGCGAATCAAACGGCTTGAACCCCAGCCGCCGAGCCTTCCTGCGCGGTGGCGCGTTGCTCATGGCGTTCACGCTGATGCCAGTGGCGCGACGGGCTTTGGCCGACAGCGAGGTCGACACCCTCGGCACCGTGGTGCTGGCCCCCGATCTGCCCGGCAGTCTGCGCACCAACCCTTACCTCGACGCCTGGATTCGCATCGGCGCCGACGGCATCAGCGTGTACACCGGCAAGGTTGAACTGGGCACCGGTGTGAAAACCGCGCTGCTGCAAATCGCCGCCGAACGTCTGCAAGTCCCCGCGAGCGCGATCAACTTGCTCACCGCCGACACCGCGCTGACGCCCAACGAAGGCTACACCGCCGGCAGCCACAGCATTTTCGACAGCGGCACCGCGCTGTACAACGCCGCCGCGCAGGTGCGCGAAATGCTCGTCGATGCCGCCGCACGCAATTGGCAAATCGATGCAGCGTTGCTGAACACCCGCGACGGCGTGATCGAAGGCCCGGCCGGGCAACGGATGACTTACGCCGACGCGGTCGGCCATGTCGATGTGCACCAATACGCCAAGGCGCAGTCACCGACGATGGCGGCGGCCGACTTCAAACTGATCGGGCATAACTTGCCGCGCCTGGACATCCCCGCCAAAGTCAGCGGCGGCGCGGCATTCGTGCAGGACATGCGCCTGCCGGGCATGCTGCACGCGCGGGTAATCCGCCCGCCGCGCCCGGGCTGCACGCTGCAAGCGTTCGATGCAGCGCCCATCGAAGCGCTGAACGGCGTGGTCAAGGTGATCCGCGATGGCAACTATCTGGCCGTGGTCGCCCGTGATGAATGGCAAGCGATCAAGGCCATGCGCAGCGGCATTGAAAGTGCCAAGTGGAGCGGCGGCGAGGCCATTCCCGAGGCCGCCGGGATTCATGATTTGCTCAAGCGCTTGCCCTCCAAGCGCTATCCGATCAGCCATAGCGGTTCGCCCAATGGCGTGGCCGATGTGCGATTCAAGGCGCGGGTGACCAAGCAATACCTGATGCACGGTTCGATCGGCCCGTCCTGTGCGGTGGCCTGGTTCAAGGACGGCGTACTCACGGTCTGGACCCACACCCAAGGCGTCTATCCGCTGCGCGCCGGCATCGCCGAAATGCTCCGTCTGCCGCCGGAACGCGTGCGTTGCATTCATACCGAAGGCTCAGGCTGTTACGGCCACAACGGCGCCGATGATGCCGCCGCTGATGCCGCATTAATCGCCATGCGCCTGCCCGGCACGCCAGTGCGCGTGCAATGGATGCGCGAGCAGGAAAATCTCTGGGAGCCGTACAGTTCGGCGATGGTCACAGAGGTCGACGCCGGCCTCAGCCAGGGCCGTTTGCAGGACTGGAACTACGAGCTTTGGACGACGCCACACAACGAACGCATCGTCAATGCCGGGCGCCTGTTGCCAGCGCGTTTGTTGGCCAAACCATTCGCCTCGGCGCCCTCGGTGCCGATCGCCCAGCCCGAAGGTGACGGCGATCGCAACGCGGTGCCGCTGTACGATCTGGGTTCAACGCAGATCAACATGAACTTCGTCACCGAAATGCCCTTTCGCACCTCGGCCATGCGCTCGCTGGGCGCACACATCAACATCTTCGCTATCGAGGCAAGTATCGATGAGTTGGCGATCAAGGCCGGCATCGATCCGCTGGCGTTGCGTCTCGCGCACCTGAGCGACCCGCGCGCCCGTGCGGTGATCGAGCGTGTGCGTGACGAAATCGGCTGGCCGCACAAAAGCAGTGAGCCCGGCGCGGGGATCGGTTTCGCCTTCGCCCGCTACAAAAACATCATGGGTTACTGCGCTATCGCGGTGAAGCTGTGGGTGCATCCGCAGACTGGCGAGATCCGGGTCGATCATGTGGTGACGGCGGTGGACGTCGGCCAGATCGTCAGCCCCGATGGCCTGCGCAATCAGGTCGAGGGTGGCATCGTGCAGTCGGCGAGCTGGACGCTCTATGAAAAAGTCGCCTACGACGCCGGCGGCATTCGCAGCTACGACTGGAGCGGCTACCCGATCTTGCGCTTCACGCAGTTGCCGAAAAAAGTCGACGTGCACTTGCTCGATCAACCGGGACAACCCTTTCTCGGCGCCGCAGAAATCGTTCAAGGACCGATGGCCGCCGCCCTCGGCAATGCGGTTGCCAACGCCACGGGCCGGCGCTGGCTGAACCTGCCGTTGACCCGCTCCAGCCAACCCGCCTGAAGCGCGCCCGCGTTCATCGCCGATGAGCGCGGGCGCCGTTGCGCGGCGCGCAAAACAGCGTAGCGCCGGCCACGGATTATCAGCCCCGCGCCCCCCGGTTAAGTTACCTGCACTGCGAGCGGCACCTGGCTGCCGCGCTTGAACCCAACTCATCGAAATCCGGAGCTACCCATGACCCGTCGCCTGTTTCAACCCATCGCACTTGGCCCTTACACCCTTGCCCACCGCGTGGTGATGGCGCCGCTGACCCGCTCGCGCGCCGGCCAACCGGGCGACGTCCCGACCGCGATAAACGCCGAGTATTACCGCCAACGCGCCAGTGCCGCACTGATCATCACCGAGGCCACGCAGATTTCCCAACAAGGCCAGGGCTACGCGTGGACGCCGGGCATCTACACCGATGCGCAAGTTCAGGCATGGCGTGACGTCAGCACGGCGGTGCATGAGGCGCACGGTCTGATCTTCATGCAGCTGTGGCACGTCGGCCGCGTATCGCATCCGAGTTTCCAGCCGGACGCCGGTCTGCCCGTTGCACCGAGCGCACTGCCAGTGCCGGGCAAGACCTTTATCGTCGACGACGAAGGCCATGGCGTCTGGGGCGATGTGCCGGTGCCACGTGCGCTCGAGACAGCGGAAATCGCCGACATTGTCGAAGACTATCGCCGCGCCGCACGCAATGCGTTGAACGCCGGGATGGACGGCGTGGAAATCCATGCCGGTAATGGTTATCTGCTCGATCAATTTCTCAACAGCAACAGCAACCAGCGCAATGACGGCTATGGCGGCAGCGTGGAGAACCGCGCGCGCTTTTTGCTCGAAGTGGTTGCAGCCGTCGCTGACGAAGTCGGTGCCGAGCGCGTTGGCGTGCGCCTGACGCCGATGGGCCGCTTTATGGGCATGGGCGATGACACGCCCGAAGCGACATTCGGTTATCTGGTCGAAGCGCTCAATCAGTGGCATCTGGCGTACCTGCATTTGGTTGAGCCGGCCATGGTCGGCACGGTCAAGGACGAACACTTCGACCCGCGCTGGGACGCGATCATCGCCCAGTTGCGCAATACCTGGAACGGCGTGCTGATCCTCGCTGGCGGGTATGACGCAGCGTCCGCCGAGCAGGCGCTGATCGCCAATCGCGCCGACCTCATTGCCTTCGGCCGACCGTTTCTGGCCAATCCGGATCTGCCGCGTCGTCTGCGCGATGGCCTTGAGCTGAACACGCCGGATCCGAGCAGTTTCTTCGGCGGCGATCAGCGTGGTTACGTCGATTACCCGTTCCACGCCTGAGGTCCGGCCTTCATAACTTTTAAGGTTTGTTTAAGGACTTTAAATGTCGCCCGCGGCCAGACTTTCCCCATCGATCAGGAGAGCCGCCATGAACCCGCAATCGGAGAAGTCAGACCCGCCCTGCCACCTGGCGCGCCCATTGGGCGCGCTGTCCGGCTGGCAGGAGCGTCGTGCCAAGGCCTACATGCTGCGCGACTTGAGCCGCAGCTTGCGCGTCAGCGAAATCGCTGAACATTGCAATCTGTCGCGCAGTCATTTTTCCCGGGCGTTCAAGATTGTCACCGGCTGCTCGCCGCAGGAATGGATGCTGAGGATGAAAATCGACAAGGCGAAGGCTTTGTTGCTGACCTCGATGGCGATTACCGACATTGTCTATGAGTGCGGTTTCTCCGATCACTCGCACTTCACGCGCACGTTCGGGCGGTTGGTGGGAATGCCGCCGAAGGTTTGGCGTCAGGCCGTGTGTGGTGCGCGGCTGGCGGTGGTTGATGGCGATACGTGGCGGCTCCACGAGGGTTTGCTCAATTCGACGGTCTTGAAGCATTCGACGGAACTGCGGCCTTGATTTGATCTTCAAAGCGTTTTGTTCACTCCTCCCTTTTGGGCCGCGTTACCGCGGCCTTTTTTTTTTCGCTAGTCAGCCAGCACTTGCGTCGGGAGTGACTAGCGGCGTTCGAGCCTGGCACCCGATGCGAGCGGCAACCTGAAACAAATCCGCGCCCCCGCCTCGCTGTCCTCCACGCGCAACGTCCCGCCATGGGCGCCAATCACGGTCCGGCAAATCGCCAGGCCCATGCCCATTCCACTGCCCTTGGTGGTGAAGAACGCATCAAAAATCTCCTCACGCTGATGCTCGGCGATTCCCGGTCCACTGTCCTGAAAGCACACGCAGACCTGCCCATCGCTGATCGTCGATTCGATACTCAAGCGTCCGTCAGCAACGCCATGCCCGGCCATCGCCTCCAGTGCGTTAACGATCAGGTTATAAATCACCTGCTGAATCTGCACCCGATCCCCCAACACCGGCTCAGCAGCATTGAGTTGCGCGTGCAAGGTGACGCTACGGTTGTGCACGTCGCTGGCCGTCAGTTGCACGACCTCACCAATCAACGCATCAATCGACACTGGCAGGCGCTGCAACGGCGCCTGTTTGGCCAACGCACGCAAGGCCTGAACGATCTCGGTGGCCCGCGCGCTGTCGGAACGGATGTCCTCCAGGCCCTGAATCGCTTCGGTCAGATCCGGCGTGTCGCGCTTGAGCCAGCGCAAGCTCGCCGAGGCATTGGAAGAAATCCCCAGCAGCGGCTGGCTGATTTCGTGGGCAATCGAGGCCGACAACTCGCCCATCATTTTCAGGTGCGAGTTACGCGCCAGTTCCGCCCGCGAACTGCGCAAGTCGGCTTCCATTTGCGCGCGCAAGCGGTTGTCTTCGACCAGTTGCGCGTAGAGACGCGCGGTTTGCAGCGACACCGCTGCCTGCGAGGCGAGGATTTCCAGCATGGTCAGGCGTTCGGCACCGAACAGCTTCGGTACCAGCCTGTTTTCCAGGTAGACCAGGCCAATCAGCGCACCTTGCTTGAGCAGCGGCAAGCACATCATCGAGCGCGTCTGCCGCTGGTGCAGGTCGGCGCTGTAGGCTTCGGGGCAATCGGTGCGGGCATCGTCGAGCACCAGCGGCGTGCGGGTGCGCATGGTAGCGTTGAGCACTGAAACCGGCGCAATGTGCTCCAATGAGCGGTTGTTGTCCTGACTGACCCGCACATTGCCTGCTTCCACGTGCGCAGCGGCGGCCAGTTGCAGCTCACCCTCGGCGACCAGCAGCAACGCGCCCTGATCGGCGCCGGCCTGGATCATCAAGTGATTCATCAGGGTTTCGACCAGCCGATCCAGCAACACTTCTTGCGAAACCGCGCGGGCCGCTTCAATCCCGACTTCCAGATCAAGGCGCCCGCGCGTCACCGGCGTTACGGTTTCCAGCGAGTGCTCGCGGGCGAGAAACGGGTGCAGTGCTTCGAGTTGCCGCGCCTTGGCTTCAGCTCCCCACAGTCCATAGCAATCGCGGGCGACACGCAGGTGATGATGCATGCCGGAGACCAGGCCATTGAATCGGCAGACCTCGGCCAGTTGTTCATGGGCCAGTGCTTGCTCATGGATAAACCCGGCGGCGGCCGCGGCGATCTGCGACTGGTCGAAGCAGCGAATGGCAACCAGCCCCTCACCGCGAACGCGGGCCATTGCGCCTTCGATCAGCAGCAGTTTGTTGCTGAATGTCGATGGATTGAGCTCAACCCACGGCAAAAAGCGCTGACGTTGCTGCGCCAGTTTCTCCAGCTTTTCGGCAACAGAACCCGGCGCCTCCGGACTGGCCAACGCCAGGCTGTAAAACAGGTAGTACTGGGCCAGATCGATGTGCGCCGGCAACGACCAGGTCAGCGCCTCGGCCGCTTCAAAGCGGCGCAACGCATAGCGCACATCGCCGAAATAGAACGCCGACATGCCTGAGTACAACCACCTCCAGAACAGCGTGGGCTGCGAAACACGCTCACGATCGAGCGGGCCGAAGCGGTCATGTTCCAAGGTATCCAGTTCGCTGATCGAGCGAGGCTCAGGTCCGTTGCGCAGTTCACTGGCGAACGTCTGTTGCGCCAGCAGAATGCGCTCGATGTCAATGTAGTGAAACTGCCGCACCCAGCTCAGGCCGAGGTCCAGCTCGTTCAGCACACTGTGCAGCGGTTCGCCCATGAACAGCAGATCCGAGCCGATGTGATTACAGGCATAACACGACATGCCCAGGTCGCCACCGGCCTGGCCGCACTCAAACGCGGCGAAGGCCTTTTGTCGGGCATAGGTCATTGGCCGGGTCCACGGGCTGACCTGATCAAGCGCCACCAGCGTGCCGGCGCGCCCGGCTTCATAGCCGTGCAGGTCGGTGAGGGCCAAGGCCAGTTCGGCGAAAGCGACGCCGTCGACGTACTCGCCATAGCGGTCGGCGATCATCACGCCGTACCAGGCAAAACCATAGCCGCTGCTTGGCGTGGTGCCGTGCAGCAAGGTCAGTTCGACCACCTTCGCCAAGTGCACAAAGGCAATATCGTCCTGCACGAAGAATGAAGCGATCAGCGTGCTCAGCAGCTGCATTGCCACTTCGATCTGCGGGTCGCAAGCCTTGGGCAGCGCGGTCAGGTCAGCAATGCGCCGTGCGCCGACCAATTGCCGAACCCGCTCGAACGCTTCGCCCACTTGCGCCTTCGATGGCCGGCGCTGCAAGGCAATACCCAGCAGTGCGAGCCCGTCCAGCGCTTCGCTGATCGCGCCATGATAATCGCAGTCCAAGGTGCGCAGGGTCGCCCGCAGACGATAGGTTTTGGCTTGGTCCAGCGCGGTACCGGCGTGGCACAGACAGTCATCAAGGCGCTGTTGCGCACCCGGCAGGTCCGCCAGCAACATCGCGCATTCGGCCGCCAGCCAGCGCGCGGCGAAGGCTTGCGGGTAGAGCTGCGACCATCCCGCGGCGCCCAGCAACCGCTCGGCAGTGCGCAGATAATCCACGGCCTGCTCGACAGCCGCGGTGTCGCGGGCGCGCTCGGCGGCCTCGACCAACAACTGAATGAAATCGGCGCGCCGGGGTTCTTGCAGACCATCAACCTGACTGCGCTGAATCTGACTGGCAATGTCGAACACCCGCGCCTGACGCTGCTCGCCCCAGTGATCGAGCATGGCGCCGGCAATGCGCGCATGCTCGGCGGCGCGCCCCGCCGGTGCTGTCAGGGCGGCGGCCGCCTCCAGCACGCGGTCGTGGGGAAAGACCAGTTGGCCCGGTTCGCGTAGAAGAAACCCGGTGCCGACCAGATAGTCCACGTCACGCGCCCATTGCGCGGGATCGCCCGGCAGCAAACGCCACAACAGTGCGTCGTCACAGCGGCCACCGACATAACCCGCCGTGCGCAGCACTTCCCGGGCACTGGCCGGCAAACGCTGCAAGCGCTGCACCATCAACTCGGCGACATTATCGGCGTAGCGGTAGCCGTCCACATCACCCTGATTCCAGACCCAGTGCCGCGTCGCGGCATCGAAACGCAGCAGGCGCTCATCGACCAAGGCGCGCGCCACCTGACTGACGAACAACGGATTGCCAGCGGTTTTGAAATGCACGACAGAGGCCAGCGCCGGGAGGTTGTCGACGTCGGCATCGAGTTCGACAGCCATCAGTTGCGCGACGGCCTGCACCGACAGCGGGCCTAACTCAAGGTCGGTGACTGGCAACGCCGGGGCTGCGCGCAGCTGATCAAGCCATCCGCCCTCGCCGTTCGGCAACTCGCCTTCGCGATACGCGAGAATCAACAATAAATGCCGCGTTGGCCGGGCAATGAAGGCTTGGAGAAACGCCTGGGTCGAGTCGTCAGCCCACTGCACATCATCGATGAACAGCAACAGCGGATGCCCCGGCTGGGCGAAGACCTCCAGCACATCAAGCAGCGCCCGATTGACCCGGTCGAGGGCATGACGCGCCGGCATGTTCGGCAGTTCGGTGGTAGCGCCGATCAGCAATTCGGCTTCCGGCGCCAGGTCCACCAGCAAACGGCCACGGCCCTTGAGGGTTTCACTCAGTTGCTCGCTGAGGGCCTGCAAGGCCAGCGCGGGCTTGGCCAACACCTGGCTGATCAGCGAGCGGAAAATCTGTGCCAGTGGCGCAAAAGGCCGGTTGTTCTGCGCCAGATCCATTTTGCCGCTGGCCCAGTAACCGGGCGCGTGCGTGCGCAGGCCTTGCTGGATCAGCGCCGACTTGCCAGCCCCCGGCGCGCCGGCAACCAGCAGCACGCGAGCCGTGCCGTCGCTGCGCACGCGCTGGATCTGTTCCAGCAGTTGCGCGCGTTCGCCATCGCGGCCAAACAGCACGTCACCGCGCGTGGCCGCCGCCCGCGCATCGAAGGCACCGAGGCGGAACGGCTCGATCTGGCCCTTTCGCTGCCACTGGCGTAGACACCAGTTGAGGTCGGCGGCCAGCGATTCGAGACTCTGATAACGCGCGTCCGGCTCCTTGGCCAAGCCTTTGAGCAACACATGGCAAATGCCTTGCGGCAGTTCGGGAATATAGTCGGCCGGCGACAACGGCTCGACGGCGGCGTGCACATGCAGCCATTGCGCCGCATCGCGAGCGGTCAGCGGCGGGCGACCGGTCAGGGCCTCATAGAGGATGGCCGACAGCGCATACACATCGCTGCGTTCATCGACGTTGACGCCATCGCGCTGCAGCTGTTCCGGCGCCAGATAAGGCCAGTGCTCGGGACTTGGCAGTTCAGCGACGGGGGTTTCCTGCGCCTGAATGTGGAGGCCCATCAGCCTGACGCTGTCGTCCGCGCCGACCATCAGATGCCACGGCAATAGAAATCCCTGTGGCAGCGAGCCTGCTCGCGCAGGGGTCATTTGAGCCGACATCTCTGTTGCCGGATCCACCGCTTTCGCGAGCAGGCTCGCTCCCACAGGGTTTGGCGGGGGGCCGGGATGGCGAGTGTTGGCCAGAGCAGTGGCAGCCGCGACGGCGATATTCAGCACTCGACCGAGCGGCAGGCCGGCGGCGTCGATCAGTCCAGCCAGCGGCGTGCCCCAGTGCGGATAGACCAACACGGGACCGTCGGCCGAACGAACAAGCGCCAACGGGTTGATCGCCCACTGCGAGGGCAACTGCACATGGAGACCGCGCTCCAGCCGCTTGCACAGCGCCGGTCGTTGAATCGGCGCGCGCACGGCGAACCACGCCTCGCCCGAGCGGCTGTCCTGGAGGGTGAACCAGGTCAGCTCATGGTCGCGGCGCAACAGGCTGAACCGGCAATCTCCAAGCCACGCGTCATCGAGCACCGGGGCACCGTTAGCGCAGGAAACCGCAGGCGAGGAGGTCTGGCCGGGCATACACATTCACCACTGGAAATGGAATTCAGGCTGGTGACGAAGTATACGCAGCGGTTTTTGCAAAAGGGCCAGCCGCTGCGCCGATGTCCGTCGACGGCCTCAAGATGGCCGTCCAGAGCCTTGCACCGGCTCACGTGGTGCTCTGAAAGCGCGCGTCTTATCCCTCGGGATAATTGCTTTATCGCAAGCCGTCCCCTAGCGTACGAGCCAGATAACCCGGCGCCCCGCCTTCTCCTTTTCACCGCGACGCAGAGGCCTGCATGATCCGACTCGGCCAAGCCACGATTTCCCTGGAACGGCGCGAAGCCTTTCTCGATGGTCGGCCCCTGCGCGTGGGCGGACGGGCGTTCGAAATACTCTCGGTGCTGATGCAGGCCGACGGGCGGATCGTCAGCAAAAACGAACTGATCAATCAGGTCTGGCCGGACATCGTCGTCGAAGAGAACAATCTGCAGGTGCAGATTTCCTCGCTGCGCAAACTGCTCGGGGAAAAAGAAATCATCCAGACGGTTCCCCGTCGAGGTTACCGATTATTGAAAGACCACGAACCCAAACTGCCCGTGTTCACTGCCCTGGCCTCGGCGCCGATCGTGGCGCAGCCGCCGCCGGTCGAGGCGCACTCGGTGCCGGTATTTGTCGTCGACGATGAGGCCTGCGTGCGCACTGCGCTGAGCCGGTTGTTGCGCGCCGAAGGCATCGAGCACCGGATTTTCCAGTCGGCCGAAGAACTGCTCGAGGCCAACCTCGACAATGGCCCGGCGTGCCTGCTGCTCGACGTCAGTCTGCCCGACACCACAGGTTTGCAGTTGCAGGCGGCACTGAACGAGCGCGGCCATCCGTGGCCGGTGATCTTCATGACCGGCCACGGCACCATTCCGATGTCGGTGCAGGCCATGAAGGCCGGCGCCGTGGAGTTTCTGACCAAGCCGTTCAACGACGATGAACTGCTAGGTGTTCTGCGCAGCACCCGTCAGCATGCAGCGACGGCGTTCGATCAGTGGCAACGGGTTCAACACGTCAGGCAACTGGCGGGGCAGCTGACGCCGCGTGAGCGTGAGGTGCTGCCGCTGATCGTCGGCGGTCTGTCGAACAAACAGATCGCCAACCAGTTGGGCACCAGTGAAGTGACCGCCAAGGTTCATCGCAAGCACATCATGGCGAAGATGCAGACCCGCTCGCTGGTCAATCTCGTCGAACTCTACGGACTGATCAGCGCTGCGCCTTCGCCTGGCCCATCGAGCCTGTCGTGAGCGGCGTGGCAGGTCGCCCGACGGCGGCTGACAGCGCCCGCCCCACCATCGTCTGTATCGTTGACGACGACGCTTCCGTGCGTAAAAGCCTGTCGAACCTGCTGCGTTCGGTCGGCTACCGCGCGCAGGTCTACGCCAGTGGCGAAGCGTTTCTGGCTGAAGCCGATTTGGCTGACATCGCTTGCCTGCTGCTGGATCTGCGCATGCCCGGTCTTTCCGGCATCGAGGTGATGCGCGCGTTGCTCGACAGGCCCCGACAGTTTCCGGTGATCTGCATGTCGGCCCATTGGGATGAGGCAGCACTCGCCGAGACCGGGCATTACCGGGCGTTCGAGTGTCTGTGCAAACCCTTTGATGAGGAACTGCTGCTAGCGGCCCTCGACAGGGCACTGCATCGCCAGCACTGAAACCATCAGCTGTCTTGTGTGGCGTCTTGCGGCGATTCGATGACCGGCAACGAAGCCGTCATTTCGGCGTGACACACCGCGAGGATTTCATCGGCCAGCGCTGAGTCGTCCGGGCACGCCCGCGAGAGCATGATCGCGCCGACTGCGCGGGCCAGCAGGTCGATCATTCTGGTTCTGCCCTCGCCTGCCGGCGCATCCGCTGCATGCGGATATTTGTCGCCGAGCGTCTGCAACGTGCGCTCGATACCGTCGGCGAAGGCTGACTTCAAATCGCCCGACTGACGCGCCGCGTCGCCACACAGTGCCGCCATGGTGCAACCGGTGGCACGGCCGTCACGATGCTCGCGCGACACGTACATATCGATGAAGTCCTGCACGCTCAACGCTTCGGCGCTGGTCAATGACCGCGCCAGGCTATTGGCCGACGCTTCGGCCATCAGATCGGCCTTGGAGCCGAAATGTTTGTAGAAACCGCCATGGGTGAAACCAGCGGCCGCCATCAGGTCAGCCACGCCGACCCCGTCATAACCGCGTTCGCGGAACATCACTGAAGCCGTTTCGACAATGTGCTCCCGATTGGCTTGGGCCTGAGCCTTGGATACGCGCATGTTGGATACCTCGCCAGCGCTGAAAAATCATGCGTCGATGATACATAGATGTTGGCCATAATCAAAATCATTGACAGTTTAGATTTCGGTCATCATCCTAAAAGCCAGCCACATCACTTCACTCCCATGGCCGGAACAAAAACACATGAGCGACCTGAATCTGTTTTCTTCGTACACCCTCGGCAGCCTGACACTGGCCAACCGCGCAGTCCTCGCGCCACTGACGCGCAACCGTGCCGGCGCAGGTTTTGTACCGAGCGAATTTGCCGCGACCTATTACAGCCAGCGTGCCAGCGCCGGTCTGCTGATCAGCGAGGCCACGCAGATTTCCCAGCAGGGCCAGGGCTATCAGGACACACCGGGCATCTACACCCAGGCGCAAATCGATGGCTGGCGTAACGTCACCGATGCGGTGCACGCCAAGGGCGGGAAGATTTTTCTGCAACTGTGGCATGTCGGCCGGGTGTCTCATGTCGACCTGCAACCGGACGGCGCCGCGCCGGTCGCTCCGTCCTCGCTGCGGGCGGCCACCAAAGTGTTCGTCAACAATCGCTTCGAGGATGTGTCCGAACCGCGCGCGCTGGAAACCGCGGAGCTGCCGGGCATCGTCAATGATTTTCGTCTGGCGGCGGTGAACGCGATGGCGGCAGGCTTTGACGGCGTGGAAATCCACGGCGCCAATGGCTATCTGCTCGATCAGTTCATCAAGGACGGGTCCAACCAGCGCACCGATGCCTACGGCGGCTCGATCGAAAACCGCGCACGTCTGCTGCTGGAAGTGACCGCTGCGGTGGCGGCCGAGATCGGCGCCGATCGCACTGGCTTGCGTATTTCGCCGGTGTCACCGGCCAATGGCGTGTCGAGCAGCGACCCGCAAGCGCAGTTCGACTACCTCGTTAACCAACTCAACGCACTGGACATCGTTTACCTGCACGTTGTCGAAGGCGCCACCGGCGGGCCACGCGACATCGCCGCGTTTGATTTTGAATCCCTGCGCCAGCGTTTCCAGAACACCTACATCGCCAACAACGGCTATGACCTTGATCTGGCCAATTCGCGCATCGCTCAGGACAAGGCTGACCTGATCGCCTTCGGCCGCCCTTTCATTGGCAATCCGGATCTGGTCGAACGCCTGCAAGTCGGCGCGCCGCTGGCCGCTTTCGACCCCGCCACACTCTACGGCGGCGGCGCGGCCGGCTATATCGACTACCCGACGCTCGCTGAATCCAGCGCTCGCTGACCTGCTGCTCCCCTATCCCCTGAAAAAGAGCTGACATCATGACTACCCGCCCTACTGTTCTCATTACTGGCGCCTCCACTGGCATCGGCGCGGTCTACGCCGCACGCTTCGCCCAACGCGGTCACGATCTGGTGCTGGTCGCCCGCGACCAGTCGCGTCTGGACGCACTCGCCGCCGGCCTGCGCGCCGAACACAACGTCAACGTTGAAGTGCTGCCGGCCGATTTGACCCAACTCAGCGATCTGCACACCGTCGAAGCGCGTCTGCGCGATGACGCGCGCATCGGCATCCTCGTCAACAATGCCGGCGCCGCGCAGTCCGGAACGTTCATCGAACAAAGCACCGACAGCGTGGCGCAACTGGTCGCGCTGAACACCACCGCGCTGGTGCGTCTGGCCAGTGCCGTTGCCCCGCGCCTGGCCAAGGCCGGTGACGGCGCGATCATCAACATCGGCTCGGTGGTGGGCCTGGCACCGGAGTTCGGCATGTCGGTGTATGGCGCGACCAAGGCGTTCGTGCTGTTCCTCTCCCAAGGCCTGAGCCTGGAATTGTCGCCACAAGGTGTTTACGTGCAAGCCGTGCTGCCTGCCGCGACCCGCACGGAAATCTGGGATCGCGCCGGTATCGACATCAACACCCTGAGCGACATCATGGAGGTCGACGATCTGGTCGACGCCGCCCTGGTCGGTTTCGATCGCCGCGAAGTCGTGACCATTCCGCCGCTGCACGAAGGCGAGCGCTGGGACGCTTTGCAAACTGCGCGTCAGGGCCTGTTGGGGCAGATTCGTCAGTCGGCCGTCGCGCAACGTTACCTGCCGGCTGTTTGATTTCGATGACCACGAGCAATCAGCCGCCATCGGCATTCATTCATGCGGCGAATCTGTCGGTGCAGGTGAACGGGATTCCGTTCGCCTACCGTGATCTCGGACCGAGAGCGCGCGTGCCGCTGGTCATGCTCAACCACTGGGGCGCGGTGCTGGACAACTTCGATCCGAAGATCGTCGACGCGCTGGCACAACAGCGTCGGGTCATCACCATCGATTACCAAGGCATCGGTGGCTCCGGCGGCAGCGCGCCGCTGACAGTGAGCGGAATGGCGGACGACGCCCTCGCGTTGATGGCGGCGCTGGGCCTAGGCCAGGTTGACCTGCTGGGCTTTTCCCTGGGTGGTTTCGTCGCGCAGGACATCGTTCTGAAAGCGCCGGATCGCGTGCGCAAATTGATCCTCACGGGCACCGGGCCGGCGGGCGGTAGCGGTATTGCCGACGTCGGCAAAGTCAGTTGGCCGCTGATCGTCAAGGGTCTGCTGACGCTGCGTGATCCGAAGTTTTACTTGTTCTTCACAGCGTCCGCTGACGGGCAACGCGCCGCCGCGGCTTATCTGCAACGCTTGAAACAGCGCCAGCACAATCGCGACAAGAACCCGACGCCGCGCGCCTTTCTACGACAACTCAAAGCAATCACCGCGTGGGGCCGACAGGCGCCGCAGGACCTGACCCGATTGGCGCTGCCTACACTGATCGTCAACGGCGATAACGACATCATGGTGCCGACGGTGAATTCCGTCGATCTGGCCCAGCGCATCGCCAACGCGCAACTGATCGTTTACCCGGATGCCGGTCACGGCAGCATTTTCCAGCATCACCGCGATTTCGTGACCAAGGCTGTGGCGTTTCTCGACGCCTGAACGCTTCCCGTACTGACAAGAGCATCCACAATGAAAGCATTTTTTATCGAGCGCTACGGCAAGCAGAACGGCCAGATTGGCGACCTGCCCGATCCGACAGTCGGAGCGCATGACGTAATGATTCAGGTGCACGCGAGCAGTGTGAACCCGCTCGATCTGAAGATTCGCACTGGCGAATTCAAGATGATCCTGCCGTATCAGATGCCCTTGGTATTGGGCAACGATGTAGCCGGAGTGGTGGTCAGCACCGGTGCAGCGGTCACGCGTTTCAAGCCGGGTGACGAGGTTTATGCGCGCCCGCCGGAATCGCGGATCGGTACGTTTGCCGAACGCATTGCCGTCGACGAAAACGCCCTCGCGCTGAAGCCTTCCAACCTGGACATGAAAGAAGCGGCGTGTATGCCTTTGGTTTCGTTGACCGCATGGCAGGCGCTGGTGGAAATCGCTCAGGTAAAGAAGGGCCAGAAGGTTTTGATTCACGCCGGCTCCGGTGGCGTCGGCACCGTCGCAATCCAGCTTGCCAAACACCTGGGCGCCTTCGTCGCGACCACCACCAGCACGGCGAATGTCGAGTGGGTCAAAGCGTTGGGCGCTGATGTCGTGGTCGATTATAAGCAGCAGGATTTCGCCAACGAACTGCGCGACTACGACGTGGTGCTCAACAGCCTCGGTGGCGATGTGCTGGAAAAATCGCTGAAGGTGCTGAGACCGGGTGGGCTGTTGATTTCCCTGTCCGGCCCGCCGACCGCGCAGTTTGCTCAGGAGCAGGGTTTATCTTGGGTGCTCGGGCTGATCATGCGCTTGCTGAGCAGCGGCATTCGTCGCCAAGCGCGCAAACACGGGGTGCGTTACAGGTTTTTGTTCATGCGCGCCGATGGCACTCAATTGCAGAAAATCACCGCGTTGATCCAGGCGGAGGTGATCAAACCGGTGATCGACCGCAGCTTTTCCTTTGACCAGATCGCCGAGGCATTGCGCTACGTCGAACAGGGTCGAGCCAAAGGCAAGGTCGCCGTCACGCTCGGCCAGGCATCGTAAACAATGCCAGCCGATGAAGCCCAGGCGGACGAACAACTGCCTCGCGAGACCGAAGCCGATCCGCCACCTGCGAATGATCCGCAGCCGCTGCAACCTCCGCTGATCGAATGGCGCCCCCTGTTGCTGGAGCCCTGACAAGTCCCGTTCCGACTTGCGTTTTGCTCATCCTGCACCACGCTTGATTCTCAGAAGTGCACGGTTTCATGGCAAAACTGCGGTTAACTCAATGGTTAGTTACCGCTATAATCCCGCGCTTCATTCAAACGGGACTTTCAATGTGAACCACAGTCAACGCGTCTCAGGCGTTTCAACGTTCATTCTGGTCGGTCTTGGCGTGGTCATCGCCCTGCTCGGTCTCGCGCTCGCGGCCGGCGGTGTGAAGCTGGTCAGCCTGGGCGGTTCCTGGTACTTCCTGATCGGCGGTCTGGCGATGACCGTTGCCGGTCTGCTGATCGCGCTGAAGAAAACCGCCGGCGCCTGGCTGTTCGCCGCGTTTCTCGTGGCCACCGCGATCTGGGCGGTGATTGACGCCGGTCTGGTGTTCTGGCCAGTGTTCTCACGGTTGTTCATGTTCAGCGCAATCGGTCTGGCCGTCGCACTGGTTTATCCACTGCTGGCCCGCGCCAATGGCCGCGCTGCCGGTCGGGGCGCCTATGCGGTCGCGGCAGTACTGGCGGTCGGTCTGGCGGTTGCTGCCGGCAACATGTTCGTCGCGCATCCAACGGTTGCCGCCACTGGCACTGGCCCGGGCCTGACCCCGGTCGAGCCGGCCAAGGCGCAGAAAGACTGGGCGCATTACGGCAACACCGAAGGTGGCAGCCGCTTCGCCGCGCTCGATCAGATCAACCGCAACAACGTCGACAAGTTGAAAGTCGCGTGGACTTACCACACCGGTGACGTCGCCGAAAGCGATGGCAACGGCGCCGAAGACCAGCTCACCCCGCTGCAGGTTGGCAACAAGGTGTTCATCTGCACCCCGCACAACAACCTGATCGCCCTCGATGCCGACACCGGCAAAGAGCTGTGGAAGAACGCGATCAACGCACAATCGAAAGTCTGGCAGCGATGCCGTGGCATGGCTTATTTCGACGCCACCGCCACCATCGCTCAGCCGAGCAACTCTTCGATCATCGAAGCCAAACCGGCTCCGGCCGCGAACTGCCAGCGCCGTCTGCTGACCAACACCATTGATGCGCGCCTGATCGCAGTCGATGCCGACACCGGCGAGTTCTGCCAGGGTTTCGGCAACAATGGCCAGGTCGATCTGAAGGCTGGTCTGGGTGATGTTCCGGACAGCTACTATCAGTTGTCGTCCGCGCCGTTGATGGCCGGCACTACCGTTGTGGTGGGCGGTCGCGTCGCTGACAACGTGCAGAGCGACATGCCTGGCGGCGTGATTCGTGGTTTTGACGTGATCACTGGCGCCATGCGCTGGGCATTCGATCCGGGCAATCCGCAGGATCGCAACGCGCCGGCTGACGGCAGCACCTATGTGCGCAGCACGCCGAACAGCTGGGCGCCGATGTCCTACGACGCGGCGACCAACACGGTGTTTCTGCCGATGGGCAGCTCGTCCACCGACATCTATGGTGTCGAGCGCAGCGAACTGGACCACAAGTACGGCGCCTCGATTCTCGCGCTGGACGCCAGCACGGGTGAAGAACGTTGGGTGTTCCAGACCGTGCACAACGATCTGTGGGACTTCGACCTGCCGATGCAGCCGAGCCTGATCGACTTCGACAAGGACGGCCAAAGCGTTCCGGCGCTGGTCATCGGCACCAAGGCCGGGCAGATCTACGTGCTCGACCGCGCCACTGGCAAACCGTTGACCGAGGTTAAAGAAGTACCGGTCAAAGCGGCCAACATCCCTAACGAGCCGTACTCGCCGACCCAACCGAAATCCGTGGGCATGCCACAGATTGGCGCGCAACACCTGACCGAATCCGACATGTGGGGCGCCACGCCGTACGATCAATTGCTCTGCCGCATCGACTTCAAGAGCATGCGTTACGACGGTCTGTACACCGCGCCGGGTACTGACAAGTCGCTGAGCTTCCCGGGTTCGCTGGGCGGCATGAACTGGGGCAGCATCTCCACTGACCCGGTGCACGGTTTCATCTTCGTCAACGACATGCGTCTGGGCCTGTGGATCCAGATGATCCCGTCGCAGAACAAAGGCCAGGCCGCTGGCGGTGGCGAGGCGTTGAACACCGGCATGGGCGCTGTACCGCTCAAGGGCACGCCGTACGCAGTGAACAAGAACCGCTTCCTCTCGGTGGCCGGCATTCCGTGCCAAGCGCCGCCGTTCGGCACTCTGACCGCGATCGACATGAAGACTCAGAAAGTCGCGTGGCAGGTTCCGGTTGGCACCGTTGAAGACACCGGTCCCCTGGGCATCCGCATGCACCTGCCGATCAAGATTGGTCTGCCGACCCTCGGCGGCACCCTGTCGACTCAAGGTGGCCTGATCTTTATCGCCGGCACTCAGGATTTCTACCTGCGTGCGTTCAACAGCGGCAACGGTGAAGAAGTCTGGAAAGCGCGTCTGCCGGTCGGCAGCCAGGGCGGCCCGATGACTTACGTTTCGCCGAAGACCGGCAAGCAGTACATCGTCGTCACCGCGGGCGGCGCTCGTCAGTCGACCGATCGCGGCGATTACGTGATGGCGTACGCCTTGCCGTAAATCGCTTCGTTTACTCAGTCAGCAACCCCATGCGCGCGGTGCCTCAGGGCACCGCGTCGTTGTTTTATCGCGTTGAAGATTTCAGCAGGAAGGATTCACATGTTATCGGCTGTTCGCTTTTCCCGTTCCGGGCTTTTCACCGGCCTGCTGTTGGGCCTGAGCTGCATCACTACCCTTCCCGCGCTGGCCGCCAGCGACTCCGATCTGCTGACACGCAGCACCCTCACCGGCGACTGGGGCGGCTTGCGTCATCAGCTCAATGAAAACGGCATCAAGTTCACCGGCGATTACAGCGGCGAAACCGCTTACAACGCTGACGGCGGCCTGCACCGTTCGGCGCGTTACTCGCAGAACATCAAGCTTGGCGTGCAGTTTGATCTGAGCAAACTGTATGGCGTCGACAATGCCGGCAAGGTCCAGTTGACGATCAACGACCGGCGCGGCAACAGCGCCTCGCAAGACCTGGTCGGCAACCGCTTGCCGATTCAGGAAAACTACGGCGGGCTGTACACACGCCTGACCGAGCTGAGTTATGAGCGCAGCCTGTTCACCCCGGCGCTGAATGTGAAGCTCGGTTACATGGCCATGGGCAACGACCTCGGTGGCCTCGACAGCGGCATTTTATGCAACTTCATGAACGCCGGTTTCTGTGGGCATCCGCTGAACATGTCCGGTGGCAGTGGCTGGACCAATTACCCGAATGCGTATTTGGGTGTGCGGGTGAAATACGACCTGTCGCCGTCCTGGCAACTGCGTGTGGCGGCGTTCAACGTCGACCCCGAGAGCAACGGCAATTCCAGCCGCGCCTGGCATCTGGGGCCGAAACACACCACCGGCACCGTGGTGCCGATCGAACTGGTGTACAAGCACGCGGGCGAGCTGCCCGGTGAGTACAAGGTTGGCTATTACTACGACAGTTCAGATGTGCAGCGCATCGGCAGCGACGATGAAGTGTCCGGTCGCGGCGGCCATTATCTGCTGGTCGATCAGGCCGTTTGGCGCTCGCCGACTTCCGAGGGCCGTAGCCTGCATGCGTTCGGCCAATATTCGGCCGCCAGTCAAGCGGCTTCGCCGTTCAGCAAGTGGTACGGCACCGGGTTGGTACTGTACAAACCGTTCGAAGGCCGCCCGCACGACACCCTCGCTCTGGGCTATGGCCGCGCCGTCCCCAACCCGCGCAGCCGCGACGTGCAGCAGGACGCCGCGCTGGCCAATGGCGCAGCGTTCCCCAACCTGGACAGCGCCGAACAACTGATCGAGTTTGGCTACGGCTATCAGGCAACCCCGTGGCTGACCCTGCGCCCGAATGTGCAATACATCATCGAACCGGGCGCATTCTCCGGCCAGGACATCGACAATGCCCTGGTCATGGGCCTGCAAGTCAAAGCCTCACTCTGACCGACGCCTGCTCGCGAAAGCGCCGGGTCAATGAAATCGATGCTGACTGACCCACCGCCTTCGGGAGCAAGCCCCCTCCCACATTGGTTTTGTGGCGGGCAGTAACAGCTCTGGTGCACCCAAACCTGTGGAAGCAAGCCCCTCCCACAACTGGTTTAGTGGCGGTCAGTAATAACTTTGGTGCCCGCAAAACCTGTGGGAGCGGGCTTGCTCGCGAAAGCGCCGGGTCAGTACATCAATGCTGACTGACCCACCGCCTTCGGGAGCAAGCCCCCTCCTATATCGATCTCCAACACTTGCGGGCACCCCAAAGTTTCACACTGGCAACTCGACCCGTGCTACCAGTCCGCCCTTGCGTGCGTTGCGCAGTGTCAGTTCCCCGCCCTGCTCGCGCGCAATCGCTCGGGCGGTCGACAGCCCCAGGCCGACGCCGCCGGTGTCGCGGTTGCGCGACGTTTCGAGGCGGAAGAACGGGTCAAACACCTGCTCCAGCGCAGCCTCGGGGATGCCCGGGCCGTCGTCGCTGACTTCAATGGCGATGGCATATTCCTCACGATTCAAGGCAATGCGCGGGTGCTGCGCATACTTGCGCGCATTCTCCAGCAGATTGACCACCACCCGCTTGATGCCTAACGGCCGGCCTTCGTACACCAGGTGCGCCGGCCCGTCGAAAACGATGTCTATGTGCTGATCGCGGTAGTCATCGACGATGGTTTGCAGCAACTCCGACAAGTCGAACGCCGTGGTTTGTTCGCGATGGGTGTCCTCGCGGAAAAACGCCAGGGCGGCATTGATCATCGACTGCATTTCCTCGACATCGCGAATCAGTTTGCGCTGGTGGTCGAGGTCTTCCATGAACTCGCTGCGCAAACGCATCCGCGTCAGTGGCGCGCGCAGGTCGTGGGAAATCGACGCGAGCATGTGCGTGCGCTCGCTGATGAAATGCTGGATCTGTGCCTGCATGGTATTGAACGCCACGATGGCCTGGCGGATTTCGTGCGGGCCTTCGATCTTGATCGGCGGTGCGCGCAGGTCAGTGCCAAAACGCCGCGCCGCGCTGGCGAAGCGCTGCAAGGGATTGGCCAACTGGCGCGTGGCGATCCAGGCGACCAGCACTGTCGCAATCAGGCCCAGCGCGATGATGATGGCGATCCGCGTGGACAACTCCAGGCCCCAACTGCGCTCGGGCGGGATAAAGGACAACCAGCTGCCGTCGACCAGTTGCACCAGTGCGGCGTAATGCGCCTGCGGATTGTCGCCGGGCCAGTCGCCGGGGTTGAAGGCTTCGATCTTGCGCTGATCACCGAGCAATTGCTGCAGCACCGGCACCCTGCTCGCTTCTACGCGAGCGCCGTCGCCCGGCAGTTCAAATTCAGCGCGTTGCGCTTTCCACGACACTTGCAGGAGGCTGCTGCTCGCCGCGGCGGCCAATTGCGGGCGCAGGCTGGCGGGCGCCGCCTCGATCACCCGTGAGGTTGCGGCAATTTGCTCAAGCAGGCCGGTGCGCTCGATGGGCGGACGCGCCCAGATGCCGGCGACCTGAACGAACAGCGCGTTCAGCGCCAGCGACGCGAGCATCGCCGCCAGAATGGTCAGGGCGATTCGCCGTCTGAGGGTGTCGCCCGGCAGCAGTCGGCGGATCACGAGCGGCTGACCTTGGCGGTGAACATATAACCGCCATTGCGCACGGTGCGAATCAGGTCCGGCCGTTTGCAGTCCGGCTCGATCTTGCGCCGCAGACGACTGACCTGCACGTCGATGCTGCGGTCGAACGCGTCGTGGCCTTGGCCGTGGGTCAGATCGATCAACTGTTCGCGGGTGAGGATGCGTTGCGGATGGTCGAGAAACACCACCAGCAGATCGAACTCGCCGCCGGACAGCGGAATCATCACGTTGTCGGGTGAGCGCAATTCGCGACAGGTGATGTCCAGGTGCCAACCGGCGAAGGCGACGACTGGCCGCGCTGGCGTGATCGGATTGCGTTGCTCGCCGGCGCGCCGCTGCAAGGCGCGCACGCGTGCCAGCAGTTCCTGCGGGGCGAACGGTTTGGTCAGGTAGTCATCGGCGCCCAGCTCCAGGCCGACGATGCGATCACTCAACTCGGCCATGGCGGTGAGCATGATGATCGGAATGCCCATCTGCGCGCGCACTTTCTGGCACAGGCTCAAGCCGCCTTCGCCGGGCAGCATCAGGTCGAGAATGATCGTGTCCGGACGTTGCGCGGCAATCGCCGCCCACATGGCCTCGCCGTGTGCGGCGACGTCGACGTCATAGGCGTGCTGCATGAAAAACTTCTTCAGCAGCGCGAGAATTTCCACGTCATCGTCGACGATCAGCAGTCTGCTCACGGTTCCACGCCCACCCACGAAAAAACACGCAATCTAAAGCCAATCGGCGCCCGGGTCATTTATTTCAATCGCGCAACATCTCTACACCACGGACACCAAACGGACATCGTCTGGCAAAACCGCTGGGGCACTCTGCAGCCATTCCAGTCCAGGGGGTTTGCATGAAGGATTTGTACAGCAGCCATCGCGTCGGCGGGCACTGCGTCAACCGGCCTTTGATCCTCAGCCAGCGCACCGCCGCGCTCGGCCCTGACACGCCGATTGTGTTCCAGGAGTCATGCCTGGGCGTTTCCGACGACCAGAGCCGAATCGTCCTGCGCCGTTATTTCGAGCACTTCAGCCCGACCAGTGCGCACTGGGTCGAATACGTCCACAGCATTTCGGCGGCCGATCTGGTCGCGTGGATCATGACCCACGGCCAGCTCCATATCGAGTGCTCGGACCACACCGGGTCTCAACACAAGGAAACTTCGCTTTGATCAACAGCGTTCGCTCATTGTCGCTGGCCCTTGCCGCCACCCTGAGCCTGTCGGCGTGCACCAGCAAAAAAGCCGAGAACAGTGGCTTTCTGCATGATTACACGGTGCTGACCGAGCGTCAGTCACCGTCCGGTCAACCCGTGCTGGCCTGGGTCAGCCCGGCATTGGCCAGAGGCCGTTATACGCAGGTTTACCTGGCGCCGAGTCAGTTCTACCCCAGCGCCGAACCGACGGTGCGGATTCCTCTCAGCACGCTGTCCGGGGTCACCGACTATTACGACGCGGCGCTGAGAATCGAACTGAGCAGAGTGCTGCGCGTCGTCGACAGACCCGGCCCGGGCACGCTGACGGTCCGGCCGGCGATTACCCAGGTCGCCACTCATGTGCAAGGATTGCGCTTTTATGAGTGGCTGCCCGTCACCCTGGTGGCCGCCGGGGTGAGCACCGCGACCGGAATACGCGACCAGGACAGTACCGTCGCCACCGAGGTCTCATTCGAAGACGGTTCGACCGGTGAAGTGGTCGCCGAAGTGGTGCGCAAGGGCATCGGTCTGCCGCTGGACAACGACCGGCAGGTGTTGAGCCCCGATGACGTCAAAGGGGTGCTGGACGGCTGGGCCAGCGACCTCGGCCAATCCTGGCTGACGCTGCGTCGATAAATCACTGCGCGATGGGTGAGTGAAGAAAATAAGCGTGAGTGGTGAATTATTTGGTTACTTCTGATCTCTGATCTCAAAGAAGGTGCCATCGAAAGGATGGCATCGCATGAGAACGGAACTCGTCTTCCCTGCCCCACCCCGGGGCCGCGGTTGTGACAAGACGGACCAGCGACAGAGTAATTCACATGAAATCACGCAAGAACACGGTCAAGCCGATCGGCCTGAAAGACATCACCATTGTCGACGACGCCAAGATGCGCAAGGCGATCACCGCCGCCGCGCTGGGCAACGCCATGGAATGGTTCGACTTTGGTGTGTATGGCTTTGTTGCCTACGTGCTCGGCAAGGTATTTTTCCCCGGCGCCGATCCTGGCGTGCAGATGATCGCCGCGCTCGCGACGTTCTCGGTGCCGTTCTTGATCCGGCCGTTGGGCGGGCTGTTCTTCGGCGCCCTGGGAGACAAATACGGGCGGCAGAAAGTCCTCGCCGCGACCATCGTGATCATGTCCCTCAGCACCTTTGCCATCGGCCTGATTCCGTCCTATGCCTCGATCGGCATCTGGGCGCCGATTCTGTTGTTACTGGCGAAAATGGCTCAGGGTTTTTCGGTCGGTGGCGAGTACACCGGTGCCTCGATCTTTGTCGCCGAATACGCGCCAGACCGTAAACGCGGCTTCCTTGGCAGTTGGCTGGATTTCGGCTCGATCGCCGGTTTCGTCTTCGGTGCCGGCGTCGTGGTCTTGATTTCGACCATTCTCGGCGAGCAGCGCTTCGAGGAATGGGGCTGGCGCATTCCGTTCTTCCTCGCCCTGCCCCTGGGCATGATCGGCCTCTATCTGCGCCACGCGCTGGAGGAAACTCCGGCGTTCCAGCAGCACGTGGAAAAACTCGAGCAAGGCGACCGCGAAGGTCTGGCGCGCGGCCCGAAAGTTTCGTTCAAGGAAGTCGCGACCAAACACTGGCGCAGCCTGATGACCTGCATCGGCGTGGTCGCGGCGACCAACGTCACCTATTACATGCTGCTGACCTACATGCCGAGCTACCTCACGCATAACTTGCATTACAGCGAAAACCACGGCGTGCTGATCATCATCGCGATCATGGTCGGCATGCTGTTCGTACAGCCGCTGATCGGCTTCATCAGCGACAAGATCGGCCGCAAGCCGTTCATCGTGGTGGGCAGCATCGGCTTGTTCATCTTTGCCATTCCGGCGTTCATGCTGATCAACAGCGGCAGCATCGGCCTGATCTTTTCCGGGTTGCTGATCCTCGCGGTGCTGCTCAACTTCTTTATCGGGGTGATGGCGTCGACCCTGCCGGCGATGTTTCCCACGCACATCCGCTACAGCGCGCTGGCCAGCGCTTTCAACGTCTCGGTGCTGATCGCTGGCCTGACCCCAACCGCCGTGGCCTGGCTGGTGGAAAGCACCAACGACCTGTACATGCCGGCGTACTACCTGATGGTGATTGCCGTGGTCGGTCTGGTCACCGGTGTGACGATGAAGGAAACCGCTAACAAACCCTTGCGCGGTGCGGCCCCGGCAGCGTCCGACCTGGAAGAGGCCAAGGAATTGCTGCAAGAGCACCACGACAATATCGAACAGAAAATCGAAGACATCGACACGCAAATCGCCGAGCTGGAAGCCAAGCGCAAGGAACTGGCGCAACAGCATCCGCGGATTGATTGAGGCCAGGTCCGGTCACGGTTCAGGCGTTTCCTCGACAAGACGGCTGAGATCCGCCGGCTGGTAGACCCAGCCGATGAACAACTCATAACCCACCGCGAGAATCACCGGGCCGGTGAACAAACCGATGATGCCGCTGGTGACCATGCCGCCGAGCGCGCCGATCAGCACCACCGGCATCGGCACCGCGACGCCGCGTCCCAGCAACAGCGGCTTGAGCACGTTGTCGGAGAGCCCGGCGATGATCATCCAGACGGCAAAAATGATCGTGCCGGCGCTGGCGCCGTCATGGGCGAATACGAAGATCACCACGGGAATTGTGATCAGCAGCACCGGTAACTGCATGATGCCCAGCAGCAACACCATCAGCGCCAGAATGCCCGCAGCGGGAACGCCCATGATCACCAGCGCGACACCGATCAGCAGCATCTGAATGAAGGCGATGCCGACCACACCCTGCGCCACTGCACGGATGGTCGAGGTGCACAATTGCGCGATTTGCGGACCGCGCACCGGGCCGGAAATCCGCGTGGTGATTGCCACGGCGGTGCGGTGGCCGCGCTCGCCGTGGGTCATGATCAGCCCGGCGATAATCAGTGCGATGACAAACACCACGATCCCGGTGCCGACGCCGGCGGCCTGGTGCAGCAGCACCTTGCCCCAGCTACTCAGGTGCGGCGCCAGTTCCTTGAACGCCCAGCTCAAATCCTGCGAGGCGTGTTGCCAGATGCCGAAGATTGGCGCACCGATCAGCGGCCAGTCGGCGACGCTGGGCGGTGGCGGCGGAATTTCAAAGTGATCCGCCTCCATCGTGTGCATGCCGGCTTTGACCGAGTCGGCCACCGACGCACCGAGCAGGCTCAGCGGCACCATCAGGATCAGCAGGCCGAGCAACACCAGCAGGATCGCCGCCCAGCCATGGCGATTGCCCAGTTTCGCCCCGAGCTTCTGGTTCAGCGGATACAGGGTGATGGCGAGAATCAGCGCCCACAGCATCACGTTGAGGAATGGATGAAAGATATCGAAGCAGAACAGCACCAGCGTGGCGATCAGCCCGGCCCGGATCAGCACGTCCAGCAGGGCTCTGGAACTGTTGAAGGCAATGTGCGGCTGTTCTTCCATTTCGCGTTCTCCCATGGCTGAAAATCGACACTGCGCTGAGCCTAGATCACAACCGCGCGGTCGTCGTGTTTTCGAGCACTGGTGCCAGTTGCGACACTGGTGCTTCGGCCGATTCCCGTCTAAACCTGATGCACGTCCCTGTTGATAAGGAAGTTGCGGATGCGGTCGACACACTCACTGATGATTCTGGCGTTGGCCGGCAGCGCCGGGCAGGCACTGGCGGGCGGTATTCAGCTAACTTCGGTCTGAGTGTGAAATACGACGATGACTGGGCCGGGCGTTACTTCACGCAGGAGTCGACGCTGATTGGCGTGTCGATGCAGCCGACGTTCGCCTACAAGATCACCGATGATCTGTCGATGGGAATTGGCCCACGGTTGGTGTACGGCTACTACTACACAAAAATGGCCGTCGACAATAACGCCTTCCTGCCGGGCACGCCGTTCCGGGAGGATGGCAACGTGCAATACAAGGACACCGACACCGGCGTCGGCCTCAACCTCGGCCTGCGTTATCAGTTGGACTCGCGAACCACGGTCGGTCTTGCCTACACCAGCAAGGTCAAACTGGAGTTCAAGGACTCGCCTTCGGCCCACGGCATTCGCAATCCCCTGCTCAATCTGGCGTTGTCGCGGCTGGACGTCGAGGCGCTGGAAATCGACATGAACATCCCGCAAAGCGCGACTTTGAGCATCGCCCATCAGATGAACCAACAATGGACCCTGCTCGGGTCGCTGAACTGGCAGGACTGGAGCGACTTTGCCGATATCGGCGTGAACGTCGACACGGCGGCCGGCAACGTTTCCCGCTCGGTGGATCGCCAGTATCAGGACACCTGGCACCTGTCGATCGGCGCGCAAAACCAGATCAGCCCTACCCTGCGCTGGAACATGGGCATCGGTTACGACAGCTCCGCCGTCAAAGACAAAAGCCGCACCGTCGACAATCCGATGAACGAGACCTGGCGACTGGCGACCGGCCTGAGCTACGCACTGGCGGAAAATACCGACCTCAACCTCAATTACACTTTGGTCTGGCTTGGCGACATGGACGTGCAGCAGAGCAAACGTAACGGGCAGACGCTGTCGGGCAGCTATCCCAATAGCGCCCTGCATATCGTCGGCGGTGGCGTGACCTGGCGGTTCTAGCCATGTCCGGCGCCGTACAAACGTGTGGGAACAGGCTTGTTCGAAGGCGCCGGCCGCGTCGAAAATCAATCCTGCCGATTACTCCGCACGCGGCTTGGTGTTAAATAGGCGCCAGTCTTAACCTTGTCGTCTCAAGCTGTGCACCGAGAACCGAAATGAACACGCCTTCCAGACAAAACACGCCCTGCCTGACAGCGGTGATTGCATGATCGAAGTCACCGAAGTTTCCATTGCCCAACTGCGCGCTGCGCTTGAATCCGGCCAGACCACCGCGGTCGAGCTGGTGCAGGCTTATCTGGCCCGTATCGATGCCTACGACGGCGCGGACACACCGACGGCGCTCAATGCCGTGGTGGTGCGCAATCCTGAAGCGTTGAACGAAGCACGCGCCTCCGATGCCCGGCGTGCCCGAGGCGAAACCCTCAGCCCGCTCGACGGCATTCCCTATACCGCCAAGGACAGTTATCTGGTCAAGGGCCTGACCGCCGCGTCCGGCAGCCCGGCGTTCGCCGATCTGATTGCCTATCGCGACGCCTTCACCATCGAGCGTCTGCGCGGTGCCGGCGCCATTTGCCTGGGCAAGACCAACATGCCGCCGATGGCCAATGGCGGCATGCAGCGCGGTGTTTATGGCCGTGCCGAAAGCCCGTACAACGCCGACTACCTGACAGCGCCGTTCGCTTCGGGTTCGTCCAATGGTGCCGGCACCGCCACCGCTGCCAGCTTCGCCGCATTCGGTCTGGCCGAAGAAACCTGGTCGAGCGGGCGTGGCCCGGCGTCCAACAATGGCTTGTGCGCCTATACCCCGTCGCGCGGGGTGATCTCGGTGCGCGGCAACTGGCCGCTGACCCCGACAATGGATGTGGTTGTGCCCTTCGCACGGACCATGGCGGACCTGCTCGAAGTGCTCGACGTTGTCGTCGCCGAAGACCCGGACACCCGTGGCGACCTGTGGCGCCTGCAAACGTGGGTGCCCATCCCCAGCGTCAGCGAAGTGCGCCCCGCGTCTTACGCTGATCTGGCCGCCGATGCCAAAGCCCTCGCCGGCAAGCGTTTCGCCGTGCCGCGCATGTTCATCAATACCGATCCTGAGGCGGGCACCAGCGAAGCACCGGGTATCGGTGGGCCGACGGGCCAGCGCATTCAGACCCGCGCCTCGGTGATCGAGTTGTGGAACCAGGCGCGGCAGGCCCTCGAAGCCGCCGGTGCCGAAGTGATCGAAACCGACTTCCCGCTGGTGTCCAACTGTGAAGGCGATCGCCCGGGCGCGCCGACGGTGTTCACCCGCGGGCTGGTGTCGAAAGAGTTCTTGCACCATGAGTTGTGGGACCTGACAGCCTGGGCATTCGACGATTTCCTGCAAGCCAACGGCGACCCCAAACTCAATCGTCTGGTTGACGTCGACGGGGCGAAAATCTTTCCGCACGATCCGGGCACCCTGCCCAATCGCGAAGGTGATCTGGCCGCCGGCATGGATGAATACGTGCGCATGGCCGAGCGCGGTATCACGCCGTGGAATGAAATCCCCACCGTGCCCGATGGCTTGCGTGGGCTGGAGCAGACCCGGCGCATCGACCTTGAAGACTGGATGGACCGACTCGGCCTCGACGCGGTGCTGTTCCCCACCGTCGCCGACGTTGGCCCGGCCGACGCGGACGTCAACCCGCAATCGGCTGACATCGCCTGGAGCAACGGCGTCTGGGTGGCCAACGGCAACCTCGCGATCCGCCATCTCGGCGTCCCGACCGTCACCGTGCCCATGGGCCTGATGGCCGACATCGGCATGCCGGTCGGCCTGACCTTCGCCGGCCGCGCCTACGACGATTCGAACCTGCTGCGCCTGGCGTCGGCATTCGAATCGACCGGCAGCAAACGCCAGATCCCACCGCGCACGCCGCCACTGGTCTGACGCAACACAATTGTGGGAGCGAGTTCGCTCCCACAATTGGGTCTGTGTAAGCCCCATTAATCTGATCCAGGCAAAAATTGCTGTGGGAGCGAGCCTGCTCCGGGCGGCGTTCCGACGAAAGCGGCGGCACATCCAACAACCCTGTCGCCTGACCCAGCGCATTCGCGAGCAAGCCCGCTCCCACATTGGTGCTGCGCCACGCCGAAAATCCTGCCCCCATGCCCAAAATCCTGTGGGAGCGGGCTTGCTCGCGAAGGTGGCGACACAGCCAGCAACCCTGTCGCCTGACCCAGCGCCTTCGTCGGAACGCCGCCCGGAGCAAGCCCGCTCCCACATTGGATCGTGTGTAAACCTATTAATCTGATCCAGGCAGAGATCCCCGGGAGCCTGCGTCGGGCCATTATTCTGGCGGATGCAGTACAATCCGCGGCTTTCTCTCACTCCCCAAGGAATTTTCATGTCCGGGCTCGAACTGTTTGCCGCCGCCCTCGGCGTGATCGCCGTCTGGCTGACGGTCAAACAGAATCCATGGTGCTGGCCGATCGGGTTGGTCATGGTGTTGCTCTACAGCTGGATCTTCTTTGAGGTAAAGCTGTATTCGGACATGTTGTTGCAGGTGATCTACGCCGCGCTGCAACTCTACGGCTGGTGGCAGTGGACCCGCGCCGGCACGATGCACGACGGGCGGGATGTCACGCGGCTGCCTTCGCGCGCGATTCTGTCCGGTCTGGGCATCGGTGCGGTCGGCAGTCTGTTGCTCGGCGCAGCGATGGCCCATTGGACGGATGCCGCGCAGCCCTGGCTCGACGCGGCTCTGACCGGGTTCAGCCTGGTGGCGCAGTGGTGGATGGCGCAGAAGCGCTTGCAATGCTGGACGCTGTGGTTCGTGCTCGATGTGATTTTCGTCGGGCTGTTCCTCTATAAAGGGCTGTACCTCACCGCTGCGTTGTACGGGTTGTTTACCCTGCTCGCCGTCCAGGGTTATCGCGAATGGCGAGCCGATCCGGCGCTGCAACGATGAAAGTTGTCGTGTTGACGGGACCTGAGTCCACTGGCAAAAGCTGGCTGGCGGCGGGTCTGCAACAACGTTTCGGCGGCGTTCGGGTGGATGAATACGTGCGTCGGTTTATCGAACTCAACCCCCGCGATACCTGCCTGGCCGACATTCCCGAAATCGCCCGAGGCCAGTTGCAATGGGAGGATGAGGCACGCGCGCAACAGCCGTCGTTGCTGATTCTCGATACCCATCTGTTGAGCAATATTCTCTGGAGCCAGACGCTGTTCGGCGCCTGCCCGGCCTGGCTGGAAGCGGAACTGCTCAAGCGCCATTACGACTTGCACCTTCTGTTGTCACCGGAGCAGATCGACTGGACCGAAGATGGCCAGCGCTGCCAACCAGACCTGCCCGAGCGTCTGGCGTTCTATCACGCCACTCGCCACTGGCTCGAACAGCACCAGCAACCGTTGCAAATCATTCAGGGCGACTGGGCCGCACGGCAAGTGCAAGCCTTTGCCGCCGTCGAGCAATTACTCGCCGAATAACCCGACGGCGGGTGCCAACGCCCGTCGAGTCTGCGCAAAGTGTCCATTTCTGAAACACCGCCGACCGCTCAAAGGCCGCTGCGGGCCATGTTCATGGCTTTGTCATCAGCGTTGTTACACCAATGAAACACCTCGACGTTAGCCCCGCGCCAGAGCATCCCTCAGGCCAGTGCCAACTGCGTGCCGCTCGGCGTGTTTCACGTTTGAAACAGATCCCAGCCCAAACCCGCACCGGGTTTACGCAAATCATTGAAAAGCCAAGGCATTCCAAAAGCGGCACAGCTTTCGCTCTCTCCTTCACAACGCTGACCAAGGGCAGCCCACCGAAGAAGGAATTGCAGCCGTGGGGAATTTCAGTAAAGGTTTGACCTGTCTTCTGCTGATCGGATCAGCCGCCAGCGTCGTGTTCAGTGTCAGCGCGCAGGCCGAAGGCAATGGCGTGATCGTCCTCAATCGCGACGTGCAGCCGATCCCTATCGGTCGCAATGGCGGCAAAGACCCCTACCCGACCACCGTCAACGCCAACCCTTCGGCGCGGATCAATCAGACCCTCAGCAACACCGAACTCAGCGACGGCGACTTCGCCAGTGTCGCCAGCGGTTCTTCGATCCGCGGCAACATGACCACCCCCAGCTCCAACCTGCCCGGCATGAATACCCTGACCAACCAGAACGGTCTGCCCGGCATGCGCGTTGGCACGGGTGGCGGCGCGGGCGGCTCGATCTCCAATACGGTCAACCGGGCGATGAGCACCGGTCTGGCACCCCTGACCCGCATGGCCGGAGGCCAGTGAGATGAATCGCACTCTTCTGCTACTTGCCCTGCTCGGCTGCACCAGCGCCATGGCCGATTCGGCTTCAGTCAACCAGGCAAATATTCAGGATTCAGGCGCGCAGTACCGCGGCAACTTCAATGTCAACCAGGCCGCCGGTGACCAGATGCAGCAAGCCAACACCAAGGCGATTGCCATCGGCACCGAAGCGCACGCCGCCACCCGCATCACCCAGACCCTCGATACCTCCGCCAGCCGCGCTATCGACGCGAGCGCCAACATCGGCGGCAATTCTTTCAGCAATGGCAACGGCATCCTCGGTGTGAACCAGGGTGCCGGGGCCAATAACCAGATGGCCAACGTCACGCGCGTCAGCATCAGTGCTGCACCGCAGAGCGTTGACGACAGCGCCCTTTCGCAACAGAACGTGGCGTTTTTACCGAGCTCAGGAGCAACTGGTACCCCACCCGGCAGTCGCCAGGTCACGACAAGTGATCAGGCCTTCACCGGCAGCCGCGGGGTGATCCAGGTGAACCAGAGTGCCGGGGTGGGGAACCGCATGGCTAACACCCTGAGCATCCGGGTCGCAGACTGACCCAAACACACGCAGTGCAATTAGAAAGTACCAACACTTAACCAACTAATAAGCACGATGGAGAAACACCATGAAACCTACAATGGCTCTCAAACCACTGGTTTTCGCACTTGCAGCAGTGATGGCAATCGCAGCACAGGCAGGCGGCCGTGATGACAACAACGGTCATGGTAACGGGCATGGCAACGGGCACGGTAATCACCAGCCCAAAGGCCCTACCCTGGAACAACTTCTGCAAATCACTGCCGGCGCCGGCGCCGCCGTACTTGACGTGCAAGACAGCGACGGCAACGTGGTGAAAAACCAGGGCACGCTCAATAACGCCAATGCCAGCGACTCGCTCAATGGCTCCAACGGCAACATGGGCGCCAACGTTGCTGCCGGCGACGGCAACCAGCAGGACAACGCCGCTGCGCTGGCCACCGCCGACGAAAGCTTCATCTTCGGTAACGCTGTTGCGGCCTCGAGCGCGACTCAGGTCAATAACAACAACTACGTGAAAAACTCGTCGACCTTCAACAACGCCAACCTCAACAACGCAGGCAACAGTGGTTCCGGCAACATCGGGATCAACGTGACGGCCGGCAACTTCAACCAGCAGAAAAACAACCTCGCCATCGCCGTATCGGGTGGCCGTGTAGCGCAGGCTGCAGCTTCTGCCAACCAGTCCTCGACTGGCCTGGTCGTCGAAAACAAAGGCGTGCAGGCGTACAAGACCGACACCCTTACCGGCACTTATGCAGCCGCTGGCACGTTCAAAGCCAAAGGCACCGCGACCATCGAAGACGACAACCATGGCGGTTGGGGTAACCGTGGCGGCGGCCACGGCGGCAACGATGATCAGAAAGCCAAGTTCGAAGCCGTGGGTACTTTTGGCCTCGCTGGCGTCACCACCCACCAAGTGTTGACCAAAGACGGCTGGAAAACCCCTGTTGTCAACAATGCCAACATGACCAACTCGATGAACAACTTCTCCGGCAACGGTGGAGCCAACGTCTCGGCCGGTGTGGGCAACCAGCAAAGCAACTCGCTGTCCATCGCCGCAGGTTGCAAAGCCTGCATGTAGCGCGATCGAAACGAAAGCCCCGGCAACGGGGCTTTTCCCCGGTTCCACAAGGCGTATTCGATCATGCGAACTCCTGCCCTCCTCACTCTGCTTTGTCTGTGTGGCCTGACTCAGGCAGCGCAGATGCCCGTCGCTGCCTTGCCGGGTGGCGTGCTGGTTTACAAGGACGTGCAGAGCCTGCGTGAGCGCAAGTTTGCCGACATCGTCGAACAGAAGACCGATTTCAGCTGCGGCGCTGCTGCACTGGCAACGGTCCTGCGCCAGGCCTATTGGCTCGACGTCGATGAGGAGCACATCATCAAAGGCATGCTGGTCAACGCTGACCAGGACCTGGTGCGAACCCAGGGTTTCTCCATGCTCGACATGAAGCGCTACGTGGAAAGCATCGGCATGCGCGCCCGAGGCTACCGGATCCCGCCCGAGAAACTCGAAGCGGTGACCATTCCGGTGGTGGTCCTGATGGACATTCGCGGCTACAAGCATTTCGTCGTGTTGCAGCGTTCGGACAAGCACTGGGTGTACATCGCAGACCCGGTACTCGGCCACAAACGCTACAAACATGATGACTTTGTCAAAGGTTGGAACGGTATTGTCTTCGCCATCGTGGGTCCCGGGTATGACAAGGTCAATGCCTTGCGCAGCCCTCCGGTGCCGCTGACGGCAAAAAACAAGCTGGACGGCTTCAACCCGGTCAAAGATGCGGAATTGATGGATTTCGGGTTCATTCAGAGCGACTTTTTTTAATCGCCGAGTTAGAGAATGGGACTGGATGTCCCGGGAGCAGCAAATGAAAAGCTCATACTGGCTGGCCGCCGCCTGCCTGGCAGCGAGTGCATCAGGTTTTGCCCAAGCAGGGTTCAAACCCATTGAGATCAAGGACCAGGAGCTCGCCGAGCTGCGTGGTCGGTATGTGATGCCGGGGCGGATTATCAGCTTCGGCATTGTCATGAGCAGTACCTGGCGCAACGCCAGCGGCGACCTGATCGGGGCCGCGACCTCAATGCAGATCCAGGCTGCAACGGTCAAACCGGAATTTTATGTCTCGACCATCAAGGAGTCGGGCAACGGCAGCACCCCCACACTGGGCACTGGCACCGTCATCGGTGGCGCCGGCCTCAACAGCACGCAGGGCGTGACACAAAGCGTACGCGCGGCGGGCGATGGCAACACCGCCAACAACAATGTGGCGATCAACGTCAGCGAAGCCAGTCAGGCGCCGGCACTGCTGCCGTCGCAAGGTCAGGCGCTCGTGGCCGGACAGACCATCACCGGCAGCAACGGCGCCGGCAGCGTCGCGGTTTCCGCGTCGGGCGGTGGCGTGCAAATGGCCATTCAGGCCAGTGGCAACCAGGGCACGGCATTGCAACAAGTCGCCCAGGGCGGACTGCTGCAGAACACCCGCCTGCTGGGCAGTGCCAACGTGGTCAACAACCTCACACAGCTCAACGTCGTACTGAACAATAACGGCAGAAGCGCCGGCGCACTGGACTGCAACCTGACTCAACTCGGGGCCCTACGCATAAGCGGATATTGAACTACGCTGACTCTCGATCATTGGGCTTAAAGGGACGGCTTATTCATGTATCGATCAGTATCACTGCGTGCCGCAGTGTGTTTGAGTACCCTTCTACCCGCGGCGATGCTGCAAGCAGCTCCCGACGCCGATGTAGAAGCCCTGAAACGGGAACTTCTGGAACTGAAACAACGATACGAAGTACAGCAACAGGCCCTGGCGGTACTCGAACAACGGGTTCGCCAGGTCGAAGAACAGCCCGCCGCCCCACCGCCAAAACGACTGGCCAAATCGCCATCGGACATGAAAGGCAACCGTGTCGCCACCGGCACCGGTGCGGCCGCTGCATCGGGAGGCGCCGCCGGGGGCAGTGGCGCTTCTTACGGTCAGTCGCTGGCCGACGATTCGCAACCGGCGCAAAGCGTCTCCAACCTGTATGACGAAGCCAGCGGCTTTTTTGGCGGTGGCAAGTTCAGTGTCGAGACCGGCATCACCTATTCGCGCTATGACACTCGCCAATTGATCCTCAACGGTTTCCTCGCGCTGGATTCGATCTTTCTCGGCAACATCAACCTCGACCGGATCAAGGCCGACACCTGGACCTTCGACCTGACGGGTCGCTACAACTTCGACAATCGGTGGCAATTCGACCTGAACGTGCCGGTGGTGTACCGCGAATCGACGTATCAGTCGGGTGGCGGTAACGAAGGCGCGGCCGGCGTCACCACCGAAGAAACCGTGACCAAGGACCCAACCCTGGGCGACGTCAACTTCGGCATCGCTTACAAATTCCTCGACGAATCGGTCAATACCCCGGATGCGGTCGTCACCTTGCGGGTCAAGGCGCCGACGGGCAAGGATCCGTTCGGCATCAAGCTGCGCCAGACCGATGCCAACTCCAACCTGTTCGTCCCCGATACCCTGCCGACCGGCAACGGCGTCTGGTCGATCACACCGGGTATCTCGCTGGTCAAGACGTTTGACCCGGCGGTGCTGTTCGGCAGCCTGTCGTACACGCACAACCTGGAGGAGTCGTTTGACGACGTCAGCTCCACGGTCAACCAGAAAAACCCGGGCAAGGTGCGCATCGGCGACAGCTTCCAGATCGGCGCCGGTATCGCTTTCGCGTTGAACGAGAAGATGAGTATGTCGTTCTCGGTGTCCGACCTGGTGCAACGCAAGAGCAAGCTGAAACAGGATGGCGGGGACTGGGAATCGGTGGTGTCCAGCGACGCCAACGCCGGATACTTCAACGTCGGCATGACCATTGCCGCCAGCGATAACCTGACCATCGTGCCGAACCTGTCGATCGGCCTGACGGACGATGCGCCGGACTTTTCCTTCAGCCTGAAATTCCCGTATTACTTCTAAAAGCAAAAGATCGTCCGAACGCTCGGGCCGCGTTCGGACGATCTGTTGATCTTCAGTTATCTAACGGATCTGATGTTTGTGCAGGAGCCGATAAAACGTCGGCCGCGACACGCCCAACACTTTGGCAGCGACGCTGAGGTTATCGCTGTGGCGGTTCAACACATCGCACAAGGCCTGGCGTTCGGCGCGAGTCTTGTAGTCTTCGAGTGTGCCCATGGGCGCGGTGACTGACTGCTGGCTGATCAATCCGAGGTCGCGGGCCTCAATCTGCCGGCCTTCGGCCAATACCAGCCCGCGGCGCACCCGATTGGCCAGTTCGCGCACATTGCCCGGCCAGTCATGTTTACCCATGGCGATCAAGGCATCTTCGCTGAAGCTGCGTGGCCGCCGTCCGGTTTCGTGGCTGTAGAAGTGTGAAAAGTGATTGGCCAGCATCGACAGATCGCCGTGGCGTTCGCGCAGAGGCGCGGTCAGCACTTGCAGCACGTTGAGGCGGTAATAGAGGTCTTCACGAAAGCGCTTTTGCTCGATGGCGGCCTCAAGATCGACGTGCGTCGCAGCCAGAACGCGTACATCTACCGGAATGGGCTGACTGCCGCCCACTCGCTCGATGTGTTTTTCCTGAAGGAAGCGCAGCAGATTGGCTTGCAGTTCCAACGGCAAGTCGCCGATCTCATCGAGAAACAACGTGCCGCCATTGGCCGCTTCGATGCGTCCGACCTTGCGCTGATGGGCACCGGTAAATGCGCCTTTTTCATGGCCGAACAATTCGGACTGAATCAAGTGTTCGGGAATGGCCCCGCAGTTGATCGCTACAAACGGTTTGCTGTGGCGTTGCGATTGCCGATGCAGCGTCCGCGCCACCAACTCTTTGCCGGTGCCGCTTTCACCACGGATCAGCACGGGCGACTCGGTAGGTGCGAGTTTGCTGAGCAACTTGCGCAGCTCACGAATCGGTTTGCTGTCGCCGAGCAACTCATGCTCCGGCTGATCGACATGAATCGTCCCCTGCCCGCGCAGACGTGCCATGCCGAACGCGCGACCGAGCGTGACCTGCACCCGCGAGACATCGAAGGGCAAGGTGTGGAAATCGAAGAACCATTCACAGACGAAGTCGCCAACGTTCTGTAAGCGCAGGACCTCCTGGTTCAGCACGGCAATCCACTCGGTGCCACTGCGGCTGATCAGCTCCTTGACGGCTTCGGGACGTTCCAGATGAAAAGGCTGCAAACGCAGCAAGCCGACATCACACGCACGATCAGCGGCATGCTCCAGCGAACAACTGTCGACATCCCAGCCTGCCGTGCGCAAGCCGGGCAATAAACGGTGGCAATCGTCGCAGGGGTCGACAACCAGTAGACGGCGTAAGGCTGGCGCTTCGTTCATGTCTGATCCTTGGCGCCAAATTTTAGGAAATGATTGTAAAAACAGTCATTTGGCAGACCTGGCTGTAACACTAGCAAGATTTTGACAGAGCCTTGTACCGTTTGCTTATAGATGTACCAGCAAATCCGTTATAAGAACGGGATTGGTTAGTTGCCTATCGACACAAAACTTTCAGCCCGCTTTCAAACTGCTCTTTATGGCGGGGCCATGAAATAAAGTCGAAATTTCTTTGTCTCAGGTGTGACCTGCTCCCCGGTTGCGTGCATCAGTACAAGTAACCAGCCGAACGGTAAGCCCAACCGACGGCACATCATTTGATTGGGCACTTATAGAGAGAAGACCCCATGACCGCCCCGCTCCGTATCAACGAAGCTCTTTTGATTGCCAACCACGCGTTCAAACCTTTCCAGTGCGTGGCCTGGGCACCACAAGACGGCAATGGCGAATTGAGCCTGACCGTTATCGACCGCACCAATTCCCACATCGGTCGCACACAGATTCCTAGCAGCACCTACTCTGATCCTGCGCAACTTGAGCAACTGCTGCAGCAGGCTCGTAGCGAACTTAGCAAAGAAGGTCATAAGCTGCAGTCCTGGTCGATGCCTCACTGATCACGGACAATGCGGATGACATTCACGTCATCCGCATGCTTGCCTTAGTTGCCCCTTCTTTTTTAAAAGACATTCTTTCGTACAACTTTTCACAGCGCTTTTTCGTCAAGTTGCTTGGCAGGCTTGCGACTGGTTCAAAAAGACACTGTTCTGGCACAGTGCGACCGTCCGTCTGCTACTTCTAACAGTTGTACTTCCTCGCGTTCAGGTTTTGAATGTTCCGCTCATGCAGTTATCCCCGCCGGCTCCCGGCCGTGGTCAACTCGCAAGGAGATGCGTGCATGTCCACCCTGAACGCCTTTGCGCTTCCAGCGTCAGCAGACCATCCGGGACCACTTGATTCGACGTTCGCCTTCCGCGGCGTTGCGCAGGTGTACTTTGCCGGCAGCTTGTCCAGCCTGACCCAGGATGTCGCCCTTGATGCCCAAGGCCGGATACTGGTGGCCGCCAAGGTCGGTACCCTTGAAGGCTGCCGTTTCGGTCTCGCGCGCTTGCTCGCAGACGGCTCGGCCGACTTGTCCTTCGGCGTTCAGGGCAGCGTGATCGGTACGTTTGCCGCGGGTTTCGAAGCCATGGCCGGCAAGGTCCAGGCGCTGCCGGACGGGCGCATTCTGCTGGCCGGCCTGCATTATGAAAACAGCCATCGCACCCTGCCCGGCTTCGCCCTGTTCGATGCGCAGGGCCGGCCAGACCCAGCGTTCGCCGATAACGGTTTTCAGGTTGTGCGCCTGCCGGGCGATTTATCCATGGGCACCCGCGATCACTGGTTACCGCCCGGTGTCCCGGGTGTCGAAGCCTGTGATTTTGCCGTGCAGGATGACGGCCGCATCTTGCTGATCGCCAACCATCATTTCGAACTCGCGGACCATGCCGGCCTGCTCATTCGTCTGAAGGCCGACGGCAGCCTGGATGACAGCTTTAACGGCCGCGGCTTCGTGATGGTCCGCCACTTGTTGCTCAATACCTGGCTGAGTCGCCTACTGCTGAAAAACGACGGGAGGATTGTGGTCGCCGGCTCCATCGGTTTTCCGCAAGAAGGCCTACTTGCTGTCTACCTGCCCGATGGGCGCCTGGATGAACGGTTCGCCGTGGACGGCTTCATGGCATTCACGGCTCACGGCAAAAGCGCCCAGGTCAGTCAGGTCATCGAGTCCGGTGAGTCGCTGCAGTGTTTTGGCAGCAGCCGCGACCCGATTCGCTGCCTGGCGTTCAACCTGCACGCCAACGGGCGCCCCGACGCACATTGCAATAACGGCCAGCCCCAGTTGCTGGATATCGGCCCCAGCGGCTGCCAGTGGAGCGCCGCCCAGCGCATGGCCAACGGCAACATCATCGCAGTGGGCGCAACCATCGGCGGGGTCGAGGCCGACTTTATCGTCGCCCGGTATCGGCCCGATGGCCATCTGGATTCAAGCTTCGGCGCTGGCCATGGCTGGCTACGGACCCGCCTGGGCAGGAGCCTCGACACCGCCAACTCACTGGCGCTGCAAGTGGACGGAGCCATTGTGGTGGGCGGGTATTCGCTGGACGGCAACTACCGGGCGATGGTGGCGCGGTATCTCAATCGCTAGGCGAGCAGACGGTGACAGCGTCTCACCGTTCGCGTGGATTAGCCTCGTACCTGTTGTTCTGACAGTAGGCGCTTTAGTTGATCAGCACATTCGGACGAATACTGGAGCACCAAGGTCAAAAATTTCTTGCCAGGCACGCAAAACTTGATCGTTCGCAAGGCGGACGGAACAGCGTCGGCCCCATGGGTGATTGAGACAAACCCACGCCCCACTTGAACTTGCCCGTCACATCCGGCAACTTGCGCCCTTCAATAAAACAAGGAGCAACCGATGTCCGGATCAATGGCCCAGGCGTTCGCGCACAACTTTCTCGGGCAGTCGCCGCGCTGGTACAAGGCGACAATCATCGGTTTCCTGATTATCAATGCGCTGGTGCTGTTCACCGTAGGCCCGGTCGTAGCGGGCTGGTTGCTGGTGATCGAATTCATCTTCACCCTGGCCATGGCGCTCAAGTGCTACCCGCTGATGCCCGGAGGCCTACTGCTGGTCGAAGCGCTACTGCTGAAGATGACTACGCCGCAGGCACTCTATGATGAGCTGCTGCATAACTTCCCGGTGATTCTGCTGCTGATGTTCATGGTCGCAGGCATCTACTTCATGAAAGATCTGCTGCTGTTTCTTTTCTCGCGCCTGTTGCTCGGCGTGCGTTCGAAAGCGATCCTGTCGTTGATGTTCTGCTTCCTCTCGGCGTTTCTTTCGGCGTTTCTCGATGCCCTGACCGTGACCGCGGTGATCATCAGCGCGGCGGTGGGGTTTTATTCGGTGTACCACCGCGTGGCTTCGGGCAACGATCCACGCCAGGACAGCGAGTTCAGCGACGACCAGCACCTGCCCACGCTGCATCACGACGACCTGAACCAATTTCGCGCTTTCTTGCGCAGCCTGTTGATGCACGGCGCGGTCGGTACCGCGCTCGGCGGCGTGTGCACGCTGGTGGGCGAGCCGCAGAATCTGTTAATCGGTCATGAGATGGGCTGGCATTTCGGCGAATTTTTCCAGCAAGTCGCGCCGGTCTCCCTACCGGTGCTGGCGGCGGGTCTGGTGACGTGCGTGCTGCTGGAAAAGCTGCGCTGGTTCGGTTACGGCACGCTTTTACCGGATAACGTTCGTGCTGTTCTGGCCAACTACGCCGCCGAAGACAACGCCGAGCGCACGACGCGTCAGACTGCAGCATTGCTGGTGCAAGGTGCGGCGGCGCTGATTTTGATCGGTTGCCTCGCATTCCACCTGGCCGAAGTCGGCCTGATCGGTTTGATGGTCATTGTGCTGATCACCGCGTTTACCGGGATCACCGATGAGCATCGCCTGGGCACTGCGTTCAAGGATGCGATGCCGTTTACCGCGCTGTTGGTGGTGTTTTTTGCCGTGGTCGCGGTGATTCACGATCAACAACTGTTTGCCCCGCTGATTCAGTGGGTGCTTGCCCTGCCGGTGGACCAGCAGCCGGGCATGCTGTTTATTGCCAACGGGTTGCTCTCGGCTATCAGCGACAATGTGTTTGTCGCGACGATCTACATCACCGAAGTCAAACAGGCTTTCCTCGCCGGCCACATGACCCGCGAGCATTTCGAGACGCTGGCGATTGCGATCAACACCGGCACCAATCTGCCGAGTGTGGCGACGCCAAACGGCCAGGCCGCGTTCCTGTTCCTGCTGACCTCGGCGATTGCACCGCTGGTGCGCTTGTCGTACGGGCGAATGGTGTGGATGGCGCTGCCCTATACCGTGGTCATGGGCCTGCTCGGCTGGTATGCCGTGAGTTATTGGCTCTGACAGAAGACCGATTACCCTGTGGGAGCGGGCTTGCTCGCGAAAGCGCCGGCGCAGTGAGATTGATGTTGACTGACCCACCGCCTTCGGGAGCAAGCCCCCTCCCACACGGGGGTTTTGTGCTGGATCAGCGCGGGAGGATGTATTGCTCGATCGCCTGGGCCACGCCGTCTTCGGTGTTTGGCGCGGTGACGACATCAGCCTGACGCTTCACCGCCTCCTCCGCCTGGCCCATGGCGATCGACAGGCCGGCGCATTTGAACATCGCCGGGTCGTTGCCGCCGTCGCCGATTGCAGCCGTTTGCTCCAGCGGCACGCCGAGGTAATCGGCAATGGTCGTCAGTGCGGTGCCTTTATTGGCCTCCAGTGCAGTGACATCGAGATACACCGGTTGTGAACGCGACACTTGCGCCATGCCGTTGACCTTCGGCAGCAGTTGCGCTTCCAGTTCGATCAACAGTTCGGTGTTGTTGCTCGTGGCGACGATCTTGTCGATACGCTCCAGATACGGCTCGAAGCTTTCCACCACTACCGGCGGGTAGCCCAGGCCGTGCTGCTCGCGGGGCACCATCGGCCCGTGCGGATCCTTGAGCAACCAGTCGCCGCCACTGAAGACCCAAATCTCGACATCCGGCTGATCGGCAAATTGCGCCAGTGCGATCAGCGCCGTTGTCGCGGGTAAATAATGCGCGGCCAGCAAAGTGCCGTCGGGATTGACGATGGTGCCACCGTTGAACGCCGCGGTCGGCAGATCAACGCCCAAGGCCTCGATCTGCTGCAACATGGCTCGCGGGGGGCGCCCGGTGGCGAGGCTGAACAACACGCCCGCCTCGCGCAGCGATCGCACCGCGTCAATGGTGCGCTGACTCAGCGTGTGATCGGGCAGCAACAGCGTGCCGTCCATGTCACTCAGTAGAAAACGGATCGGTTTGCTCATCCCAGGCCATGCCAGACGCGGCCATCGCGAGTCAAAAGATCTTCAGCCGCTTTGGGGCCATCTTCACCCGCTGCGTACGTCTCGACGCTTGCATCCTGCTGCCAGGCATCGAGAAACGGCTGCACCGCGCGCCAACCATTCTCGATGTTATCGGCGCGCTGGAACAGTGTCTGGTCGCCGGTCAGGCAGTCATAAATCAGCGTTTCGTAGCCGGTCGACGGCTGCATCTCAAAGAAATCCTTGTAGGCGAAGCCCAGCTCGATATTGGCCATGTTCAACGCCGGCCCGGGTCGTTTCGCCAGCAAGTCGAACCACATGCCTTCGTTGGGCTGAATCTGGATGCGCAGGTAGGTCGGCTGCAATTCATCCACTTCGGTGTCGCGGAACTGCGCGTAAGGCGCCGGTTTGAAGCAGATGACGATTTCGGTGTCCCGCACGCTCATGCGTTTGCCGGTACGCAGGTAGAACGGCACGCCGACCCAGCGCCAGTTGTCGATCATCACCTTCAATGCCACGTAGGTTTCCGTGGTGCTGTCGGGCGAAACATTGGGTTCTTCGCGGTAGCCGTTCAATGGCTGGCCGTCGCGTTCACCGGCGCTGTACTGGCCGCGAACCGAGTTGGCGCGCGCTTCCTCGACGGTCCAGGGACGAATCGCCCCCACGACCTTGGCCTTCTCGCCGCGCACCGCATCGGCGCCGAACGCCGCCGGCGGTTCCATCGCGACCATCGCCAGTAACTGAAACAAGTGATTGGGCACCATGTCACGCAGTGCGCCGGTGTGTTCATAAAAGCTGCCACGGGTCTCGACGCCGACGGTTTCGGCGGCCGTGATCTGCACGTGGTCGATGTAATGGTTGTTCCAGAAAGCTTCGAACAGGCTGTTGGAAAACCGGCTGACGAGGATGTTCTGCACGGTTTCCTTGCCCAGGTAATGGTCGATCCGGTAGATCTGCTTTTCCGTCATCACCTTGAGCAGGCAAGCGTTCAAGGCTTCAGCGGTGTGCAGGTCGGAGCCGAACGGCTTCTCGATCACCACCCTTCTGAACGCTTCAGGGGTTTCTTCGAGCAAACCGGCGCTGCCGAGTCGGCGCACCACTTCGCTGAAGAAACGTGGCGCGGTGGCCAGGTAGAACACCGCATTGCCGGTACCGCTGGCGGCGATTTTCGCCGCCAGCGCTGAATAAGTGCTGTCGTCCAGAAAGTCGCCCTGGACGTAGCTGATGCCTTTGGCGAGCTTGGCCCACAAGGCCGGATCAAGCATCTGATCGCCCTTGCCGACCTTCGCCGCCACTTCGCTGCGGATGAAATCCTCGAGCTTCTGCGCGAAGGCTTCATCGGTAATCGCGTTGTGGTCGACGCCGACGATCCGCAGATTATCGTCCAGCAGGCCGTCGCGACTGAGGTTGTACAGCGCCGGCATCAGCAAGCGCTTGACCAGGTCGCCGTGGGCACCGAACAGAAACAGCGTGGTCGGTGGTGCGGGTTCTGCCTTGGATTTTCTGCGGATCGTATGGGTCATTTCTTGGCTGTCTCCACGTGGCCGCCGAAGCCGAAACGCTGTGCAGACAGGATCTTGTCGCCGAAGGTGCCCTGGCCGCGCGAGCGGTAGCGCGAGAACAGCGAGTTGGACAGCACCGGCACCGGCACTGCTTGTTCCATGGCCGCCTCGATGGTCCATTGGCCTTCGCCGCTGTCCGCTACGGAGCCGGAGAAACCGTCGAGTTTCGGATCGCTGGCCAGCGCATCGGCGGTCAGGTCGAGCAGCCACGAGGACACCACACTGCCGCGACGCCAGACCTCTGCAATGTCGGCCACGTTCAGATCAAAACGCTGATCTTCCGGCAGACGCTCGCTGGATTTGGTCTTGAGGATGTCGAAGCCTTCGGCGAACGCGGCCATCATGCCGTACTCGATGCCGTTGTGGATCATCTTGACGAAGTGCCCGGCGCCGGCAGGACCTGCGTGGATGTAGCCGTGTTCGGCGCGGTGGTCGTCGGATTTGCGATCCCTGGTACGCGGGATGTCGCCCATGCCCGGCGCCAGAGCAGCGAACAGCGGGTCCAGACGCTTAACCGTCTCGGCGTCGCCACCGATCATCATGCAGTAGCCGCGCTCCAAGCCCCAGACGCCGCCGGAAGTGCCGACGTCGATGTAGTGGAGGCCCTTCTCGCCCAACGTCCTGGCCCGGCGAATGTCATCTTTATAGTTGGTGTTGCCGCCGTCGATGATGGTATCGCCGGCTTCAAGCAGATTGCTCAGGGTGTCGATGGTCTCTTCGGTCGGCGCACCGGCCGGCAGCATGACCCAGACGGCGCGTGGCTTGTCCAGACCGGCCACCAGGGCCGGCAGGTCGGCGACGCCCGTGGCGCCCTCGGCGGCCAGGGTGTCGATGAAAGCGGTATTGCGGTCGTAGACAACGGTAGTGTGACCGTTGAGCATCAGGCGCCGCGCAATATTACCGCCCATGCGGCCCAGTCCAATAATCCCGAGTTGCATGTGCTGATGCTCCTTACTACAAATAAATGTGTGTCATTGGTTATAGCCCAACGCGGTTGATGGAGGTTAGTCCAGAGCGTTGCGATGAAGTTTCCGGGCATTGTGCCCGATCCAGACTGATAACGCCTCGAATCGTGCCGAAGACACACCGACCATGAAAAATAAAAAAGTTCCATTCACAGGCAAAAGAAATCAAAATTGGCGCCGATAGTAAGTCACGCACCTCGAAAGCGAGGGCGACTTACAGTTGATGCACGCCATTTGCGAGGTGAGCAATGGGCACAGTACACACAGCAATGCCGCCACAAACCCTCTACGTCACGATCCGTCGCGATGAATTGCGTCAGTTGAAGGACGAGCGCGACCAGTTGAAACACGAGTTGGCGCAGCTGCGCGCATTGACTCAAGACGCCCAGCCCCAACCCCGCCCGGTTGTGCTGCGCGCGCCCAACGCCTGATCCTGCCTGCTACGGGAGCGGCCATCGTCGTTCCCGACCTGTTTCACCCCTGCGCTTGCGGCTGTTGCATGGCGCCGATTAACGAAACTTTCACATTCGCTTGGGGATACTCCGCCCCCATTCTGGCCGTACCTGCGCGTACGGCTTTTGTTCGTCGGTGTCATGGATGCGTTCCGGCGGTGGTTTGATGACTGAGCTGGAGTGCTGAATGGCATTGTTCAAACGCAGCAAAACGACTGCGACAGGTTTCGACTGGGCTGGTTTTCTCTGGCTGTTCGTATTTTTCTGGTATTTCTCCGGTATCACCCAACTGTTGATTCAGTTGACCGGCACTTCGGGCTTCACCGGTTTCCGCCAGGCGTTCGTCATGAGCGCGATCTGGCTGGCGCCAATGTTGCTCTTCCCCAGACACACCCGCTTGCTCGCCGCCCTGATCGGCGTGGTGCTATGGGCCTGCTCGATGGCCAGCCTTGGCTATTTCTTCATCTATGAGCAGGAGTTCTCCCAGAGCGTCATCTTCATCATGTTCGAATCGAACATCTCTGAAGCTGGCGAGTACATGACCCAGTACTTTGCCTGGTGGATGGTTCCGGCGTTCCTCGCGCATACCGCATTCGCTTACTTCCTGTGGGCTCGTCTGCGCCCGGTATACATGCCGCGTGGCCGTGCGTTCGTTGCGGCGATGGCGATTCTGATCGCGGTGATCGGTTACCCGCTGGTCAAGCAGACGCTGCGCATGGGCTCTTTCGCCCAGGGCTTCGAAAAATTCGAAACCCGTATCGAGCCGGCCGTGCCTTGGCAGATGGTCGTGGCCTATCACCGTTATCAGGAGACCCTCGCCGACATGCAGGGCATGCTGCACAACGTGAGCAAGATCCCTCCGCTGAAAAACCTCAAGGACGCCTCCGCCAATCAGCCGGCGACGCTGGTGCTGGTCATCGGCGAATCGACCAACCGTCAGCGCATGAGCCTCTACGGCTATCAGCGCAACACCACGCCGGAACTGGACAAGCTCAAGGACCAACTGGCGGTGTTCAACAACGTCGTCACCCCTCGCCCGTATACCATCGAGGCATTGCAGCAGGTGCTGACCTTCGCTGACGAAGAGCATCCGGACCTGTACCTGACGACTCCGTCGCTGGTCAGCGTAATGAAACAGGCCGGGTACAAAACGTTCTGGATCACCAACCAGCAGACCATGACCAAGCGCAACACCATGCTCACGACCTTCTCCGAACAGGCCGATGAGCAGGTGTACCTGAACAACAACCGCAACCAGAACGCCGCGCAGTACGATGGCGACGTCATCGAGCCGTTCAACAAGGCCCTGGCCGACGCGGCGCCGCGCAAGCTGATCGTCGTGCATCTGCTCGGCACGCACATGAGCTACCAGTACCGCTATCCACCGACCTTCGACAAATTCCAGGATCGCCAGGGCGTACCGGCTGGCGTGCGGGACGACCAAGTGCCGACCTACAACAGCTATGACAACGCCGTGCTGTACAACGACTTTGTCGTGTCGAGCCTGATCAAGGATTACGCCAAATCCGATCCGAACGGCTTCCTGCTGTACCTTTCGGATCACGGTGAGGATGTGTTCGACTCGGTCGGCCACAAAACGTTGGGTCGCAACGAAAACAAACCGACCGCACCGATGTACACCATTCCGTTCATGGCCTGGGCATCGCCGAAGTGGAAGCAAACCCACGACTGGAACTTCGCTGCCGACCTGGAGCGACCGTACAGCAGCTCGCACCTGATCCACACCTGGGCCGACATGGCCGGCCTGAGCTTCGACGAACTCGACCGCAGCAAGAGCCTGGTCAGCGACAGCTTCAAGGAGCGCCCGCTGCTGATTGGTGATCCTTACCAAACCCAGCAGCGTGCGTTGATCGATTTCAGTTTGATGAAGCCCAAAACCGCCGCCGCAGGACCTTCGGAAGTCGTGCAGAAATAAACGTTGTTCGCTTGTAGGAGAGCCTCGTATCGAAAGATGCGGGGCTTTTTTGCGCTTGGAGGAAGTACAAAACGCGCTCGCGGTTCGCGACCACTCGTCGGCATCACCTTCGCACCTGTCAGATCTGACAGGTGCGCAATTGCGTTTTTAGCCGTTCAATCACTCCGTCACTTTCACCTACGGAGTTGCAGCCCATGTCCACCGATAGTTCTTCCAGCCACACGCCTCTGGCCCGCCATCAGAACACCCTGCCCGGTTACTTACCCGTTGCCACGTTCCTCCAAGCAACCGGCAAACAAAAAGATCTATTGGGGGGGATTTACCCGAACGGCGCTACCGTCATCATCCCCGCCAAGGCGCGGTTGAAGGAAGGCGATCAAATCACCGTCACCCTGGAAGGCCAAACCACGACCACCCACCCGCACACAGTTCTGGCGGCCGAAGCGGACAAGGAACTGACTTCGATCAAAATCGGACATGCGCGGATAGTGGCTGAACAGGGTGAGGAAATCGCGCTCAGTTATCAGGTTGAGCGTAAGGCCGGGGGCACAGACGGGCCTTCGGATCCGACGGTTTATGATGTGCGCGAGGTGGTAGATAAAGGGAGCCTCAGAGTTTTGGGAGCGCGATCTTCTAGCGAATTCAAGAAAGCCGTTAGCAGTCGGATACTGAGCGCCTTCCACGCGCAGACAGGTAAACCATTAAAAGTTGAATGGAAATACGCCTCAAGTCCCCATTGGGAAGTTGCAGACAGTTGGCGCGACGACTTGCCCCAACAGCTCTTGCAAGTGCGCACAGACGATGACCAATTGACAATCAACCCGTCCAACATTATCGGCGGCGAGACATCCTACATAGCGATCCGCGACGAGGGCGACGTCGTGGGATGGAGTCATCCGAAATACGGAGACATCGTCCCTTCAAATATTGCCGTCCTGAAAGACATCGTTGCCGTGAGCTGTTCTGTCGGGGCTTATGCAATTCTTCGCGCTAACCAAGTGGTCAATGCGTGGGGTGAAGCTGAGTATGGCGGCGACATGGGTGACATCGATCCGTCAGGTTTTACCAAGGTTGTCAGTAGTGCCTGGGCATTTACAGGCTTGAGAGAGACCGGTCGCCTTACGGCCTGGGGGGATCCAGCTACTGGTGGAGTACTCCCAGAAGCAATCGGTGCGTTAAACGACATTGTCGAAGTGACCAGTAATCCTATGGCCTTCGCGGCTCAGCGAATCAATGGCGAAGTGGTGACGTGGGGCAACGCAACAACTGGCGGTGAGATTCCTGTCGAGCTTGGAAAGCTAACGGATATCAAAAAACTGGTAAGTGCCAGCAGCGCCTTCGCAGGGCTTCGAAGCACTGGCCAAATCGTTGCATGGGGAAAGGAAAACAGCGGCGGTATGCTACCCGAGCCCGTTGCCGACCTGACCGATGTTATCGAATTAACGGCCGCTCACTTCGGAGCATTCTGTGCGATACGCAGGACGGGACAGGTGGTCGCTTGGGGCAACACGTCTTACGGCGGAGTTGTTGATCCAGTCATTGCTGAAATGAAAGACATTGTAGACGTCAGCTCAACAAACATCTCGTTCGCCGCTCGTCGAGCCAATGGGCACGTCGTGGCATGGGGCAATAGCGAAGCGGGAGGAACGATCCCTGCCGATATTGCCCAACTGGATGACATTGTTCAGGTCTGCGGGAGTGGGCTTGCTTACGCAGCTTTGCGCAAGAACGGTACGGTTGTCGCGTGGGGAAATGTACGATCTGGCGGTGACCTCTCTCCTGTTGCAGAACAGCTCACTCAGGTACAAGCGCTCTATAGCAATGGATCAGGTTTCGTCGCATTGACCTCCGGTGGCCGCGTAGTGACCTGGGGTGACCCCGAGCGTGGCGGCGACAGCAGTCCCGTTCAAGACCGTTTACGAGGTCAGGTTTCCTATCTGGCTAACCCCGTCTCTCGAGGCTTGGCGCTCAAGGCTCAACGTTTGAGAACAGCTGGCGCAGACACCGGTCATTAACGCGATGCCGCGGTGCGGTGATTTGATTTGTTCGCATACGCGGGGTGTCATTGCAGATTTTGCGACTGATCCACCGCGTTCGCGAGCAGGCTCGCTCCCACAGGGGAACGGGTGTGCTTCGCAGGTTTTGCGGCGGTTGCCTGCCCTGCCCTCACTCCGACTTCTTTAAATAGTCCTGCGAAAAGCTGAAACATCCGCAAATAACAATACTTCTCGTCTACCCCTAAATCTCCACCCCACCCTTCGTCTTTGAACAAACGGAAATTTTTCCCTCGAAGACAAGGAGTCGGCTGCGATGTTTGCGCCCATCACCCGTTCCATGACCCTTACCCTTGGCCTGTGCGGTGCTGCTTTGAGCGCTGATTTGCTGGCCGAATCCGAAGCTGAAAAGCCTCCGCAACCCGCCGGCAATGCACTGGAACTGGCCGCAACCAACATCAGTGCGCAAGGCCTGGGCACCAGCACTGAAAACACCGAGTCCTATACCACTGGTGCGATGAGCACGGCGACGCGCCTTAACCTGTCGATCAAGGAAACCCCGCAATCGGTGTCGGTGGTCACGCGTCAGCAGATGGATGATTTCAAGCTCGGCACGTTGTCCGAGGCGATGCGTCAGACCACGGGCGTGGTGGTGCAGCATCTGGATTCGGATCGGGTCAGTTATTCTTCGCGCGGTTATGCGATCGACAATTTCCAGATCGACGGGATGCTCAACACCTTCGATCGAATGAAGTCCGACTCGGACACGATTATCTACGACCGCATCGAAGTGGTCCGCGGCGCCACCGGGCTGACCACTGGCGCAGGGGATCCGTCGGCGACCATCAACATGGTGCGCAAGCGGCCGACTGCGCAATGGCAGGCGCTGGCCGGGGTCAGCGGGGGCAGCTATGACGATTACTACAGCTACGTCGATGTCGGTGGCCCCTTGGCGTTTGATGGTCGCTTGCGTGGGCGCACGGTGCTCGCCTATCGCGACAGCCAGTCGATCAAAGACAAATACGCGCTGCAACGGGAGGTTGGTTACGGCGTGCTGGAAGCCGACCTGAGCGACTCCACCGTGCTGGCAGTCGGTTACGACTACCAGAACAAGCACGTACAAGGTTCGTCCTGGGGCACCGTGCCTTACTGGAATGCCGATGGCAGCAAGGCCGGGCTGGGGCGTTCGACCAACATGGCGACGTCGTGGAGTTCCTGGCCGCTGCAAGACAAAACCGCGTTCGCCACCCTCGACCAGCAACTGGCCGGCGGCTGGCGCCTGAAAGCTGCCTACACCCACCGGCAAAGCGATACCGACGGCAAGGTCTATTACGGCGGCGGCGGATTCCCCAAGGCCGACCGCAGCGGCATGAGCGCCTACACCTCGCACATGATCGGCACGCAGAAAATGCAGGCGTATGACTTCAATGTCTCCGGCGCCTACTCGCTGCTGGGGCGTGAACACGAAATGATGTTTGGCTACGGTGAGGCCGAGCGGCGCTCGCACTCCCCTTATACGGTTGCCAGTGCGCAACCCGGCGATTACGAAACCATCCGCGACTGGAAGTACATGAGCGGTATCGCCAAATTCAGCGACACCGTCACCGATCTCACTGGCTCCAAAGACAATACCCGGCAGCAAGCCGGATACATCGCCACGCGCCTGAGCCTGACCGAAGATCTGCATGCCGTGCTCGGCAGCCGATACGGCAGTTGGGAAGCGTCCAGCACCGGCAACAAATTCGATACCAATCGGCAACTGACCGAGGTCGATTACACCACCCAAAAACAGAACGACGTCTGGACGCCTTACGCCGGGCTGCTGTACGACCTGACGCCGCAATACACGGTGTATGTGAGCTACACCGACATCTTCAAACCCCAGGGCAACCGCGACAAGAATCGCAAATACATTGACCCGGTCGTCGGCAAAAACTACGAGTTGGGCCTCAAGGGCAGTGTGTTCGAAGAGCGCCTGAACCTCTCCACTGCGGTGTTCTGGAGCAAGCAGGACAATGTCGCCGAAGTCGACAATTCAGTGCCCCCGGACCCGGTAACCCGCGAACAGTTCTACAAGTCTGGCGGCAAGGGCAACAAGGTCAATGGCTTCGAAGCCGAGGTGTCCGGTGAAGTCATGACGGGCTGGAACATGACGGCCGGTTACACCTATACCCACTCGGTCAACGGTACGAGCGAGCGCACCAACACCAATGAGCCAATGAACCTGTTGCGGGTCTCCACGGCCTATCGCCTGCCAGGCGAGTGGCAGGCGCTGACCGTGGGCGGCGCGGTGAACTGGCAAAGCGATGTCTACGGCAACTCGATCCGCCCGGTCGGGCTCACTACAGAAAACGCGCGCATCAACCAGAGCGCCTACACGCTGGTCAATCTGATGTCGCGATATGCGTTCGACCGCCACCTGTCGGCGTCGCTGAACATCAACAATCTGTTCGACAAGAAGTACTACGACAACGTCGGCTTTTACAACGGCGTGTATTGGGGCGATCCGCGCACCCTGACAGTGAGCCTGGACTGGAGGCTTTGAGCTGTTAACACCAACTTAATGCCGCCCACCCACACTCATCGCCGAGGTCTGCTTCATGGATGAACGACTCCCACTTGTTCAGTAGGAGGTACCATGAAAATCACTACCGCAATGTTCGCTGCACTGCTCGCCCTCGTCTCTTCGAGCGTTTTCGCCGAGGGCGGCGCCGAGCGCATGCGTTACTACTACGACAACTTCCCGGTCCAGCACGCGCAAAGCGCACAGAAGGCCGACGCTGACGCAAAAGAAATCCGCGTTCCCGCCGACCAGACCGCGCAAGTCACCGAGTCTTATCGCGACTGAATGTTGTGCATCACCAATGGACCTTCCATGGCTTCGCTCTGGCCTGGAAGTAGACAGTTGGCGCCCGTTTCGGGCGCCTTTTTTATGCCTGCAGGTTCTTGATCCAGAACAGCATCTGCCCATGATCGGGATTGAACATTCCCGGGGCGAAACCGAATTTGCGGTAAGCGCCTTGTGCCACGGCGTTGCCTGCGAGGACTTCCAGGGTGATCTTGCAGCAACCGCGCTGACGAGCGATATCCTCGACCTTGCAGAGCATTTTCTGGCTCAGGCCGAGGCCGCGGAATTTGCCGACCACCGCCACGTCGTGGACATTGACCAGCGGTTTGCAGGCAAAGGTTGAAAAGCCCTCGAAACAGTTCACCAGACCGGCCGGCTCGCCGCCGACAAACGCCAGCACGCTGAAAGCATAGGGCCGCCGCGCAAGTTCTTCGGGCAGGCGTTGCAACAGCTCCGGGGCGATCGGGTGTCCGCCGCCCATGGGGTCTTCTGCATAATGATTGAGCACGATACCGATGGCCTCGGCGTGTAACGGATTGGTGTAGCTGGCCTGAAGCACAAGAATTTCTGCGCAATCCATTTCCATCCCCGAACAAACAATCGCCCCGGCACGCAAAGTGCGAACTGAAAGGCTGGCTGACCTTAGCGCGAGTGCGGACCGGGCCACAATTGGAAAATAGAAAGATCCCAGCCTTCGGCAGCAGCTGCGTGGGGCCGCTGCGCTGTTTTGCTTTATCAATGTCCCCAGATCAGTTCCTCGGTCCAGCCCAGTTCGGCAAAGTCTTCGGCGCGCAGTGCGCTTTCGCCGGCACAGAAAAATTCATCCAGTTGCGGTGGTTCGATCGACGTCCCGCTGAGCATCGCATGGACCTGACCTCGATGATGGATCTGATGCTCGAACAGATGCGACAGCAGACGCAGACGACTGTCATGTTGCGGTGCGTCGCGCGCAATGGTGACGATTCGCGTCAGCTCGGCATCGCGCAGTTGTTCGCAATAAGCGATCAACCGTCGGTCGACGCGGGCCTGCTCGTCGCGCAACGAGGCGGCTTCGGTAAATGGCTCGTCCTGATTGAAGAACACGTAGCAGTCCGGGTGCGGCTCGTCACCGCGCAGCTCTCGCTCCAGCGCATCCACGTAAAACCAGTCGCAGGTGAGAATGTGATTGAGCGTCAGGCGGATGCCCGGAAAGAAGCTCACCCGTGGCGCCGCCAGTTCAGCGGCGTCGAGCTGGATCCAGGCCTTGGCCAGACGATGATTGGCCCAGGCATTTTGATAGGCCATGGTCAGCAAATGATGGGACAGCGGTTGGCTCATGTCGGCGCCCTCTCCTTGTTCAAGCTTCGGCGAAACGCTGCAGTTGCATCTCTTGTAGACGGCTGAGGGTGCGGCGGAACGGGAACTGCAGATAGCCCTCGGTGTACAGCGCATCCATCGGCACCTGCGCCTCGATGTACAACGGCACTTTACGGTCGTAGCATTCGTCCACCAGCGCGATGAATCGACGTACGCCATCGTCGTGCACCGACAACTGCGGCAGTTCACGATCACCTGCGATCACCCGTTCGGCGCCATCTTCGGTGCCGCGAGCAATGCGCCCCTCGCGCTTGCGCGCACTCAGGTTCGGCACTTCGCTCAACAGAATAGCCCGGTAGCGGTCGCACAGCGCGATGAAGTCCATCGCGGCGAACGGTTGCTCGCACAGATCAGCGTAACGGCACCACAGCACGGCTTGGCTGGCCCGCACCACATTGAGCATTCGGTGCCCCACGGCAACGGGCTCGGCAGCGGACGGTTGCCCGGCATTCAGTACGTTGAACACGTCGGACAATGCGCTCGGCGATCCGGGCGCACTGACAAAATAGCGCTGTTCAATGGCGCCCGGATGCAGGCGGTGATCCTCGGCGCCGTTCACTGCGACCACTTGCATGTGCGCCTTGATCGCGGCAATCGCGGGGGTAAACCGGTCGCGGTTGAAGCCATCGGCATACAGGTCGTCCGGCGGCAGGTTGGAGGTACAGACCACCACAACGCCTTCGTCGAACATGACCTGAAACAGGCGCCCGAGAATAATCGCGTCGCCAATATCGTTGACGAACAGCTCATCGAAGCACAGCACGCGGACCTCGGCGGCCAACTCGCGCGCCAATACCCGCAAGGGATCAGCGATGCCGGTCAGTTGAAACGAGCGCTGATGCACCCACCCCATGAAGTGGTGAAAGTGCTGGCGCCGGGCGGGCACGCGCAGGCTCTGATAGAACTGATCCATCAGCCAGGTCTTGCCGCGTCCGACCGGCCCCCACAGGTACACACCGCTGACGGAGCGGGCACCGGCATGCAGGGCTTCATGGCATTTTTGCAGCGCCCAGACCGCGTGTTCCTGAGCTTCATCCTGGATGAAGCCCTTATGTTGGACCGCGTGTTGCCAAGCGCTCAAGGGGGAGTTGAAAGTCATGCGCGGCAGTATGCCATGACCGCGACACGAGCGGCGCTGTACGAAAGCGGTGGGTCAGCCAAGGTTTCCAAACTGATCAATTGCTTTCGCGAGCAAGCCCGCTCCCACAGGTTTGGGGTACACCAGAGTTATTACTGACCATCACAAAACCAATTGTGGGAGGGGGCTTGCTCCCGAAGGTGGTGGGTCAGTCAGCATTGATTTCACTGACCCGGCGCCTTCGCGAGCAAGCTCGCTCCCACAGGTTTGGGGTACACCAGAGTTATTACTGACCGCAACAAAACCAATTGTGGGAGGGAGCTTGCTCTCGAAGGCGGCGGGCCAGTCGGCATTGATGTCACTGACCCGGCGCCTTCGCGAGCAGGCTCGCTCCCACATTTGGATGCGATCTCCGCGAACTAAATCCGCTGCAAATCCGATCGAACTCAAGGCAAAGCCGTCGGGTCAACCCCGAACACTGGCCTTGAAATCAGGAGTCCCGCGATGACTGACTATCCAAAACCACCCTTCCCCCAACAAGCCCAACCGGTGCCCGGCTCGCAGCGCAAGATGGAACCGTACCCCGACTGCGGCGAGCAAAGCTACGTTGGCTCCGGGCGACTGAGCGGCAAGATCGCCCTGATCACCGGCGCTGACAGCGGCATCGGCCGCGCGGTGGCGATTGCCTTTGCCCGTGAGGGCGCCGACGTCGCTGTCGCCTACCTCAACGAACACGAAGACGCCCAGGAAACCGCACGCTGGGTCGAACAGGCCGGGCGCCAATGCCTGTTGCTGCCCGGCGATATCGCCGAAAAAGCCCATTGCCAGGCGCTGGTCGACAAGACTGTAGAGCGCTTCGGCCGCATCGATGTGCTGGTCAATAACGCAGCGTTCCAGATGACCCACGAAAACTTCGAGGAGATCCCCGATGACGAATGGGTGATGACCTTCGACGTCAACATCACCGCCATGTTCAGGATTTGCCAGGCAGCGATCAAACACATGCGTCCCGGCTCATCGATCATCAACACCAGTTCGGTCAATTCGGACATGCCCAAACCCACCCTGCTCGCCTACGCCACCACCAAAGGCGCCATCGCCAACTTCACCGGTGGCCTGGCGCAGATGCTCGGGCCTAAGGAAATCCGTGTGAACAGCGTTGCACCCGGGCCGATCTGGACGCCGTTGATCGTCTCGACCATGCCCGAGGAAGAAGTGCAGAACTTCGGTGGCAACACGCCACTCGGCCGCCCCGGCCAGCCGGTGGAAGTCGCGCCGATCTACGTGCTGCTGGCGTCGGATCAAGCCAGTTACATCACCGGCCAGCGCTACGGCGTGACCGGCGGCAAACCGATGCTGTAACCGTGTTCAAGAAAAACTGAACCCAGCGGCATGACGCCTCTCCATACCTGTAAGCGCCCAACGGGCCGTCAGGAAAAGGAGATCGTCATGTCCGCACCGATCGTCAAACTCTTCACCCAACCCAATTTCGCCTGGACCGATATCCGCCGCGAAGAAGAGGCTCATCCGCGCCACTATCTTGCGCATTTGCTGGTCCTGGCGCTGATTCCTGCTGTCTGCCTGTTCGTCGGCACCACCTATGTCGGCTGGAGCCTCGCCGCGGGTGAGACGGTAAAGCTGAGCGCCGCGAGCGCTGTGCAATTGTGCGTTTTGCTGTACCTGACCATTGTTGTCGGCGTCGCGTTGATGGGCGGTTTCATCCGCTGGATGTCGCGATCCTTCGATACCCGCCCGACGCTGAATCAGTGCATCGGCTTTGCCGCCTACACCGTGACGCCTTTTTTCATCGCCGGAATCGCCGGCCTTTACCCAAGCCGCTGGCTGGCCATTCTGGTGCTGGGGGCAGCATCGGTGTATTCGACGTTCCTGTTGTTCGTCGGCCTGCCGACGTTCATGCACGAGCGCCGGGAGCAAGGCCTGTTGTACTCGGCGAGTGTCTGGGGCGTCGGTCTGCTGGTGCTGGTGACAATCCTGGTGTCGATGATCCTGCTGTGGTTCAACGTGCTCACGCCTGAGTATTTGCGCACCCATGCGGGTTGATCCGGTGCGTTTGCGCCTGACGACACGTGGCGGTGCCCGAAGATGAACTTCAGCGTATGGGTCGCGGTGCTCGGCGGCGTGCTGCTGACCCTTGCTCTGACATCTTCATGGCTACGCTGGTTGCCGGTCACGACGTCAGCGGTGTGCCTGCTGCTAGGCATCGTTATCGGTCCCAGTGGCCTGAACCTGCTGAAACTGTCGCTGGAAAACGCTTCGCTATGGATGGAGCACCTGACTGAAGTTGCGGTGCTCTTTTCGCTATTTGTCTGCGGGTTGAAATTGCGCCTGCCGCTGCGCAACAAAACCTGGTGCATCGCTTTCGGCCTCGCCGGGCCGGTCATGCTGCTGACGATCATCGGCGTGTGCCTGCTGCTGCATTGGGGCCTGCAATTGCCGTGGGGGCCGTCATTGCTGATCGGCGCGATTCTCGCACCGACCGATCCGGTCCTCGCCGCGCTGGTCCAGGTCAACGATGCGCAGGACGTCGACAGCGTGCGTTTCGGCCTTTCCGGAGAGGCTGGACTCAACGACGGCGTTGCGTTCCCTTTCGTAATTCTCGGCCTGCTGTTATTGCACGGCGATGGCAGCCCCGGCGAATGGCAGGACTGGGTTTTGCGCAGCCTGTTGTGGGCCGTGCCGGTGGGGCTGCTGACCGGTTACTGGATGGGCCGTGGCATCGGCCGCATCGCCCTGTCGCTGCGGATCCACAACGAGGACAGCACGCTGGGGCCGAATGATTACCTCACGCTGGCGTTGATTGCACTGGCTTACGTGGTTGCGGATGCAATAGGCGGCTACGGGTTTCTCTCGGTGTTCGCTGCCGGCCTCGGCTTACGCCAGGAGGAAGTCAAGTCCACCGGCGTCACCCAACCGCCGGCCGAGCATCTGGTGCAACCCGTGGTTGGCCACCAGAACGTCGAACCGCAGGACGCGGTGCATGGCGATACCGCGCAACTGCAGGACAGCCAGGTGGCCGCCGGCATCATGATGGGCGACATGCTCGCCTTCGGCAGCCTGGTCGAGCGGGCGATGGAAGTCTTTCTGGTGACCCTGCTCGGCGTCGTACTGATCGCCCATTGGGATTGGCGAGCGTTGTGGATTGGCGCCGTACTGTTTTGTCTGATTCGCCCGCTGAGCGTGGCCGTGATGCCTTGGGGCAGCTTGCTCAGTTGGCCCCAACGCGGGCTGATCGGCTGGTTTGGCATCCGCGGCATCGGCAGTCTGTTTTATCTGTTTTTCGCCTTGAACCACGGCTTGAGCGTCGAAGTGGCGACGGTGTGCACCGATATCACGTTATCGGTGCTGGCCCTGAGCATTCTGCTGCACGGCGTGAGTACGCAGCCGATGCTTGCGCGGTACGAACAGTTTAAGAAACGAAAAATCTGATTTTTCAAGCGCTTCAAATCGTTGGAAATAATCGAATTTTTTTCTGCAAAAAAATGGATCAGCCAGCCATGGGCGCGGGTCACAACATTAACCGCGCCAATCACCCGGCGCGGCCCGGCAGGTTCGGTTCCCCTGCGGCACGCTGCCTATGAAAAGGAACCTCGACAACATTAAGGTCACGGTCATGAACGAATGCTCGACTCCTGCGCAAATCAAGGCTTGCAGAGCGCTGGCTCTGGAACGCAACCGCCAACTGTTCGAAGAAGCCCACGCGCTGAACAAAGCGGCAAACGAACTGCTTGAAACGACCCCGACGGACTTCGAGCGATTCGAGCAATACCGAGCCTTGCGCAAGAAAGCCGATGCGAAGTTTGAAGACGCGATCGACCATTTGTATGTCTTGAACGAAGATTTCCCGCCCATTCCGACGGCGGTGCAGAATGCCGTGCAAACGCGGCGTGAGCTTGAGACGGCGTAATCCAGGACTCATCACCCCAGCGCTCTCTTTCGCCAGAGGGCTGGGGTGAGAGGACATCCCACCCCACCACACATCCAGCGCAAGCGCCTCATCCGCCCGTCCACCTCATGGATTGGTCACCTGAATAAACACCGCATAAACGCCCAACAGAACCCAGAACGTGGCAAAGATCCACGGCGTGCGCACCGAAAACAGCAGCGATTTGCGATAGCCCTTGTGGCTCGATTCCATCTCGCTGAACAGCGGCGACTCGTCATAGGCCAGGCCCATCACCGGTTCACTGTGCAGCAATTGGCTTTGCTTGAAATGCCAGTGGTCAATGATGTCGTACGCCGCGCGAATCCCCGGCCAGGCGTTGAGTGAACTGAGCACGCCGAGCAACGCCAGAAACGGCGGCACCACCAAGGTGAACATCTTGCCCCATTCCGGATTGAGGTTAGCCATACACGAGGCGAAGGCAATCACCAGAAACGACTGCGCCGCCAGATAGGCGTCGGTGCGATTGGCGAGGATGCTGGTCTCGTACTGGATTTCCCGGCGATAGAAATCCAGCCGTTCCTTGGGCGAGCCGAACATCTTGGCGTTATGTTCGGTCAGGGTTTCTTCAGCGGTCGACTGAGTCAGTATGCGAGGCAAAAGACGCGCCCTCCAGATGAATAAAGACCATTGGAAGGCTGCGTATTCCGACAAGTTCAGCCGGATCGACCAGTGCCCCTTTTCATCGATCGGGCGATGATTTCGACCAGGTTCATCTGCGTGAATGGCTTGGGCAGTCGTGGCAGTTGCGCGGCGAACCCTTCCAGGCGGTCGGCATAACCGGTGGCGAGAATGATCGGCAGGTCCGGCTTGAGCAAACGCACGGCATGCGCCAGTTGTGCACCGCTCATGTGCGGCATGGCCATGTCGGTGATCATCAGGTCGATGACTTCGCCCTCATCGAACAGCTTCAGGGCCTGGCTGCCCGAGGTTGCACTGACCACTCGATGGCCGAGGTCCTCCAGCAACAGACTGGTGCTGGTCAGCACCAGAGAGTCGTCGTCCACCACCAGTACGCTGAGCCTTGGCACCGTGGTCTGCTCGGCGGACCGGCTCTGTGACAGGCTTGGCGCGCCCTCGCCGGCCACCGGAATCCACAGTTCGGCGGTGGTGCCGTGGCCTTTTTCACTCTTGAGGACGAAACGCCCGCCCAACTGCTCGATAAAGCCATGCACCATCGACAGCCCCAGCCCGGTGCCTTTGCCCAAGCCCTTGGTGGTGAAAAACGGGTCCCTGGCCGAGGACAAGGTGCTAGCGTCCATGCCCTCGCCATCATCGATCAGACGCAGGCAGACATAACGCCCCGCCGCCAGCGTCGCATGGCTTTGTTCAAGCACCACTTGCGGTTGCGCATCAATGATCACGCAGCCACCTTCGGGCATGGCATCGCGGGCGTTGGTGGCCAGGTTGAGCAACGCCAGTTCCAATTGATTGTTGTCGGCCAGCACCGGTTCCAGCCCCTCGGGAAACCGCGTCACGATGCGGATTCCCGGTCCCAGCGAGCTGCGCAGCAGCCCGGTGATGCCTTGCACCAGTTGCGGGATATCGACCGACTCGGTCTTGAGTTCCTGGCGGCGGGCGAACGCCAGCATACGCTGGGTCAGCGATACGCCGCGCAAGGCACCCTGAGTGGCATTCTCCAGGAGACGGCCGATTTTGGGGTCGTCACCCACGCGCTTCTGGACGATTTCCAGGTTGCCGAGAATCACCGTCAGCAGGTTATTGAAGTCATGGGCGATGCCGCCGCTGAGCTGTCCGATAGCCTGCATCTTCTGCGCCTGGAACAACGCTTCGCGGGTTTTCTCCAGTGCCACTTGCGCTTCATGGGCCTCGGTCACATCACGGGTGATCTTGGCAAAACCCAGCAGCGTGCCCGTGTCACCGCGAATCGCATCGACCACCACGTGGGCCAGGAAACGCGTGCCATCCTTGCGCATCCGCCAGCTTCGGTTTTCGAAACGCCCTTCGCGGGTGGCGATTTCCAGCGCCCGCTGCGGCTCGCCGTTGTCGCGGTCTTCCGGGGTGTAGAAGATTGAAAAATGCTGGCCGATGATTTCTTCCGGCAGATAGCCCTTGATCCGCTGGGCGCCCTGGTTCCAGTTGCTGACGCGCCCCTCGGGGCTGAGCATGTAGATCGCGTAATCCGTAACGCCCTGCACCAGCAGGCGAAACTGCTGTTCGCTTTGCTTGAGGGTTTCCTCGGCCATCTTGCGGTCGGTCAGGTCGCGGGTGATCTTGGCGAAACCCAGCAACTGGCCATTGGTGTCGATGATCGGATCGATCACCACGTGCGACCAGAAATGCGTGCCGTCCTTGCGTACCCGCCAGCCTTCGCCTTCAAAGCGTCCTTCGTTGATCGCGGTGTCGAGCGCCTGTTGCGGCAGGCCGGCAGCACGGTCCTCAGCGGTGTAGAACCGCGAGAAATGCTCGCCAAGGATTTCGTTTTTCTCGTAACCCTTGAACCGCTTGGCGCCCGAGTTCCAGCTGGTGATGATGCCATCCGGGTCGATCATGTAGATCGCGTAGTCGACAACCGCATCGATCAGCAGCCTGAAACGCCGCTCCTCGATCGCAGCCGTCCTGTTGTGTTCACTCATCACTTTCACCGCACAGTGTCATGTGCTGAAGTATGCGTCATTGCGCCGAATTGGACAGCCACCGGGTCGTTTTTGAGCGCCCACCAGCGCGGTAACAGCTGCTGGACCCGGGATTCGGCAAAGCGGTCGTCAATCAGTACCACCACCCCCCGATCCTCACGGGTGCGAATCACCCGGCCGGCGGCCTGTACGACTTTCTGTACACCCGGATACAGGTAGGTGTAGTCATAACCGGCACCGAAGATCGCCGCCATGCGCCGCTTCAGTTGTTCGTTGACCGGATTGAGCTGCGCCAGCCCCAGAGTGGCAATGAATGCGCCGATCAACCGGGCGCCCGGCAAGTCGATGCCTTCGCCGAACGCACCGCCCAGTACGGCAAAACCGACGCCTTGGCTGTCCGCGGTGAACTGGTCGAGGAAGGCTTGTCGCGCCCCTTCGGCCATGCCCCGCGACTGTTGCCACAAGGGAATCCGGGGGTATCGCTCAGCCAGCAAGGTTGCCACTTGCTGCAAGTAATCGAAGCTGCTGAAAAACGCCAGGTAATTGCCCGGGCGCTCAGCGAACTGGCGTGCAATCAGTTCGACGATGGGTTCCAGCGAGGCCTGACGGTGATTGAAACGAGTGGATATCTGGCTGACGATGCGGACCTGCAACTGTTCGGCGGCAAAGGGCGATTCGACGTCGATCCACACCGTATCGCCCGGGGTGCCGAGCAGATCGGCGTAATAATCACGCGGACTGAGCGTCGCCGAGAACAGCACGCTGCTGCGCGCCGCTTGCAGCCGTGGCCCGATGAACGCCGCCGGCACCACGTTACGCAAACACAGTTGCGACATCGGACGCGGGCGGTCGAGGTCGCGTTTGCTGATGTCGAACAGGTAATGCGCGTCATACAACTCCGCGACACGGGCAAACTGCAGCAAGTCGAAATAGAAATTCTGCAGTCCGCTGTCCAGGCCCTGTGGATGCTCATTGAGGTAATCGCCGATCGCACCGCAGGCCAGGGCAATCGCTTGCAGCAGTTTTTCCGGGGGCTTGTCGTACGCCTGATACGCCGCCAGTTGCGGGGCATGCAGGGCGTTCCATTCGCGGTTGATCCGTTGCAGGGCTTTTTTCAGCGCTGCGGGTGCGGTTTTACGCACGCTGGCGAGGGTGAACTGATCAAGGCTGGCGCTGTACATTTGCCGGCCGCGCTCAACCAGGTTGTGCGCCTCGTCGGCCAATACCGCGACTTTCCATTGATTGAGCTGCGCCAGGCCGAACAGCAGCGCACTGAAATCGAAGTAATAGTTGTAGTCGGCGACCACCACGTCAGCCCAGCGGGCCATTTCCTGGCTCAGGTAATACGGGCACACCGCGTGCTGCGCGGCGACTTCACGCATCGCCGCCTGATCCAGCAGGTTGACCCGGGCCGCGGCTTCACGGGCAGCGGGCAAGCGATCGTAAAAACCCTGCGCCAGCGGGCAGGATTCGCCGTGACAGGCTTTGTCCGGATGCTCGCAAGCCTTGTCCCGCGCGACCATTTCCAGAACCCGCAACGGCAAGGCCGGCGATTGCGCGAACAACACCTGACTGGCATCGAGTGCCAGCTTGCGCCCCGGCGTCTTGGCCGTAAGAAAGAACACCTTGTCCAACTGCTGCGGCGCCAGCGCCTTGAGCATGGGGAACAGCGTGCCGAGGGTTTTGCCGATTCCGGTCGGGGCCTGGGCCATCAGGCAGCGACCGGTGCTGACCGCCTTGAACACCGATTCAGCCAGATGCCGCTGGCCCGGACGAAAGTCGGCATGAGGAAATGCCAGTTGCTGCGCTGCCAGATTGCGCGCCTGACGATGGGCCATTTCCTGTTCGGCCCAGTGCAGGAACAGCGCGCATTGCTGTTCGAAAAACGTTTTGAGCGCCTCAGCGCTGTACGCCTCGATCAGGCACGTCTCCTTTTCGCTGACGATGTCGAAGTACACCAGCGCCAGGTTGATCTGCTCAAGACCCAGCTTGCCGCACATCAACCAGCCGTAGATCTTCGCCTGCGCCCAGTGCAACTGGCGGTGATTGGCCGGTTGCTTGCTCAAATCGCCACGGTAGGTTTTGACTTCTTCCAGGCAATTTTGCGCCGGATCGTAGCCGTCCGCCCTGCCCTTGACTTTCAACTGGCGGAACTCGCCTTCCAGCGCGACTTCGCTCTGGTAGTGCGCGCTGCGCCGCGCGGCCACGGTGCGATGGCCGACAATGCCTTCCAGCGCTGTCGGCGACGGGGTGAACCGCAGGTCGAGGTCACCGGTCTTGGCGGTGAACTCACACAACGCGCGCACTGCAACGCTGTAGCTCAAGCGCTCTGCTCCAGCCATTGCACGTAGCACACCGCAACCGGCATCTGATGCGCATGACAGAATTCCAGCCAGCGCAGTTGGTTGTCCTGCAAGCGGTCGCCGGGGCCTTTGACTTCGATCATCCGGTAGGTTTTGTGCTGCGGCCAGAACTGGATCAGGTCAGGCATGCCGGTACGGTTGGCCTTGATGTCGAGCAGCAGACGCTTGAACCAGTGCTTGAGGTGTTCGGCCGGCAGGCAGGCCAGCGCCTGCTCCAGCAGGTCTTCATGCAAGGCGCCCCAGAACACGAATGGAGACTGTATGCCCCATTTGCCGACAAACCGGGCGCGAATGGTCTCGGCATAACGGCCGTCGTCAAGTTCGGCCAGGCACGCCTCGAACAGCTCGGCGCGGCGTTGCTGAAAGTCTTCGTTCAACAGGTCAACCGGGCCGCGCTGGAACGGGTGAAAGAACGCCCCCGGCAGCGGCGCGAAGATCGCCGGCCAGCACAGCAGGCCGAACAGTGCATTGATCAGGCTGTTTTCCACATAGTGCACCGGGCCATCGTCGTCATGCAGGTGAGCCTGCACATAACACTCCACCGACAATGCCGGGTCGCTGCGCGGCAGTTGCAGGTCGAGGCGCTCGACCGGTCTGGCCTTGACCCGTTTCAGCGGTGGTCCGCCGAGTTTGCGCCGCAATCGCGGCACTATGCGCTGCAGGCCCTGTTGTTCGGCGGCACTTTCCGGCGCCTGTTCAGCCAGCGTGGCGAGTTCCAGCGCCAACGGGTATTCGGCGCAACGCTCCAGAACCCGGATCATGCGCAACCGCGCGCCGGGACAGGCGCTTTCGCGGTAAACGCTCAGCGCGAAGGCAAACTCGCCGATGCGCTCGGCGTACTGGCCGATCTGGAACAGCACCTTGTCCCGGCGGCGTTGCAGCCACGGATTGTCGAAGTGCAGCGCGCTGACCTGCTCGGCGATGGCTTGCAGCGGTTCGCCGGCCTCGAAACGCAATTGGCACTGGTGCAGAAACAGGCAGGCGTCAACGTCTGCCCGGCTGCGCAGGCCGCGGGATTCGCTGCAGAATTCAACTTTTTCGTAGATAAAGATGCCCAAGTCGGCCAGCACGAACTCTGACCAGTCCTGATACAGGTTGCCGAAGAACATCAGCCGCAAGCGATCGCACAGGTCCATGATCGTCAGGCTGAACAGCCGATCGTCGAGCAATGGCGCCCAGTCGCACAGGCGTCGGGCGTCGGCAAACTGCTCGGCCAGCAGCGGCAGCCAATCGTCCTTGCGCCCCTTGGGCTGGTCGATGAAAGGGCCGAACGCTTGCAGAATCTCGGCCTTGAGCAACACATCGAACAAGTCGACCATGGACAGCGACGCCTGCGCGTCGAGCCAACCGTGATCAAGCAGCGGCTGCGCGGCCTGCGCGATATCACCGATCTCGTCGTAATTGAGTTTGCTCGCGCGAAAATGCACGCCCTTGCGCATGACCAGCCGCACCAGCAAACCCTGTGCCGCCTGGGGCAAGGCTTTTAAGTCGCGGATGAACCCGTGCTCGGTTTCGCTCAGCACATCGGCATAACGAAGTTCAAGCCAGTCAAGCACTTGCCGGAAGTTGTTGAGGTAATAGAACGGGTCGTCGAGGGGATTGGCAGTCACGGGAATTCAGGGCCATGCGGGCGAATACTGGTTATGCGTACAGATACCAGTTCTGCCCCGCCGGGTGCAAACGGAAAAGGATCAGCGGCATTTTTTAACTGAGCCATCGAACTTTTCCCGGCGTAGTGGCACCAACCGCGTTAGAGGCCGACAATGCTCGGCATTACGTGATGAGGAATCAGAGGTGGGTATGAAAATCAAGGCACTGGGCATCCCCTTAGCAGTAACGGCGCTGCTGGCCCTGGGCGGTTGCTCGACGCAGACAGTGGTCACGTTGCAGAACGGCACCCAATACCTGACCGAGGACATGCCGAAGACCAAGACTGAGGATGGTTTCTACGAGTTCGAGGACATTTCCGGCGCCCAGGTCAAGGTTCGCGCAGACGAAGTCGCGACCGTTCGCAAAGAAGACTGACACATCGCGGTCTTCCCCGTAGGAGCTGCCGAACCTTCGGCAGCTCCTACAGTGATCGTTTCGTCATTCGAAAGTCGGCATTCCGGGAATGCTGCCGTCGCAACGCAGGTAACTCCCGCCCCGCTTCACCAGTTCCCCCTGCAAACGTTGGCAACGCTCCAGATCCTGCTGCACCATGCGGTCGATGCTCAGATTGCCAGTGGTTTGCGGCACCTTGCCGTCGCCCAGGCGAATCGTCATGAACGGCTGTTCCGGCTGAATCTGAAAACGGCTCTTCTCTTCGACCGGTTCCACCGGTTCGGTTGCCGCCGGCGCCGGCAGTTGATCAGTGGTGATGCCGTAGCGGCTGAGGATCGAGCTTTGAGGCAGATCGGCCCAGACACTGGCCGAACACAGCACCCATGCAACGAAACCCACAGACCCCTTGAAACCTTTCACGTTTGAATCTCCTGTGCTAATGGGCGGCTAGCTGTAGAACGTGTGTACACGTGCTGGCTTTAGGCCGCTTTTCCTGGTTTGCAGGGTTTTGAGTCAGGGAGTGGCTATCGAGTCACTTTGTAAACCGAGTTATCGTCCTTCGCGAGCAGGCTCGCTCCCACAGGATTTGCGTACGACTCAGATCCAGTGTGGGAGCGAGCCTGCTCGCGAAGGGGGACTTACAGGCACCACATGACCATCAGGCGATAACAATCCCGTCAGCACTCAAACTCCCCAGCGACACCCCCACCAACGTCACCGAATCCGCCCCGAACGTCAGCAGCGTATCCTGCCCTGCGCTGGAGGCGTGTGCGCGAAAATCATCTCCCGGCAACACACCCTGCACGCCCAGAAATACCAGTTTGTCGTTGGCCGTATAGCCAACCACCCGGTCCTGGCCGAACGCACCATTGAACAGGAAGGTATCCGCGCCGCCCCCCGATTCCAGCAGATCGTTCCCGGCGCCGCCGACAAACACGTCATTGCCTGCGCCGCCGATCAAATGATCGTTGCCAGCAAGACCGAATAACCAGTCACCGCCGGCATGGGCCTTGAGGGTATCGGCGCCAGCGCTGCCTTTGCTGCTCGACTCGTAGGCGGTGAGGCTGGTGCCGGATTTCAAACCGCTGGCCGTGACACTGTGCACCACATCGTCCTTGAACACGCCCCAGAGAAAACCGGGTTCCTGGGTGACGATGCTGCCGATGTCACGGGTGATGCTGATCCCGCCGTTGGCATCGCGGATATACAGGGTGCCGGCGCCGTCGTTGGCAAAGTCGAAGTTCTTCACCGTCTGCTGCAAATCCAGCGTGTTGCTGCCCTGCCCGCCGAGGATGACGTTGTAACCACCGCCGTCACGGAAGCTGTCGTTGCCGGCGCGACCCTCCAGATAGTCGCTGCCGCTACCGCCCTGAATCAGATCGTTGGCGTCGCTGCCGATGATAAAGGTGCTGCCTTTGTGGGTTTCGGCGTTGCGATTGAGGTCTTGCACCCAGGTGTTGGCCCGCGCCGGGTCGGACAGGTTGGCGACGATGATCGTCGAGTCGCGGCTGGTCAGGTCATAGAACGCCGACTCCAGCACGCGGGTCATGCCGTCGCCGTAGCCGGTCGGCAGGTGTGAAATCCACGTCGGGATATTGAGGATCGAGTACGGCAGCACATTCCAGGCATTCGAAGCGTAGTGATCGTTGAAGCTGACGATGTTGTCGGCGGTCGAGGTGTGCGGCGCATCGTGCACGCCGACCGAAGCGCCGGTGAACGTCGAGCCGTCGAGGGCGCGGAACACCGGGTCGTTTTCGTAGCCGATGTTAAGCACCTTGTCGGTGCTGCTCTGGGTGGGTGAGGCGTAGGCGATGTAATTGGACTCGGCAAAAAATCCACCCCACTTGTCGCTGCTCAGATCGGCCATGCTGTTGACCGCCAGTCCACCCAGGCTGTGCCCGCTGACCAGCACGTCCTTGCCGGTCAGGCCGTTGGCCTGGGCGAACGCAACGACGTCGCTGAGCAGATTGCCGAAGGCTTCGCCGACATAATTCTTCGCATAATCCGCCGGGCCGAACGCGGCGAGCAGGTCGTTGATCACGTCACCAATCGAGTCGCCAATGAGGATTTCACGCGGGCCGCTGGTGCCACGAAACGCAATGCCCAGCTCCGTCAGATGCCCCTGCGCGTCGTACTTGCCGAGGATTTCCACTTGCGCGCTGGTGTAGCCGGGCTTCTCGCCGAAAAAGGTTCCGCGGGCGTCGGTCTTGCCGTCGTAACCCAGTTGCGCCGCGGTGATCGGTGTCCAACCGGCCTGTTTCACCGCCTCCAGGGCAAGTTTTTCCGAGTCGGGATTCCACGGGATACCGGGAATAACACCCTGCGAATCCGTGCCGCCAATCAGCGCGGTGACTAGCGTCGCCGGCAGGCCGAGGCCGAAGCCGTTGTCCTGATAACCGGCGGCAAAGCCGTTATCGAGGTTGTGGTAGGAATACAGCGTGATCGCCATGGCATCGCTGAACAATGCCTGTGACTCGGCTGTACCGAAGTTTTTGTAGTCATACACACCCATTGCCATTGCCTCTCTTGTTGTTGGAATTGTCAGAGATAGCTCACAGCCAGAGCGCCCCACGGGGACGCCCCGGAGCATTTCACAACTTCTTGCACATCACCCCTTGTAGGAGTGAGCCTGCTCGCGATAGCGGTCTGTCAGTTGAAATATCCGCAGCGGGAACACCGCTATCGCGAGCAGGCTCACTCCTACATGGGTTATCAGGCGAACACAAACGCCGAGTCCGACAGATTAGCCACTCCAACCCCGATCAGGGTCACGGCATAATCGCCAATTTTCAGCACGGTATCGCCGCCGGACTGCGCCGCGTGCTGTTTGTAGTCGTAGCCCTGCCCCGCGCCTTCGACGCCCATGAACACCAGTTTGTCGCTGCCCTGATAGCCGTTGATGGCATCAAAGCCGAACGCGCCGCTGAACAGAAAGGTGTTGTTGCCGCCCGTTGCCGTCATCACGTCGTTACCGGCGCCGCCAACGAACGTCACCTGGCCCTTGTCGCTGATCAGTTGGTCATCGCCACCGAGGCCGAACAGCCAGTCACCGTCGCCGCTCGCGTGCAAGGCATTGCCGTAGCCATCGCCATTGAGTGAGTGGCTGTAGGGGGTGAGTTCGCTGCCGTTGCTCAAACCTTTGCCGGAGATGCCCCAGATGATCTCTTTGCTGCCCCACCATGAACCCGATTCCTTGCTGACCAGTGCGCCGATGTCGCGGGTCAGGCTGATGCCACCGTAGGCGTCGCGCACGTACAGCGTACCGTCACCGTCGTTGGCGAAGCTGAAATTCTGCAGCGGTTTTTGCAGCTCGAAAGTGTTGTGGCCCTGGCCGCCGAGGAGGATGTTGAAGCCGCCATCATCACGGAACCGGTCATCGCCGGCACGCCCCTCCAGGAAATCATTACCCGCCCCGCCCTTGAGCCAGTCATTGCTGTCGGTGCCGATAATGAAGGTGCTGCCGGTGTGCGGCTCGCCGCTGCGACCCAGATCCTCGACCCAGGTTTTGCCTCGGGACGCCTCTTCCAGATTGGAGACGATGATCGTCGAGTCCTTGCTGGTGAGGTCGTAGAACTTCGAATCGATCACCCTGTTCAAACCGTCGGCATAGCCCAGCGAACTGTGCGCTGACCAGTTCAGCGGATTGGCGATGCTGAACGGCACCAGGTTCTGCGCGGTGGAAGCATAGTTGTCGGTGAAGTTGACGAGGTTGTCGGTGGTCGAGTCGTGCGGCTTGTCGTGCTTGCCCAGCGACGCGGTGCTGAACGTAGTGCCGTCGAGTACGCGAAACACCGGATCGTTCTCGAAACCGATGTTCAATACATTGCTGCCCGTGCTGCTCTGGGTCGGCGAGGCGAACGCGATGTAATGGGCGTCCCTGAAGAAACCGCCCCAATTGTCCGCGCTCAACTCGGCGACGCTGTTGACCCCGAGCCCGCCGAGGCTGTGGCCACTGATCAGCACGTCCGTGGCGGCAATGCCGTTGGCAACCGCGAAGGCGGCGACAGCCTTGAGCAGGTTGTCGAAAGCGTTTTTCGCGTAGTTGCTCGCGTAATCCGACGGCCCTACCGCTGCCAGCAGATTGTTTTTCAGGTCGCCGAAAGTGTCGCTGTAACCCAGCCCGCCGGTGCCGCGAAAGGCAATGCCGAGGCCGATCAGTTTGCCAGCGGCGTCGTATTTGCCGAGCACTTCGGCCTCGGCGCTGGTGAAGCCTTCCTGCTCACCAAAGAACGTGCCCTGCGCCCCGACCTTGCCCTGATAGCCCAGCGCCGTCGCGGTGACCGGCGCCCACGCGGTCGACGGCAAAGGCTTACCCGTTGGCGCGTAGGCATACAACGTCAGCGCGATGGCATCGCTGTACAACCCTTTGCCATCGGCGTTTTTGTAATCGAACAATCCCATGTGCTGCGCTCCCTTTTCTTCAAAACCGGCAGCTCGGCAAGAGCTGCCGGTCACGCGTCAGAACTGCCAGTCGAGGGTCAGACCCACGCCGTGGTCCTTCTCATTCGAACCGATCAGCCCGTTGTAATCCAGGTTGACCCGCACATCGCGGTTCAACGCCAGACCGGCACGCACGCCAACCACCGCGGCATCGCGGTCCATCGACACGCTTTGCACGGTGAATGCGCTGTTGCCGTTGGCGAAGGCCAAATGACTGTCGGCATCGACGTCGCTCAGGTTGTGCTGCCAGCCGAGACTGGCGCCCAGTTCCAGCTGATGTTGATCCGACAGGGCGAAGCTGCGTTTGGCCCGTACACCCAGGGTCGAGAGCACCACATCGCGATTGTCTTCACCGCCCTTCAGCGCCGCGGCATCACCCTTTTCGGTGAAGCTGTCGGTGTTGAGGTGAACGTAGGACAGGTTGGCGAACGGTTCGAGGTTCATCGGTTGCAAGCCCAGATCGTAAGCGGCTTCGGTGAACAACTGCGCCGTGGTCGCGTCACGCTTGGTTTTCTGTTTGCTGCCGGTAGCGCCGATCTGCAGGTCACGCTTCACGTCGATGCGGTGCCAGCTATAGGCGCCGCCGACGGTCAGGCGCAGGGCATCGATTTCATGGCCCAGGTACGCGCCCAAGTGGTAACTGTCGACCGACGCCGAAGAATGCGTGCCGCTGCCCATGCTCAATGAGCTGTCGCTGTAACCGGTGACGAAACCCAGCCGCGTATCTTCAGCAATCAAGCCGTCGACACCGGCCAGCAGGCCGCCGATGGAGCTGTTGGAGTCGGCGTTCTTATGCCCGCCGTCGCTCTCTCCCCAGGAACCCAGCACCTTGACCCAGGCATTGCTGCCCGAGTCGGTGGGCGCGTCGGCATTGAACAGATCGCGCTCACGCAGGCGCTCACCGACGGCCTCGCGCAGGTAGCGGCTGTCGTTGATCAGCAGCGTGCCGATGGCCGGGTGGATCTCGCCGGACAACTGTTGAAAGGCTTGTTGCGCGGACGCCGCGTTGGGCGACAGCAAAAGGCTTTCGAACAACGCGTTGCCCGCACCCAGGCGCTCGGCAGCGGCACCGACCGCACGCTGATTCGGCGTCAGGCCGACGCTGGCGAACGAGGCGGCGTTGCGCCCCACCGCCAGCTGGATGCCGTCGGCCGAATAGTCCAGCGTGCCACCGAGGAATGCGTAATCCGGCAACACCTGGCCGAAGCGCCCTTCAATGCCGCCGGCCGCTTGCAGGATGTTGTAGCGCGTGCCGAGCAGGCTTTGCACTTCGCCGGTGCTGAGCAAGGTCGGACTGTTTTCCAGCGCCATGCTCACCGTGGCGCCCTCGATCAGCGCTTTGCCGGTTGCATTGATCTGGTCGCTGCTGGTTGGCGACAACTCCACGGCGTAGGTCGAACCCGGCGCGAAGGTGACGTCGCCAGCCACGTTCAGAGTGCCGATCGAGTTACCCGGCGCCACCGTACCGCCGCGGTTCACTGCCAGCGCGCCGATGCGACCGTTGCCACCGAGGATGCCGCCGTCATTGACCGTGACCGCCGATTGCAGCGAACCGTTGACGGCCAGGCGGCCCTGATTGATCAGGGTCGGGCCGCTGTAGCTGTTGTTGCCGGTCAGCACCAGCGTGCCGATGCCTTGCTTGGTCAGGCCGCCGTGGCCGGCAATGTCGTTGCGCCAGGTGTCGAGGCCGCAAGTGATGTCGGTGCACACGCGTTCCGTCGGTTTGCCTTGATCGATGATCGCGCCGATACCCGGCAGATCGGCGACAAACTGGCCGGAGCCGTAAGCGCCCTGAATCCGGAACTCCTCGGGAATGTCCTGCTCGGTGACGAACATCGACGGGCCGTCGATGCCCTTGCGCAGGTTGATCATGCCCCAGCCGTACAAGGCGTCGATGCCCGGTGCGCCGAGGTCGGTAGCGGTGGTCCGCAAGACCGTGGCGACCTGATCGCCAGTCATGTACGGGAAACGCTCCATCAGCACTGCCATGGAACCGGCCACATGCGGCGCGGCCATAGAGGTGCCGTTGTAGTTGGCGTAGCTGGTGGTCAGGTTGTCGGCGTTGGTGCCTTCGATGATCGCGCTGTAGATTTTCGTGCCCGGTGCCGAGACGCAGAAACTCGCCGTATAGCCGCAACGCGAGGAGAACGTACTCATGATGTACGGATTGGCGCTGGCCAGATCCGGATTCTTTTGCAGCGCGGCCACGGTGATCCAGTTCGGCGCGATGTCCGGCACGAAGTAACCGAGGCCGGCGATGGCATCCGGGTTGTTGAGGTTGTAGTCGTTGCCGGCAGCGAAGATGGTCACGATGCCGCTGCGCGCAGCAGCTATCGCGCCGTCATAGGCGCCACCGGGTTTGGTGCCGAGCAGCGTGCGGATCTCGTTGAACTGCACCTGCGCATCGTTGACGGTGAAGTGTGGGTACGCCGGATCACGGCCGCCGAGGTCGAAGCGATCAGTGATGCCGATGCCCCAACTGTTGTTGATGATCCGCGCACCGCTGGCGATCAGCGCGTCCCAACCGGCCTTGTACACCGCGCCGTCGTTGCCGCGGACGATGCCGTCTTCCGGGCCTGGGTCGCCGTTATCGGCACTGATGATCTGCGCACCGAACGCGACGCCGTGCATCACCCCACCGTCACGACTGCCCGCGGCGATACCGCCGACGTGAGTGCCGTGTGCCCCAAGCTTGCCGTTGGAGCCGACCGAAGGCGAACCGTCATAAAGGAACGCATCGCCGGCCTTCACCGGGATGTACGGGTCGGTGTATTCGCGGATGCCGCTTGTGACCAGAGTGACGACTTTATTGGCGCCGGAGAATTCCGGGTGCGCGGCGTATACCGGCTGATCGAAGATCCCCAGTTTCACACCCTTGCCGGTGTAGCCGGCGGCGTAGGCATGATCGGCGCCAATCGCTCCCAGGCCCCAGTCGGCCTGAAACTCGCTGCTGCGCCAACTCGACGGATCACCCGGGCGGCCATTTTCGACATACGGTGCGGCTTGCGCCATGGCGCTGGCACACAGCATCGCCAGCGTCAGGGTTTTCAGGGCAAAGCAGCCGCCCGTTTGCGCGGGGGTATTGTTGTTTTTCATCCAGCGACCTTCCTTAGTGTTGTTGCGAAAAATCCGTTTGCTTCAATAGCTGTGGCGAGAGGCACCTTTGTCCGCTGTAGCCAATGACACACCGCACCTGTGGCGAGGGGATTCATCCCCGCTCGACTGCGCAGCAGTCGCAAAACCTGTGTGTACGGTTGGCAGGAAAGATTGCTGGGGGCCGCTTCGCAGCCCAACGGGGATAAATCCCCTCGCCACAAGCGATCAGAACTGCCAGTTCAGGCTCAAACCAACGCCGTGCAGCTTCTCGCGGCTCGCCAACTGGCCGTTGTAATCGAGGTTGACCCGCACGTCTTTGCTCAACGCCAGACTGGCCTGCACGCCGACCAGTGCGGCATCGCGCACCAGTGCCGAGCTTTCGACTGCATACGGCGCGCCGCCGCTGGCAAAGCGCAGGTGCTGCTGCGATTCGATGTCCGTCAGGCTGTGCTGCCAGCCGACGTGACCGCTGACATCCAGCGACTGGCGGTTCGTCAGGCTGATCGTCTTGACCGCTCGCACGCCGAGGGTGCTGAGCACCGCGTCACGCTGATCGCCAGAACTTTTCAGCGCGGCACCATCGCCCTTCTCCCGAAAGCCTTCAGTGTCCAGATGCACATAGCTGAGGTTGGCGAACGGCTCCAGCACGTTGAATCGATACGCCGCTTCACCGAAGACCTGAGTGGTTGCCGCATCGACTTTGGCTTTCTGCCTGGCACTGACATCGCCGTATTGCAGTTCACGTTTCACATCGCCGCGATGCCAGCTGTACGCCGCGCCAGTGCTCAAGCGCCAGGCGCCGATGGCATGACCGGCGTACGCGCCGAGGTGATAGCTGTCGACCTTCGCCGAGGAATGCGTGCCTGAACCCATGCTTAGCGAACTGTCGCTGTAACCGGTGACCAGACCGACGCGGGTCTGCTCGTCGAGCGCGCCGTCGACACCGGCCAGCAAGCCGCCAATCGAGGTGTTATAGCCCGCCGTGTCGTTGCCCGAATCGGTGCGCCCCCAAGCGCCAAGGGCTTTGATCCAGCCATTGTTCTGCGCCACCGCAGGCTGCTGCAGACGCTCGCCAACGGCGTCGCGCACCTGACGACTGTCATTGATCAACATCGATCCGAGGGCGGGATAGATTTCGCCGCTCAATTGCTGGAAAGCCTGTTGCGCAGTGGCCACTGTCGGCGAACGCAGCAGGCTTTCATAGACTGGATTGCCAGCGCCCAAGCCCTCGGCGGCGGCCGCAACCGAGCGCTGATTCGGCGTCAGACCGACACTGGCGAAACTGTTCGAATTGCGTTCGATATTCAGTTGAATAGCGGTGGCGGCGTAGTCGAGACGGCCGCCGATAAACAGGTAGTTCGGCAGCACCGCAGCGAAGCGGCCCTGAATGCCATCGGCCGCCTGCAAAATGTGGTACTGCGTGCCGAGCAAACTTTGCACCTCGCGGGTGCTGAGCAGTGTCGGGCTGTTCTCCAGCGCCAGGCTGACCGTGGCCCCGCTGACGCTGGCACTGCCGCCGGCCACAAGGCGGTCGCTGGCGGTGGGCGACAGTTCCACGGCGTAGGTCGAGCCAGGCGCGAAGGTGACATCGCCCGCCACGTTCAGGGTGCCGATGGAATTGCCCGGCGCCACGCGAGCGCCGTTATTGGCCAGCAACGTTGCGATGCGCCCGGACCCGCCAAGCGTGCCGTTGGCGTTCACGGTAACGGCTGAGGCCAGCGAACCATTGACCGTCAGCAGACCGCCATTGACGGTGGTCGGGCCGCGATAGGTATTGTTGCCGGCAAGCACCAGTTGGCCGCCACCGGACTTGATCAGGCTGCCCTGATACACGCGATTCGCCGCTGCGGCATCGCGGGCCGTGCCGACCGCGTAATCGGTCTGCTCCTGCTGACTGGCGCCGACTGGAACGCCGCTCTGCCAGCCCTTGTCTTGCAGGGTTTGCTGCCAGGCGCTGTGTTCAGCGGCGTCTTCGCGCTGACGCTGGAGCAGCGCGGTGTCGGAGATGTCGTTGCTCCAGACATCGCGCTGGCCGGCGGCCAGATTGGCGTCGAAGGCGCCAAGCAGTTGTCCCGGGCCGCGCATCGCCCGGTTCAGATTGGCCACGCCCCAACCGACCCGCTCGCTCGGCGCCTCGGTCGGAGACCCGTCGAGCTGCGTGGCGGTGGTCAGTAGCACTTCGAGCGCTTGCTGATTACTCATGTACGGATAGCGTTCCATCACCAGCGCCAACGCGCCGGTCGCGTGCGGCGCGGACATCGAGGTGCCGGACTTGATCGCATAACCACCGCCGGGAATGGTGCTGTCGATCTTCGCGCCCGGTGTGCTGATGCACCAGTACTTGGCGATGCCGCACTGGTTGTACTTCTGCTGATTGCTTTGGTCCAGACCCGACACGGCCAGCCAGTGCCCTTCCAGATCCGGCTGAAAATACGGCAGTGCCGAACGCACGCTGGCATTCGGGTAGCCGCTGTTGCCGGCGCTGAACACGTTGATCACACCCCGGCGCGAAACGTCGGCCGCCGCGTCGAGCCAAGTGCCTTTATTCCAGTGCTGGGCATAGGCGGCGTGCAAGTCCGCCAGCGTGCGGTAGCTGACATCCGGCGGCTGACTGCCCCAGCTGTTGTTGATCGCTCGCACGCCAGCGTCGGCCAGGGCGTCGTACACCGCTTTGAAATAGCGCGGATCGGGATTGGGACCGAACAGAAAACTGTCGTTCTTGTTGGTGTTGCCAACGAAAATCTGCGCGTTGTAGGCAACGCCGTGCATACCGCTGCCATCGCGCGAAGCGCCCATGGTGCCGACCACGTGGGTGCCGTGGGAATCGTTGTTGGGGTTTAGGGTGCCGTTAACGTTGAACAGCGTACCGTCGACGTAACTGCCGCTGGCGAGTACCGGGTGATAGCGATCCGTAGCGAACTCGGGGTGGGCCGCATCGAAGCCTGAATCGAGAGCGCCGATTTTCACGCCTTTGCCGGTGATGCCGGCGGCATACGCTTGCTCGGCCTGCATGCGGCCCAGGCCCCAGTCCCGCAGGAATTCGGTGCTGCGCCAACTGGCCGGGTCGCCGGGCTGGCCGGACTCAAGATACTGCGCCTGGGCCGAGGTGGCAGAAATCACAAGCAACAGGGTGCCGACCGGGATCGGCTTGATGCGTACGTCCATGTTCATCACTCTTTTTTTTTGTTTTATCGGGTCTTTTTGCGGTGTTGCGTGTTCCTCGGGAGAGGCTTAGGGAGAGGGCTGTTGCGCGACCATAAAAGCCTCATCTACCCGCGCCAGGTCCTGCTCGTTCAAGGTCCCGGCGTAGTAATGCAATTTGGTCCAGGCCATTAAATAGTCGTAGCGCGCCTGGGCCAGATCCCGGCGAGTGGTGAACAACTGCTGCTCAGCGTTCAACGCGTCGAGATTGGTCCGCTCACCGCCCAGGATGCTCTGCTTCGTCGAGACCACCAGCGCTTCAGCCGACTTCAACGCCTTTTGATAGGCGCGCAATTTGCTGACCCCGGACAGGCACGCGCTGAACTGGCGGCGTAATTCGATCAGGGTTTCGCGGGTCTTGCCGTCGAGTTCGTATTCCGCCTGCTCCATGGTGCGGCTGGCCTGACGGGTTGAGGCCGACACCCCGCCACCGGCGTACAGCGGCACGCTGACTTCCAGGCCGATGGTGTTGGTTTCATAGCGCTGGTTATAAGTGTTGCCGCTCTCCGACTCGTTATCGCGCATCGAGGCGTAGGCGTTGATTTTCGGCAGGTGCCCGGCGCGGTTACGCTCGACCTCATAGCGAGCCACTTCAACCGCTTGGCGCTGCGACGCCAGGTTCGGGTTGTTGCTGATCGCCAGCTCGTGCCAAGTGTCGAAATTGGCCGGCTGCAAGGTGAAGGTCTGGAATTGCGGACCGAGCGGTGCCAGATCGCCGATGTCCACGGCCGGCACGCCGACCAGCGCCCCCAACTCACGCAGGGCCGCGTCCTGTTCGTTGCGCGCCTCGATTTCCTCGGCCGTCGCCAGTTCATAACGTGACTCGGCTTCGAGAATATCGGTACGTGTGCCCTCGCCTTGCTTGAACATGTGTTCGTTCTGCTGGAACTGCTGCTCGTAGGCTTTTTTCTTCGCCTGGGCGATGTCGATCTGGTCCTGGGCGAACAGCGCCTTGGTGTAGTTATCGAGCACCCGCACCAGCAGTTCCTGACTCTTGCCACGAAACGCTTCATCGGCAAACAGCGACTGCGCCACGCCTTTGCGATACGCGGCGTAAGCCTCATAGTCGAGCAGCGGTTGCTGCACCGTCAGTGCCGAGCCGTAACTGTTGTAGTTGCGCTCGTCGGTACGGTTGCGCGCACGCTCATCAAGGGACGTCGCTTTCGAAGAGTTGCGCCCCTTGTTGTAGGTGTAGCCGATTCTGGGCAACAGTCCGGCGCGGCCGATGGCGCGGTTTTCAAGACCGGCATCACGCTCCTTGATCGCGCCAAGGAACACCGGATCATTGCGCAGCGCCTGTTCGTAGATCTCGAACGGCCCCATCGCCGCGACTGCCGAGTGGCTTGCAAGCAGCATCATCGCTGCCCCCAGCATTGAAAGCTTATTCATACAGCCGAACATCCTTATTCCTCGGTCAACGCGGAACCGGCTCGATCGAGCAGCGGCTTGAACAGGTAGTTGAGGAGTGAACGCTCGCCGGTGCGCACGAACATTTCCGCAGGCATGCCGGGCTTGATCACCAGGCCGTTGAGTTTTTCCATGGCCTGATCGCTGACGCTGCTGCGCAACACGTAGTACGGCACGCCGGTTTTCTCGTCGACCATCTGGTCGGCGGAAATCAGGCTGACTTCGCCGGGTACACGCGGCGTTTTGCTTTGGTTGAAGGCGGTAAACAGAATGTCCACGGGCAAATGCGTGCCGACCTTGTCGATCAGGTTGATCGGCAAGTGCCCTTCCACTTCCAGGGTGGTGCCTTGCGGTACGATTTCCAGCAGGGTTTCGCCCTGACGCACCACGGCGCCTTCGGTGTGGACGCCGAGGTTGACCGCGACGCCATCGGCAGTGGCGAGAATCTCGCTGTGTTGCAGGTCGAAACCGGCGGATGTCAGTTGCTCGGACAGGGTGACGCTTTTCAGTTGCGCGTCGGCCAGTTGCGTGCGGACTTCTTTCTGGTATTCCTCGCTGTGCTGCTGCAACTTCAGGCGCGACTCGAGAATGCCCTGCTCCACACGCCCGCTTTCGCCGGTGTTCTCTGCCAGTTGCTGTTGCACTTGCGACAGTTGTCGCTGGTAGTCCATCAAGCGGTTGCGCGGGATGTAGCCGTTGTCGGCCAGCGGTTGCAGGTTGCTCAGTTGTTGCTGCAAGGAACTGGCCTGGGCATTGAGGTCACTGCGGGCGCGGCGCATCCCCGCCAGTTGTGCGGTGGCGCCTTCGATATTGGCGCGCAGCGCGGCTTGCTCACGAGAGAACGCTTCGCGACGGCTGCTGAACAGTTGGCGCTGGCCTTCAAGCACCAGCGCCAGGCGCGGGTCCGGGTCGTTGCTCAACTCGGCGGGAAAGGTCACTTGCTTGAGATTGTCGCGCTCCGCCTGCCAGCGCGCGAGGCTGGCCCAGGCCATGCGGTATTGCGCTTGCAGCGATTGCACGTCGGCAGCGACCTGGGTCTGGTCGAGACGAAACAGCGGCTGGCCCTGCTTCACGATCTCGCCTTCGCGCACCAGAATCCGGCTGACCACACCGCTGCTCATCGATTGCACGGCTTTGCGCTTGCCCGACACCACGACGGTGCCCTGCACCGGAATGCCTTGATCGAGCGGTGCCAGCGCGGCCCAGGTGAAGAAGCTGCCGGCGCCGACGATGGCCAGGATCCAGCCCAGGCGCGCGAAGAATTTCGCATCGCGTTCCGGGCGTTCGGTGAGGTAGGCGTGTTCCATGTTCGCTTCGTTTTCAGTGTTCATGCTGGCGCTGCTCATACACCCGAATTCCTTGTCGTGGGCTGATACTGCCGACTCATGCTGAGCCCGCCCGGTGCTGGTGCAGCTTTTTCACGGGGTTGTTCCTGCTGACCGGAGAGTGCTTTGAGCACGTCCTGGCTCGGACCGAACGCCTGCAAACGGCCGTCATTGAGGACCAGCAGCTTGTCGGCCTGGGCCAGCACCGAGGAGCGATGCGTCACCAGTACGACGGTGGTGCCTTGCGCCTTGAGTTGCGCAATGGCACTGGCCAGTGCCGCTTCACCGACGGTGTCGAGGTTGGAGTTGGGTTCGTCCAGCACCACCAGGCTCGGGTTGCCGTACAGAGCGCGGGCCAGGGCCACCCGTTGTTTCTGGCCGCCGGACAAGCCGCTGCCGTCCTCGCCCAATTGCGTGTCGTAGCCTTGCGGCAGGCGCAGAATCATCTCGTGAACGCCGGCCTGCTGCGCGGCGGCGACAACCTTTTGCGGGTCGGCGTCGCTGAAACGGGCGATGTTCTCGGCAATGCTGCCGCTGAACAGCTCGATGTCCTGGGGCAGATAACCGATGTAGGGGCCGAGTTGATCGCGGTTCCAACGGTGAATGTCGGCGCCGTCCAGACGCACCGTGCCGCCGAGGGTCGGCCACACACCCACCAGCACCCGCGCCAGCGTCGATTTGCCGGAGCCAGAAGCGCCCAGCACGCCCAACACTTCACCGGCGCCCAGGTTGAAATTGACCATGTGCAGGGTCGCTGTCCGCTGCCCCGGCGGCCCGGCGCTGACCTGTTCGAACGTGATCTGGCCTTTCGGCGGCGGCAGGGCCATGGCCTCGTCGCTCGGCGGGAATGCCTGCAACAGCGCATCGAGACGGCGGTACGCCAGTTTCGCCCCGCTCCACTGTTTCCACACGGCGATCAATTGATCGATCGGACTCAACACGCGCCCCATCAGAATGGAACCGGCGATCATCATCCCCGCGGTCATATCGCCCTTGATCACCAGCAATGCACCGAGTCCCAGCACCAGCGATTGCAGGCACAGACGCAGGGTCTTGCTCAGCGAGCTGATCACCGCGCCGGTGTCGCTGGCCTGGTTCTGCAAACCGAGGAAGCGTGAATGCACCTGAAACCAGCGCTTGCGCAACGAGCCGAGCATGCCCATGGCTTGAATGGTTTCGGCGTTGTGCAAGTGGCTGGTAGCCAACTGGCTGGACTTCTGGGAGAAACCAGCGGCGTCGCCCAGCGGCTTTTTCGTCATGTATTCATTCAGGCACGCAAGTGCGATCAACAGCAGCGCCCCCGCCGTAGCAAGTACGCCCAGCCAGACGTTGAACAGGTAAATCACAAACAGGTAGACCGGAAACCACGGCGCATCGAAGAAAGCAAACAGCGCCGGCCCGGTGACGAACTGGCGAATGTGGGTCAGGTCACCCAGCGATTGCCCGGCGTTGCCTTCGCCCTTGAACAGATTGCGTTCGAACGCGGCCTGATAGACGCGCAGGTTGAAGCGGCGCTCCAACTGGCTGCCGATGCGGATCACGATAAAACTGCGGATCACTTCCAGCAGACCGATGAAGGCGAAGAAACCGACGACCATCAGCGACAGCATCGCCAGCGTGGTTTCGTTCTGCGACGAGAGCACCCGGTCATAGACCTGAAGCATGTAAATGGAGGGCACCAGCATCAGCACGTTAATCAGCGCGGTGAAACAACCGACGCTGATCAGGATGCTCTTATAGTCACCCAGTGCCTTGATTAACGGAACGGTGGCTGGGGCCTTCGCCATCTTCATTGGTTCTTCCTGGAATTATTGCTCGCCATGCGCTGACGGGACTTCAATTAATCAAGCGAGCCATGCGTCAACACTGTTTCGCGAGGGGCCGCTTACACTTTCATAACAACTAGCGCTGCTCAATGCGGCGCAGTTGTCTTCAAAAATCTTTTATATAACCAGTGGGTGAATCCTTATATCCGGCTTGATTGGCAACCTTGATCATTTGCCGGGTGCTACACGCTCCAGCGTCACGACAAGGCCGGACTTCAAAGTCGCCAGGTAATACCCATCACGTTGTCGGCTGAAGAACTGGATTCTTGAGCCTTCGTTGCCGGTCATGGATAAGCCGTCGGGGTCGGCAAACCAGCCAATCGGCGCCTGCTCCAGCCATGCCCCCAGACAATTGGTCCCTTGACCCAAAGTCTGGTTGGCAAGCAGTTCAACGTCACACGTATTCGAGGGCTTGTCCTGCAGCTTTTGCGCTTTGGGGTCATCACCTGTGGTGGACAGCGTTGCCAGCCACTTTCCGGCAAACACTGAAGGTTGTTCGAGCCTGAGGCTGCTGGCCATACCTGTTTCTCCTGAAATCACAAGGAACGCTGCACAAAGCCACGCCGCTGCCCTGTAGGTAAAAGCTTTATTGACCATAAGAAAATTCGCTCCAGCCTGTAGCGTTGCGTACAGCGCGTACCGATGCAAGCAAAGAAAGCGACGCATCAAGCGCCGCTTTCCCGTTCACATCACGCCACGATGTCGCTGTACGCTGCCTGGCCAACCGTGCTGACAGCGAAGTCAGCCACGCCATGCCCGGTGAAGTCCACCGACAACAGGCTGTTGCCGCCCGACGAAGTCAACACCGCATCGCCGGCCGCACCGGTGAAGCTGCTGACGAAGTGCAGGCCGGCACCGTTGGTGATGCCGGTCAGGTCGATTTTGTCCAGACCGCTGACGAAATCGAGGATCTGATCGATCGCACCGGGTTTGGAGTCGGAACTGGCCGCAAACACAAACGTGTCCGAACCCGCCCCGCCCCACAGCTTGTCGGCACCGCCGGCGCCAAAGAGGATGTCGTTGCCGGCACCGCCCTTGAGCTCGTTGGCAATGCTGTTACCGATCAGCAAATCGCTGCCGGAACCGCCTATGGCGTTCTCGATGATCGCGCCTTTGGCGATGGACACGTTACCCACCATGCCGCCAACGTCGGAGAACGAGGCGTCATTGAGGTTGATTTTCTGGTTTTGCGTAAAACCGGAGAAATCCAGGGTGTCCTTGCCGCCGGCATCCCACACCGAGAACACCACTTTGTCGCTCGACGACGAAGCGCTAAGGAAATCGCGACCGGTGTTGGAGTTGAAACCGTAGGTGGAGTCACCGGTACGGGTGGTGGTGTTGGCACCGTAGAGTTTCTGGATCGCAGCAATGTCATCCATCAACGGACCGGACGCGTAGGCTTCGACGCCGCCCTTGCTGAAGTTCTGGTTGGTGTTGCTCTCGCTCCAGTAACTCATGATGCTGTAGCCGCGGGTGTCTTGCCCGTAGGACGCATCGTTGTAGGTCGGGTTGCCATTGCCGGCGTTGTAGTCCCCAGGATGGGCCAAGCCCAGGCTGTGGCCGATCTCGTGAGTCAGGGTCTGACGGCCGTAGTTGTTCAGGTCCGGGTTCTTGTTTTGCGTGTAGCCGCTGTTGATCAGATACCACGAGGTGCCGTCATAACCGGCGCCCGTGCCTGGCAGATAGGCGAACGCTGCGGCACCGTCCTGGCCACCGCTGTAGTTACCGAAGGTCATGTGGCCGTCACCACCCGAGGCTTTCTCGGTGAAGGTCACGTTGGCCACATCCGCCCAGGATTGCATGGCGAGCTTGGCCTGGGCTTGTTGCTGCGCGCTGAACTGACTGAACCCGCTGATCCCGTGTTTGTTCATCGTGCTGGACGATGCCGACGTCAGGAACGTGTAGGTCAGTTCGATCTTGCCGCTGCCGTCCTTGTCCTGGTAGGCAGCGCCGTCGCGCAGCAATTGCGTAGCTGCCTGGTCGACGGAGTACGAAGGTTTGCCGTTGACCGTGAGGTTGCCGCCACGATCGTACTGATGGCTGAAGCTATTGATCTGGTTATACGCCGAGCTGAAGGCGGCCAGCTGGAAAGCCTGTTCGGCGGAATCAACAGCGTTGGTTTTAACTTTCGACATAAACACACTTCCTTGTTTAGCAATGGAACAGTTTTTGTCCGACAGGACGATCTTTGGCGAGATCGTCCTATCACTCGCCCAATGAAGGCGTAACGAACCTGACACAATTTGAAATCCGTCGTAAAGGATTTTTTTGCGATCCAATTTGGCTGTATCAGGAAACTGCCGTAAACAAAGCGCGTGGGGCGGGAATATTGTTTTTAGTTGCGGGAAGATTGGAAATTGTCTGACGATTTTCTATTTAAATATTAAATATCGGTGAGTTTGGTTTTGTTAGCAAAGTCTCATTTTGGCATGGCAGTGCCAGCACTCTGGCATCAACTAATATCAGGTCTTCCGCTCTCCCTTGTGGGAGCGGGCTTGCTCGCGAAGGCGGCCTGTCAGTCGATAACTGTGTTCGCTGGCCCACCGCTTTCGGGAGCAAGCCCCCTCCCACAGGGGCCGTGTGTATGCCCGAAAAAACTCAGCTACCGGTGCGAATCTTGTTCCACACCCGCGTACGAATCCGGTCAATGTTCAACGGCATCGCTTCCAGTGCAAACAGCTTGCCCATCATCTCCGGACTCGGATAAACCTTGGTGTCGTTTCTGATCGCCGGGTCGATCAGGCTGCCGGCCTGTTCGTTGCCGTTGGCGTAGTGCACGTGGTTGCTGATGGCAGCCATGACGTCGGGGCGCAGCAGGTAATTCATGAAGGCGTAACCGGCCTTCTCGTCCGGCGCGTCGGCGGGCATGGCGACCATGTCGAACCAGATCGCCGCGCCTTCTCTGGGAATCGCATAACCGATGTCGACGCCGTTCTTCGCCTCTTTGGCGCGATTCTCCGCTTGCAGGATGTCGCCGGAGAAGCCGACCGCGACGCAGATATCGCCGTTGGCCAAGTCACTGGTGTATTTCGAGGAATGAAAATAACTGACATAGGGCCGCACTTTCATCAGCAGCGCTTCGGCTTTTTTGTAGTCCTCGGGATTCTTGCTGTGATGTGGCAGGCCAAGGTAGTTGAGCGCCGCCGGCAGCAACTCCGGGCCGTTATCGAGAATCGCCACACCGCACTTCTGCAGCTTTTCCATGTATTGGGGCTTGAAGATCAAATCCCACGAATCCACCGGCGCATCTTCGCCCAGTACCGCTTTGACCTTGGCAATGTTGTAACCGATGCCGGTGCTGCCCCACAGATACGGAAAGCCGTGCTCGTTGTTCGGGTCATTGGTCTGCAACGCCTTGAGCAGCACCGGATTGAGATTTTTCCAGTTAGGCAGCTGGCTTTTGTCGAGTGTCTTCAGTGCCCCGCCCTCAATCTGTCGCGCCATGAAGTGGTTGGAGGGAAACACCACGTCGTAACCGGATTTGCCGGTCATCAGCTTGCCGTCGAGGGTTTCGTTGCTGTCGTAAACGTCATAGGTGACGCCGATCGCGGTTTCCCTGGTGAAGTTTTTTGTCGTGTCCGGCGCGATGTAGTCAGACCAGTTGTAGACCTTGACCGTCTCGGCCGCATGACTGACGGAAGCGGCCAGCAACAGCGGCGCCAATGTGAGGGTTTTCTGGATCATGGGGCGATTCCTGTATGGGCTTTTTTTGTTGGCAGGCAATCAAAGATCAAGCAATCAGAAAATCAGCACGTAGCTCTTGCGCACGGTTTCCTGGATATCCCAGGTGCCGAGCGTGTTGGCTGGCAACATCAGTGCGTCGCCGCCTTGTATGTGCAGGGTTTCGCCACCGCCGTCCGGGGTGAACGTGCAGCGCCCGGCAATGAAATGGCAGAACTCCTGCGCGGTGATCTGCCGACGCCAGCGCCCTGGCGTGCACTCCCAGACGCCGGTTTCGACGCCGTCGTCGCGCTCCACGCTGGTGGTCGAAGCGATAGCGACCGGCTCGCCCAGCGGCACGGCCACCGGGGCGGAGTCATCGAGCGACAATGTCGCGGTGTGCTTGAATTGCGTGATGCTCATGGGCATGACCTGTTTTTTGGAGGGGGACGACGTTCAGTGCATGAAACCTTCCATGAACCCCGCGACGCGGCTGGCCAGTTTGCGCCGCCAGGGTGGCGTCGCCGGATTGGCCAGGGTCTGGTCTTCGTGCACGAAGCTTTTGATGATTGCGTTGTAGCCAAGCCAGCGGCACGGCTCCGACTCCCACGCGCGCAAGGCTTGAATGCCGCCGTCCGGCAGCACCCACGGTTGTTGCGTCAGTTCGGATTCGCGCTCAAGGATCAGATCGGCCAGGGTGCGCCCGCCCAGATTGCTGGCGCCAACGCCCTCGCCGCCGTAACCGCCGGACAGCGCAATGCCTGCGGCGCGATCGCAGAGCATGTGCGGCCTGAAATGCCGGGACATGCCAAGGTTGCCGCCCCAGGCGTGAGTGATCCGAACGTTTTTCAGTTGCGGGAACAACTCACCGAACAGGTAGCGGCGCAGTTCGACTTCATCGCGAGCCAGATCAAAGTTGTGGCGCAAGCGGCCGGCGAACTGATAGCCGCCGCGCGCACCGAACACCAAACGATTGTCGGCGCTGCGCTGACCGTAGGTAACCTGGCGGCTGAACTCGCTGAAGGCTTGGCCGCGACTCAGGCCGATTTCGTCCCAGGTCGCGGCAGATAAGGGCTCTGTGGCGACAATCAGGCTCTGCACCGGCAACTGGTAGCGACCCAATGGCGGCAGCGTCACCGAATAGCCTTCGACGGCTGGGACGATCCAGCGGCTGCGCACGCTTGCCTTGGCGGTGCGCAAATGGCCCGATTGCCAATGGGTGACCGGGCTGTTTTCGTAAATCCTCACGCCCATGGCCTGCACGGTGCGCGCCAGCCCCCGCACCAGTTTTGCCGGCTGAATCGTGGCAACGTGCGGCGCAAAAATGCCGCCATAGGGTTTCGCCACGCGAATCTGTTGCGCCAGTTGCTCCGGGCTGAGCCAACGATAATCGTCCTCGGTCAGGCCTTGGCCGTACAGCTTGCTCAGATAGTCGCGCAGAGCTGTCTCCTGCTCTGGATAGCGCGCCGCGCAATAAAGCACCCCGCCCTTGCGATAATCGCAATCGATCCCTTCTTTTTCGACGACGATTTCCACCTCATCGGGAATGCTGTGCAGCAGATCGAACGACGCTCGACGCTGCTCTGACGACAACCCGGCCAGCAAGCGATCTTCGCCGAGCAGATTGCCCATCAGCCAGCCGCCATTGCGCCCGGACGCGCCGAAACCGGCGGTTTGCGCTTCGACGATAGCGATATCGAGTCCGGGAGCGTGTTGCTTGAGGTAATAGGCGGTCCACAGCCCGGTGTAACCGGCACCGATGATCGCCACGTCAACGTCCAGATCCTGCTCAAGCGCCGGGCGCGCGATCAGCGGCTCATCGAGTTGGTCCATCCACAAACTGATAGTGCGCCACGCCGGCATGCAAGACTCCGCCACTGAAGAACTTTCGATGACGTCGATCCTAGCGGCGGGCGTTAGCCGATGTCTTGCGCGCGTGTCCGCAAAGAAATTTGTTTGGCGTAAGCCTTTGGCGACTGCCCGGTGTGCTGGCGGAAACAACTGTAAAACGCCGACAACGAGTTGAAGCCAGCGGCGAACGCCATCTCATCAATGCGCACCGGCAATGTGGCGCTGTCCAGCGAGCGCAATAAATGCTGCAAGCGCGCCTGATTGACGTAGCGATAGAAGCTCTGACCCAGCACTTGATTGAGCAAATACGAGATCTGATTACGGCTATACCCGCACTCCTTCGCCACCCGTTGCAGGTCAAGCTCGGGATCGAGGTAGGGTTGTTGTTGCTCAAAGTATTGCTGCAGGTCTTGCGCCATGAAGCTTAACTGCCGTGGCGACAGGCCCAGACGACTCACCGCCGGACGCTGGCTCGCCGGCGCCGTGCCGCTCGCCTGGGCACGCAGCAACGATGCGTATTCATTGACACGCCAGATCAGCCCGTCCCTGACCGTAATCGCCTCGCTGGAACGGAACGACACCAACCCTTCACCGCCGCGCAGGGTGACTTCGTATTGAATGAATGCAGTGTTGCCATCCACGCGAATGCGGTCGCAGTGCTCCAGCAGTTCGTCGGATTCTCGCGGCATGCTGACACGCACGTACTCGCGCAACTCATCCAGGCCCAGCACGCGATTCTGAAAGAAATCGTTGTACTGGATGGCCGGATGGTAGAGCGCCATGACGCTGTCCAGGTCCCGGTGCTTCCAGCTCAAATGGTAGCGCATGACCGTGGCGGCCGTGGCCTGGGTCTGTTCTGGGCCGTCGTCGTCGGCGTGCATAGGAGGCTCGGCGAAAAGAACCGAGCTTGCCCAAGATCGCCGCCGGCTTCAATGAAAAAACCGTAGTGGCATTTTGGCGATTAATGAAGGTGACGTGATCCACATCAAAAAAATCAGTTCAATCGCCAAACGGACTGAAAAAACTCACAGCTTTTTCACATACGGATGCTACTTTTAATACCTGTCACCGGTTGAGCCAATGAAGGCTCTTCCCTCCTAACATGAGCAAACGGAAGCGCTCGATGAAGAAGGCGGGCAACACATGAACAAAGGGTTTAGCAAAGTCACGTTTCCCAATGCCTGCCAGCTGATGCGCTGGCATTTTCATCCCATGGGGTTTGAGGCCACGATGGATGCGCCTGGCAGCCTGGTGGCTCGTTTGTTCGATCGAAAGAGCGGCGAAACCTTGATTGCAATCGCGGGCATTCCTTGTGCCACGGTAATGAATGCGGCGGATGTCGAGCTGATCATTGAGGCCATCGAGGCTGAGCTGGAGGCTTTTACTCCTCCGGAATTATTCAAGAGCTACGCGTAATGTATTGATTTAATTTGAAAAGCCCGCAGCGATGCGGGCTTTTTTGTTTGTGAGAGCAAGCCTGCTCGCGATAGCGGTTTGATAGCCGCCTCATCCATGACTGAACACACCTAATCCCGATAACCGCGCTCCAGCGCCGCCCAAGCTCCAATGCAAAAAGCCCCGTGCCCAAAAGCCGGGGCTTTGTCGTTCAGCCGATTTTCTTTTCAGGTCGCTGGTCGGCAAAAAACGGCTTGCCCCTCGCCACCCGATCGGACGCACGCGGCATGTTGGCCGCAGGTGCTTCCTGAGGATCGACGTACCAGTAGCAATGGCTCACCGCCCGGGTGATGCCGACATAGGCCAGGCGCAGGATTTCGTCCTTTTGCGCGCTGTCGTAGGGTTCGCTGTCGCCGTTCTTGCCCAGGCCGGCCATGCGGTAAACCTGATTTTTGTAAGGTGAGCTGGTCAGGTGCTGACAATCGCCAAGCAGAAACACGGCATCGGCCTGTAGGCCTTTTGCGCTGTGATAAGTGAGCTGTTTGAGCCGTCGGGCTTCGTACGGCAAGCTCGAATCAACATTAACTACAGGCTGAATATGCTCTTGTATCAATAGCTTATCGCTGCTTTTTCGATAAAGCATCAAGATTGAATGACCCTGCCGGTAATGCTCGGCGAGGCGCTGGCCCATGGCCTGATCATCGCGCTCCAACACATTGACCGGGTGCGGCGTCTTCGGCTCACCGCTGGCCTTGGCTTTCTTGCCCGCGATCGCCGGTGCTGCACGGACGATGTGTTCGGCGGCGTCGATGATGTACTGGTGGCTGCGGTAATTGTCGCTGAGCATCACTCGGGTGGTGCTCGGCGACGGGAACTCTTTGTTGAATTCCATGAAGTAACTCGGCGAACTGCCGCGCCAGCCATAGATGGATTGCCAGTCATCCCCCACGCACAGCAGCGACGAGCGCTGCGCACCGCGGCCGATGTGCATGGCCGGGCCGCGGCTGCGGATTTCGCTGAGGCTGGCGCGGATCCAGGAGACGATTTGTGGTGAAACGTCTTGAAATTCGTCGATCATCAGGTGCGACAAAGGCCTGAGCAGTTCGTCGCTGAGCAGCTTGAGATTCTCCGGCGAATGCTCGCTGAACAGCGCAAACATGCGGTTGTAAGTCATCACAGGAGGTTTCTGGTCCAGCAGGTGGTCTTCGAACGCCCGCCAGAACAGGCTCAGTGCCTCAAAGAAAAACCGGTCCGGATCATCCTTGGCGAAGCTCATGCGCCCGACGGCATCCGGCACATCCAGGCCCAGATTCTCGATAAAGCCTGCGGCCGCGACGAAACAGTCGAGCAATGGCGCCGAGGCCAGTTCTCCCTTGACCTTGTAATCGAAGCCGGGGCCAGCACTGGCATCACCGGCCAGGGTCGCCAGAACCCGGCGAGACGACTCGTAGCTATCTAACCAAATCAAAGGCTTACGGCAGAAAGCTTGAAACAGGGTGCGCTTGACCGCCCACTCTGCACGCAGGCTAAGCTTGGCGTTGGGTCGGCAGACCTGCGGGTTTTCCCGGGGGTCAAAACCCAGCACCACCCAAGCATCCAGACTGGGGATGTAACCATGGCAGTGGAAGGTCGAGCCATTGATGTCGAACGTCTGCCGATTCGGCTCGATGCCTTTGATCGGCCAGGCGCCCGCGCGAAACCAGAGGTCCTCGATCGCATCGCACAGTTCCTCATCGCGCCTGGACGCCAGTTCGGTGACGGCCATGCGCTTCTGCACATCAGGATGGTCACGTTCCAGCTCCTTGAGCTGCAAACCGGCACGCGACAGCGGCTGAATCAACTGACGAAACCGCTCGTCCTCGGTGAATAAACGGTGGTAACAGGCATTGAGTTGCTGGCGCTGCGCATCGTTGATGCGCAGGTCGAACGGATTGCTGTCCGCCTCCTCTTCGCCTGCGAGTGAACGCTGGCTGAGATTTTCGAAGGCCTGCAAACGCTCGAATCCCGCCAAGCTGCGCACCATGGGCAAAATTCGCGAGTGGAACGTGCGCACCAGCTCCCGCGCTTGCCTGAGGCTCAACGTCAATCCCCAAAGCGCAAACACTTCAATCAGTTTATCGATGAAGTCCTTGCGCGACTCGCGGGTGAAGGTGACCACGGTCATCGAATCCAGCTCAAAACCCAGGTAATGACTCAGCAGCAGAATGCGCAACACCAGTGTGGTCGACTTGCCGGCACCCGCGCCGGCCACCACCGAAGTCGACGGCGTGTCGCTGAAAATCATCTTCCATTGCGCGGCGCTGGGCTGAGCGTGTCCGGGCAGCAAACGGCCGACATCCGCTTTCATGCGTTTTTTCAGTTCAGCCGTCAGCGGCAGGCGCCAGTCGTCGAACAAATGGTTATCAACACTGGGCGGCCGATGTTCGGTGCTGCGGCTGTCGCGGATCAACAGGACCTGACGCCCCTCTTCCAGCCCCTCGAGCTTACCCTCCTTGAAACCGTACTCGACGCCGGCCGTGTGGCCGCTGCGAAACCCATCCGCCTGGCCGTGCAGCCAGGACGCACGGTGCTGGGCGCGCAGACGGGTCAGTCCGTGGCCGAAGAAGCGTGCGGCCAGACGCTTGAACCAAGGCATCTCGGCCAGTGGACGAAGTTCGGGGGGCAGTTCGGGGGTGTGTTGCGCCACGCTGACGGGCTCCAGTGTCTGAGGCTGTTGGCGGCTATGGTGTCTGTATTCGCCGGCAAGTTCTAGCGAAATGCTTACGGGTCATTGGTTTAGGTGACGAAGTGAAGGTGAGATAAGACCATCACCAGCGCCCAATTGATCAAAAAACCGGATCATCATGCCGCAGTTTTTACGCTTTTTATCGATGGTCAGCTGATAGATGATCGCCTCCATTAACCACGGGCACAGCCCATGATGAACTTTTCGAGGCGACGATCATGCTGGAACTCAGACCTTTCAACTCCCTGGGCGGTGCCCACCACGGCTGGCTGGATGCCCATCACCACTTTTCCTTCGCTGAGTACTACGACCCGAACCGCATGAGTTGGGGCAACCTGCGGGTGTGGAATGATGACATCATTGCCCCCGGCACTGGCTTCCCTCAGCATCCGCACCGCGACATGGAAATCATCACCTATGTCCGCGAAGGTGCGATTACCCATCAGGACAACCTGGGCAACAAGGGCCGAACCGAAGCGGGCGACGTACAAGTGATGAGCGCTGGCACCGGCATCGCTCACAGCGAATACAACCTGGAAGACAAGCACACGAAAATCTTCCAGATCTGGATTCTCCCTACCGAAACCGGCGCACCGCCGTCATGGGGCGCGAAACCGTTCCCCAAGGGGCAGCGTGAAGGCTTCGTGACACTCGCCAGCGGCAAGGCTGGCGACGATCAAAGCCTGCGAATTCGCGCCAATGCTCGTTTGGTCGCGGCCAACATCAAGGCTGGCGAAACCGCAGAGTATCGGCTCGATGAAGGTCGTCGCGCCTATCTGGTTCCGGCGACCGGCGTGATCGACGTCAACGGTTTACGCGCTCAGGCGCGCGATGGCGTGGCGGTGGCCCATGAGCAGGTGCTGACAGTCACAGCCATCGAGGACAGCGAAATCGTGCTGGTGGATCTGGCGTAAATCGCAGGCAAAAAAAAGGGGCGGCCGCAAGGTCGCCCCTTTTTTTGGGCTGTCACTGGCCGGAAATGGCGCCGTCCACCAGTGTTTGCGCTTCTGCCACCAATTGCTTGAGGTGGTCCTCACCGACGAAGCTTTCGGCGTAGATCTTGTAGATGTCCTCGGTACCCGATGGACGCGCCGCGAACCAGCCGTTTTCAGTCATCACCTTCAGGCCACCGATGGCCTGGTCGTTGCCCGGCGCGTGACTGAGAATGCGCTGGATCGGCTCACCGGCCAGCTCAGTCGAGGTCACCTGCTCGGGCGACAGCTTGCTCAGGAGGGCTTTTTGCTGTGGGTTGGCCTTGGCGTCGACGCGAACCGAGAACGGCTCACCCAGTTCATCGATCAGCGCGCGGTAAGCCTGGCTTGGATCGCGACCGGTACGCGCGGTCATTTCGGCGGCGAGCAATGCCGGGATCAGACCGTCCTTGTCGGTGCTCCAGACACCGCCGTCCTTGCGCAGGAACGATGCGCCGGCGCTCTCTTCCCCACCAAAACCGAGCGAACCGTCAAACAGACCGTCAGCGAACCATTTGAAGCCGACCGGCACTTCGTACAGGCGACGCCCCAGACGCGTGGCAACGCGATCGATCAGGCCACTGCTGACCACGGTTTTACCCACCGCCGCATCGGCGCGCCATTGCTCACGGTTCTGGAACAGATAATCAATGGACACGGCCAGGTAATTGTTCGGCGCGAGCAAACCACCGGATGGCGTAACGATGCCGTGGCGATCGTGGTCAGGGTCGCAAGCGAACGCGACGTCGAAACGCTCTTTGAGGCCGATCAGACCTTGCATGGCATGGCTAGACGACGGGTCCATGCGGATCTGCCCGTCCCAGTCGACGGTCATGAAACGAAACGTCGAATCGACTTCTTTGTTCACCACATCCAGGTCAAGACGATAGTGCTCGGCAATGGCGGACCAGTAGCGCACCCCTGCTCCGCCCAGCGGATCAACACCCAGACGCAGTTTGGCGTTACGGATGGCGTCGAAATCGATGACGTTGATCAGGTCGGCAACGTAGGTGTTCAGGTAATCGTGACGATGGGTGGTGTTGGCCCTGAGTGCCTGCTCGTAACTGATGCGCTTTACACCCGCCAGTTTGTTGGCGAGCAATTCGTTGGCCTTGGCTTCGATCCACTTGGTGATGTGCGTGTCAGCCGGACCGCCATTGGTCGGGTTGTATTTATAGCCACCGCTTTGTGGCGGGTTGTGCGACGGTGTAATGACGATACCGTCAGCCAGACCCGAGGTACGGCCGCGGTTATAGCAAAGAATGGCGTGGGAGATCGCCGGCGTTGGCGTGTACTCATCGCCTTCGGCAATCATCACGGTGACACCGTTGGCAGCAAGTACTTCCAGTGCGCTCGCCCCAGCCGGGGTCGACAGTGCATGCGTGTCGATGCCAACGAACAGCGGACCGGTGATGCCCTGGGCTTCGCGGTACAGGCAAATCGCCTGGCTGATGGCCAGCACGTGCCATTCATTGAAACTCAAGTCGAAGGAGCTGCCCCGGTGGCCGGATGTACCGAACGCCACACGCTGGGTGGAAACCGATGCATCAGGCTGGCCGGTGTAATAGGCCGTAACCAGTCGCGGGATGTCGACCAACAAGTCTGCCGGTGCCGGTTTGCCCGCAAAAGGACTGAGTGTCATGCAAAACCTCTGAAATCGAGTGGTTCAGGAAATACAGCGCAGTTTACTGGCAGTTTGACCGCGGGGCGAAGGGATGTTTCCGAAGTGCGCCCGATGTTTTTTAACGTTATCCACGCTGGGACAAGCGCAAGGCATCGCCCAGCAAGCCGATGACAGTGCCCAGATCGCGCTCGCCATGCCCCAGCGAGCTCAAACGCAGGTAATCGCTGTGCAATCCCTCGAGACTGAACAGCGCTCCCGGCGCAACGATGATTTGCTGCCTGAGCAGACGATGAAACACACGTTCCATGTCCACCGGACGTAACGACCCCACCCAGACGGTCGCCCCACCCTGCGGTTCGACCATGTGCAGCGCGTCCACCAGGCGCTCGCGCAATAACTGAATCAACTGCGTGCGACGCTCCTTGAGCATTCGCCGCAGGACGGCCAGATGTTGGTCCAGCCGTCCGCTTCCCAGGAGTCTGGCAATGGCTTTCTGGCGGATCGGCGACAGGCGAAACGCACGCAGCAGAAAATGTCGCTGCAGCTCGCTGCGCCAGTGGCGCGACAGCACAAAACCGAACGGCGCCTCGGCACCCATGAATTTCTCGAATGCGGAAAACACCAGCAGGCGATCAGGATCAAGCCAGTCACGCAGACGCTGGCCGCTGCCCGATTCATCGAGTTCGCTATAACAATCGTTCTCCAGCACCCAAGTGCCGTGGCAGCCCAGCAGATGGGCGATAGCCTGGCAGTTGGCCGCAGATAACAGGTTGCCCTGAGGCATGCTCAGCGCGGATGACAACAGAACCAGTCTGACCGGTTCACGTTTGAGCAAGCCCGCCAGCGCCATCAGATCCAGCGCACCCTCGGCCAGCACGGGCAGCTCGATGACCCGCACTCCGGCCGCATCCAGCAGGCGCAGGATTACCCAGTCGCAAGGCGACTCCACCACCACAGTCGCCTGACGCAATTGCAGTACCGAGATCAGGATTTCCAGTACGCCACGCAGGTCGGCGCCAACGTAAACGTCATCGGCATACCAGCAGTTGGCCGTGGAGGTGGTGTAGCGTGCGGCCAGCACCGTGCGCAATTCCAGCTCGCCGCAGGGCTGCGCGATCGTTTGCAATTGTCGTGGATACTGACGCAAGAGTTCTCGCTCAAGCGTCAACAAGGGGCTATCCAACGGTTGCAGCGAAGCCGGCTCGTCGGCGCTCAACACACACATCCCCGGGCGGCGGGCGTTGACGTACACGGTTTCGAGCAGATCACTGCCACTGTCGGGCGTGTCTGTCGCCAAAAGCGCTGGCGCGTAATAGCCCGACTTGGCGATTGAGTACACCCGGCCCTCTTTTTCCAGCAAGGAGTACGCGTACTGCACGGTCGAGATCGACACATTGAGCCGGTCTGCCAATTGCCGCAATGAAGGCATGCGCACCGGCGCATGACTCCCCGCTTCTTCAATCAGCATCGTCAGATATCGGTAGACCGCCTGATAAACGAAGTCATTTTCCCGCGGCGCTTTCACAACGCCGGTTCCGTAAACACCGACGCAAATCCTGACAAATGGCTCACACTCAGCTTTCCGTCGACCGCTCGACTGCCGGCACAGTCCCCGTCCCGCCCTGGCAACCATCGCGTGAGGCACTTTCGCGCACGGCCGAGATTTGCACCGGACCCATTGCATAGAGACGCTCGATCAAGACGGTCGGCAATCCGCTGACGTCGGTCATCCACTTCAGAACTTGCTCCGGTGCCTGCAAGCCCTGCATTGCACGGTGCAGCTCCGGCATGGCGACCAGCATTCCCGGATGGCAATTGCGCAGGAACCGTTCAAGACCGGCACCAGCATCGATGAACGGCGCGAACAGCAGGCATGTCAGCTGCACTTCATTAAGATCGAAGCTCTTCAACAGATAACTCTCTGCCGCGTGCAAATGCTCAGATGGCTGCACATTGCCGAGGCATGCCAGCAACTGCTCGCAAACCGGCTCGGGCACTGACTCCTTACGCATCCTGACCAACCGCGCCTCGAGGTAATCACTGACGCCCGCCTGATACGTCCGCCCCTCAATGAACTGTGCATGCAACCCGCGCAAATGCGCCGAAACCAACGGGTCCGCGAAGGGCTCGTCACAGGGGTAAAGCGTCAGGTCATCGGCATCGAACTCGAGAAAATCGCCAAGCAGCGGCCAGCGCTCCTCAGGCCCGCCGACGATCATGTCGTTGATGTCGATGAAGTGGGCACGCCGGCAGGTTTCAAATTGGCCTTCGGGACGCCATTGCGCACGCTCTTCCTCGATATTGAACTCACGGTAAAAGTCGTGACCCAACCCGTCGAGCAGCGCGAACAGCATGTCGAATCCGGCGCCACCCGGCAGCGGTCCGGCCAGCCCTACCCGCTGCACTGCACGATTCAAGCCGTCGAGAAAGTGCTGCTGGCTGGCTGTCGATTCGGTACTGACCATGGCATCGACGCCGTTATTCCAGCGGGCAATCTGGCCGTAATAATCGGCCGTTGCCAGGTAAGCGTCATCCCATAGCTCCAGCGTTTCAATCCAGTTGCGGCGATGGCCGACCAGCATCAGATTGATGCGGCTGGCCTCGCGCCCCGCCTCGCTGACGGGCGCACGATGGTCGAACGGCAAAACCTCGCAGTGGTCCACCATCAGCAACTCGACCCGAGGATCGTCGTAAAGGAACAGCGCGCTGTAGCTGCGGTGCATGTTCTGCAAGGCCGCGGGACGTTCGCCATTCCAGCGCAGCGTTGCCACGCGCAGCTGGAAGGTCGCCGGGGCACGCCCAGCGATACTCAACTGCGCCGCCCGAAGCAAGGCCAGCGTGTAGCAGCTGTCGCGAGACCCGGACTGATTCACCAGCACCTTGAAATGCCCGATGTTATCCATGCCGCCAGCCGCTGCGACCAGGCGCTGGATCAATAACTGCAATGCAGTGCGTTCTGCGCGCGAGAAGAAACCCAGCAAGCGTTGCAACACTTGCTGATAGACATAGTTCATTGCCTGATCATGGATCGTGCTCATCAGTATTTACCCGGAATCGAAATTTCACGCCATGCGGACTGGAGTCTCTGCTGCATGGCAATTCATCAATAAGTAATAGACGCCCAAATGCTAACACTTACAAAGTTGTAGTCACTTGAAACACTTGAGCGCAGAAAAGCCCGAAAATCAGCCATCTCGCAGCTCTATCTATTTGTTTTTTAAGGTTTTTTTATATCGCGAAAATATCCTAGGAAACTTCCGACAAGGTCCGACGCCAAATGAGTACAAGAAAAAGAGAAGCAGTTTCGGAATATGCCTACAGCAATTAAACAGAACCTGACAAAGCGGATAACGCTAGCCGTTTGATATTGCCGGAGACAAATTGAATGCACAGCCATGGCTCATTCCTTGAGATGAAAGTAATCACTCAATTATCAGGGCTTACATTGTGATTAGTAGATACAGATCAACAGGAAAAACCAGCTCAGTTGCTGAGCGGCGAGAGAATCCCGGATCAGAGAGGAGTGTATTTCAACGCGGCATAAACGCAAAAGAGTCCGTGGGGCCACGGACTCTGGTAGCCGGCGTTACGCCGGTTCGACTTGAAGGGCAACCCGCTCGCGGCAAGGGCATTCGTCCATGTAGCGGTGAGCTTCGACGAACTCGTTAAACGCGAAGACGCGAGTCTTGAGCGGCAGCAACACACGGTCAGCGGTCAACTGGTTGATGTCGCGCAGGGCACGTTGCAGGGCGACGTGATCCTGAGTGATGCCCAGTTCCGGCTTGCCAGTGAAGTTGCCGATGCAGTGCACAAAGAACTGGATGTTCTTCTGGAACGCTGCACACGCCGGGAATGGCGTCTGGTTGCCGCCCTGCAGACCGTACAACACGAGGCTGCCGCGCGGTGCGAGGACATCGCCAAGCAATGACATCTGCGGGCCGCCGAGGCCATCGAAGACCACATCGACGCCACGGTTGTCGGTGATCTTGTTGATGCGCATCAACAGATCTTCTTCCTCGGTGACAATCACCTTTTCCGCGCCGAGGGACAGCAGATACTCGCGCTCTTCCGCCGTTTTGGTCGCGGCAATGACCCGCACGCCCAGCGCCTTGCCCAACTGGACAAACGAGGGGCCGGCGCAATGGCTCGCGTCGGTGACCAGGGCAAACTGCCCGGGCTTGACCCGCGCCAGATCGGCGTAGGCGAAGTAGGCGATCAACAGCGGCGTGTAATGCACGCTGGCTTCGATCGGGCTGAGTACATCCGGGTAACGGGTCAGCGCGGTACGCGGCAACACGATCGACTCGCCGTAAACCGGATAGTCGTTCGGGCTTTCGGCCGGGAAACTGGCGACTTTGTCTCCGACGCTGAGGTCTTCGACATCGGCGCCGACGGCAGTGACCACCCCCGCCATTTCATGGCCCAGGCCCGAAGGCAGCCGTGCCTGTGACGAGGCCAGGTTCTGACGCCATAACGTGTCGTACCAGCTGATGCCGATCGCCTCGACACGCACCTGCACTTCGCCAGGACCTGGCTGAGCGGCCGCATGCTCTTCGCATTTGAGCACCTCGGCCGGACCAAACTTGTGAAAACGGATCGTGCGGGACATCGCAAACCTCGTCAAAGTAACCTCTAATGCCATGAACTCTATCTGGGCTTTTGACCCAAGACCATCAGTGGCTATTAATAGTCGACATGCCTGTCATTGATTCCGCAGCAGAAGCGGCACGGGCACAAACGCTGAAAAAACTGTGGTCGCCGTCTCGGTAAAGCTGAATTTTCCGGTGCAGAGTACCAGCCTTTCCCCGTAAGATTCATGCCGGCCATTGTTCTCATATGGCCGCTCTCGTCAAGCTTGATGACTCTGCCAGGACTCCAGATGAATCGTAATGACCTGCGTCGTGTCGACCTGAACCTGCTGATCGTGTTCGAAACATTGATGCACGAACGCAGTGTGACTCGGGCCGCGGAAAAGCTCTTCCTCGGCCAACCGGCCATCAGCGCGGCGCTTTCTCGCTTGCGCAGCCTGTTCGATGATCCGCTGTTCGTGCGCACCGGCCGGAGTATGGAACCGTCCGCCCGCGCGGTGGAAATCTTCGCCCTGCTCTCGCCTGCCCTCGATTCGATTTCCACCGCGGTCAGCCGCGCCGCGGATTTCGATCCGGCGACCAGTACCTCGGTGTTCCGCATCGGCCTGTCCGATGACGTCGAGTTCGCCTTGCTGCCGATGCTGCTCAAACGTCTGCGCGCCGAAGCGCCGGGCATCGTCCTCGTCGTGCGGCGGGTCAATTACATATTGATGCCGGCCCTGCTGGCCTCCGGCGAGATCTCCATCGGCGTCAGCTACACTACCGACCTGCCGGCCAACGCCAAACGCAAAGTCTTGCGCCGCAGCGCCCCGAAACTGCTGCGCGCCGACACCGTCCCCGGCCCCTTGAGCCTGGACGACTACTGCGCCCGGCCGCACGCATTGGTGTCGTTTGCCGGCGATCTCAGTGGTTTTGTCGATGAAGAACTGGAAAAGCTCGGACGCAAACGGCACGTCGTGCTGGCGGTGCCACAGTTCAACGGGTTGGGGACACTGCTCGCGGGCACAGACATCGTCGCCACCGTGCCAGATTACACGGCGGAAGCACTGACGGCGGCCGGCGGTCTGCGCGCCGAGGATCCGCCGCTGCCGACGCGCACCTTCGAACTCCACATGGCATGGCGCGGCTCGCAGGATAACGATCCGGGCGAGCGCTGGTTGCGGTCGCGGATTCAGATGTTTTTTGGCGATCCTGAGAGTCTTTAGGCGTCGCCGGATGGGCTGTTTATCTGATCATTTCTGACTTTCCACAAACCATGGAGCTCCATTCACTTCCAGTGGATTGCTACTTGGGGGCACATTTGAGGGGCATGCTTTGGATGGTTTGAAAAGGATGCCCCCACCCTAAGGTCCAACAGTCTCCTTCTCGAAAACTGACCCGTTGTTGTTCCCAAACACCGCGGAGTGAAGGTAGGTCGATGAGAGGCTCTCCTCTGCCTAAGAGCGTGAGCAACCGAGTGATAACTCCCCATGCCATTAACATCTCAGGTGCAGATCGCCAACTGAATTCAGACCTCACTCCGACGCTTTTCAAAACTCTGCCAGAAAGTCGGCAGCTCACTCCTTGGGATGCAGGAAGCTTGATCAGACTTCTAGCAGGCGTGACACCGTAATCCTTCGTACATCGACCAACAAGCCAGCCTCAAGCACCTTTTCACGGTTAGAAAAGAGCGCTTGGCCTAGATCGTCTTCCAGCTCTATTTGCGTGAGCGTGACATCGAAGAAGCGTTCGTGCGTGTCCTGAAACTACCAAGCGCCGAACGTAGCTGGCTTCGCCTTCATAGCTCTGGCGCCAGACCTTCAACGCAGCCGGGTGTTCTTTCCTTCACCGAGTAAATAGCCCGCACGCCCGGTTCCTATCCACTCCTGGCCGTGGCGTGGATTACTGAGTGCTGCTCACGGATTCATTCTGAAAACGCCAGTTATCAGCCGCAACCTAGTGCCATACGCTCCCACACTGAACACCGGCTTCAGCCACACCTACTGCGAATGGAGACGTTGATGAACACTAAAACCCCCACCGCAACGGGAGCTGGAATAGAACTCTCCCGACGACAAGTGCTGATAGGTACCGCAGGTACTGCAGTCACGGCCGTATTAACAAAGGTCGATGATGCCCAAGCGACTGCCAACACGAAATCAGCAGCGCAGAGCCCGCCAGGCAGTCATGTGACGTTCACCCTCAACGGGCGGCGAGTTGCCTTGGATGTCGACAACCGCAGCACGCTCCTGGACGTCCTTCGAGAAAGGCTGCATTTAACCGGCACCAAGAAGGGCTGTGACCACGGCCAATGCGGTGCCTGTACGGTAATCGTAGAAGGTCGACGAATAAACTCATGCCTCACGCTTGCGGTCATGCACGAAGGGGACAGCATCACCACCATTGAAGGGCTCGGTACGCCGGACAACCTGCACCCTCTGCAAGCGGCATTCATCAAGCACGACGGCTACCAATGCGGTTACTGCACGCCTGGGCAGATTTGCTCAGCAGTCGCGATGCTTGAAGAAATAAAGGCTGGCATACCCAGCCACGTCAGCGGCGATTTGATCGCCAGGAGCACCGTCACAGCCGCCGAAATCCGCGAGCGCATGAGTGGCAATATCTGCCGTTGCGGGGCGTACTCCAACATCGTCGATGCCATTCAAGAGATAGCCGGAGGTAAGGCATGAAATCCTTTACTTACGAACGAGCCACCTCTTTGCAGCAAGCGGTTAATGCCGCTGCCAATAACCCGGGCGCCCGATTCATCGCCGGCGGTACCAATTTGCTCGACCTGATGAAACTGGAGATAGAAGCCCCGCAGCACCTGATTGATGTAAACGGACTGGCGCTCGATGAAATCACCCCGACCGAGGACGGCGGGCTAAGGATCGGCGCCATGGTGCGTAACACCGACCTGGCCGCTGCGCCTCAGGTACGTCGAGACTACGCCGTACTCTCCAAAGCGCTGCTCGCGGGAGCGTCAGGACAACTGCGCAACAAAGCCACAACGGCGGGCAATCTATTGCAACGCACCCGGTGTGCTTACTTTTACGATACCAATCAGCCTTGCAATAAGCGGCGTCCGGGTGCCGGCTGCTCTGCAATCGGTGGCGCCAGTCGGCAACAAGCGATCGTCGGGGTCAGCGATGCCTGCATTGCCAGCCACCCCAGCGACATGGCTGTGGCGATGCGAGCATTGGGCGCAAGGGTAGAAACACTCAACTCGGACGGCCAAGTCAGAACGATTGATCTCGCCGACCTTTACAGCGCACCGGGGGCCACCCCACATATCGAGAACATCCTGAACAACGGCGAACTGATTACTGCCGTGACACTGCCTAAACCTTTAGGGGGCGAGCATATCTACTACAAGGTTCGTGACCGCGCCTCCTACGCGTTTGCGCTGGTTTCTGTCGCGGCGATCGTACTGCCAGACCGGACCGGGCAACTCGCCCTGGGAGGCGTGGCGTACAAGCCTTGGCGAAGTGAAGAGGCCGAAGCTTATCTGCCTGATGGCGCGAAGGCCGTAGCCACACAGTTGCTGGCTGCCGCTAACCCTACCGCGCAGAACGCCTTCAAGATCAAACTGGCGGAACGGACAATTGGCCTTGCGCTTTCCACCGCATCTTCCTAAGCGACATCACCGACATTGCACGGCTGCGGTCGATTGACCAGGAGTAAGTCTCATGAAGTTTGATACGCCTGCGAGCACCAACCCCATCGATCAAATGAAGGTGATTGGTCAACCCAAAGATCGAGTTGAAGGCAAACTGAAAACAACCGGCACGGCGACCTATGCCTACGAACAACAGGCCGCTGTCAGTCCCCCCGCCTACGGCTATGTCGTCGGTTCAGCAATCGGCAAAGGTCGAATTTCCTCAATTGATTCGAGCGAAGCACGCCAAGCCAGCGGCGTGATTACAATCGTCACCTATGAAAATGCGGGTCAACTGGACAGGGGCGAATTTTACGTTGACCGCGCACTTGCCGGCCCAAGGATCGATCACTATCACCAGGCCGTAGCCATTGTCGTCGCACAGACGTTTGAACAAGCCAGGGCTGCTTCGGCTCTGCTTCGGGTCTACTACGTAAGAGAGCCTGGGGCCTACGACCTCGCCGCACAGAGAGCGTCAGCCAAAACACCCGCGCCGGGTGCGTTCGGCCCTCCTCCGCACACCACGATCGGGGATTTCGAAGGCGCGTTCAAGCAGGCAGCCGTCACCCTCGACGACCATTACACCACCCCGGATCATGCCCACGCGATGATGGAGCCTCACGCCACCATCGCTCAGTGGGAGGGAGAAAAACTGACGCTATGGACATCCATTCAGCAGATAAACTGGGGGGTCAGAGACCTGGCTAAAACGCTAGGCATCTCCAAAGACAACATTCACCTGGTCTCGCCCTACATCGGCGGCGGCTTTGGTGGAAAAGGCACCATCCTGTGCGACGCCGTATTGGCGTCTCTTGCCGCTAGAGCGGCCGGGCGCCCGGTAAAAGTAGCACTCCCCCGCCCGCTCATGTTTAACAACCTGACCCATAGACCCGCGACGATTCAAAGAATCCGGCTCGGTGCAAATCCGGACGGCACACTCACTGCCGTCGGCCACGAGAGCTGGTCTGGCAATCTGCGCGGTGGTCGCACTGAAGCGGCCACCGCATCGACCCGAACGTTGTATGCGGGCGCAAACCGCATGACACGCTTGTATCTAGCCGAACTCGACCTTGCCGAAGGTAGCGCCATGCGCGCGCCCGGTGAAGCTCCAGGCATGATGGCACTGGAAATTGCCATGGACGAAATGGCTGAGAAACTGGGGATGGATCCTGTGCAGTTTCGCGTCATCAACGACACTCAGGTAGACCCGGAGCAGCCTGATCGCCGGTTCTCTCAGCGCCAGTTAGTCGAATGTCTGCATACGGGAGCTGATCATTTTGGCTGGGCTCGGCGTAGTACCCAACCGGCTAAAGAACTGCATGACGGTTGGTGGGTCGGGCTGGGGATGGCGTCGGCGATTCGAGGCGCACCCACGACAAAATCCGCTGCTCGCGTGCGACTTGATCGCAAAGGCATGGTCACCGTTGAAACCGACATGACTGATATTGGCACCGGCTCTTACACAATCATTGCTCAAACGGCTGCGGAAATGATGGGCGTGGACATGGACAAGGTAAACGTCTACCTGGGCGACTCAAGATTTCCGGAATCATCGGGTTCAGGCGGCCAATGGGGCGCAGCCTCATCCACGGCGGGCGTCTATGCTGCTTGTGTGAAACTTAGAGAAGCCGTCGCAACCAAGTTGGGCCTCGATCCGACAAAAACCGAATTTATCGATGGCCACGTCCGCGAAGGGTCGAAAAACCTGCCATTGGCACAAGCGACAAAAGACGGCGACTTGCAGGCAGAAGACGTCATGGAGTTTGGCGACTTGGCTGAGCAGTATGCCCAACAAACCTTTGGCGCTCACTTCGTAGAGGTGGGTGTAAACGCGGCCACCGGAGAAATTCGCATTCGCCGCCAGCTGGCAGTGTGCGCAGCAGGCAGAATACTCAACCCCAAAACAGCACGCAGTCAGATTATCGGGGGAATGACCATGGGCGCAGGTGCAGCGCTGATGGAAGAAATGGTAGTGGATCATCGCTTGGGCTTTTTTGTTAATCATGATCTGGCGGGCTACGAAGTGCCGGTACATGCCGACATCCCCCACCAGGAGGTTATTTTCCTGGATGAAGTTGACGCCTATGCGACTCCGCTGAAGGCTAAGGGTGTCGGCGAACTCGGTATTTCAGGAGCGGCAGCGGCGATTGCCAACGCTGTTTATAACGCCACCGGCATTAGGGTTCGTGATTACCCCATTACGCTCGACAAGTTGATTGACCACTTGCCCGCTGTGGGCTGACCTTACCGCTTTTTGCTTCGGAGTCACCAATGCAACTGAGCCGCACGAACCTGGCAGATATTGTTTATTTCCTCGCCATCGCTCGGCATCAAAGCTTCAGAAAGGCGGGTCTGGACGTGGGCATCAGCGCGTCTGCACTGAGCCATGCCATGAAAGGGCTGGAGACACGGCTTGGTGTTCGACTGCTCAATCGCACCACCCGAAGCGTGACACTCACAGCAGCTGGTGAGGAGCTGCAAAGCCTCATCAGCACCCCGGTCAATGATATCGGACAGGCGCTGGAGACCCTGAACCGGCTACGCGATGAGCCAGCCGGGCGTATCCGCCTGAACGTGTTGAGCGATGGCGCAAAACTGCTGCTCGGCCCCGTTCTTCCGGTTTTCATTGATCGCTATCCGGACATCGAGGTTGACCTCACCGTGACTAACCGAATGGTCGATATTATCGGCGACGGCCACGATGCAGGGATTCGTTTCGGCGGGACGGTGCCCGAAGACATGATCGCTCAACGACTCTCTCCCGATGTGGCATGGGCCGTCGTCGGCGCGCCTGACTACCTTGAGCGATTCGGCACCCCGCTACATCCGGAAGAGCTGTACCAACATCGTTGTTTACGCGTGCGTCTGGGGAATGCACGCATTTACCACTGGCAATTCTCGAAGGGGGATCAACAGATGGAGGTAGACGCGCCGGGCGTCATCACTATCGATGAGACCCGCGTTGGTGTGGCGATGGCAATGCGCGGCGCCGGCTTGATGTATGTTCCTGCGAAGGTCGTCGAACGACAGATCGCGGAAGGCTCCCTGCGGCGAGTCCTTGAGGACTGGACTCACCATGACCCAGGCTTTCACATCTACTACTCAAGCTTCAGACAAGTTCCCGTAGGCATTCGCCTACTGATTGACCTCATCCGCGAACTCGAACCCATGGGGCCACTCCCCTAGCGACTCAGCTCGCCTGGCGCTTGGTGAACACATCGCTGAATACCGGCACGGCTGAGAAGGCGTTCGGCCATCCTGCATAGAACGCCAGATGTGAAAGCAATTCGGAGGCCTCGGTCTGCGTCAGGCCATTGTCCATCGCACGATTAAGGTGGTAACCGATCTGCGCAACCTGACCGTTTGCAACTAACGTCGTAACAGTAATCAGACTACGGTCTCTGGGCGCAAGACCCGGACGCAGCCAGAGATCGTTGAATAACGCACTGGTGGTGAATTTCACTAACCCTGGCGAAACCGGGCCAACAGATTTGTCGACAGCTGCAACGCGTGCGTCTTCGGCAGCCTGATCGATAGGCAATAGCACGGGCGACACCGGCGCCAGTTGGTCAGAGGCTATGCCGTGCTTGCTAAACACCTCTTTGGCAATCGGCGCTGCTCGAGCGGCGTTACCCCAACCCGAATAAAACGCGAGATGGTTGATAGTTTCGGACAACTCCAAAGGCGTCACCCCGTTCTTCAACGCCAGATCCAAGTATGCCGCCAGCTCAGTTGTCTGACCTCGCGCAATCAGCACGGCGACCGTTGCCAGGCTCCGGTCACGGGGAGACAACTCTGGGCGTTTCCAGACCTCACCGAGCAGTAATGTGTCAGCGTTGTGAGCCATTACCGGTGATGCGGCGTGTATATCGGCTGAATTTGACATGTGCGAAATTTCCTTAGTCCGCGCCCCCTCGGGGGTGGCGCATGCAGACAAGCACAGCGCTAAGCCTGCTGCTGCTGCAAATGTTCGAATAATCATAATGAAGCGCCGTACTGGGCTTCGGTAACTGGCTCAAGCCACTCGACATTTTTGCCGTCAAGCGTCTCTTGAATGGCCATGTGAGTCACGCCGGTCGTGCTCGTTGCGCCATGCCAATGCTTGACGCCAGGCGGCGTCCATATCACGTCTCCAGGCTTGATGACCTGTTTATCAGCGCCCTCTTGTTGAACCCATCCGGTGCCCATGGTGACCACCAACATTTGTCCCAACGGGTGGGTATGCCACATCGATCGCGCACCCGGTTGAAAGGTCACATACCCGGCCGAGACTTTCGACGGTGCCCGTGGGGCGAAGAGAGGGTCAATTCGTGCATGCCCCACAAAATTAGTTGGCGGCCCGATTACGGATGCCTGCTCACCATTTCTCACGATCGTCATGGATTGCTCGGAGGGGGCATCAGCAGCGCAGGCGTTAAGTGCGACGGTGACCAACAGGGCGACTGCAGGCATGGCTGCTCTTGGGCGCATCGGTAGCTCCTTGCAGAATGAATAGAGTTACGAACAACCTAATTGATGTCTCTACGTTGAACTACCGGCTGTTTCGTTTATGCACCGATGAGCAGCCCTCAACAATAGGCCGGTGCGCGCTCAGCGCTGGGGCTTGAGCAGGCGTCGTGCTGGCGCTAGCGATGGTCCGAGACCTCGCGGGATCGCCCGGGGACCGCTTCCATACTCCCACCATTGTCCTGAAGGCGGTGGCCGATGCACTCAAGCGTTCCCGGCCCGCGTATTTTGCAGCCCGGTTGTTCGCTTCAAAGACGCAGCAGACGTTCGGCATTACCGTGAGCGATGAGTGCTTTCTCCGCATCGCTAATTGGGAGCGCGTCGATGAAGGCTCGCGCGCCATCCAGGCTTTGGTAGGGATAGTCGATGGAGTGCAGGATGCGCTCAGACCCCATCAACGAATGAATAAATTGAAAGTGCGGCAGCGTCAGCATGCCACTGGGGGTGACGTACATATGCTCACGATAAGTCTGCACGATGGGTCGTTTCAGGCCAGAGGCCTCCTGCGGAATGGAGTCTTCCAAACGCTGCACGTAGAACGGCACCATTTCCCCCCAGTGTCCGCTGATGACCTGCAGATTTGGATAACGGTCAAACACACCTGCAAGCAATAAACGCACGACGTGAATACCGGCTTCGTTGTGCCAACCCCAAGCGAACATCGACAGGCGAGCGGTTAGTTCGCGATCAAATCGACCGTAGTATGGGGCCTGCACCGCCGGCAGCGGCAGGCCGGGATGGACGAACAGCGGCACCTGCATTTCATCGAGCGCTGCCAGGATCGGTGCATAGCGCGGATCGTCCAGAAACGTTTCGCCGGGACGGCCGTTGATAAGTGCTCCTTTGAGGCCCAGCTCCTTTACTGCCCGCTCCAATTCCCGTGCAGCTGCTTCCGGCGCCTGCCACGGCAGGGTTGCAAAGCCGGCGAAACGTTCTGGATGGGCTTGGGCAGCCTCGGCCAGCCTGTCGTTGGCAGCTCGATTCAGTTCGACGGCTTCTTGCGCAGTCAACAACTGGGGGAACCCACCATAGGAAAGCACCTGCATGCCAATTCCCGCCGCGTCCATGTCCGCCAAACGTGCGGCGCCCATCTCCAGTGCCTTTCTTGCCGACTCGCTGGCCGCAACCACATGCGGACGACTGTCATCCGTGACATTGCAACCGTCGGTTACGCGACTACCCCAATCAGGAAGATAAGGAGCCTGCGCCAGTGCGCGCATTTGCGTAGCTTTACCAATGGCAGGATCGAGTACATGTCTTCGACGCAGATCAGTTTCATGATGACTTCCTGGGTTGCGAAAAGTGATCGCCCTTCACGAGCGCTCTCTGTCGCCTTCAAAGCGTGCCCGTTGCCAACGTTGGCAATGGTTGTGAACGGCCAATCAAACCGATAAAGTTCTAACCGTCGAAAGAGTGCTGGCCGGATGGTAGCCCGGTCGCCGTTCCACGGAACGGCAACTCCTCCCCTCGGGGTATCCGCGACACCTAGCCCGGCTTGCCGGTTGCGAAGGTGTGCCCGCGGATAACCTCATTAATCGTCGGCGCGCCTTCTCTATCAATACGGAAGGAAAGACGACGATGAAACTTACAGACAACACCATTCTTATCACTGGCGGCGCGACAGGCATCGGCTTGGCGCTGGCGAAACGCTTTTCCAGCGAAGGCAATAAGGTCATCATCTGCGGCCGTAGCGAGACCGCCTTGCGGCAGGCCAAGGACTCGGTGCCGGCCCTGGTTACGCACGTCTGCGACGTGGCCGATGCGGTCAGTCGCCGTGCGTTGGTACAGTGGTTGAAGACCCACCATCCGACCCTGAACGTCCTTATCAACAATGCCGGCATCCAGGCACATCGCGACTTCACCACCGATCCCGCAACGGACAGCCTGGATCAAGAAGTGGCGATCAATTTCACTGCGCCCATCCACTTGATTGCTGACTTGTTGCCTACGCTCAGGCTGCAAGCCCAAGCCTATGTGATTAACGTCAGTTCGGGCTTGGCCTTCTCGCCAATGGCTGACGTGCCGGTCTACTGCGCGACCAAGGCCGCGATTCACTCCTTCACGCTCAGTCTGCGGCATCAACTCAAGACGACCGGCATCCGAGTGATCGAGATCGCCCCGCCGATCGTCGATACCGGACTGGGTGGCGGCGCCCGCAGCGAAGGCACCGTCAATCACATGATGGTCACCCCCGACGACTTCGCCAAGGAGACGCTTGAGCAACTTGCCGAAGGCAAGGATGAAGTGTTGATCGGTGTTTCGGCCAAGACACGCGAGCTTGGAGAAGCCATGTTCGAAAGAATGAACAGCCTCGGCTGATTCGAACCCAAGCGGGCCTTGGATGATCGTGGCTGCATGCTTGCCTCCATATCGGAGCCAGAATCGTGCCCGCCCCGATGACAAAATCGACAGACGAACCACTTCCGTCCCCTCCGTCAGGTCGTCGCCTTCAACTGGGCGACGACCGCTTCGCCCACGCCACGCGCTGAGGCTGGGTTTTGGCCGGTCACCAGGTGCCCATCGGTTACCACTTGCTCTGACCAGTTAGGGGCTGGCTGATGCAGCGCGCCGCGCGCCTTTAACGTGCTCGCCAGCAAATACGGCACAACCGTGGTGTACTGGACCTCGGCCTCCTCCTCATCCGTGAAGGAAGCGAGCTTCTTGCCGGCGACGAGGTAGCTACCGTCCGACAATGTCGCATTCACCAGTGCGGCCGGGCCGTGGCAAACAGCCGAGACGATGCCGCCGGCCTCCCATATCTCGCGAATGACCTTCTGCACAGCCGCGCTGTCCGCAAAGTCCCACATCGTGCCATGGCCGCCGACGAAGAAGACCGCCGAGTAGCGCGAGGGGTCGAGATCGCTGAGCACCAGGGAATGAGCCAGTGCGTCTCGGAAGCCCTTGTCCTTCCAGTAGTGGTCGTTGGTTGAATCGGACAAGTCAAAGAAGTCGATCGGCGGATGACCGCCTCGGATGGAAGCGATCTCCACCGCAATCCCAGCTGCCTCGAAGACTTCCAGCGGATGGGTCAGCTCAACCATGGCGAAACCGGTGGGTTCGCCACTGTCGCCGCGGATCGGATGGCTGGTGACCACGCACAGGATGGGTTTGATTGTGCTTGTCATGTTTTTACTTCCTCAGGACTTTATCGTGGCCATATCGATGACGAAGCGGTATTCACATCGCTTTTCAACATGCGCTCGTAGGCTTCGTTAATCTTCTGGATGGGAATGATCTCGACATCCGAGACAATGCCGTGCTCTCCACAGAAATCCAGCATCTCCTGTCCAAATCCGGCCGCGCCACTTGCGCAGCGCGGTCGATCCCATCGGTGCCTCTTGTTGTTGGCCTCAGGCGTTGCCAGCCGCGAACAGCGCTTCCCAGTTGGTGAAGGGACCGAGCGGGATAACCTCCCAATCAATGAGGCCTGCCTTGGCGAGCGGGAATTCGGCCAATGCTGCCTTGGCGACTTCGACAGATTCGGCTTCGGCGATGATCGCGACACCGGGACGATCCTGCCGGAAATAGATATCCCGGATAATGTCGCCCTTGTACATCTGCCAGGTGTGGCGGACTTCGTCCGCCATGTGTGGTGCATATTTTTCCATCGTGGCGCCGGGCTGCGGGACGTCGAGGCAAAGCAATTTCATGGTCTTGCTCCTGGATTGGATTTGAGGCGAAATGGCTTATACAGAATTGAATCGACGGGCAGTCTGGGCGACCCGCTTGCCTAGATAAGAGGCGGTATCGAGATCACTGCGAATCGGCGTGAGATCGGCGCCTTGGTCGTTGTTCGACTGCGTCATGGCGCCGAGCCAACTTCCATGACGATTGAGGTCGTTCTCGCTACCGGTGCTACTGCTGTTGCCCGGCATCATGTCCAGACCGACCCAGATCATGCCGTGCTGAGCGGCGAACAGCGCCATGGAGACCAGCGAATTCAGCTTGTCGCTGTGCTGCGCGCCAGAATTGGTGAAACCGGCAGCAAGCTTGTCGCGCCACTTGAGTTCGATCCACGCGGCCTTCGTGGAGTCCTCAAAGAACTGCTTGAAACGGGCGCTGATCATGCCGTTATAAGTCGGTGAGCCGAAGATAATCGCGTCGCTCTTCTCTAGCCGCTCCCAGTCGATCGGACAATCCGCCACGGCGATCAGCAGGACGTCCGCACCGTCGACCGATCTGGCGCCTTCAGCAACTGCCTCGGCCACATGTGCGGTATGACCATAACCACTGTCATACACAATTGAGATCAACTTCATATAACTCCCCCCTGTTCTTTGGCCATACGCGAGATCCATAGGCAGGTAGTTCTTTTGGTGTAAACCACAACGTTGCAAAAGCACAGCGAGACAACGTGTGCTGCTGTGCTACTTTAAAGTAGAATATTAATCAGCATTGGAGGTAATAATTCTCGTCAATGCATCCTTTAATTCTACAATTGCAGAGAGCTAGCCGTGCGGGATAGATTCGATGGTGTGCAGCTGTTCGTCGAAGTCGTCGACGCCGGTGGTTTTGCGAAAGCCGGTGAACGGGTTTCCTTGACGCGCTCGGCGGTCGGCAAGGCGATTGCACGTCTAGAGGAGCGACTTGGCGTTCAGCTGTTTCAGCGGACCACGAGAACTCAGTGTCTGACCGAGGACGGCCAGCAGTACTATGAGCGCTGCCTACGTGCGATCGATGAGTTGCGCGCGGGTGAGACCATGCTGGAGAACGGCCGGCGGGAGGTCGTCGGCAAGTTGCGAGTCACGCTTCCTGTTTTGTTCGGGCGCTATCGTGTCGCGCCCATTTTGCGGTCCTATGCGCGCCAACATCCCAACCTAGAGCTGGAGCTCAATTTCAGCGACCGCCAGGTTGACTTGATCGCCGAGGGTTTTGACCTCGCAGTACGCAACGGTCGGCTAGGCAATGGCTCGACCCTGCGTGCGCGCCAGTTAGTCAGTCAACGAAAGGTGCTGTGCGCCTCGCAGGCTTATCTTGAACGACGGGGCGAGCCACACACGTTAGCCGATCTGTCTGACCATGACCTACTTCCATACTGGCGCAACGATCACGGTTTGGCGTGGAAGCTTCCCGACGCAAAAGGTGCGCTGGTTGACGTTAATGTCACCTCACGCCTGCGCTTCGACGACTTGGAGGTGATTGCGGATGCCGCCGCCGAGGGCATGGGCCTGGCTTGGCTTCCTTACTGGCTGATCCGGGATCGGATGCAGCAGGGCTCGCTCGTAGAGATATGGGGAGATCGGCCTAAAGCAGCCATGGAGTGCTATGTGGTCTGGCCTGCCGCCCAATATCAGCCGCTTCGATCTCGACTTGCTATCGACGTGCTTGTATACGAATTGGAGAAATACCCGCAAGACTGAAAGCACCCCCGATGATTGAAAGGTAAGTCATGCGCCGCTGCATCAGCCCCCATTGACCCAAGGAGATATCACATGACGAAAAACAGAAACCGACTCCTGCCGGCAGTATTTTTCGCTGGGATGGCATGTAGTCTCGGAGCAGGTACGGTGCAGGCACAAGAGACAACCACGACCGTTGTACACATTGCCGAATTGGTGATCGATCCGGCACAGCTTGAAGCCTACAAGGTGGCCGTCAGGGAAGAAATGGAAGAATCCATCCGCGTTGAACCTGGCGTGCTCGCCATCTATTCAGTCGCGGAAAAGGGAAAACCCAACAGTCTTCGTTTTTTCGAGATTTACGCTAGCGAGGAAGCCTATCGAGCACACATCGAATCACCGCACTTCAAGAAATATGTAGCGATCACACAGCCCATGATCGTGTCGCGCAAGCTGATTGAAACACAGCCCGTCCAACTCAGCGCCAAAGCGCTACAGCCTGACTGACGACCAACGTCACTTCAATCTTGCGAAGGAGCATTACCAATGAAGCTGAATAACACCGCATTTTATATGGCCGTCGCGACTGTAATCTTGTCCCTTGGCGCGCCCATCGTCCAAGCTCAGACACCGCCTCCCCAGGCTCAGCAGGCTAAAGGAAGCGCCCCTGCCTACTACATTGCCGAATTCGAACTGACCGACCCGGAGGGAATCAAGCCATACCGGGAGCAGGTGGATGCCACGTTTGAGCGCTACAGCGGACGATACATAGTGCGTGTCCCCGGAGTCGTCCCGCTCGAAGGCACTCCACCGAGTCATCGGTTAATCATCATCGAGTTCGATAGCCTTGAGCAGGCTCGTGCCTGGTACAACTCACCTGAGTACGCCAAGATCCGGCCCTTCCGGCAGCGATCAGGCCATACTAATGCCTATATCGTCGAAGGCGAGCCGAAGTAGAAAGGGATAACCATGAGCGTGTGGAACAGAGGGACTTGGGAGACCTGCCATGATCATGTTGATAGCGATCCGTTGGAGCAAGTAAACCATGGCCATCGAAAATGATGTTCCGATCCTGCGAATCTTCGAGTTCGTGCTCGATCCACACGACATACCACCGTTTCTCGAAGCAGGCAGGATAAATATTGAGACGTCGTTACGGAGCGAGCCGGGTGTTCTCTCAATGTATTGCGCCGTTGATACAGACGACCCTACCAGGCTCTATGTGGTGGAAGTTTATCGGGATCAGGCGGCCTATCTGGCACATGTGGAATCCGCACATTTCAAGACGTTCCTTCGAGCAAGTGAGGGCAAGGTCATTTCGCGACAGATCATGCAAACCTCTCCAGTGGTTCTAGGGGCCAAGAGCTTCGATTGGTGTGTCCAGTAAAATAGATCAGGTATCGAGCCCAATAATGGCAAAAGACCTTACAGATATTTATCACCATCAGTGGGCCGCCCTCTGCCATGGAAGCTCCACGTTTCCATAGTGGGCCGCGTCAACTACCTTCGCGGTCAAGCCCCCTCCTACATAGGCGCTTTCCGATGACACATCACCGCATCGGTCAGTTGGATCAGTTGCTGCATCAAATACACCGAACTGCATTCGATGATATCGGCCGGGCTGGGCAGTGCCAGGTCCTGCAACGCCAAGTGAAAGCTGATACGCGCCGGGCTGGGTTGCGGTTGCAGAATCCACGGCCAGTCACGTACCGGTTCCGCCAGCGATCGCGCCGGCCTGCTCGACCCAGCCCCCCCATGCTTGCGTAAATGAGCTTGATACACCGGTAACTTGCTGCGCTGGTGATGTCGGGTTAATTGGCGCTTGGCTTTCGAGGATCTTGGGAAGCTCAAAGTGCGAGCACGTCGTTTGCCAGCCTTGGCAAAACCATCGGCTTCAACTACCTCAACGAACAATTACACACCATCGAAATCGGCATAGTTCAGCACAGGCGAACTAAGTGGAAAACTGATCGAATGGTGACAAAAACTGACCGCCTTGTTCTGTAGATTCCACTCGGTGACTACCCCAGTCGTATGCCGAAGTTTGGAGACGCATCATGAAACGCATTCAGTACAGCAGATATGGCGGGCCAGAGGTCATGCAGGTCCAGAACTTTGAGCTCCCTCACCCAGGCGAAGGTGAGGTCGGTGTCAGCGTCAAGTTTTCAGCGATCAATCCAATTGACTGGAAGCTGCGGACTGGGCAAATGAAGATCGTTACCGGTAGGAAATTCCCTCGCACGATGGGAATGGATTTCTCTGGCAGGGTTATATCGATCGGCGCCGGCGTCACGCGATTCAAGGTCGGGGACCCGGTGTTTGGACTTGCTCGATTTAAAGAAAGCGGAGCGTTTGGTCATGCCGTTATCACAAAAGAGGCGTTCTTAGCCCATAAGCCGGATGATGTGTCATTCGAGCACGCCGCCTGCCTGGGCACCCCAGGTATAACTGCCTGGAACGGGCTTATAGACAAGGCCAAGCTGCGAGCCGGCCAGCATGTCTTCGTCAATGGATGCGCCGGAGCCGTAGGCGAAGCGGCTGTACAAATAGCTCTGATGCAAGGGGCCGTCGTCTCGGGCAGTTGCAGCGACATGGACATGCAGCGAGCAAAGTCGTTGGGTATGCACACTGTTTATGATTATCGGAAAATGCAGCTATCGAGTATTGCTAATCGATTCGACGTGGTTTACGACACTGCGGCTACGCTGCCGATATCTAAAGGCGTTGTGACGCTAAAATCGGGCGGCGTATTTCTTGATCTAAACCCCGGCCCAGGTAAGTTTGTCCGCGCTTTTTTTGATCGCAGACTCAAAATGGTCATAGGCTCACCGCGCGCCGAGATATTGGATAAGCTCGCCAAGGCTGCCAGTGAGAGGCGCTACAGCGTCCGAGTAGCAGAAACCGTTTCGATGGCCGAGGCGATTCGACTTATCACTGAGCTTGAGAAAGGCCGTAAGCTCGGCGGTAAAGGTGTCATCGCGATGGAGTAGACATGGCCAGAAGTCACCGTTTGTTTGAACTAATGCAAGTGCTGCGCCGACATCGTAGAACGGTGTCGGGTCAGACACTTGCGCTGGAATTGGGCGTTTCATTACGCACAATACGTCGCGATGTAGTGACTTTGCAGGGGATGGGCGCCGACATCGAGGGTGAGCCGGGCTTAGGTTATATTTTGAAACCTGGTTTTCTGTTACCCCCGCTTGCATTTACAGAAGAAGAAATACAGGCGCTTGTAGTCGGTGCCCAGTGGGTCAGTCGTCAGACAGACGATAAATTTGCCCTCGCGGTAAAGAACGCGTTGGCCAAAATCAATGCCGTGTTGCCTCTGGATATGCGTCACACCTTTGACGACGAAACGTTCTACGTGGGCGCCCACTCCAACCTTTCCACTTCAATCGACCTGAGTGAAGTCCGATTCGCATTGCGTGATCAGCGCAAACTGCTTATCACCTTGTCGATATCCCACGCACCTGTAGATAAACAAATTATCTGGCCGATCATGCTGGGCTTCATAGACGCAAAGCACTTCCTGTCGGCGTGGTGTGAAGCAGACAACCGGTTCCGCGTGATAGCGATGGATGACATCGCGAAACTGGAAGTGCTTGCCGAGCGCTATAGTCGTAACCGACGTCAGCTTATCAAGGAATGGCGAGCTCATGAGGTCTTGCCTTGTAACGGCTCTGGCAAGGAGTGCTGATCGGAGGAACAAACGACGTCGGATGATGCGCCTCAGGCGAAAATCACCAAGCGCGCGTACCATTCGCATCGCTCGCACACCCGATGTGGATGGGGGCAAAACTGGGGGCACATTTGAATTTTTTCCGCCTGGAAACACCGTCCTACAGCCTAGTCAAAATGTTTTTCGGGGACCCTGATAGCCTGTAATGGAGTTCCAGTGGAATTCCATAAAACCGTTTCAACAACAAGGCGCCTTTCTAAATCCAATGGGCTTTAGCTACGTGGAGACACAGGGGCGCCTGGATCACGAGCCTGAAACAGGGCGTAGCTTCGTCACCAAAACTCGAAGCGTCTCCTTGTGGCTTTCAAGCCCCTCCCTTGCGAGTTCGTACTCTTGTACGGCGCTGGTTCGCCCGGAATCTCTGCCATTTTGAATCTGTCTACCTAGCAGTAACTGTTTTTCGTGCATTGCCCGAATTGCCACCCATAAAGCCTCTTCAATCGTTTCGCTTTGGGCTTGTAATAATGCGGTGGAGGTATAGCCATGCCCAGTGTGGCAACGAAAGCGCGGGGGCGAAGCTCCCAGCTCCCACAATGAGCCCCCGCATTCTGGGCAAGACAATCCTGAGACCTTACCTATCGCGTCTAAAGCATATGCTCCACCTGAACTTAGATCTTCAGTAAGGTCGTGTTCAGTAGCATACGGTTCGATGCGATTAAACGTCCGGGCTGGCGGAGCTTCAGTAGCGCGCTGCTGGATAGTACGCCCCAGAGCATTACCCAGTTCGCCCAGCGGCAAGCAAACATCCACCTCAACATGACGGAGAGCGTTCGCAGGCATGGACGGAGCTTCGGCTGTCTTTGGATCTTGAGCAAACGCCATGCCTCCGTAAGCCTTGATAGCCTGAAGGCCGACGACCCCATCATCAAGCTCACCCGTGAGGATCACTCCTATTGTTCTGTCCCCGTAGCTGATGGCAGCGGATCGGAACATGGGATCAATTGCAGGGCGAGAATGGTTTTCTTTAGCGCTCCGGACCAGCCGTATCGTTCCGCGTTTGATCAGTAGGTGTCGATCCGGTGGTGCAACATAAATACGACCGCTCTTTATTTTTTCTCCGGACAAGGCGAAGTCGACATCCAGGGAGGTCGCCGTAGCAAGAAGACGTGGCAGCAAACTCGGTTGGTCGCCTATGTGCATCGTTATAAAAACCGAAGCGTCCAGGTCGGCTGGAAGCCGATCAAGCAATGCGCGCAACGCCTCTAATCCACCGCTGGAAGCACCGATCACAATGATTTGGTCCACAGAGCTGTCTTGCTGCATCGGAACGTCCCTGCTGGTAACTGTGCCGCCTATGAAAATGTCGAAACTGCGGGCACCTTCTGAACATTCCGGTATGCCACATATCTCGAGCGATCCCATTTAGCGACCCGCTTTTTTGTTCCGACAGGTGAGCGCTTACGAAGGTTCAGCGTGCGCGCAGCATTACGGCGGCACGAACGCGCTGAATACCAAACACCGTCATGCGAAGGAATTCTTCATGGCTAACCGGCAAGTGCTGGCAGTCCAGGCTGCGTTTCAGCTTGCTATGGTCAATATCTGGGTCATGCAGGTACACGAACTCATCGTCGCAGCCTGTAATGATTACCCAGTGCGGGGCTTTCAATCGGGTGAATCGATAGCTGCTGATCAGTACCACTGGCCTGAATCCGGCTTTCAATGCAGCGCCGACGTCCAGAGAAGAGGCGAGAACCTGTTTAACACCTGTTTCAGTCAAGTCTTGGGCAAACCCTTCCTCCACCAGCTTCATGATGGACTTCTTCTGCGGGCTACGTACGCCATGCAGAAAAAGCGAGCCCGAATGACTGACTTCCAGACGCACGTCATAACCGCGTCGCCATGCCGCCAATGCCATTCCTTGGGGGCTGCAGCCACCGTGCCCTGCTGTCATGAAAACGGTGGTCGCCTCGCGCCAGAGTTGTATCTCCTCCGAGCGACTCATGGGACGGCTCACGTCGATCGCTGCCATGGCCATTAGCAGGCACGCAGCGCCGCAGGTGAAATCGGTGGTCTGCTGGTAATAGGGCACCTGGCGTGCGGGTGTTGGAGCATCACACAGGATGCGTTTCTCGTAGCGCACCGCCTCAGCGTGATCTTCGTAGTAGTTCTCGACGATTGCGAATCGATGGAACCCATTCGCTTCATAGAGCCGAATGGCCGCGGGGTTATCAGCGCGCACCTCCAGCCGCAGCCATGCGCAATTGCGCGCTAACGCGCAGGCCTGGGCTTCATCCAGCAGACGCTGGCCAAGGTTATGCCCTCGCCATGCGGGGCTGACGGCAATGGAATACAAGCGTCCAAGCGAAGTGCCTCGGTGAAAAAGCACCAAGGCATATCCGGCCAGTTTTTCGCCCGAGGTGGCGACGATCAGAGATGCATTGGCTCGACTGAGCATCCAGCTGAAGTTGCGCTGACTCAATCGGTCAAGCGTAAAACATTCCTGCTCCAATTCGACCAGATCGTCGATATCGTCCATCGATGCAAAGCGAAAATCAAAAGACATGGCAACACCGTAATTTTTGAGTAACGAACCGGGACAGGCCGAGAAGCCCGTGATTTATTGAAGCGGCGTCTTCTTCAACAGGGATCCATTACTCATGTCAGCGGTGCAAGCCAACGTGAACGAAGTATTAGACAAAACCGAGCATTCGACAATCTCCCTCAGCGAGGAACCTCCCAGTCTCAAACACTCAGGGAGTCGACTGCTGATCCTCGTCGAACGTAAGGATGACTGGGCCGATTACTTACCCAGCGAGAGCCTGATGCTCGCTCAGGATTACCTTGAACACAGTGATGATTTTCCTCACCGTACCCAAGTCATCAACCTCTGCCGCAATTACAAATACCTCGGCCAGGGTTACTACTGCTCATTGCTGGCCGAGGCCCGCGGGCACAAGGTTTTCCCCTCGGTACGCACCGTCAGCGAGTTGGCACGCAAAGCGCTTTACGGCGTCGGGCTGAATGATCTTGAGCGTACCCTGGAGGGAGCGCTGGCAAACCATCCCTACGGCGAAACCGAAGCCTTCACGCTCTCGTTATACTTCGGCAAGGCGTCGATTGAACCGCTGCAAGAGATCGGTCGCCAACTGTTCGAGGCCTTCCCCTGCCCCATCCTGCTGGTGGAATTTCGCAGGGGTGAGACGTGGCAGATCGCAGGTATCAAAGCCGGGGCGCTGCACAAGCTTCGGGACGAACAACAGCATGTCTTCGCTGACGCGCTGGATGCCTTCAACCGCAGGACTTGGCGACAGCCTGCATCCAAACGCGTTGCCCGATACGACCTGGCCATCCTGCATGATCCTGCCGAGGCGCTACCACCTTCCAATCCGATGGCATTGGAGCGCTTCATCGACGCCGGCAAACAACTGGGTATCGATGTCGAGCTGATCGAGAAAAAGGACTATGCGCGCCTCGCTGAATTCGACGCGCTGTTCATCCGCGAAACAACACGAGTGGATGATCACACCTATCGGTTTGCGAAGAAGGCTGAAAGCGAAGGACTCGTGGTCATTGACGATCCGTCGTCAATTCTGCGATGCACCAACAAGGTTTACCTGGCCGACTTGCTGAAGCGTCGAGGTCTGGGCATGCCGGCAACGGAGATACTCTACAAGGATCGTCCCCAGGAGCTTGAGAATGTCGGGCGTCGTCTGGGTTTCCCTTTGGTGCTGAAGATTCCCGATGGTTGTTTCTCACGAGGCGTCATCAAAGTCATCGACGCGCAAGCACTGGCCACTGCTGCCCAGGAGTTGTTCGAACACTCCGTGCTGCTGCTTGCCCAGGAATATTGCTACACCGAATACGATTGGCGCGTCGGTGTGCTCAACGGCGAGGCGCTTTACGCATGTAGATACTTCATGTCCAAAGGGCATTGGCAGATTTACAACCACAAGGCAGTTCCTGGGGAAATCAACGGGATGTGCGAGGCGGTGCCCGTGGATCAAGCCCCGCCCGAAGTCGTCCTGCTTGCCGTACAAACGGCCCGCCTCATCGGGGATGGCCTCTACGGCGTCGACCTCAAGCAGGCGGGTGATCGTGTACTGGTAATCGAAGTGAACGACAACCCTAACCTGGACGCCGGCATCGAGGACGCAGTGCTTGGAAACGAACTCTATCTGCGTGTACTCCATGCCTTCACGCAAAGGCTGGAACTGAAACACCGTGGCCAGGCGTGGTGACCGATGATTGAAGGTTACGCTATCCACCGGGGCCGGGGCTGAAGTGACCGAGGATATCGCCGGATGTCGGCCCCAAGCTATTCCCTGAGCGAAATTGGCATAAAATGCCAACAACCAAAAGTACCTGTTTGCATAGACCTGGAGCTAGTTATGGCGACGCGAAACGTTGTGCTCACCCCTCACCAGGAACAGGTTATCCATGACTTGGTGCAGTCCGGCCGTTATCAGAATGCCAGCGAAGTGATGCGAGAAGGTTTACGTTTATTGGAGCAGCGCGTCGCCGAAGACACCGCCAAAATTGAGGCACTGCGTCAGGCGACCTCGATCGGCATCATGGATCTTGAGCACGGGCGCTTTACTCAGGTGAACGAGGGTGATCTGGAGAACTACCTCGAGGGCTTGAGCCTGGAGGCAACCCTTTCCACGAGAGAGAAGCACTGAGTATGCCGCAGTATCGGTTTCCAACTCGGCGCGCGCCGACATTGTCGACATCCTTAGGCTATATTGTGTTCTATCGTGTGACAAACGGCGACGTGATCGAGGTCGTCAGACTCCTTCATGACGCCATGGAAGTGCAGTTGCACTTGCCTAACGACTGATCAGCGACCTGGCCGAACGGCTTAACTGGCCAAGAATAGCGAAGTCCGTCGGAGATCGCCATTCGTGATCACACGCACACTCGGTACGAATGGAGGCAAAAGTGGGGGCAAACAAAAGTGTTATCGACCTGAAAACATTGCCCCAGAGCCCTGTCAAAATGTCTTTCAGGATCCTGATAGTCTCTAAAGGCGTGAGGCATCGAAGTTAACAAGCCTGACAACAACGCACGCCCCGTCACACCCGAATAAAATCCACCAACGCCCGCAGCACCGCGGGCAGGTGCCGCCGTCCGGAGTAGTAGAGAAAGAACCGGCCCGGCGGCGCAGCGTAGCCCGCCAATATCGTCTCCAGCCGGCCTGCGGCCAAGTCGTCGCGCACCATCGCCTCGTAGACGTAGGCCACGCCTGCACCGTCGCACGCGGCCTGGATCATCGGTCCGTCGTCGTCGAACATCAGAGGGCCGCTGACTTCAATAGTCAGCGGCTCGCCATTGGCCTGAAACTCCCAGGCATAGCGCTTGCCGCTTGGGAAACGGCGGCCAATGCAGGCGTGACCGAGTAGCTCACGCGGTGTCTGTGGCGTGCCGCGCAAGGCAAGATAGGCCGGCGCGGCCACACAGGCGAAACGCTGCGGCGGCCCCACCGGCACCGCCACCATGTCCCCGGCCAGGCTCTCGCCGAAACGGATGCCCGCATCGAAACCATCCCCGACGATGTCAGCCAGGCCGTCGTCGGTCACGACGTCGACTTGCATGCGCGGGTACTTCGCCACGAATCCCGCCAGCATCGGCGCCAGCACCAGCCGTGCTGCCGGGCGCGGCACATTCAGGCGCAGCGTGCCGCTCGGCTCGGCCTGCAAGGCGGTCAGGGCCGCTAGCGCGTCGGCCACTTCTCGCAAGGCTGGGTCGAGGCGCTCCAACAGCCGCTCGCCCGCCTCGGTCGGCGTCACGCTGCGCGTTGTGCGGTGAAGCAAACGCATGCCCAGCCGTTCTTCCAGACTGCGCACGGCATGGCTCAAGGCTGAAGCGGACACGCCGCGCTCAGCCGCAGCCTTGCGAAAGCTGCGATGCCGCGCCACCGCCGCGAAGGCATCCAGATCATGTAGGTCAGGCGTCATTGATGAATTTTTCTCAGTACCCAATCAAGCAAAACCCAGCTTATCAGCATCTATTCGCCGCGTGACGCTGGCGCCTTCTCACAATCCAGGGATTTGACCATGCAGCAGCAACGACTCGGCAGCACCGACCTCATGATTTCACCGATCGGGCTGGGCACCTGGGCCATCGCGGGGCCCGGCTGGGAATTTGGCTGGGGCGCACAAGACGACGCCGAGAGCCTTGCCACGCTGGAATACGCGGTGGAGCGCGGGGTGAACTGGATAGACACCGCCGCCGTCTATGGCTTGGGCCACGCCGAGGAAGTTGTCGGGCAGTCGCTGCGGCGCGTGCCTGCCTCGCGCCGTCCGTTGGTGTTTACAAAAGGCAGTCTGGTCTGGGATCGCGCGAGTCGGCAGATTTCGCATTCGCTGGCACCGGCGTCGCTGGCGCAAGAAATTGACGACAGTCTGCGCCGCCTCCAGGTCGAGACCATCGACCTGTACCAGATCCACTGGCCGACCTTTCCGCCGGGTGGCCCGGACGAAGGCATCGAAGCTGCACTCTCGGTGCTGGACAAGGCGCGCAGACTGGGGAAAATTCGCGCCATCGGCGTATCGAACTTTGACGTGGCCCAACTCAAACGCGCTCAGGCGGTGACGGCGATCGCCTCGCTCCAGCCGCCGTACTCGGCGCTGATGCGCGAGGTCGAGGCCGACATCTTGCCGCACTGCGAGCAGACCGGCATCGGCGTCATAGCCTATTCCACGCTGCAATCGGGCCTGCTGAGCGGCGCCATGACGCGTCAACGCATCGCCGGCTTGCCGAACGACGACTGGCGCAAAACCCGCAGCCCAGACTTTCAGGAACCACGCCTGACCGCGAATCTGGCCTTGGTCGAAGCCTTCCGCCGTATCGGAGAGCGCCACGGGCTGACACCGGCGGCGGTGGCAATCGCCTGGGTGCTGCGGCAACCCGCTGTGACCGGTGCTATCGTCGGCGCACGCCGGCCGGCGCAAGTCGACGGGCTGCTCAGCGCGGCTGAATTTCGCCTGAGCACTGATGAACTGGCCGAGATCGCGCCGTTGCTGCCCCAGGGCATGGGCACTAACGTGCCCGAGGCAGCTGCGTGCTGAGCGCAGATTTGCCGCTGCGCTCACGATGACGGCGTCCCCGCCCCGTCGCCGCCTGACTGAGAGCGGCGACGGGCTCCGCCCAATGATGGCAAAGAGCCGTGACAAATCCTCTAATAGAGATTAAATTACCGCCGCCCCGCCGATGGAGGGTCGGGCATTCGCACTCAGTTAAGGAAAACGATGGCAATGGTCTATTGTCGTGCTTGCGCCAAGGAGCTTCATGAAACGGCGCTCACCTGCCCCCAATGCGGGGCAAGCCAACAGGCCTTCGTGCCACCCACGCAAGCCGGGGTTCCCTGGCTCGCCATCGTTTCGCTGATCTGCGGAATTATCGGCGCTCTCACCCTTTTTGATGATTCCGAATGGGACATCGAAACGATCCTCGGCGTCGGACTGTTCAGCGTCGCAGGTCTCACTTGCGGCATCGTCTGCATCAACGAAAAACACTCGGGAAGAAACCTCGCGATCGCCGGCATCATATTGTCAGGCTTCACCGCGTTGATTCTTTGCTGTCTATCGATTCAATAATTTTTAGGGAAAAAAACATGAGCATGGTTTTCTGCCGCGGTTGTGCCAAGGAAATAAGTACGCTGGCCCTGGCCTGCCCTCAGTGCGGCGCGCCTCAGGCAGCTCAGCAAACCTACGCAAGCGGCCCTGCCATCACCACAGGCAACCCCTACCTTGAGGCGCTGAAGAATTACGCCGTGTTCAACGGTCGCGCTACGCGTCGTGAATACTGGCTGTTCTTCCTGATCAACATGGGCATCGCGTTCGTCATGGGTTTCATGGATGGCTTTTTGAACACCGGTGGAGTCCTGCAAGGCATTTATAATCTGGCGCTGCTGGTGCCGAGCATTGCCGTCGGTGTGCGCCGTATGCACGACACCGATCGCAGCGGCTGGTGGTTGCTGCTGCCGATCGTCAATATCGTATTCCTGGCACAAGACAGCCAGCCTGGGCCGAATCGCTTCGGTGCCAACCGCAAAGGCATCAACTGACACACAGCGGCGACCCGCTGATCGAAACGGCCTTCATGGCCGTTTCTTTATTTCTGGCTGACGCATTCACGGCTGATCGCAATCGTTGCGGTTCTCGCAACACACTTTTGTCACGGATACAATTGATAGCGCCCTAACGAAAGGCCCATGCTAGAGGGCTGATCTGGTGCTTATATCATTCCGAATGATAGTTACCTTTGCTTCATTCGATTCGTGCCATCACACCCCGCCGAGCATCATCCGCCCATCTTCAATACTTTGGCGGATGCATTCCATGGAACAGTCACTCAAACATTTGCGCTTCCCGTTGGCCATGTTGGCCGTACTGGTGATGAGCGCCTGCGGCAAGACTCCGGAGACTGCCGCCACGATGCCTGCGGCAAAAGTCAGCGTGGCCAAGGTGCTGGAACAACCGGTCAACGAGTGGGACGAATTCACCGGGCGCCTCGAAGCGCCGGAAACCGTAGAGATTCGTCCACGGGTGTCGGGCCAGATTGATCAAGTCGCGTTCACCGAAGGCGCGCTGGTCAAAAAAGGCGACCTGCTATTCCAGATTGACCCGCGTCCGTTCCAGGCTGAGGTGCGCCGCCTCGAAGCACTGGTCGCCCAGGCCCGCGCCACCGCCAGCCGCAATGAAAACGAAGCGAGCCGCGGTGAACGTCTGCGCGCCAGCAACGCGATTTCCGCCGAACTCGCCGACTCGCGCACCACCGCCGCTCAGGAAGCCCGCGCCGCTGTCGGTGCCCTGCAGGCGCAACTCGATCTGGCCAAGCTAAACCTGAGTTTTACCCGTGTCACTGCGCCGATCAGTGGTCGCGTCAGCCGTGCCGAAATCACCGCCGGCAACCTGGTGACCGCCGATACCACCGCGCTGACCAGCGTGGTGTCGACCGACAAGGTCTACGCCTACTTCGACGCCGACGAGCGTGTCTTCCTCAAATACACCCAACTGGCTCGTAACGGCCAGCGCGGCGCGACGACTCCGGTGTACATGGGCCTGTCCAACGAAGACGGCAACCCGCACCTGGGCCAGATGAACTTCGTCGACAACCAGGTCAATCCGAAAACCGGCACCATCCGTGGTCGAGCAGTCTTCGACAACGCTGACGGCACCTACACCCCGGGCTTGTACGCACGGCTGAAACTGGTCGGCAGCGGCACCTACAACGCCATGCTGATCAATGACGAAGCCGTCGGCACGGACCTGGGCAAGAAATTCGTTCTGGTCATGGATGCGGACAACAAAACCGTTTATCGCGCCGTCGAGCTGGGGCCGAAAATCGAGGGCCTGCGGATCGTGCGCAACGGTCTGAACAAGGACGACACCATTATCGTCAAGGGTCTGCAACGGGTACGTCCTGGCTCGCCAGTGACCCCTGAAGTGATCCCGATGGCCAGCGAACAAACCCTCGCGGCACTCGCTCAACAACGTCAAGCGCTGGAAGCCAGCAACCTGCCTAAAGTCGCCCCTGCCAAAGGCGCCTCGGGTCCGGCTGCGAAGCTGGCTGCTACGACCCCACGCGGTTAAGGGACGACAACTCCGATGAATTTTTCCCAGTTCTTCATATTCCGGCCGATCTTCGCAGCGGTGCTGTCGCTGCTGATCCTGATTGCCGGTGCGATCTCGCTGTTCCAGTTGCCGATCAGCGAATACCCCGAAGTCGTGCCGCCGACCGTGGTGGTCCGCGCCAACTTCCCGGGCGCCAACCCGAAAGTCATCGGTGAAACCGTGGCGGCTCCGCTGGAGCAGGCCATCACCGGTGTCGAGAACATGCTGTACATGTCCTCGCAATCGACCGCTGACGGCAAGATCACCCTGACCATCACCTTCGCGCTGGGCACCGACCTGGATAACGCGCAGGTGCAGGTGCAGAACCGCGTGACCCGTACCGAGCCGAAACTTCCCGAAGAAGTGACGCGCATCGGTATCACCGTCGACAAGGCTTCGCCCGACCTGACCATGGTTGTGCACTTGACCTCACCGGACAAGCGCTACGACATGCTCTATCTGTCCAACTACGCGATCCTCAACATCAAGGACGAGCTCGCCCGTCTGGGCGGTGTCGGTGATGTGCAGTTGTTTGGTATGGGCGACTATTCGCTGCGGGTCTGGCTCGATCCGAACAAGACCGCTTCGCGCAACCTGACCGCAACCGATGTCGTGACGGCCATTCGTGAGCAGAACCGTCAAGTCGCCGCCGGCCAGTTGGGCGCGCCCCCTGCCCCGACGGCGCAAAGTTTTCAGCTGTCGATCAACACTCAGGGCCGCCTGGTCACTGAAGAAGAGTTCGAAAACATCGTCATTCGTGCAGGCGACGATGGTGAAATCACCCGCCTCAAGGACATTGCTCGCGTAGAACTGGGCTCCAGCCAATACGCCCTGCGTTCACTGCTGAACAACCAGCCTGCGGTTGCGATCCCGATCTTCCAGCGCCCTGGCTCCAACGCCATCGACATTTCGAACGAAGTGCGCGCGAAGATGGACGAGCTGAAGAAAGGCTTCCCGCAGGGCATGGACTACAGCATCGTCTATGACCCGACGATTTTCGTGCGCGGCTCGATCGAAGCGGTGGTTCACACCCTCTTCGAAGCGCTGATCCTCGTGGTGCTGGTGGTCATCCTGTTCCTGCAGACCTGGCGCGCCTCGATCATTCCATTGGTGGCGGTGCCGGTATCGTTGATCGGTACGTTTGCGGTCATGCACCTGTTCGGTTTTTCGCTCAACGCTCTGTCGCTGTTCGGCCTGGTGTTGGCCATCGGTATCGTGGTTGACGACGCCATCGTCGTGGTGGAAAACGTCGAACGCAACATCGAACTGGGACTGACCCCGGTCGAGGCCACCAAACGCGCCATGCGTGAGGTGACGGGGCCGATCATCGCGACGGCACTGGTGCTGTGTGCGGTGTTTATTCCCGCAGCGTTCATCTCTGGTCTCACCGGACAGTTCTATAAGCAGTTCGCTTTGACCATTGCCATCTCGACCGTGATTTCGGCGTTCAACTCGCTGACCCTGTCGCCGGCATTGGCTGCGGTACTGCTCAAAGCCCATGACGCGCCGAAAGACCGCTTCTCCCGGGTGCTCGACAAGCTCTTCGGTGGCTGGCTGTTCCGCCCGTTCAACCGCTTCTTCGATCGCGCCAGCCATGGCTATGTCGGTACCGTGCGCCGGGTAATCCGCGGCAGTGGCATCGCGCTGTTCCTCTATGCCGGCCTGATGGTGCTGACGTTCTTCGGTTTCTCCAGCACGCCGACCGGTTTCGTGCCCGGCCAGGACAAGCAATACCTGGTGGCCTTCGCCCAACTGCCGGACGCTGCCAGCCTGGATCGCACCGAAGACGTGATCAAACGCATGTCCGACCTGGCCCTGAAACAGCCAGGCGTGGAAAGCGCCGTTGCCTTCCCGGGCCTGTCGATCAACGGCTTCACCAACAGCCCGAACGCCGGCATCGTGTTCGTCACCCTGAAACCGTTCGACGAGCGTAAAGACCCGAGCATGTCCGCCGGGGCGATTGCCGGTGCCTTGAACGGCCAGTACGCCAACATTCAGGAAGCGTACATGGCGATCTTCCCGCCACCGCCGGTACAAGGCCTGGGCACCATTGGCGGTTTCCGCCTGCAAATCGAAGACCGGGGCAACCTCGGCTACGACGAGCTGTACAAGGAAACCATGAACATCATCAACAAGAGTCATAACGTGCCAGAACTGGCCGGCCTGTTCACCAGCTACACCGTGAACGTGCCGCAGGTCGATGCCGCCATCGACCGTGAAAAAGCCAAGACCCACGGCGTGGCCGTCAGCGACATCTTCGACACCCTGCAGATCTACCTGGGTTCGCTGTATGCCAACGACTTCAACCGCTTCGGGCGCACCTATCAGGTCAACGTTCAGGCCGAGCAGCAGTTCCGCCTCGAATCCGATCAGATCGGTCAACTGAAAGTACGCAACAACAAAGGCGAAATGATCCCGCTGGCGACCTTCATCAAGGTCAGCGACACCTCGGGGCCGGATCGCGTGATGCATTACAACGGCTTCATTACCGCTGAAATCAACGGTGCCGCCGCCCCCGGCTACAGCTCCGGCCAGGCCGAAAAAGCCATCGAAAAACTGCTGAAGGACGAGTTGCCGAACGGCATGACCTACGAGTGGACCGACCTGACCTATCAGCAGATTCTGTCCGGTAACACCGCACTGTTCGTGTTCCCGCTCTGCGTATTGCTGGCGTTCCTGGTACTCGCTGCGCAGTACGAAAGCTGGAGCCTGCCACTGGCGGTGATCCTGATCGTACCGATGACCCTGCTGTCGGCCATCACCGGTGTGATCATCTCGGGCGGTGACAACAACATCTTCACCCAGATCGGCTTGATCGTATTGGTGGGACTGGCCTGTAAGAACGCGATTCTGATTGTCGAGTTCGCCAAGGACAAACAGGAAGAAGGCCTCGACCCTCTCGCCGCGGTTCTGGAAGCCTGCCGCTTGCGTCTGCGGCCGATTCTGATGACTTCCTTCGCGTTCATCATGGGTGTAGTGCCACTGGTGTTCTCCAGCGGTGCCGGTGCCGAAATGCGTCATGCCATGGGTGTAGCCGTGTTCTCCGGGATGCTTGGCGTGACCTTCTTCGGTCTGTTGCTGACCCCCGTGTTCTACGTGCTGATCCGTAACTTCGTTGAACGCAGCGAGGCCCGCAAGGCGGCCAAGGCGCTGAAACTGGAGGCGCAACAATGAGTCTGAAAGTCTTCCTGCCGACCCTGCTGGTGCTGGCCCTCAGCGCCTGCGCCGTCGGCCCCGACTACAAGACCCCAGCCACAGAGGCGGCCAATATCACGGCCGCCACCGATGGCGCCGCCGGCCAGAAGAACTTCGACCGGTCGAAATTCGAAGGCATCTGGTGGCAGCAATTCGACGATCCGACACTCAACCAGTTGGTGACGCAATCGCTACAAGGCAACCGTGAACTGCGCGTGGCGTTCGCCCGTTGGAAAGCCGCCCGGGCGATCCGCGACGACGCCAGCAACGACGCGATGCCGACCATCACCAGCCGCGCCAGCAGTGACCTGGGCAAGGGTCAGATTCCCGGCCAGACCACCGACCGGGTCAATAGCGAACGCTATGACCTGGGTCTGGACATGGCTTGGGAGCTCGACCTGTTCGGGCGCATCCAGCGCAATCTGGAAGCCAGCGATGCCGACCAGCAAGCGGCTGAAGCCGATCTGTACCAGTTGCAGGTCACCATGATTGCCGAACTGGTCGATGCTTACGGTCAACTGCGCGGCGCCCAGTTGCGCGAGAAGATCGCCGTGGCCAACCTGAACAACCAACAGGAGTCGCGCAAGATCACCATCAGCCTGCGTGATGCCGGCGTCGGCGATCAGTTGGACGTCGAGCGGGCCGATGCGCGCCTGGCCAATGTCGAAGCGACCATCCCGCAGTTGCAAGCGGAGCAGGTTCGGCAGAAAAACCGTATCGCCACCCTGCTCGGTGAGCGTCCGGACAAGCTGACTGTCGATTTGAGCCCGAAAGACCTGCCGGCCATTGCCAAGGCCTTGCCGATCGGCGATCCGGGCGAGCTGCTGCAACGTCGTCCGGACATCCTCAGCGCCGAACGCCAATTGGCATCGGCCACGGCGCGCATCGGTGTGGCTAAAGCCGATCTGTTCCCACGGGTGAGCCTCAGCGGCTTCCTTGGCTGGACCGCCGGGCGTGGTTCGCAAATCGGCTCCTCAGCCGCCAATGCCTGGGCGCTCGGCCCGAGCATCACTTGGGCAGCGTTTGATCTGGGCAGCGTGCGCGCCCGTTTGCGCGGTGCCGATGCAGAAGCCGAAGGTGCGCTGGCGACCTATGAGCAACAGGTTTTGCTGGCCCTGGAAGAGTCGGAAAACGCGTTCAGCGATTACGGCAAACGCCAGCAACGCCTGATTTCGCTGATCCGTCAGAGCGAATCAAGCCGCAAGGCTGCCGATCTCGCCGAGATCCGCTATCGCGAAGGCACCACCGACTTCCTTGTGTTGCTCGACGCCCAGCGTGAGCGCCTGAACGCCGAAGACAGCCAGGCCCAGGCTGAAGTCGATCTATATCGCGGCATCGTCGCGATCTACAAAGCCCTCGGCGGTGGCTGGCAACCGGAGACCGTCGCCAGCAAGTAAAGATTGTTAAAGAGCTCCTTTGGTTGGCCGCAACCAACCAATTCTTTTGCCCCGCGTATCATTCGGTCGCGGGGTTTTTTTATGATTTTTTTCGGTCAATGAGGTCCCTTGTGGGAGCGAGCCTGCTCGCGAAAGCACCCTGTCAGGCAAATCAGCGGTGGCTGACACTCCGCCTTCGCGAGCAGGCTCGCTCCCACAGTGGATCAGGGCTGGTCTTGAGAGTTGTGATCTTCCAGGACGGTGACGGTCGCGGTTGTACCGGCGCGCAAGCGATTCTTGCCGGCGAAATCACCATCAATGCCAATGCGCACCGGCACTCGTTGCGCCAGTTTCACCCAGGTGTAGCTCGGGTTGATATTGGCCAGCAGCCGGCTGCCGGGGGCGTTTTCGCGGTCGGCGATGGCAAAAGCAATGCTTTCGACCGTTCCGCCAAAACGTTCTCCGCTCATCAACTGAATGCGCACCCGGTCGCCCTCCTCGATTCGCGGCAGCTTGGTTTCTTCGAAGTAACCGCTGACATAGAACGAATCGCTGTCGACCAGTGCCAGCAGTGCGCCGCCTGCCTGCGCGTAATCGCCTTGACGGGTCAGCAGGTTGGTCACGTAACCGCTGACCGGCGACTCGACGCGGGTACGCTGCAAATCGAGTTCGGCCTGGGTCAGGGCGGCAATCGCCAACTGCACATTGGCCTCGGCCAGCCCGAGGTTGGCCTGATTGCGCAACAGGTCAGCCTGAGCGACAGCCACGTCAGTGCTCGATTTCTCCCATTCCTCGCCGGAAATGGCGAAGCCCTGTTTCAGCGTGCGTCGCCGGCGCTCCTCGCTTTGGCGTTGTTTGAGCAACGCTTCACTGGCAACAATCGCCGCTTGCGATTGCCCCAGCGAAGCCTTGGATACCTCGACCGAACGCCGGGCATGTTCGACGGCCAATTGATAACGCGCCGGATCGATCTCCAGCAGCAACTGGCCCTTGTCGACATGCTGATTGTCCTGCACCGCCAGCTTGACGATACGTCCGGAGACATCGGCCGACAGCGTCACCACATCTGCCCTCACCCGGGCATCCCGGGTCCAGGGCGCGCGGGTGTAATACTCCCAGGCGAACCAGCCAAGGACGATCGCCAGGATCACCACCGCCACGGTCGTCATTCGTGCAACTAGCGCTTTCAAGGCATCAGGCTCCCATCAACAAAATCAGCGTGGCACAGACGCAGGCATACAGCGCGCCCTCGAACAGCGCCTCATGCCAGACCAGACGCAGCACGCCCAGACGCCGCAAACACCCGTCCAGCAACATGAAGATGGGAATTGCCAGTAACAGCGCCTGGGCAATCGGCGGCAGATAGACGCCGCCAATCTCGAAATCAATGGGCAAGTTGCGGTTCTCCATCCAGAGCTTCAGGTTGCAAATACTCGCCGTGGCGTTCAAGGAACGACACAACGATCAGTAGCGCCACGCGCATGCGGAACACCGACCATAAATGCTCATGACTGGTGGCATGCAAATCATCCAGTTCATCGCCCAGTTCGTGCAGCATGGCCAGCAACCCTGCGAGTTGTACATCCTGACGCCCGGCGACGAAACGACCGGTCTTGCGTAACGCCGACGCCAGGCGCTGAGTGAATGCCTCGGTCAACAAGGCGTTGCTCTGTGCCTGCTGACGCAACTGATGCATGGCTACGCCCAACGCTACACAAGCCAGACTGATTTCATACAATCGCTGCATGGCGCGCTCATTTGCCGCTGGCAACAGGCCGAGCATGCTGGTCAGTCGGTCGGTCATCCGACTCTCGAAGGCGAATTGTTGTTCATCGGTCGCCGGCATTTTGCTCAGTTGATATACCTGCTCGCGCGCTTCGCCGTACAACCGACGAATTCGCAAGCCTGGGCGAAACGGAAAGATCAGCGCATAGACGATCAGCGCCAGCATGGCTGCACTGACGTAGGCACCGGCGAATTCGAACCATTGAATCGCTGTGTTCTGTCCGGTGCCGAAGTTCTGTGGCCCGATCATAAGGAAACTCGACAGGCCAAGGCCCATGCCGATCCCTGCAGTCGCCGGACTGGCAATACCGACGGCAATGGCATACAGCAGCGGCACCAGCAGCAAGGCCAGCAATTCGAAATCACTGATCGCCGGCACCAGCATGAATTGATAGATCGCCGACACCACCAGCGCCAGTCCCAACCCTCTGGCATAGCTTTGCGCAGCCATTAGCGGACGTGGAAAGGTCGCCATCAGCGAGCAGAGAATCCCCACCAGAATCATCCCGCCCCGCGCGCCGTCCCATGCCGTTTCGATCCAGATCAGCCCGGCGACCAGAAGCGCAGTAAAGGCTCGAATGGCGTTCATCGAGGCCAGGGTGAAATCCAGATGCAGCGGACTTGACTGGCCCCGATACAGGCAACTGGCCGGTCGCCCTTGCTGAATGGCGTCGCTCAGCTCAAGAATCTGCTCCAGTTGCTGCAGCAGTCGCGCCTGCTCCCAGCGCAAGGCCCAGGCCAGTGAGCGCAGGGTCGCGCTCATGTTCTCGGTCTGTTGCTCGGCTTTGTACGCCAGCGCTTCGAACTGTTGCTGCAAGGTGACGAAGCGCTGCCGGTCCTCGCCAGGGAGTGCACGGCCCTGTTGCGCCAACTGATCCAGTAACGTCAGCTCCTCGGCCCGCAGTTGCTGAACCTGCGGCGGCAAATCGCCCTCCCAGCGCTCTATGAGCAGTTCGCGTTGATGACGCAGCGCGGTAAGTCGCGAGGTCAGCAACATCAGTTGGTTACCCAGCAGCAATACCAGGTTATCGGCGCTGCGCAACCGTGGCGCATCGAAATACAAATGGCGCCGCAACCCTTCCAGCGCACTGATTTCACCGAGCAGCTGCATTTGCCGACGCTGGAAATCGGCTTCGCTTTCTTCCGTGCGAAGAACCTCGGCGGCGTGGCTGGCGGCCAGTTTGATCACCTGATCGACCTTGGAAAAATAACCCTTGGCGACGGCTTCCGGCCGGGCCGTCAACAGGCTGACCACGCAAACGCAAGCGACCGCCAGCAGGGTTTCAGTGACGCGAGTGACGGCGAGCAGAAACGTACCGTCCTGATCCGGAATCGCCAGCAAGGCCACGACCACAGCGGTGTATCCGCTGAGCACGAACGCCTGGGAGCTGGTGTAGCGCAGCAAGGTGCCGCCCGCCGTGCACAGCGCCAGCCACAGGGCCAGCGTGGTAATGAACGGCAACGGCGCCTGAGGGAAAATCGCCATGATCAGCACTGCCACCGCCGCGCCGACAGTGGTGCCAATCACTTGGCCAAAGCTGCGCGCCAACGCCATTCCCGCCAGTGGCTGACTGACAATGACCACGGCCATGATCGACCACTTGGGTTGCTCGAGATCGAACACAAACGCCAGATAAAGGGTCAACAGCCCGGCGGCGATGGTGCGCAGGGCAAACAGCAAAACAGCCTGGCCGGGATGGATCAAAGCCTTGAAGTAAGCAAACAGCGCTGGCATGGGCACACTCTTTAAAACGACTTTTGCAAGCGTAGACACTGCTTCAAAAGCCTGACGGATTTCACAGTCGACACGACGCGTAGGACGATTCGCTGGCAAGGGTTTGACTCACGCGCCAAGCTGACCGAAGCTTGCCGCTCTGCTCAAGTTCGAAGCTTTCGGAAACCCGCATGACTCAGTCCCGCCGCAACCTGCTGATCGGCCTTGGCCTCGTACTGGTCCTCGGTGTCGTCTGGCTGTCTTTGCGCAGCGCCACACCGACCCTCCCCGACGCTATCAAACATGGCTACAGCGAAGCGTTGAACGCAGCCCGAACCGGCGAACCCGGCGCGGCGCGTCAGCTGTACCAGCAAATGGGCCGGCCGGACATCTCGGTCAAGCGTCGGGTCTGGCTACATGGTGAATTACCTAATTATCCGAGTCCACAGGCCTTGAAACTGGCCGACGCGGACTTACACCACGAAGCGCCACAAGTGCGCGTGGCTGCGATTAAAAGTGTCGTCGGTCTGGTGCCCGGCGGGCAACGCAGTCTGCTGCTCGGACCGTTGCTGGACGATGAGGATCAGACGGTCCGCTTCGCCGCCATCAATGCCCTGCTCGGTCTGACGCCTGACGAGCTGGGGCTGTACTTCGCCCCGTTGCAGCAAGCGATCGATGGCTGGCAACAGGCGCTTGAAGGACAGCCGGAAAGCGCTGCCAATCAGGCGCAACTGGCGCGTCTTTACATTCATAACGCTGAATACAAGCAGGCCCGACAGGCCCTGGACAATACGCTGCGGCTGGAACCCGGCAATCTGCCGGCGCTGGTGATGCAGATCGACGTGCTCGACCGTCAGGGCCAGAGCGATGCCGCGCGTCAATTGCTCGCCCAACAACTCAAGGCGCAACCCGATTCGGCCTATCTGCAACACGCCCTCGGCCTGTGGCTGTTGCACCATGGCCAGCGTGAATACGCCCTGCTCGGCCTGTCCAAGGCAGTCGAGCTGGAACCGGACAACAAAGATTACCGCTACGACCTGGCGACCACCCTGCACAGCGCAGAAGAGCTGGAAGCGGCGCAGAAACAATTGCAGGAAATCGTCCAGCGCCACCCCGCCGACCGCAAGGCGCGGGTCCTTTTGATCAACTACTGGAAAGAAAGCGGCCAGCTGCAAAACGTGCAGATTCTGTTGGCGCAACTTGAGCAGTTGAACCCGGACGACCCGGCCCTGCAGCAAGGCCTCTGATCAAGGCTCAGTGAGCGCAATCTGCCATCTATCGAAAGAAAAAGCGGAACCGTGAACACGCCATGAGGTCAAGTAACTCAGGCGGCTCACTTAAGCCAGTCGCCTGATTCCCTAGTCATAAGAGGGCGTTTTTTGACTACATCAAACGAGTTGATCAGTGCGAAAGCCGCCATCGGCGTTGAAGGTCTCGATGACATTCTGGCCGGTGGACTGTCTCGTGGCCACGTATTCCTGCTCGAGGGTGAACCCGGTACGGGTAAAACCACGGTGGCCTTGCATTTCCTTCGCGCCGGCGCGCTGGCAGGCGAACGCTGCCTGTACATCACGCTCTCGGAAACCGAGAAGGAACTGCGCCAGGGCGCACTCTCCCATGGTTGGGAGCTGAACGAAAAAATCGAAATATTCGAGCTGACGCCGCCGGAAAGCCTGCTCAACGCCGAGCACCAGCAAAGCCTGCTGTACTCCTCGGACCTTGAACTGGGCGAGGCAACCCGGCAGATTTTCGAGGTGGTCGAACGCTTCAAACCGACGCGCGTCGTCCTCGACAGCCTCTCGGAGATCCGTCTGTTGGCGCAGAGCTCGTTGCGTTATCGCCGACAAATCCTCGCAATCAAGCACTACTTCGTGCGCTATGACGCGACCGTCCTGTTGCTTGATGACCTGACCACCGAATCCCTCGACAAAACCGTGCACAGCGTGGCCCATGGCGTGATTCGCCTTGAAGAGCTGACGCCGAGCTACGGCGCGGAGCGCCGCCGGGTGCGCGTGGTCAAGTATCGCGGGCAGAAATACCGTGGCGGCTTTCACGACTTCACCATCATGGGCGACGGCGTGCACGTGTTTCCGCGCCTGGTCGCCGCCGAGCATCGCGGCGACTATGCGCGACTGCAATTATCGAGCGGCATCAAGGAACTCGACGCGCTGCTCGGTGGCGGTATCGAAACCGGTTCAAGCACCCTGATCCTGGGTCCGGCCGGTACCGGCAAATCGCTGATCTCGATGATTTTCGCGGCCGCCGCCGTGGCCCGCGGCGAGAAGGCCGCGCTGTTCATTTTCGACGAAGAGCTGGGCCTGCTGTTCGAACGCATGCGTCATATCGGCATCGACCTCAAAGCCTTGCAGGCGACCGGCAATTTGCTGATCGAACAAGTCGACGCCGCCGAATTGTCGCCAGGCGAATTGTCATACCGCGTTCGACGCTGTGTCGATGAGCGCGACATCAAGACCGTGGTCATCGACAGCATCAACGGCTATCAAGCGGCAATGCCGGAAGAAAACGCGCTGGTGCTGCACATGCACGAATTGTTGCTGTACCTGAACCGTAAAGGCGCGGCGACCTTCATGACCGTTGCCCAGCATGGCCTCGTCGGCGACATGCAGGCGCCGGTCGATATCACTTACCTGGCCGACACGGTGATTCTGTTGCGCTACTTCGAAGCTCTGGGCAAAGTCCGCCGGGCCATCTCGATCATCAAAAAACGCACCGGCAACCATGAGTCGACCATTCGTGAATACCGGATTTCCGCGCGCGGCATGACCATCGGGCAACCGCTGGAGTCCTTTCAGGGCGTACTGCGTGGCGTGCCGACTTACATGGGAGCGAGCAATCCATTGCTCGAGGATGAAAGCTTGTGACGGTCAACACGCCGCTGGCCGAACGGGTCCTGATTCTGGCGCCCTTGGGTCGCGACAGTCAGATCGCGCTGAAGATCCTCAACGAAGCAGGTTACGAGGGTCAGATCACGGCGAGTCTCGGTGCCCTGTGCGCCGAGCTCGAATTCGGCGCCGGGCTGCTGCTGATCGCTGCGGAAGCCTTGCGCGGGCCAGAGCTGGAAGGGCTGATCCTCTACCTCGATCAGCAGCCCGCCTGGTCCGACCTGCCGATCGTGCTGCTGACCCATCACGGCGGCCAGGAACAAGGCCCGCCGTCCGGCCTGAGCGAATTGCTCGGCAACGTGACGTTTCTTGAGCGCCCTTTCCACCCGGCGACACTGGTCAGTCTGGTTACCGCAGCCCTGCGCGGACGGCGACGACAATATGAAGCCCGCGACCGCCTGATTGATCTGAGCGAAAGCGAACGGCGCCTGCAATCGACCCTGGAAACCCTTGAGCAACAGGTCGAAGAACGCACCGCGCAACTTCGTCATAACGAAGAAGCGTTGCGCCAGTCGCAGAAGATGGAAGCGGTCGGCCAACTCACCGGCGGCATCGCACACGATTTCAACAACATGCTGACGGGCATTATCGGCAGCCTGGAACTGTTGCGCCGACGTCTGGCCCGCGGCCGTACCGAAGACCTCGACAGCCTGATTGACCTTGGCGTGACCTCAGCCAACCGCGCCGCCGGCCTGACCCACCGCCTGCTGGCGTTCTCCCGGCGCCAGTCGCTCGACCCCAAAGCCGTGCAAATGAACACGCTGGTGCTGTCGATGGGTGAACTGCTGCAGCGCAGTCTCAACGAAAGTATTCATCTGGAAATGCGCCTGGATGACGACCTCTGGGTCGCCGAAGCCGACCCCAATCAACTGGAAAGCGCCCTGCTCAACCTGGTGATCAACGCCCGCGATGCCATGCCCGAAGGCGGCAAACTGGTGGTGGCGACCAGCAATGAGGTGCTGCATCCGGAGTTCACCGAGGCCTACAGCAATCTGGAGCCTGGTGATTACGTCATGCTCAGCGTTACCGACAATGGCAGCGGCATGCCGCAAAGTGTGGTCAGCCGGGCCTTCGACCCGTTCTTTACGACCAAACCCATCGGCCAAGGCACCGGGTTGGGCCTGTCGATGATTTACGGTTTCAGCAAACAATCACGCGGCCATGTGTCGATCGACAGCGAGATCGATCAGGGCACCACCGTCAAACTGTACCTGCCGCGCTTTCGCGGTGAGGAAATCGAACTCCCTGTGTCGGATTCGCAGCAAGCGCCCTATGCCATGGATGGCGAAACCGTGCTCATCGTCGAAGACGATCCGGCCGTACGCGTGCTGGTCAGCGCTGTACTCAGTGAGTTGGGGTATGCCTTCGTCGAGGCCAGTGATGCGGACGGCGCCATGCCGATCCTGAACTCTTCGCAGCGCATCGACCTGTTGATCAGCGATGTCGGCCTGCCCGGCATGAATGGCCGGCAACTGGCGGAGGTCGGCCGCCAGTACCGACCAGGCCTGAAGGTATTGTTCATTACCGGATACGCCGAACACGCGGCGGTGCGCGGCGGATTCCTCGACTCAGGGATGCAGATGATCACCAAGCCGTTCACATTCGACCTGCTGACCGCCAAGGTGCGGGAGATGATCCGGGGATGATCTGATGATCAGCTCCCATCAACAGCAGGTCACGCCATTTATATCAACAGGGCAGTTGCTTCGCGCTGATTTGAAGTTAACCGCCTTTGCTGCGCAGCCTGGTAAACGATCTAAAGAAGCGCCAGGTAATCTCAAACGGCCCCATAGTTTTGAACCTTTGTGTCAGCAAGCGGTGGGCGATTCGTTTTCACCATTTTCTGCAGGCCGGACTTTATGTCGCGTTTATAAGCATTTCGCATTATCTGAAACCCGGAGTTTACAGCGTAATTCACGGTTTCTCGTACGCCGTCGCTGATTACGGCGCTCACGCCCTCAAGCTGCAGCCCTTGCGCCGCCAGTCGAGGGACCGCGCTAAAAGAATCTCGGCCGGCCACATTGCTGAGCTGTTTTACAACTGAAAACTGCGAGAGATCTCGACTTTCCTGGTATGGCGCCTCCTCCGGGAAATAACTGCGGGAAAAACTCATACTCATGGCCACCGCCCCTTTGGTAGCTGCGGGGTACAAAACCTCTTGGGCAAGGCTTACAGAAAGGGATTGCGCAGGACCAAACAGGTTGTAATCAATTAATTTGGAAACCCCTTTAGTCAGCACCGTAGCGCCGATCTCAGCGTTAATACCGGCTCTTGGAGGCGTCCCCGTCCAATCATTGTTCGGCCGGCTTGCTTCGAATTGAGAAAAAAATTCAAACCCGAAGTTATCCCCTAATGACGTGATCTGATCGATTGCCGCAAGATTCAATCCCGGGGTGAAAACATGCTCAACCGCCACAGGAGCAGCCGTTAATACTGCGCCTCCCAAGGCTCCCGCGGAACGCTCTGCATATCGCCGTAAACGACCGATATCTTCATTCTGATTATGAGCGACCCATGCTGCTCCCGTGATCGCCCCATTGATCGCTGCCGAAGCCCCGCCTGCAACTGCCAACACCCAACTCGCCGGATTCGCAGCCTTTATGAGATAGCCGATAGCCGCCGCAGGCACTTTTGCTGCAAAGTCAAAGCCACCGGCCCATATCATCGCCTTTGCCGTCTCCCATCGCGACAAGCCCTGCAAATCGACATACCCGACCGGGTTGCCACCGACCATCGCGTACAGATTCAGCCCATCGTGGGTGCCCCCTGGGTCGGCACTCAGCCATCGCTGTCGCCACGGCATGTAGTAACGAAACCCGTAATAATAAAGACCGGTGGCGTCGCGCTCTTGCCTTGAATAGCGCACCGTCCGGTAGCTGGCCTCGACCTCGTCACGCCCGGCCCACCAAGCTGTGGCGCCATAGGCATAGTAACTTTCCTGACTGATCAGATGCGCCTCGAAATCCAGCTCCAGACTGCTGGAGCCCAGATGATCGGTGAGGATGTAGCGATGTTGATTGTCGGCGATACGCGAGGGCCGCCCCCGTTCCCAGTGCAGGACCTGCACAGTGCAGCGGCCAGCCTGAACAGTGATGATGTGCAGGGTTTCTTCAGGTGTAGTGCGGATTTCCAGCCCCGGCAAATAGCGGGTTTCATGGGTGCGGGTCAGTTCAGGGGTATGTGCCGTGCGAATTTTACGCAGACGTTGACCCGTACAGTCATAAAAATAGCACTCGCTATCGTTGGGACCGTTTTTACGAATCACTTGATGGACCTGGCGCAACTGGTTGCGCCTGTCCCAAAGAAGATTCTGGCCTGTTTGCAGCAGGTTGAGATTGCCGTTGGCGTCGTAACGTCTGGCGATTTCTACCTCATCCGGTCGCTCACCTGCGACGGTGTACGGCAAACTACGATTGCTGGTCAGCGCGACAGCCGTGCGTTCGCAGCGCGAACCACTGTCGGCGGTGTGCTGCAGCATACAAAGGTTACCAGCGCTGTCGTAGTCAAACGTCTGCTGATAATTTTCCAGTTGCAGCGGATCCGCCGGTGAGATGAACTCGGGCAGCTGCGGCCCGCTCAGGGCCCGGATTCGTTGCCGACCAGAGGCTTTGATCAATTGCCCAAGCGTGTCGTACCCATAGGCAGTGAGAGGCGCGACTCGTTGATTGCGGAAATAGTGGATCGGCTGAGCGCTGTCGGTGATGCTTAGCAACTTGCCCACCGGATCATAGTCATACGCGAGATCCTGCAACACCGGCTCGTTGGCCGCTTGCGCGGCCAGGCTATTGAGCCGTCCATTCTGCGAGTCGAAAACGCTGCGAGTGACGACCCCGTTACCGGCAGTTTGCTGTTCTATTTGACCAGACGCGTTGTAGCGGATATCAGCCACTAACGTGGTGTATCCGTTGGCGCCGACCGGTTTCAGACACGCCCGGGCCAATTCCCCGGCCACGGTCTGTCGCAACAATTGTTGATTGCCCTGCGCATCAACGTGCCGGATCAGATCACCTGAAGCGTTATAGCCCATGCCAGTGATGGCATTCCAATCTTCCAGCAGGGCGTCGCGCTTACTTGCCTCTTCAGGCCAGTCCGGCTCATTCAGCTCTTTGAGGAATCGCCGAGATTGCTCGATAGGCGCACCGTTGAGGCCAAACTCAGTAAAGTACGCCGAACCCGCCGCATCGTCATGACGGACCAACTGCCCGCAGCGATTATGCCGGGCAGACTCGAGGCTGGCGTCGGCGTAAGACAGGCATTCGCTTCGGTGCTCGGACTCGCCGGCCGAGCGGTCGAACACGAACGTCGGGCGCAGCCACGCATCGTATTGCACGCGGCGGTGATTGAGCTTTTGATCCCAGCTTTCAAGAGGCTGGCCAGACGCTCCCGTCAACGTCAAACGCCAACCGGCATCCACGTTGACCGATAGCAAGGATGCTCCAGACAGAGTGGTGATGCTGGTCTGGTTGGCGGGAGAGGTATCGTCGCTTTGAAAGCGCAAAAACAGCCGCGGATCACGCGTGTGACTCGCGCGGCGCGGAAGGTCATGAACCGTTTGCCAGACATAGGCTTGAAGCTCGTCCAGGCCCGATCGCCGAAAGTACGAGACCTCGCGTACCGCGGCACCACGAGGTTCAATGACGGCAAGCTTTGGCGTGTGACGATGCATGAACAGTGACCTCGCGGTGGTTACGAGGTCTTTATTAGCTCTGAAGCCGCTTGTGTCAACTGTCAGAAATTACAGGTATCGCGCCATTTGCCGCGTTTTCAGGCCAGCAATTCCTGGATCTTTTCCTGCAGCACGTCCAGGTCAAACGGTTTTTCAAGGATCGGCGCCTTGCTGGTAATCGGGCTGCCGGTCTCGCGGATTTCCTGCGGATAGCCGCTGATAAAAATCACTTTGAGGTCAGGTCGCAACTTCACGGCAGGTTCGGCGATCTGCACGCCGGAGATGCCGCCCGGCAAACGGTAGTCAGTGATCAACATGTCCAGGTGCGGTTTGCTGGCGAGGATTTCGAATGCCTGCTCGCCGTTTTCCGCTTGCAGTACGCGATAGCCCTGCCCTGACAAGTAATCGGTCAGAACCATCAAGATAACCGGTTCGTCTTCGACGACGAGTACAACATCTTGCGCATCTACGCTCATGGGAAGCCTTTGTTCGGTCAATAGCTGCTGATACGACCGTGTGGTCACTCAGAGGTTGCGTCGGATGTGCCGTTTTCCTGGATGGGCAGACAAACGCGAAACAGGGCGCCTTCGTTGATTTCACTCTCGACGACGATGGAGCCGCCATGGGCGGCGACGATCTGCTCGGAGATGAACAGACCCAGTCCGAGCCCGGCCACTACCGTCTTGGCGGAGACCCGTTCGAACTGTTGAAAAATACGCTTCTGGTTCTCGGCACTGATGCCGATGCCGTGATCCTGCACCTCGATACGCGCCTCGTCATCGACGCGGTAAACGCGCACCTGAATCGGACTGCGACCACCGTAACGCAAGGCGTTGGTCAGCAGATTGGACACCACCTGCTCGATCCGGAATTCATCCCAGTGCCCCTCCACCGGCTCCGCTGCGGTGAAAGACACTTCGGTTTCCGCCGCCTCGATCTGTTGCGCAAAGTTTTGCAGCAGATTGCTCACCAACTGCACCAGATCGAAATGGCTCGGCCGGATCGACAGCTTGCCGGTGCGAATGCGCGACACGTCGAGCATGTCTTCGATCAGCCGGATCAGGCTTTTGATCTGCCGTTCATCGCGGTCGACCATCGCGTGCATTTTGTCGAGCGTGAACGCCGAGGCGTTGTCGCGCGCCAGATGCATCTTGCGCAGTTGGGTTTCCAGTATCAGCCCGTTGAGTGGCGTGCGCACTTCGTGGGCGACGATTGACATGAAGTCATCACGCATACGCACGGCCTGCTCCAGCTCAAGCTGGGTACTCTGCAACTGCTGGAGCAAGGCTTCCTGCTCGCGGCGCGCCTGCTCCAGTGCTTCGACCTGCTGCTTCATCGCCTTGCTCTGGCGATACAAATCGACAAAGACGTTGACCTTGCTCTTCACCGCATGGATATCCAGCGGCTTGTGCAGGAAATCCACCGCACCGCTTTCGTAGCCCTTGAACGCATAGTTCAGTTCACGGCCGGCGGCGCTGACGAAGATGATCGGGATGTTCTTGGTTTTCTCGGTGCCGCGCATCAACTCGGCGAGTTCAAAGCCGTTCATGCCGGGCATTTGTACGTCGAGGATGGCCATGGCGAATTCGTGTTGCAGCAGCAGCGACAACGCTTCATCTGCCGACAGCGCCTTGTAGACGGTGCGGTCTTCACGCTTGATCAACGCTTCAAGGGCCAGCAGGTTTTCCGGCAGATCGTCGACGATCAGCAATTTGGCTTGGATATTACTCAGCATGCGATTCGTTCCAGCTCGACAAGCAGACGGCCGATGCCGTGAATGGTTAGGACATGATCCGGCTGGTGAACATTCAGCGCAGCCTGGGGCATGGTGGCAACTTGTGCTTCTGTTGGGTCCTGGACGATGGTCAGTCCGCCCCGCTGTTTGACGACAGCCAGGCCACGTGCGCCGTCGTGGTTGGCGCCGGTCAGCAATACGGCGGCCAATGTCGGGCCGTAAACGTCGGCGGCCGACTCGAACAGGTAATCGATCGAAGGCCGGGAGTGGTTCACGCGATCCTCGAGACTCAAGGACAGGCTGCGATCCTCCTCCACCGACAGGTGATAACCGGGGGTGGCGAAATACACCGTGCCGGCCTCGATATCCTGTTTGTCTTCGGCCTCTTTGACCGGCAGGGCCAGACGTCGGGCAAACACTTCGGCCAGCTGACTGCGGCGTTCTTCGGGCAGGTGCAGGACGATAATGATCGGCAGCACAAACCCTTGGCGCAGCGGGCCAAGCAGCGTCAACAGCGCTTCAACGCCGCCGGCCGACGCGCCGATCACAACAGCCTCGATTCGAGGCAGGCTTGGGGTGCCGTTCATGATTTGCGGTAGATCCGTTCTTGTTTCACCAGCGGCTCGAACTGGTTGGCGTAGCTGGAAAAATCCAGGGTTTCCTTGCTGCCCAGCACCAGAAAGCCACGGTGCGAGAGCGATTCATGGAACAGCCCGAACGCCCGGTCCTGGAGCTTCTTGTTGAAATAGATCAACACGTTACGGCAGGAGATCAACTGGGTTTCGGAGAACACACTGTCGGTGGCCAGGCTGTGGTCGGCGAAGGTCACGTTCTCGCACAGACTCTTGTCGAAAATCGCGTAACCGTACGCCGCCGTGTAATAGTCGGCGAACGAACACTGGCCGCCGGCCTGCTGGTAATTGGCAGTGTAGGCACGCACGTTCTCCATCGAGAAAATCCCTTGCTTGGCTTTATCCAGCGAGCGCGGGTTGATGTCGGTGGCGTAGATGATCGTGCGGTCAAGCAGGCCTTCTTCGCGCAACAGGATCGCCATCGAGTAGACCTCCTCGCCCGTGCTGCAGCCGGCAATCCAGATCTTCAGCGACGGATAGGTGCGCAGCAACGGCACCACTTCCTGGCGAATCGCGAGAAAGTGCGACGGATCGCGAAACATCTCGCTGACCGGGATCGTCAGCAATTGCAGCAGCTGCATGAATGCCGTCGGATCGTGCAGGACTTTCTCCTGCAACGCTGAAATCGTCGCGCACTCGAACTGGTTTAACGCATGCAGCACCCGGCGCTTGATCGATGCGCCGGAGTAATCGCGAAAATCGTAGCTGTACTTGAGATAGATCGCCTCGATCAGCAAGCGCAGTTCAATTTCGCTGTTTCGTTCACTTCGTTCCACTAGATGCGTTCCATCTTCGGTAACCACACGCGAATCAGCGAGAACAGGCGATCGAGATCAATCGGTTTGGCCAGATAGTCATTCGCGCCAGCCTGCAGGCAGCGTTCCTGGTCGTCTTTCATGGCCTTGGCCGTCACCGCAATGATCGGCAGCTTGCGCCAGCGCGGGTCCTTGCGGATCTCGACAGTGGCTTCGAACCCATCCATTTCCGGCATCATCACGTCCATCAACACCAGATCGATGTCTTCGACTTCGTTGAGTCTCTCAATGGCTTCACGGCCGTTACGGCCGATCACCACCACGGCGCCCTTGTGCTCCAGCGCACTGGTCAGGGCGAAAATGTTGCGGACATCGTCATCCACCAGCAGCACCTTGCGACCCTCGAAGACCTTGTCGCGGCTGCGTGCGGTCTTGAGCATCTTCTGCCGTTCATGGGACAGCTGCGATTCGACTTTGTGCAGAAAGAGTGTGACCTCGTCCAGCAGTCGCTCTGGCGATCGCGCGCCCTTGATGATGATCGAACGCGAATACTTGCGCAGTTCGGCCTCTTCATCGCGGGTCAGGTTGCGGCCGGTGTAGACGATGACCGGCGGGAACGAACAGATGTCTTCGGTGGACATGCGCTTGAGCAAGTCGTTGCCGAGCATGTCCGGCAGCTTCAGGTCGATCACCATGCAGTCGTAGATCGTGGTGCGCAATAGCTCCAGCGCGTCTTGGGCGAGGCCTACAGCGGTGATTTCGATGTCCTCATCGCCAATCAGCCGGGCAATGCTTTCGCGCTGCAAATCATCGTCCTCGACCAGCAGCACGCGCTTGACCTTCTGGGTCAGCTTGGCTTCGAGACGGGCGAACACATCTTTCAGTTCTTCACGGGTGGTGGGCTTGACCGCGTAGCCGATCGCGCCCATGTGCATCGCTGCCTCAACCCGGTCCTCGACCGAGATTACGTGCACCGGAATGTGTCGGGTTCCAGCGTGCTCCTTCAGGCGTTGCAACACAGTGAGACCAGAGTGATCCGGCAGGCGCATATCGAGGAGGATCGCGTCCGGGACGAACTCACGGGCCAGGTCGTAGCCTTCATCGGCGCCATGGGCTACCAGGCAGTGATAACCGAGTTCATGCGCCAGATCGTAGAGGATGTGTGCAAAGTTCGGCTCGTCTTCCACCACCAGAATGCACCGCGTGGCAAACGGTGCCTTGTCTCGGTCGTCGGCGAAGCGCGGAATGTGTACTGGCGCCAGCGGCGATACCACGGGCGTGGGCGCAGGTGCGACGGCCGCGCTCGGGGCCGGCGGGGTAAACGTCGAGGGCAGCGATGCGACCTGGTTGGACTCGCTGTAGTGTTGCGGCAATACCAGCGTGAAGACGCTGCCCTGCCCCGGTGTACTGGAGACGCTGATCGAACCACCGAGCAAAGTCGCCAGATCGCGGGAAATCGACAGCCCCAGTCCGGTGCCGCCGTACTTGCGATTGGTGGTGCCGTCGGCCTGGCGGAACGCTTCGAAAATGCTTTCCTGCTGATCGGCCGCAATGCCAATCCCCGAATCTTGCACAACGAAGGCAATGCTGTCGTTCGGCTGACCGCTGATGGTCAGACTGACGGCGCCTTGTTCGGTGAATTTCACGGCATTGGACAGCAGGTTCTTGATCACCTGCTCCAGACGCTGGCGATCGGTAAACAGCACCGACGGCGCGCCCGGGAGCAAATCGACACTGAACGTCAGGTGCTTGTCGGCGGCCACCGGTTCGAACAGGCTGCGCAGGCTGTCGGCCAGACGGGCGACGCTGGTGTTCTCCGGAACCACCTCGAGCTTGCCGGCTTCAACCTTGGAAATGTCCAGAATGTCGTTGATCAGGTTGAGCAGATCATTGCCTGCCGAATAGATGGACTCGGCAAACTTGACCTGTTCGGCGGTGAGGTTTTCGTGCGGATTTTCCGCCAGCAACTTGGCCAGAATCAGCGAACTGTTCAGCGGCGTGCGCAGTTCGTGGGACATGTTGGCGAGGAATTCGGACTTGTACTTGCTCGAACGCTGCAACTCTTCGGCGCGCTCTTCGAGCTGCACCTGAGCCTGGTTGAGCAAGTTGTTCTTCAAGTCCATGGCATCGCGTTGCTCGGCCAGGGTCTGCGCCTGCTCGGCAAGCTGCTCGTTGGTCTGCTCCAGTTCGACCTGCTGGGTCTCCAGGTGCGCCTGGGATTCCTTGAGGATCCGCGACTGTTCTTCCAGCTCTTCGTTGGCGGTTTTCAGCTCTTCCTGCTGCACTTGCAACTCTTCGTTGAGTTGCTGGGTTTCGGCGAGCACTTCCTGCAATCGCTGGCGGTAACGTGCCGCTTCGATCGACGTACCGATGTTGCCGGCGATCAGTTCCAGCAGGTCGATGTCGCGATCGGTCAATGGCCGCAGAAAGCCCAGTTCAATCACACCGTTGACCCGATCGTCGTCGCTGGTCGGCACCACCAGCACGCTGTGCGGCAGACCTTCGCCAAGACCCGAGCTGACCTTGAAGTAATCGGCCGGCACCGAGTCCAGACGAATCAGCCGCGCCTGCTGGGCGACTTGCCCGGCGATACCTTCGCCACTGTAGATCACCTGTTCCTGGTCTTCCTGCTCACGGGAGAAGCCGTAAGTGGCGACGCGCTTAAGGCCACCGTGTTCTTCACGCACATACAGCGCCGCGACGGCGGTTCCCAGGTATTGCGCGCAGAACTGCAGAATATTGCGGCCCAGCAGATTCAGTGTGAGTTGCCCCAACACCTGCTCGGCCAACTGCGTTTGCCCATTGCGCAGCCAGGCCTGGCGCTCCAGGCGTTGGGCGCTGGCCTCCTGTGCCGACAGGGTGGCGGAGTAACTCTGGGACAGGTTGACCAGATCGCGGCGGCCTATATAGGCAAGCAAGCCGCTGATCCCGGCGATGAACAGCAGGTACAGGCTGATACTCCAGACCGTCGTGCGGCGTACATCCTCGTTGCGCGTGGCGCGCAGGACCTGCTCGGTTTCGATCACGTCTTCAAACTGTTTACGAATCTCATCCGTCAGGCGCTTGCCCCGCCCCGCTTTCACCGCGCCGCGGTAATCGCCGCTGCTGCGCTGCAAATCAATCATCGACTGCGCGTAGTTGGCCCACTCGACCTGCAACGCCTGAAGACGACGCAGGCGATCGGTCTGAATAGGATTGTCCGCCGTCAATTCGAGCAGCGTGTTGAGCGCGACGGCGATACGCGGCTTGGCCGTTTCGTAGGGATCGAGAAAATGCTCATCGCCACTGAGCAGGTAACCGCGCATCCCGGTTTCGAGGTCGACGGTCAACTTGACCGCCTCGTTGGCGTTATTGATGACCCGGTCGGTGTGCTCGACCCACTGGATCACCGACAGCAGATAGGTAATCAGCGACACGAAGAACACCGCACTGATCGCGCCAACACCCAGCGGCAGGCTGATGTTGCGACTCAGAAGTTTACGAAACCGTTGTTCATCAACCGAAGACGGAGAGGACATGGGGCAGCCTTGTCGAACTGTTGAAAACCCGAGAGTTTGCCCCAAAACCACAGGCTGGATCCATTTTTCTGACAATATTGATGGCATTTTCCTACACGCCTGCCCTTTGTGATGGCAGCAGCAGTTATCCTTGTCGTCGCGCACGGCCCCGCTCTTTTTTTGTATCAGAACGGGAACTTGTGGCTATGCGCCATTTACTCATGCAAGAGTCCGGTGATTTTGATCGACCGGTATCCCCCGATTTCCTTCTTCCGAGAGTCCTGTCATGTCTGCCAACCCTGCCACCCCTGCCACCATCCTCGTCGTAGAAGACGACGACATCGTGCGCATGCTCATTGTCGATGTGCTTGAGGAGTTGGAATACACGGTTGTAGAGGCTGATGGTAGCGCTGAGGCGCAGGTAATCCTCAAGAATCTGGACACCCGCATCGATCTGATGATGACGGATGTGGGGCTACCCGGCATGGACGGTCGTGAACTTGCCACCGAAGCACGAAAGTCACGCCCGGAACTGCCTGTACTGTTCGCCAGTGGCTATGCCGAATCGATTGATGTCCCGAAAGACATGTACATGATCGGCAAGCCGTTTTCGATTGATCAACTACGCGATAAAGTAAACGGCATCTTGAAAAGTTAAATGACGTCGAAGCACCTTGTTATATTCAAGCACTCTTTGCAATGCTTAAACGCTTTCAATCACTAACCGCGCCTGCTTATCCTGAGTCAACTTGCTAATTAAGGCGTCACTCTATCGTGACGCCACAACCAACAAAAGTTGAAACCAATCCAACTCAGGAAGAACGGCATGCGCCTGATTTTTACAGATAAACCCCGCATTATTGATCGCTCCAACCTCGATAAAAATGAAAAAGCCAAAGTCATTGAAGCTTTAATCACCTGTTCCAGAATGGCTCATGATGAGGACTTCTGGTCGACTACCGGCTGGTTTTCGCACCTGCATGGTAAATCCAGATTCGGCAGCATTTTCATTCCGCGCGTGCCTGACAGCACCTTTGACGAAGTGTACGACCCGGCGCGCAACCTGTTGCAAAAAATGATCGCGAAGGAAGAGTTTTCATACCTTCCCAAGCAGTACGACCTTACCCTCGATGCCCGATTTGGCGTCGATGGCAACGGCGTACTGTTCGCACTCGAAATCACCGGTCGACGCGACGTACCCGTTGCAGCGAACAGCGAACTTGAAACGCTTGCTGCGTTCGCGAAAATAACCGGCGGTTATGTCTATACCGGCGAAGTCATTCAAATCGCACAATGGCTGGCGTTCGAAGGTTTGACTGCACCTGAATCACGCGACGAGTTAAACGAGCTGATCAGCTACTTGCAGTTCGAGATCCCCGCCGCGCCTGATGCCGGCGATTACCATGAACTACTGAACGCCCCAGAGGATTCGCCGTTTCATTTGTCGACCGCTGATCGCGACGTAATTACAGGCGTCATCGAGGAGGTCACACAGGGCAAGACACGCCTCTTGCAAAAGCTGGTCTTCGCCAATTTCAATGCTATTGCGGTTGTCGATAAACGCGAACACGCCGACAGATTCCTGAAAACATTCTTGAGCGGCAAAGTCGCCAGCAACCTGGGGCAGACGCTGCACGAGCGCCTCAACTGGCAACTGGAGGTGGACGAACAAGTACGCTCACGTCAACTTAAAGAGATGGTTGTGGCTGCGCTGGTCATCGACATGCAAGCCAAATCGAGTCTGGCCGGCTTCGATCCGTACCAACCTGCCAATGCAACGTTACAGGCAGCCCAGATACGCGAAGACTTTGAGGATCATCTGGTTGCTGCCGGCATGGCCGATCCGGACAGTGCGGCGTTGGCGGCGCACCTTCTGCTGGCCGGAGCAGCGCCTGAGCTACTGATACGAGACGTGCCTCCCGGGCTAACCTTGGGAAAGCCTGGCTGGATGGCTCTTTCCCGGGCAGTGGCCTTGATCGAACAGGCTTCGCCCGGCTCATCGCGACTGATGAAATACGCGCACATCATGGCGTTTTCCGAGCTGGCGCCGGTGTCACCCGAGCAAATTCAACTGCATCAGCAAGCGGGCGTTATGCCGGTGATCAACTGGGCAGTTCTCAACAGCGTTATACCCCACCGTGCAGCAAAGGATTACGACCAGGCCCAAGTGGTGACGGCCACGGCTTGCTTCAAGCGATACATGGAAGCCTTCGCGCAATCCGAAACCGGCTTGTCGACGCCGCCCCCCAGCCGAAGGAAAGTCGGACTTGAGGAGCTGCAAAAGGTAATGCCTGCCGGCGATTATCTGGAAAAGAAAGCTTATAAACTGAAATTTGTCGAAGGTTTAAGCGAGAATGGCTGGCTGGCACTCCTAGGCCATTCAAATCCGCTTGGCCATTGGGCCTTGTATCATGATTACCAGTTAAGCAAGACCGACAACAATCAAGATGCGATTAACCTTTTATTACGCATGCGCTTCTCGATCCTGGATCCTATCTTTCCGGCGACTTGATCGAAAACGGTAAGTTCACGCAGCGATTCGAGGCCCTGAGCGACTTCCGTCCGCCAGCCCAAGCGTTTGAGAAGCTATCACAACTAAAACCCGCCAATGACGTGTTCAAGCAAGCTGTCGATAATTACTACGACAGTGTACGAACAGCTCTGTCTTCTATTATCAAAATGGCTATCACGAGCCTGCCTGAACGCGACCGCTACGCATTGACCAACGGCAAGCTGTCGTTTTATACCGTGCGAAAAGAAGTCAACCCCCTCAATCCTAGTCAGGAAACACAGAGCGCCCGTGACGAAGCGATATGCCGCCACGGTATTATTGTCTGCTGCGAAAATCGCACTTCGTTGCGGGCCTATGAATTTTTCACACTGCGCGGCCTGTTTCGCGAACGCCCGGAACTGGCGGCGCTGCTAAATAGTACGGGTATCATCAATGACAACCCGAAGCTTTCCTTTACCGGCAGCAAATTCGATTTCCAACCCAAGAACAAAGCCCGCAACTGGCCACTGGATTATGCGGCGTACAACGAAGGAAGCGAAGCACGAAACGGCATCACTTCCAATGTAGTCGTTGAAAAACTTTGGCACTTGAGACTGGAAACTGCCAGCGTACAGCCCGTGCCTTTATTTTTTTCCCCCCAAGTCAACGATATCGCTGAGTTGCTGCTGACCCATCATCCGGTGGCCAGCCGGGAGGAAATATATGGCTCGCTGAATGTCCCGACTGAACTTGAGGAGTGGCGCACCACAAAAGAGAAGGTAGAAACCCTGCTGATCAACATCGTCGTCCCCTTCAAGCAATGTATCGAGGATATCCGCTCGGGGCAGACGGACCGGGTCGCTGAAGGCATTGGTGGATGTGTGCTCGACGGACTTTCCATCATCGGATTGATGATCGGCGTGGGGGCGTCGGTGGCGAGCATCGTCGCCAAAACCGGTTCGACCACAGCGAAAATATTGAAGATCGCCAGCACTGTCGCTCGTGCTGCCGTGTCTGTTTTCAACCCCCTCGACGGGCTCCCGGCGTTGGCACAGGGAGGCTTTCGTTATGCCAAGCGCGGCATCGTTTACGTGGGCAAGCACTCCCTGAACGCTATCAGCACGGCAACCGGCCAGTTGAAGAAACTCGCCATCGGCACCGATATTCATCCGTTGATCAAGGCCGGCAGTCTGAGCGACGTGCGCGTGGCTGCGTGGCGTCATGCCGATGATCTGGGCGATGCAATTGATCTTGCAGTGCTGCCACGCAATAAGGAGTGGCACGCACTGAATATCAAAACCGGTGGCGCGTGGGGGCCGCGCCTGAAGGTCCAGGGCTTAGGTGATTTTTCACGTTTGAGACAACTGTTGGGGCTTAACAAGCCGCACAGCTACACGCGAGGATATTTGACGAAGGCGATTCCGCACGCCAAAAGCAAGTTGGATAACGCGATCAGCACACTGTCGAATGCACCTGACGAAGAAGTACGTGCCGTTTTGAAACACGTATTCGGCACTGACTCCGCCGCCGCCGCGGAGAATCTGGTCGATAACATGCGCGTCATGCGCTCAGACCTTGATTCGTTGAAGTTGTCTAATATTGAGTTTCGCCCGGCGACGGATAGCGCCGTTGCGGCTCTGTCACCGCCGGCCTACATGCGTTGGAAGGAAGGACTCGCGGGCGGGGTTAAATACGACAAGTCGGCGACACGCTTTCTAAGCGTGTTTCCAACTAATCTGGACGACCACTACAAGCTAAACAGATATGACGATGCCGCTATCGGTGACGTGCTGGTGCATGAAATGTCACACGGCGGCCCCAATACCTTTGATATGTATTATGCGGTCAACTTCCCGGATTCGTTAAAAGGCGAATTTGATGCGGCTGCATTGCTCGACTTTGCGCGGAACCCGCACAAAGCCCACCCCAACAACCTGTTCAATCCTCACACAAGTTTCCACCGGCCTCACTTTGAGCTGTTCGAAAAAGCCAAGAGCAGCTTTCCACAGGTTGTCCAGGACTACCCCGCGCTGGCGAATGCGGAATCCTATTTATTGGCCGTCGCATTGCTTGACCAACGCAAGACCCTTCCTGACCAGTTCGCCGCTAATTTGCAAACCATTGAACAGGGAGTGAAAAACACCACAACGCTGGGTTTCATTGATGGCCCGGTGCTGCTCGGTCTCTCGAAAACGCCTCGCCCGCTCCCATGATCCACTAGCCTGAATCAAGGCGCATCCGGCCACCTTCACTGTGGTTTAATTGCGCCTTTTTTCGCCAGTACTCAAGGATCCAAACATGACTCGCCCCTGCGCCACCAAAGTTCTGGTTATCGGTTATGTCTGGCCCGAACCCCGTTCTTCGGCGGCCAGCGGGCATGTCATGCAGATACTCGAAACGTTCCAGCGGCAAGGCTGGGACATCACCTTCAGCAGTCCGGCCGGGCCCGGTGAACACAAGGCCGATCTCGCCTCGCTGGGCATCCGCGAAGTCGCCATCGAGTTGAACAACAGCAGTTTCGACGCGTTCATCACAGAACTTGCACCGGACATCGTGCTGTTCGACCAATTCATGATGGAAGAACAGTTCGGCTGGCGCGTGGAAAAGCACTGCCCGAACGCGTTACGCGTACTGGAAACCTCCGATCTGCAAAGTCTGCGACATGCGCGACATCAACGGCTCAAAGAACGATTGAAAGCCAACACTGACCAAGATGACTTCAGTGAGTTGTTCCGTCCTGCCCTGCGCGAAGAGTTTGAACGGATGGCCGACACCGATATGGCCAAACGCGAAATCGCCGCATTGTATCGCTGCGACTTGAACCTGATGATTTCTGAAGTCGAAATCGAACTGCTGGTCGAGCAATTCGGCTTGCCACGCGACTTGCTCCATTGGTGTCCGCTGATGATTGATCCGCCGGCAACGGCGCACCGCGCATTTGCCCAGCGGGCACATTTCCTCAGCATCGGCAACTTCCGCCACGCGCCGAACTGGGACGCCGTACTCTGGATGAAAACCACACTCTGGCCGTTGATCCGTCAGCGACTTCCCGACGCCCGGTTGCACGTTTATGGCGCTTATACACCGCCGAAAGCCACAGCCCTGCACAATGCCGCTCAAGGGTTTCACGTGATGAACTGGGCGGAAGATGCCTTGCAGGTGATGTCCGAGGCGCGCATTTGTCTGGCGCCCTTGCGCTTCGGTGCGGGCATCAAAGGCAAGCTGATCGATGCCATGCTCTGTGGCACTCCAAGCGTGACCACGCCTGTCGGTGCCGAGGCCATGCATGGCCCGCATGCCTGGCCTGGCGCGGTCGAAAGCTCGGCATCGGCGCTGGCCGACGCGGCCGTCCAGCTTTATCAGGACGAAACACGCTGGCAAGCAGCCCAATCGACCGGTGATGCCTTGCTCGCCGAACGCTATCAGCAAGCGATACACGGCCCCGCGCTGATAGAAAAGTTGCAGTTCTGCCGGCAGCACTTACAAACCCGTAGAAACAATAATTTTACCGGCAGCATGTTACGACATCATCTCCACAAAAGTACGCAATACATGGCGCAATGGATTGAAGCAAAGAACCAGCGCGATTGATTACAGCAATTCTGGTACATCCATTTACATATAACTCGCATTAAAACAAGCATTGGCTCAACAAGAAACAACCACTATAACGTTCCTGCGAAAACAACTTCTGCCTCCGCACAAAACAACACAGGAACAACCACATGAACAATGGAACAAGTATCCAGGCACACCAATGGATGGCTGATACGCCGCACATCGATAACTTATCGCTGATGGAACTGACATTACCCGGCACACACAACGCGGGCTGCGACTGGGAAGCTTCCTACCCGCTGATTCCTGGAGCCAACTGGCTCGCGTGTCAGGACGTGCCGTTTTATTCGCAATTGAATCGCGGCGCAAGGGCACTTGACGTCCGACTCATTTATGACGCGAAAGCTTCAGGCTTCAATAAGTTTCGCTTCCAACACAGCAATTACCGTTCTACTCGACATTTGGGTGATCTTGTTCGCGACATTAATGGTTTTCTGGAGCGAAGCAGCGACGAGTTTATCGTTCTGGATTTCCATGAACTTGCCGATGGCAGCACCAAATTCAATCACGCCGAGTTCAAACAACTGATGCTGCAACATCTGGGCGAACGGATGATCCCGCCGGACCATCGCCGCTTGACCCTTGGCGAGCTGAAAGACATCAGTCGTAGGCAAAGAGTGTTGGTGGCGGCATCCGTGCCTTGGACAGTTGACCAAGGCACATTCGACAGGCAGATCGATCATCGCTGGATCGGGCAGGCGCAGGTCAGCACCTCGGAACTGCAGCGCTTCATCACCGAAGTAATGAGCAATCCGCCGGGCACATGGGACATGTGGTCCCTGTCAGCGACCTGCTACACCCTCGGTGGTCCGCAGCGAATTCTCGACGAACTGGACGATTGGTTCGATCCGGCCAGAACAGACTGGGCGAAGAAGTGCAACATCATCAACTTCGACTTCATCAAAAATTCGAACATCGTGAAGTTCTGCCTGGAGGTCAATCGGCAGAAAGCCATGGATAAATCGGCGCTCGAACGCAACCGACAGGGCCGTTGACCGTCACGGTGCGCTGGCACAAGGCGCGCGGAACGAGGCATGATCGGCAGGCGATAACAAGAAAAGTACCGAGCCATGACCCGAACCGCCCGTGTGACCGACCCTTCTTACGAGTTGATGGATGACCACAACGGGTTATCCATCATCTACCGCCAGCATGGCTTTCCCTGCCCGCTGGTGCGCTGGCATTTCCACAAGGAATACGAACTGCACTTGATCGTCGCCAGTTCCGGCAAAGTGTTCATCGGCGATTACATCGGCAACTTCTATCCCGAGACGCTGTTTCTTACCGGCCCGAATCTGCCGCACAACTGGATCAGCCAGGTGGCCGAGGATGAAGTGGTGGAAAAGCGCGACATGCTGGTTAATTTCACCGATGAGTTGTTCGAAAGCGGCCACCAGGTCTTCGCCGAGCTTAAATCCTTGGCGCCGTTGCTGGAGCGTGCCCAGTACGGCATCGAATTCCGCTGCAAGCGCACGATCCGTCAAGCCATGACCCTGATGCAGCGCATCGCCGACAGTCAGGGCATCACCCGCCTCGGACACTTTTTCATCTTGATGGAGTTGCTGGCGGCGAGCGACGATTTTCAGCTGTTGTCCGGTGCCACCACACCGCAACTGGCGGACGAGCACAACATCGACCGCACCAACCGTGCAGTCGATTACATCTTCAGCCACTATGCCCGGGACATCTCCCTGGAAGAAGTCGCCGACCATCTGGGCATGACCCCCACCTATTTCAGCCGCGTGTTCAAACAGGCCACCGGGCGCAACTTCATCGAGTTCGTCAATCGCCTGCGCATCAGCAAGTCCTGCGAATTGCTGGCCGACGGTGATAAACCGGTCACCGAGGTGTGTTTCGAATCGGGCTTCAACAATATTTCCAACTTCAATCGGCGGTTTCAGCAGCTCAAGGGCATGACGCCGTCGCATTATCGGCGATTGGCTGTCCAGCGACTGACGGAACAAAATCTCGGCTAATGCATAAATACCCATGTAGGAGTGAGCCTGCTCGCGATAGCGGTGTGTCAGCCCCGAATGTATCGACTGACACACTGCTATCGCGAGCAGGCTCACTCCTACAGGGGGCTGTGTAGGTATCCGAAACCTGTACACATCGGATGAGCCCTGGCCGCTGCAATCCCCCACCCTGCGTTCCCGTCGCCAAAGCCCAGTGCAAAAAAGTATCAACAAAAGTGCGACGGATGATTTGTCACCCAAGTGATTGACCGTTGTAATCAGCGCAGATTCTTCCTGCATTCGGAAGACACAAAAACAATAACTGTCCTTCTGCGACCCGCCGGGTGCAGAAAAGGAGTGCACGATGCAACCCACTGCAAAAGCTCTGCTGGCCCTCACCTGCATGACCCTCAGCAGCGTCAGCCTTGGCGCCCAGACGCTGACCATCGCCACCGTCAATAACAGCGATATGATCCGCATGCAAAAGCTCTCGAAAACCTTCGAGACCGAGCATCCGGACATCAAGCTCAATTGGGTGGTGCTGGAAGAGAATGTCCTGCGTCAGCGCCTGACCACCGATATCGCCACTCAGGGCGGGCAGTTCGATGTGCTGACCATCGGCATGTACGAAGCAGCACTCTGGGGCGGCAAGGGCTGGCTGGAGCCGATGAAGGATCTGCCGGCCGATTACGCCCTCGACGACGTGTTCCCGTCGGTACGCGAAGGCTTGTCGGTCAAGGGTTCGCTGTATGCCCTGCCGTTCTACGCGGAAAGTTCGATCACCTATTACCGCACCGACCTGTTCAAGAATGCCGGGCTGACCATGCCGGAGCGGCCGACCTGGGAACAGATTGCCGGGTTCGCGGAAAAGCTCACTCAGAAAGACAAAGAGCAGTACGGCATCTGCCTGCGCGGCAAGGCCGGTTGGGGCGAGAACATGGCGCTGATTACCACGGTCGCCAATGCTTACGGCGCGCGCTGGTTCGATGAGCAGTGGGAACCCGAATTCAGCGGTCCCGAGTGGAAAAACGCGCTGAACTTCTACGTCGATACCATGAAAAAATCCGGCCCGCCGGGTGCCTCCAGCAATGGTTTCAACGAGAACCTTGCGCTGTTCAACAGCGGCAAATGCGCGATCTGGGTCGATGCCAGCGTGGCGGGGTCATTCGTCACCGACAAAACCCAAAGCAAGGTCGCCGATCACGTCGGCTTCACCTTTGCCCCACATCAGGTCACCGATAAAGGTTCAGCGTGGCTGTATTCCTGGGCTCTGGCGATTCCGACCAGCTCCAAGTCCAAAGACGCGGCGAAAGTCTTCAGCGCCTGGGCCACCTCCAAAGCGTATGGCGAACTGGTCGCCAAGACCGACGGCATCGCTAACGTGCCGCCGGGCACCCGCGCCTCGACCTACAGCGATGCGTACATGAGCGCCGCGCCGTTTGCCAAGGTGACGCTGGAATCGCTGAAAGCAGCCGACCCGAGCAAACCGACGCTAAAACCGGTGCCTTACATCGGTATTCAGCTGGTGACCATTCCTGAGTTCCAGGCCGTGGGCACCCAGGTCGGCAAGCTGTTCTCGGCGGCGCTGATCGGCCAGAGCTCGGTGGATCAAGCCCTCACCGCGGCCCAGCAAACCACTGAGCGCGAGATGAAGCGCGCGGGTTATCCCAAGTAGTTCCCACGGTTCGCTCTTGCCTTTTGTAGGAGTGAGCCTGCTCGCGATAGCGGTTTTCCATCCAGCCAAGTGGTGACTGCCACACCGCTATCGCGAGCAGGCTCACTCCTACAGGGGATCTTCATTTGCCTGTCGGAAATCGGTTACTGCCATGAATACTTCAACTGCCAAAGCCCAGCTCGACCTTGCGCCACCCCAGCGCAAAATCCGCGTGCGCAATCCCGGCTGGTTTCTGGTCAGCCCTTCGGTGGCGCTATTGCTGCTGTGGATGATCGTGCCGCTGGGCATGACCGTGTACTTTTCGATGATCCGCTACAACCTGCTTTACCCCGGTGAAAACCAGTTCGTGGGGCTGGAAAACTTCACTTACTTCCTGAGCGATTCGGGGTTCATGCCCGGTGCGACCAACACTCTGCTGCTGGTTGGCAGCGTGTTGCTGATCAGCGTGGTGTGCGGCGTGTTGATCAGCGCCTTGCTGGAGGCCTCCGAATTTCTTGGTCGCGGCATCGTCCGGGTGATGCTGATATCGCCGTTTTTCATCATGCCCACGGTTGGCGCGCTGATCTGGAAGAACCTGATCTTCCATCCGGTCTCCGGGATCCTCGCCTACATCTGGAAACTGTTCGGGGCGCAACCGGTGGACTGGCTCGCGCACTACCCGCTGCTGTCGATCATCATCATTGTTTCGTGGCAGTGGTTGCCCTTCGCGATCCTGATCCTGATGACCGCCATGCAGTCGCTGGATCAGGAGCAGAAAGAAGCCGCACGCCTGGACGGTGCCGGCCCGATCGCGATTTTCTGGCACCTGACCCTGCCGCACCTGGCGCGGCCGATTGCCGTGGTGGTGATGATCGAGACGATTTTCCTGCTCTCGGTGTTCGCCGAGATTTTCACCACCACCAACGGTGGCCCCGGTTACGCCTCGACCAACCTCGCCTACCTGATCTACAACCAGGCGCTGGTGCAGTTTGACGTCGGCATGGCTTCGGCAGGCGGCTTGATTGCCGTGGTCATTGCCAACATCGCCGCGATCATTCTGGTACGGATGATCGGCAAAAACCTGACTGACAAAGCCTGAGGCCTGCCATGACTCTCCAACAATCCCGCCGCTTGCAAAGCCTGTTGCTCGGCACGCTGGCCTGGGCCATCGCGATCGTGATTTTCTTCCCGATCTTCTGGATGGTGATGACCAGTTTCAAGAGCGAAATCGACGCCTTCGCCACACCGCCACAGTTCATCTTCGCGCCGACGCTTGAAAACTATCTGCACATCAATGAGCGCAGCGACTACTTCAGTTTCGCCTGGAACTCCGTGGTGATTTCCTTCAGCGCGACGGCCCTGTGTTTGTTGATCGCGGTGCCGGCCGCCTACTCCATGGCGTTCTACGAAACCCAGCGCACCAAAGGCACGCTGCTATGGATGCTCTCGACGAAAATGCTGCCGCCGGTGGGCGTGCTGATGCCGATCTACCTGTTGGCCAAGAGTTTCGGCCTGCTCGACACGCGCCTGGCGCTGATCGTGATCTACACGCTGATCAATCTGCCGATTGTCGTGTGGATGGTTTACACCTACTTCAAAGACATCCCCAAAGACATCCTCGAAGCCGCCCGCCTCGACGGTGCGACGTTGTGGCAGGAAATGGTTCGCGTGCTGCTGCCGATTGCCAAGGGCGGACTGGCATCGACCGTGCTGCTGTCGCTGATCCTGTGCTGGAACGAAGCGTTCTGGTCGCTCAACCTGACCTCATCGAAAGCCGCGCCGCTGACCGCGTTGATCGCCTCGTATTCCAGCCCCGAGGGCTTGTTCTGGGCCAAGTTGTCGGCGGTCTCGACCCTGGCCTGTGCGCCGATCCTGATCTTTGGCTGGATCAGCCAGAAACAACTGGTGCGCGGCCTGTCCTTTGGCGCGGTGAAATGATCTCAAAGCGAAACCGTCCCCCTGTGGGAGCGGGCTTGCTCGCGAATGCGCTGTGTCATTCAACATGAATGCCGGCTGACAGGGCCCCTTCGCGAGCAAGCCCGCTCCCACATTGGAAAAAGCATGCCCGGTTCAACTGAATAATAAATTGCGGAGGCCCATTTCATGGCCAACCTGAAAATCAAGAATCTGCAAAAAGGCTTCGAAGGTTTTTCCATCATCAAGGGCATCGACCTGGAAGTGCACGACAAGGAATTCGTGGTCTTCGTCGGCCCGTCCGGCTGCGGTAAATCCACCTTGCTGCGGCTGATCGCCGGCCTGGAAGAAGTCAGCGGCGGCACCATCGAACTCGACGGCCGCGACATCACCGAAGTCAGCCCGGCCAAGCGCGATCTGGCGATGGTGTTCCAGACCTACGCGCTGTACCCGCACATGACGGTGAAAAAGAACATGTCGTTCGCCCTCGACCTGGCCGGCGTACCGAAAGCTGAAGTCGAAAAGAAGGTCGGCGAAGCGGCGCGCATTCTTGAACTCGGCCCGATGCTCGAGCGCAAGCCGAAACAACTGTCCGGCGGCCAGCGCCAGCGTGTGGCGATCGGGCGCGCCATCGTGCGCAATCCAAAGATTTTCCTGTTCGACGAACCGCTGTCCAACCTCGACGCCGCGTTGCGCGTGCAGATGCGTCTGGAACTGCTGCGCCTGCATAAAGACCTGCAAGCGACGATGATTTACGTCACCCATGATCAGGTCGAAGCGATGACCATGGCCGACAAGGTTGTGGTGCTCAATGGCGGCAAGATCGAACAGGTCGGCTCGCCGCTGGACTTGTACCACCAACCGGCGAATCTGTTTGTCGCCGGGTTCCTCGGCACGCCGAAAATGGGTTTCCTCAAGGGCAAGATTGCGCGCATTGACGGCCACAGTTGTGAAGTGGCCCTGGACGCGGGCAGCCGCATCGTCCTGGCGTTCAATGCCGGCGAGCTGAGTGTCGGCAGCGCCGTGACCCTGGGCATTCGCCCGGAGCATCTGGAGCTGGCGCAACCGGGCGACTGCACCTTGCAGGTCACGGCCGACGTCAGCGAACGGCTGGGCAGCGACACCTTCTGCCACGTCACCACCGCGGCCGGTGAAGCCCTGACCATGCGCGTGCGCGGCGATCTGGCCAGCCGTTACGGTGAACAACTGAGCCTGCGTCTGGACCCGACTCACTGCCATTTATTCAATGCCGACGGGGTGGCGCTGACCCGCCCACTGCGCGCGGCCGCCTGAGACTTTTGCGATGAAACTCAACTCACACAACCTCAACCGCCTCGCCCCCGAAGTGCAGCTGCCGCGCTATGAGCTGCGCGACACGCGCCAAGGCATCGCCCACATTGGCGTCGGCGGTTTTCATCGCGCCCATCAGGCGTATTACACCGACGCGCTGATGAACCGCGGCGAGGCACTCGACTGGGCAATCTGCGGCGTCGGTCTGCGTGCCGAAGACCGCCGCGCCCGTGACGATCTCAAGGAGCAGGACTACCTCTTCACCCTCTTCGAACTGGGTGACAGCGATGACACCGAAGTGCGTGTGATCGGTGCGATCCGCGACATGCTGTTGGCCGAGGACGGCGCGCGGGCGCTGATCGACAAACTGGCCGATCCACAGATCCGCATCGTCTCGCTGACCATCACCGAGGGCGGTTACTGCATCGACGACAGCAACGGCGAATTCATGGCGCACTTGCCGCAGATTCAACAGGACCTGGCCCACCCTGAGGCGCCGAAAACCGTGTTCGGTTTCCTCTGTGCTGCGTTGGCCAAACGCCGCGGAGCGGGCACGCCAGCGTTCACTTTGATGTCCTGCGATAACCTGCCGCACAACGGCGCGGTGACGCGCAAGGCGCTGCTGGCGTTCGCCGCGTTGCGCGATCCCGACCTGCGTGACTGGATCGAGCAGAACGTCAGCTTTCCCAATGCCATGGTCGACCGCATCACGCCAATGACCAGCACCGCGCACCGTCTGCAACTGGCCGACAAGCACGCCGTCGACGATGCCTGGCCGGTGGTCTGCGAACCGTTCGTGCAATGGGTGCTGGAAGACAAATTCGTCAACGGCCGTCCGGCCTGGGAAAAGGTCGGCGTGCAGTTCACCGACGATGTAACGCCCTACGAAGAGATGAAAATCAAACTGCTCAACGGCAGCCATCTGGCCCTGACGTATCTGGGCTTTCTGAAAGGCTATCGCTTCGTCCACGAAACCATGAACGATCCGTTGTTCGTCCGATACATGCGCGCCTATATGGATCTCGACGTTACCCCGCAACTGGCACCGGTGCCGGGCATCGACCTGAGCGACTACAAGGACACGCTGGTGGCGCGCTTTTCCAATCAGGCGATTGCCGATCAACTTGAGCGGGTGTGTTCGGATGGCTCGTCGAAATTCCCCAAGTTCACCGTGCCGACGATCAACCGATTGATCGCCGATGGACGCGAGACCAGACGCGCTGCATTGGTGGTAGCGGCGTGGGCGTTGTATCTGAAGGGGATAGACGAGAATGGCGATACCTATTCGATACCGGATCCGCGGGCGGTTTTTTGCCAGGGACTGGTGGCGGAGGACGGGTCGATAACGGAACGGTTGTTGGGCGTCGAAGAGATTTTCGGCACGGCGATACCGAACTCGGCGGAATTTGTTGCGGCGTTCGAGTGGTGCTGCGAGAGTTTGCGCGAGGTTGGGGTTTCGCGGACTCTGGAAAAAGTTCTCGCGACTTGATCGTTCCCACGCTCCGCGTGGTAATGCAGCCCGGGACGCTCCGCGTCCCATCTAAAGCGGACGCAGAGCGTCCATTGAGGCGTTCCCACGCAGAGCATGGGAACGAGCAGCCGTGGAGTTTCCATGACAACAACAAAGCTCTTCCTGGGTATCGACTGCGGCACCCAAGGCACCAAAGCGATCATCCTCGACGCCGTCAGCGGTCAGGTACTCGGCCAGGGCGCGGCGCCACACACGATGATCAGCGGCGCCAACGGTCGCCGCGAACAGGACGTCCAGCAATGGCTGGACGCGTTCACCATCGCCACGCGTCAGGCATTGCAATCGGCGAACGTCGACGGCCAGTCGATTCTCGGTATCGGCGTCTCCGGCCAGCAGCACGGCCTGGTCCTGCTCGACGATCAAGGGCAAGTCCTGCGCCCTGCCAAGCTGTGGTGCGACACCGAAACCAGCGCTGAAAACGACCGTTTGCTGCAACATCTGGGCGGCGAAAAAGGTTCGCTGGAACGCCTCGGCGTGGCCATCGCACCGGGCTATACCGTGTCCAAGCTGCTCTGGACCAAAGAGCAACATCCCGAGGTGTTCGCACGTATCGCGCGGATTCTGCTGCCCCACGACTACCTCAATTTCTGGCTGACCGGGCGTTGCTGCAGCGAATACGGCGATGCATCCGGCACCGGCTACTTCAACGTGCGCACCCGCCAGTGGGACTTGCAGCTGCTGCGCGATATCGACGCCAGCGGACGCCTGCAAGCCGCACTGCCAAAGCTGATCGACGCCCATGAAGCGGTCCGCACGCTGCTGCCGTCGATTGCCGAACACTTGGGCATCAACCCTGATGCAGTGGTCTCCAGCGGCGGTGGCGACAACATGATGGGCGCGATCGGCACCGCCAACATCCGGCCCGGCGCGATCACCATGAGCCTCGGCTCCTCCGGCACGGTGTACGCCTATGGCGACGTACCCAGCGTGAGCCCGGATGCCTCGGTTGCAACCTTCTGTTCGTCCAGCGGCGGCTGGCTGCCGCTGATCTGCACCATGAACCTGACCAATGCCACCGGTGCGATTCGCGAGCTGTTCAATCTCGATCTTCCTCAGTTCAACCAGTTGGTCGCGCAGTCGCCCATCGGGGCGGACGGCGTGAGCCTGCTGCCGTTTTTCAACGGTGAGCGCGTGCCCGCCCTGCCCCATGCCACCGGCAGCCTGCACGGGCTGACGCTGGACAACCTGACCCAGGCCAATCTGTGCCGCGCCGCCGTCGAAGGCACGACGTTCGGTTTGCGTTACGGGCTGGATCTGCTGCGCCAGAATGGTTTACAAAGCCAGCGCATCTGCCTGATCGGCGGCGGCTCGAAAAGCGCCGTGTGGCGGCAGATCGTCGCCGACATCATGAACACCCCGGTGATCTGCACCGAGCAAAGCGAAGCGGCGGCACTGGGCGCGGCGATTCAGGCGGCGTGGTGCCAATCGTGGGCTGACGGACACGAAGTCAGCCTGGCCGACCTGTGTCAGCGCTGTGTCAAGCTTGACCCGAACAGTGAAACCCTGCCGATCGCCGCCAATGTCGCAGCGTTCCAGCAGGCCTACGAACGCTATCAACAGCATGTCGCAACCCTATAAAGAGCAAACAACTATGTACCTGGTGTGTGGCGAAGCCCTGTTTGATTTCTTCAGCGAAGACGATGCCAGCGGTCTGGCGTCGAAGGTGAACTTCAAGGCGATTGCCGGCGGCTCGCCGTTCAACGTCGCGGTGGGATTGCGCCGGCTCGGCGTGGATTCAGCCTTGTTCGGTGGGTTGTCCACTGACTATCTGGGCCGGCGTCTGCAACAAGTGCTGCGCGAGGAAGGTGTGTGCCCGGACTATCTCGTGGAATTTGCCGCGCCGACCACCCTGGCGATGGTTGCCGTGGGTGCCAACGGCTCACCGCACTACAGCTTTCGCGGCGAAGGCTGTGCAGACCGACAACTGAGCGCGGCGCATTTGCCGGCGCTGGGGCCTGAGGTGCGCGGCTTGCACGTCGGCTCGTACTCGCTGGTGGTGCAGCCAGTCGGCGACACCTTGCTGCAACTGGTCCAGCGCGAAAGCGGCAAACGCCTGATCAGCCTTGATCCGAACGTACGCCTCAATCCCGAGCCGAACATCGACCTGTGGCGGGAACGCATCGCCACGCTGGTAAAACTGGCCGACCTGATCAAGGTCAGCGACGAAGACCTGAGCCTGCTCTACCCCGAGCAGGACCCGCAGAACGTGATCGAGGGCTGGCTCGAACATCGTTGCCAACTGGTCTTTCTCACCCGCGGAGGCGACGGTGCGAGTGTGTTCAGTCGCCGACACGGCACATGGTCGGTGCCGGCCGCCTCGGTGAACATCGCCGATACCGTCGGTGCCGGCGATACTTTTCAAGCGGCGCTGATTACCTGGCTGAGCGAACATGCTCTGGATTCGGTGGAGGGCGTGCAGCAACTCGCACGCGAGCAGATCGACGCCATGCTCAGGTTCGCCGTGCAAGCCGCCGCGCTGACCTGCAGCAAAACCGGTCCGGATCTGCCCTATCGTCATCAGTTGCGCTGAGCGCGTAGACTGTCGGCCTTTTTGCGCATGACGGGATAACCGCTTTTGAACTACCGGCAGACCTTCGCACTCCTGACACTGGCAACCCTGCTGAGCGGTTGCGGCACCTCGCCGCCCCGCTCGCCGGAAGACATCTGCGAGATCTTCCGGGAAAAAAGCGACTGGTACGACGCCGCGCAAGTCACGCAAAACCGCTGGGGCGTACCGATCCAGGTGCCCTTCGCGATCATGTATCAGGAGTCCGGCTATCGCTACGACGCGAAGACGCCGCGCAAATATCTGCTCTGGGTGATTCCCTGGGGTCGGGTGTCAACGGCGTCGGGTTACGCGCAAGCCAAGGATGAAGTGTGGTCCGATTACCAGAAAAGCACCGGCAGAAACTGGGCCGACCGCGAAGACTTCGACGATGCCATCGACTTCATCGGCTGGTACATGGACAAGACCACCTCGATCAATGGCGTCTACAAATACGACGCGTATAACCAGTACCTCAACTATCACGAAGGCTGGGGCGGCTTTCGCAACAAGACCTACGCGAGCAAAGCCTGGCTGCCGCCGACGGCGCGCAAGGTGCAGAATCGTTCAGATATGTATGCGCGGCAGTATGCCGGGTGCAAGGAGGATTTGAATCGCGGGTTCTGGAGCCGGTTCTGGCATTGGTTGTAGCGGTGATGCTGAAGACGCATTCGCGGGCAAGCCCGCTCCCACAGGAACCTCAGTAAACGCAGATTTCGTGTTCACCCGAGAAACCTGTGGGAGCGGCCTTGCCCGCGAAGGCAATCTTTCGGGCACCGCCAATCGCTTTGGTCTGAAACCAAGCGGTCATCACTGACCATACTGGCGCATCAATATCGGCGTTCTGCCTCCAGCAATGTTAACGAAATGCCCGGTTTTACTGGACCAAAACGGCCCTCTAAGGGTTTTCCCTATGTGATGCGGCGCCCACGCCTACGCCATTTGCGCCTTGAATGAGGCGGTCTAATCCTGCAACATCCATCACCTGCTTATTCAACGGACGGAATTCAAGGCATGCTGGACGCCAATGCAACCCACATCACCCTCACGATCGAAGGCGCCAACGCCGACCTGCAAGTCCTCAGCTTCACCGGTCGCGAAGCCCTCAACGAACCGTTCCGTTTCGACCTCGAACTGGTCAGCGCCCGCCCCGACCTGAAACTCGAAGAGCTATTGCACAAGCGCGCCTGCCTGACTTTCGGGGCCACCGGCGAAGGCAAGATTCACGGCCAGGTGTACCGCATCGAGCAAGGCGATTCCGGCAAGACCCTGACCCGCTACAGCATCAGCCTGATGCCGCAACTGGCCTATCTGCAACACAACCACGATCAGCAGATCTTCCAGCAGTTGACGGTGCCGAAAATCATCGCTCAGGTGCTGGAAGACCGCGGCATTCTCGCGGACGCTTATAGTTTCCAGCTCGGCGCCGAGTACCCGGAACGCGAATACTGCGTGCAGTACGACGAGTCCGACCTGCATTTCATCCAGCGTCTGTGCGAAGAGGAAGGCATTCACTTCCATTTCCAGCACAGCAGCAGCGGGCACAAACTGGTGTTCGGCGATGACCAGACCGTGTTCCGCAAACTGAAGCCGGTCAGCTACCAGCAAGACTCCGGCATGGCTGCCGAGAAACCGGTGATCAAGCGCTTCAACCTGCGTCTGGAAACCCGCACCACGCGCGTCAGCCGCCGCGACTACGATTTCGAAAAACCGAAGATCCTTCCCGAAGGCGCCGCCAAATCCGAGTTCGCCCCGGACTTGGAGGACTACGACTACCCCGGCCGCTTCACCACCCGCGAGCGCGGCAAGTTCCTCTCGACCCGCGCGCTCGAACGCCATCGCAGCGACTACAAACTCGCGGAAGGCAAAGGTGACGAGCCGACCCTCACCAGCGGCCACTTCCTCAGCCTCGCCGAACACCCGCGTGCCGAGTGGAACGACCTGTGGCTGCTGCTGGAAGTCTTCCACGAAGGCAAACAGCCGCAAGTGCTCGGCGAAAACGTCACCAGCGACGTCACCGACAACAAGAGCGATTTCCACCAGGGCTACCGCAACAGCTTCATTGCCACCCCTTGGGACGCGCACTACCGCCCTGCCCTCGAACACCCGAAACCGAAAGTCCTCGGCAGCCAGACCGCCGTCGTCACAGGCCCCGCCGGTGAAGAAATTCACTGCGACCAGTACGGCCGCATCAAAGTGCAATTCCATTGGGACCGCGACGGCCAGTCTGACGACAAAACTACCTGCTGGATGCGCGTCGCCAGCGGCTGGGCTGGCGCAGCCTACGGCGGCATCGCCATCCCGCGTATCGGCATGGAAGTCCTCGTCACCTTCCTCGAGGGCGACCCCGACCAGCCACTCGTCACCGGCTGCCTGTACCACAAGGAAAACGTCGTCCCCTACGACCTGCCGGCGAACAAAACCCGCAGCACCTTCAAAACCCTCAGCTCCCCGGGCGGCAAGGGCTACAACGAATTCCGCATCGAAGACAAAAAAGGCGCCGAACAGATCTACATCCACGCCCAGCGCGACTGGGACGAAAACATCGAACACGACCAGAAAATCCGCGTCGGCAACGAACGGCACGACACCGTGGAAGCCAACACGCTGAGCGAATTCAAGGTTGAAGAACACCGGATTACCCATCTGGACCGGATCAGTGAGATGCGCGCGGATGATCACCTGACGGTGGGGGTTACGCAGCATGTGAAGGTGGGGACTGGGCAGTTTGTTGAGGCAGGGACCGAGATTCACTACTACGCCGGCCAGAAAGTGGTGATTGAAGGCGCCATGGAACTGACCGCCAAGGCTGGGGGCAGCTTCGTCAAGGTCGATGCCGGTGGCGTGACGATCAGTGGCGCTGAGGTGAAGGTTAATACTGGCGGCTCGCCGGGGGTGGGCACGCCGGCGGCGCCGTTGCTGCCGGGGCCGATGAAGGTGGCGGATGCGGATAAGGCGGGGAAAGTCCTCATCCCGCTGCCCAAACGTCTGAACGAGTCCGGCATAACGCCGTTGTGCGGCAAGCAAAGCAACGGCGCCTGTAGCCGTAAGGATTGCACATGCATGTAAAAGCGCTGAGCGCCCTCCTCGAAGCCCCACGCCATGGGTTCGCGGATCTACCGAGAGAAAGCTCTGACCTGACACTATGTTTCATAATCGATCGGACTCGCCAGCCTGACGCGATGAGCCGTCTCTATCGTGTCGGTGAACCAGTCGTGGATGCCCAAGGCCTGTTCCTCAACACCGACTTCGCTGAAATCGCCTCCGACGGCCCACTCTGGCTGACCGCACCGTGGGGCAGTCGCCTCGCGGCGGAAGCAGCGCAGCTCTGCGTGGCAAATTACTCCGGCATAGCGCTCGCTACAACAGTCCCAGACAAGGCACTGGCCCATGCGCGGTGGCTCCTGCGCGCCAACGATGGCTCTGGCGGTCAAAGCCTGCTGAGCTATCACAAGCCCAGCCTGTGGGCTGCGCTGGCCTACACCGCAGGCGATAACTCCCATCAACTCTTCGGCCCCTGGCAGCACGTATACAGCCCGGCGCCCGCCCACTTCGGACGCAATCGCGGTTCGTGGCTCAGTTGGCACGCCGTCTCGGAACTTGAATGGCTGGGCGATACCGCAGCGTTCAGCCTGCCGCCAGCAGCGCCAAAGGTTCAAGAGCATCTGGGTTGGGTTTATTGGGTGGACGAACACTACGTCGCCTACGGCGAACCCACCGACGAACAACTGCCCAACCTCGTTGAAAACCTCAACGTGCTGGTCGCCCACCATATTTACGAAGGCCGCCACTTGCTGAAACTGGGGCCGATTACCAACGGCCCGCTGCTTGAAACACAGCCACAGGCGATGGCCATCCTGCAATCCAGGGAAGAGTCGTTCATCAAAGTTCAGCAGCTGCAGCAACTCGCCACCAGCGCTGCTTGATGAGCCCGTCCGTTAAGAATGAATGGAAGCGAAATGGATACTGAAATCTCAGAAGCAACAAAGGTAGATCGCGACAGCTCTGCGGCAGGTGCCTCGGCCCCGGCGACACTGGTTGAAACAAAACCCGCCTTGGAACTTGATCCTCAGCCTGAAGTGCCTGCGAGTTGCCCCAACGCGTTCGACAAAGTGGAAACGGCTTGCTCGACAAGTTATGGCGAAGTGATCTACGCCACCAAGGAAAAAATGTTCTATCTGCTGCCCAAGCGCGCTGCGAGCTCGATCAAAGAGGCAATGAATGAACTTGAGCAACACATCAGCGCAAGCAAGTCTCCTGAGGAACGGTTAAAGGGGATGAACACCGCAGGGTTGCTCGAGTATTTCCTCGAACCCAAGTTGTCAAATTTCCTGCAAGGTGAACAGAAAAGCCGAATGCTGGAAATCGAAGCTCAGGAGCCGGATATTGCGCAGCCAACCATGGCCATGCGCCTGAAAGCGGTCAGCCGTGAAGCCCGAAACTCAGCGGCGCTGGACAAGTTGCCGGATCAGAGTGAATACGCACGCAACCGGGAACTGGCCGGTCAGCAGCAGGCCAGCCTCCTTGAGGCAAACTCGGAGGGGCAAAAGCTGCAACGCCTCTATAACGAGTGGAAGAAGCTGAAAACCGTAGCAATCGAGCAAGCCAAACTAGCGGGCTACACCTACGAAAGCGGCAACCTGTTTTCGCCCGGCGCACTTGAGGCCAGAACGCGCGTACAGACCTATCTGAAAGCCCGTGCGGCGCTCACAGCCAGCGGCAAGCTGGCTACCCTCAAAGAAGAAGACTTCAAGAAAAACAAAAAGGCGTATCTGGACGCCACAAACTGTGTGATCGATGGCAAGGCCCGGATGTGCGGCTATTTGAACGATGTCGCCAACGATCGAAAAAAAGTGGAAAAAGACTTCGCTGCTTATATCGATTCAATTTTGAAAGTTGCCGACTATGGCTTGGCGCTTCCAGAGTTTGCGCTCATCCCTGACACAGGCGAAATCAGCGCAGGTATCGAGAAATTCAAGTCATATCTTGAGATGGAACAGCGGCAGGTCAAACTGGCTGAACAAATCCGCACCAAATACAAAGCCTGGATTGATGCCAGCGGCCAAAACGTAGCGGCACCTGCGGGCATCGTGGAGGCTGAAAAAGCCGAGTGGCAGCGCATTCAACAAGATCGCATGCAGCTTCGCGATGATGCAGAAGCCGCTGTAGCCGCAGCGCTGCCACTGCGCCATCTGTTGTGGGAGCCCGAGCAATTTCAGCCAAAACCGGAAGAACGCCTGGTCAAGGCTGGCTTCCCGTTGCGCGAAGTAGCGCTTTTCAATAGCCCCAACAGCCCAGTGAAGCATTTGAGTCTGCTTAATCTGGAAGGCATTGAAAAAGCCCTGAAAAAAGACGTAAGCGCGATCGGTGCTACTGCTAGCAAAGACCTGCAAAAACTGCCCGGCAACAGCAATGGGAAAGCGCAATCTGACACCGACGATAACCCTTTCCATGAATGGCTGCGCCTCCAAGGCGCGATGGCCATCAAGGATCAGGAAAGCAACTGGTTCGATGAAAAAGGCTGGTTCGATGTAGAAGCCTTTTATTCATATCTCAAGTCGAAAAAACTCAAGGTGGACACTCTCGAGGACGCTGGCGCCCGCAAAGACTGGGGGCTGCGCCTGAGGCAGTTGCTGTTCAAAGAGGAGGTCAGGAGTTCGTTGCGCCTGTTCGACAACAGTCCTCAAGCACAATTGGTTCGTTGCCTGACGCCACCACAATCCTCCATCCACACTGGAACAAAGGTCACTGGTCCAAGCTTCAGCGTAACCGACAACTTCAAAGCTTCCGCCAAAGCAGAAGTCAGCTTGGGTATCGACCTCGCTCGTGGCGAAGTTGAATTGATGAAAATGGATCTGCCAGGAAAAGATGAGGCGAAAGACATCCTGATCCCGTACCTGGATTACGAGAAGAACCGCAAAAACCTGAATCTCGGTAGGTTCTCGATCCACTTGGGCGCCAGAGCGTGGGGCTACACAGGCGCCACCCTCCTCCTTTCCTCCAGCGTGCAGTTGGGCCGCGCAAACGTACAAGGCGGCCTCAATCTTCCGGAAATCCCCGATGCAAAACGCCCAGAGACCTCCAATGCTGTCGCGAGTACGACCAGAAGCGAACCCGCTCTAACGGGGGGCGCCGCAAATGTGCGGGTTGAGGATGGAGCTAAAGCTCAGTTCAACCTCTTTGCCGGAGTACAAGCGGGAATTCTTCTTACAGGCGCCTTGAACTGGGCTCCGCCGAAAGACATCGCGGCGTTGCGCACCACCCCTTCGCCCGGCATGGCGAACACCGTCAACAGCACGAAAGCTAGCCAATGGGCGAGCCTGGCCAGACTCACAGCGGGCTTTACTGCCGCGTACGGGCTCGGTGCCAACGCTGATATAGGGATTTCACTGCATGAAGGCCGATTCATCATGCGATTTAAAGCCTCTGTGATAGTCGGCACTGGCGCTGGCGGCGAATTCCAGTTTGAAGTGGGTTATGATGGAGTTACTGACCTGATTAACTTGCTGCGACGGGAAATGCATAAAAATCAGGATAAGTCGCTGATTTTCATAACGGAAGATGCGGCTGACTACATCGATAAACTTAACTTCCTTGGCGCAGCGGGAATGCAAGTGGCGATGACTTACATGCAAGGCGTTGATATGGTGATGTCGTTATATGAGGCATTAACCGGGGGCGGTAGAGGAGCAATTATCGCTCATACGATTATGAATTATCACAATCAAGCTGAGCTAGACCAATGGATTTTGGCAGCAACTCCAGGTGCGCTTGGTCCAATGTTGATGACATTGACTTCTGCGCCAGAGAAATTCAACATCTCGGAATATGGAGCGCTTGGTGCAAATTCTAAAACCCCAGAAAAATCTTATACAAAGGACCAGTGTCAACTGCTTCAGCAGCAGGCCGTCGAGCGCATATTAGGATTGATTGTCCGCCAAGCAGAAAAGCAGGGAACAATAACCCTGGCCCAATCACAATTTGAAGAAGCATGCATGAGCATGAATCGGTTCGGAACCAAAACCGTAGACGAAGCAGAACAGCTATATTGCGAAAATCGACTGCATATGGACAATTTCATGTCAGAAGCAATTCTGCGACTGCACGACGATGCGAACGACGAAATGCGTGCCCGGTACAAAACGCACGTGAGTATCTTAGGCGCGAACCTAGATGGCTTTTGTCACAGAACCCAATACTACGGAAAAACTTTTATTCCTGGCGGAAAAGCAAAATATGTCTCTCAAGCTAAAAATATCAAGGGATAAAATGAAATGTCGCGCGCACTTATATATATAGCAACCACCATTGCAATCCTTTTATCAAACAATGTACTTGCCGAACTAACACCAACTCAACAAGCTGCAAAAACTCGCGGAATAATGCTTTTCAATCAATACAAACCGGCAGAATTCGAACTTCGTATCGCAGCCGAAGCGGGCGATGCGGAAGCACAATTCTATCTAGCTGACGAGCTTCGACAGCAAAAAAAACGAATGACCGCTGAAGCGCAAAAATGGTACGAGGCATCAGCATCACAGGGTGATTATTATGCGATGTTCAAACTTGCCACCGTATCGGAAGACCTGTGCTCGGTTGTCAGCCAATGTCCTGCTAGTAGCAAAAAACCAAGTGACTGGCTAGATTTATTGATAAAAACTGCTACACCTCGCGCTTTGAGTGGCGACGGCGAAGCAATGGCTGTGCTTTACAACGCGACCGCAGAGTTGAATTGGTTGCAGAAGTCAGCAGCGGCTGGATATGCACCGTCACAGTGGTTGCTCGCTAATCGTTACGCCGAGGGCGAAGGCACATTTTTGCTGCCTTGGAAAAGAAAGAGTGCCGAGGAGGAGTTGCTAAAGGCTGCTTCGGAAGGAGGTTACCCTCCCGCAATGATTGAATATATTTCGATTCTTTCCCAGCGAAATGATTTAGAAGGTGTTCGACACTGGTGGGAAGAAGCGGCAAAAACCGGCTATCAAAATGCTGTCGCAACCTATGGTGCATATCTTTCCCACACACCCGACAAAGTTGGCTACCCCATCGATTTGATCAAGGGCTACGCACTGGTTTCTTTGCTAAAAGAATTGGATGGCGGTGGAAACGTTCAAGTTTATGTGGAAGGAAAGCTTCCTAAAATTGCCGCAAAAATGACATCGACCCAGATTGAGGAAGCGGAAAAATATGCAATTGAGTGGAAGGCCACGCACCCGCCCCTTTCTTTCTTTCCAAAGAAATTAGGTTTTTAATTGGTAATGAAGCTGAACGCAAGAAATAAGCGCTACGAGGCTAATCTTCCCGAATTAGAACAATCGACAGCCTTGGCGTTGGCGCTCTGCTGTATCTTCTTAAGATGTTTTGCGAAGGCCGATACACCAATAAAACAGTTGCAATCGAAAAGCAATTTATCACTTACACTACTAAAAGTGGTCACCGCTACATTAACTTTATTCACACTAGCGTCGCCCCAGACATTCGCGCCTACGAACGAACAATCCAACGCAAAAATCAAGGGCATAGAGCTTTACAATCAATACAAAGCTAGCTCTGCAATTGAGCTGCTAGAAATAGCAGCCGAAGGCGGTGACGATGAAGGACTTTACTATCTGGGTGAAGCGTTAAGAAAAAACAGCCGCCACATGACTCCGGAGGCTAAAAAAGCATACGAAAGCTCCGCAAAAAAAGGAAATATCTACGCGATGATTCGCCTTGGGAGAATTGAAGAAGATTTGTGTTCAACCATGAAAAATTGTCCTCAAGGTGAAAATTCTGCTGGCAGCTGGGTGGTTAAGGCCAAAAGCCTTGCAATTCAACGGGCAAAGCAGGGAGATAGCGAATCGATATACCTGTTATATGAAATGACAGGCAACGATGACTGGTTGGAGAAGTCGGCGGAAAACGGATTCGCATTTGCTCAGTTCCGTCTGGCGACGAAGTACCAAGAAGGGAATGGTTCATTTTTACTACCTCAAGGCGCAACCAAGCTATCGAACGATGGATGAAGGCGTCTGCTGAAAATGGTTATCCACTCGCAATGATGGGGTTAGCCGCAATCATGATCGAAAAAAATGATCTAGCTTCGTTCAGATTCTGGAACGAAAAAGCAGCTGACACGAGCTACGTAGAAGGCGTGTTTGGATATGCATCCTACATAGGTGAAGCAAACTCCAAGTACGGTTTTGCCTTCGACCCAATAAAGTCATATGCTTTACTTTCAGATCTGCTGGAGCTTAATGGCGGAGGCAACGTAATGCGAGATGTCAACGACACATTGCCTGACGTAGAAAAACACCTATCAAAAGAACAAATAGAAAAAGCAAAAGAACTTGCAAAAATGTGGAAGGCAGACCATCCGCCCCTCTCGTTTTTTCCTGACAAATTAGGTTATTAATAGTAATGCATGTTTACAGAGACTTTAGCGACACTGATAAACACTTTGATTTTTGCGCGCTTTTTTACCTAATTTATCGACATGCCTTATGAAGCAACAAAAGTGTAATTTCCAGCTTTTATTTGGTAAAAAGTCAGCATTGCTTCTGGCGCTTTCTTTAATTGGCGGATGCAACAATCTAAAAGGTGCGACCGGCTATTATGGGGCCGACTCTTTCACCCTGATAGCGACTACACCCGCCAACTTTGGGCTCACAGCAAAATCACAATACTCGCCACAAGTTGGACAGGACTGTAGAACATATTCAGCGGGCTTGGGTGGGCATGTAACAAGACGGCATCAAAAAACAGATGAAATCCATGTAAAAAATGTAGAGCAAACCGCCCGGTTCGATATTCCGCTCAGCTATCGTGCAGCCGGATGCAAAATGGAGTTGACTCGAGTAGATGTCGCCATCGAAGGGCGCTATGGGACATCTTCACTGGATATCGGTGGAGATGTCGGGGGAATATCTGTGACAGGAGACCCCTCTCATGCGAACTCAACGCAACCACGGAGTGAAAATCCTGAATTTAGAGGTCTATGCACTTGGTTGTTTCAACTTAGCATCGCAAGAATTGAAAAGAACGGAATTTCCAAGATTCTATCTTGCAGCGCGGCGAATACAGATTGGAGCATACCCTCTGACTATTATGAGCGCAGCAAACCGGGGGGCGCAATTCAACGATCAAGCCTTAACGGTAAAAACGTAAAATTTACCTTCCATCTATCAAAAGATGAAGAACCCAGCATGCTCAACCGATGGATCAAAACTACCGGAGGGTGGAGGCCTTGTCAGGGCAGCACAACATCAAATCGATGCCAGACACCTCCAACCTTTAGAACATTCAAGATGAACGGCCGCGAATGCACGGCATACCCTAACTGCAATGAATAAGAACATTCACTCCACAAAGGCCCCTAGCTCGGCGATATCTCCTCAAAAAAACGACCCCTTGTTCAGGGCCTCCGCTAACAATGGCTATCCTCTTGCTGCGATGGAGCTCGCAGCTAATATGGTAAGCAAAATTTAATTGCCAGTTTTTTAAGCGGAAAACTGAAATCAGGCGCCCCAAGTTAGACAGAACGAGTAGTAACGGTAAATAACTCAGCCCCCATTCTTTTTGGTTAACCTTCCCTTAACACCCCAGGCAAAAACTCTACAGCACCGCACAACTTCAGCTCTCACGCTGACGCCCAGTGCGGCAGGCTCGTCCGGTTTCACGCCGGGCGCCTATCCGCCACACGGGAGTCCCCTCATGAACACTCATCCCTTCCTGCTCACCGCCACCCTCGCCTTCAGCGCATTCGCCGGGCTGGCCCAGGCCAATGACACCACTACCCTGTCCAACGCTGTGCCCTACCAATACGGCATGCCACTTCACGTGGCGAAGGTGCTTTCGTTAACCGAGCCGCCGACGCAGGAGTGTAAGGTGATTACGGCCGATATGAAGTACATCGACAACACTGGCAAGCCCGCAGAGATCAGTTACAGGAAATTGTCTGACGCGTGCAGTCTGCAGAACTGACAGAAAATTCTGATTTGCGGTTTGGCAGTAGGTTTAAGCTGTTTTCAGAAGGTATGCTCAGGCCTTCCCTACTGCCGCAAGGACTGGCCATGCAGTTGTCGTTTCGTACGTTGTCGACCTTCACTTCCATGTTGTGTTTTCTGCTGGCGCTGGTCTGGGGCTTTTTCCCGGATGTATTGCTGGCGATCTGGAGTATTGGCTATTCGGAAGGCACCGGCGTAGTCGCAAGACGTAGCGCGGTGTTGTTTGTGGCATTGGGGGTGATGTTTTATTGGCTGCGCAATTCACCGCCATCCGTCACCCGGAATGCGCTCAGTAATGGCTTTATCGTCGGCTGTTTCGGCTTGGCGGTGCTCGGTTTTGGCGAATGGCTCAACGGCCATGCCGGCCCCGGGATTTTGCTCGCGGTGCTGGTCGAGTTCGCGCTGGGCCTTGGCTTTGTGCAGGCCCGGCGCGTGACGGTCGAACAGGTTGAAACGGTGAGTTAAATGGCTCGGGATCGTGGACTGTGCTGATGCGAGGCTGTCTGTTGGGCGAGATCCGAACGCAAGCCCGCGACCAGGTTGTTGATTTCACGGCAGCTGTTGAGTCGGCTTGCGTCGATTCCGCTGACGTACAAATCGGCTTGATCGGTTCGATGGTCGCCGAACACTTTGACGGTCATCGACAGGTCTGGCGATAACGTGCATTGGCAGCGTTTCGGCAGAAAGCTGCTTTCGATGATGTTACGAAGTTCCAAGGCAGATAAAAACATGGCGAACCCTCTCCTTTCTATGCGTTTGCCAATCAACTATTCACACTGACCTTTTGCCGATCCTGCACGGGTGTGCTCCCCGCTTTTCCCTGGTCGGCAACGGGCGGTACTGCGAAATGCTCATTGGAGTGTAGGCGCCCAAACCCGGTGCGCTGCACTATTACGACGCATAAACCATGCCTCTGGTCAGGTCATTTTGAGCCTAGCGAAATCAAAGACTTGGCGACGGGGCCAGTACTTTGCTATTTGCAAAATGCATGAATCGACCACCCGTCTCCTGCAATATGCAATCCCCGACGAATTTGCTTTCGGAGGCCATGGCGGCAAGAATGCTTGTGCAATCTCACCTGCACGGAGGCTTCCATGAGTTCTTTACGTATCTATGCGACGACTGGCCTGATCCTCGCCAGCCTGTCCACCCTCGCCCACGCCGCCAGGCTTGAAGACGTCGCGCCGTACCCCAAGGCAGAAGCTGGATTCACCCGCCAAGTCATTCACCTGCCCAAACAGGAGCAGGAAGAAAACTTCCAGGTCGAAATTCTCGCTGGCAAGACCCTGGAAGTGGATTGCAACCGTCAGCGCCTGGGCGGCGTTCTGGATGAAAAGAATCTTGAAGGCTGGGGTTATCCGTTCTATCGCCTGGAGACGGTTATCGGCCCGATGAGTACGATGATGGCCTGTCCGCCCGGCAGCGAGAAGAAACGCGCGTTCGTGCCGGTCGTCGGGGATGGCTTCATGTTGCGCTACAACAGCAAACTGCCGGTCGTGGTGTACGCACCTGCTGACGTTGAGGTGCGCTATCGCATCTGGTCGGCGGCGGACAAAGTCGGCACCGCCCTCCAGCAATAATCGCCGCTTCTGCTCTCATCACGCCGTGACGCCGCACACAGCGGCGCGCTCGGCGACATGACGCAGACTGTCGAAGTTGATATTGGCGCCCGAATCGATGGCGACAAAGGTTTGCTCGCGCACCCCGGTTCGCGCCAGATAGCGCTTGATTCCAGCCACGGCCAATGCACCGGAAGGCTCGGTGATCGAACGGGTGTCGTCATAGATGTTCTTGATCGCAGCGCACAGTTCGTCGTTGCTGACAGTGATGACCTCATCCACGCAAAAACGACAAACCTCGAAACCGAATGCCCCGATCTGCGCCACCGCCACGCCGTCGGCGAACGTACCGACGCACGGCAGCACCACGCGTTCTCCCGCCGCCATCGCCGCTTGCAGGCAGGCCGAGTGTTCTGACTCGACCCCGATGATGCTTATATCCGGGCGCAGGTATTTGATGTAAGCCGCAATGCCGGCGATCAAGCCACCGCCGCCGACCGGAACAAAGATCGCATCCAGAGCACCTTGATGCTGGCGGAGGATCTCCATCGCCACGGTGCCCTGCCCGGCGATCACTTGCGGGTCATCGAAGGGTGAAACGAAGGTGCGCCCGGTTTGCTGTGCCAGTTGCAACGCGTGGGCCAGGGCAAACGGGAAACTCTCGCCGTGCAGCAGCGCTTCGGCACCGCGACTGCGAACCCCAAGAACTTTGAGCTCCGGTGTCATCGACGGCATGACGATCGTCGCCGCAATGCCCAACTCTCGCGCGGCCAGCGCCACACCTTGGGCGTGATTACCGGCCGATGCGGTGATGACGCCACGGGACTTTTGCTCATCGCTCAGTTGCACCAGTTTGTTGTAGGCGCCGCGAATCTTGAAGGAGAACGTCGGTTGCAGGTCTTCGCGCTTGAGCAAGACGCGGTTGCCCAGCGCGTCGGAGAGTGCCGGCGCTGCCTGCAACGGCGTGCGCACGGCAATGTCGTACACCGGCGCTGCCAGAATCTGTTTCACATAGTGTTCAAGCAGGGCTTGCTGGGCGGGGCTATACGGCATGGTCGTCTCCTGACGTTTTTCAGAACCCGGGAGACAGAAAGTAAAAAACCCGCCTCCAGGGGCGGGTTGGGTGCTGCAGCCGTGTGCTAGCCCGCCAAATGAGGAATGGCGGTAATAATGCTTGGCTGGTGGCGCAATACGGTGAAAGTCATGGGCTGGAAATTAGCCTGCGGGCGACTGACAAGTCAATGGCCTATTTTGCGAGCTGCCGGTAGGCTGGCGGTTCTGCTTACCACCCAAGGAAGGAATCCATGATGTCCATCGCCCTGCCTCTCACCGCCTTGCTCGCTTTTAGCGGTTACACCCTTTCAGTGATGGTTCAGGCGGAACAGTCATTGATCGACTTCGGGATCAGCCTGATGTCGCGCCCAGACACGGCGCAGGTGGTGATTGATCTGTATCTGCTGGCGACATTGGCCGGGGTGTGGATGTTCAAGGATGCCAGGGCTCGCGGGCGATCGGTCTGGTCGGTAGTGCCTTATCTGGTGCTGACGGCGGTATTCGTCTCGGTGGGGCCGTTGTTGTATCTGGTGGTTCGTGGAATTCAGGAGCGGCGCAGAGTGGGTAAGACCGCTTCGGTGAGTTGATCAACGGTAGCAGGCCAGCCACACAACCTTTGAATCTTCTTCAACACTGAACAGTCACTGAAAAGAAGAACGACACATCCCGCTCCAGGCATAAGAAAGTGGAGATTGATCATGACTATCCGCCAAGTGCTGCTCGTCGTCCCACTGCTGGTCGCCACCCTGTCCAGCCCTTCAATCCTTGCCAGCGATGAAACCGACGCGGTCAAAAAACCTGAATGCCCGAAAGGCCAGATCTGGGACAGCAAGACCCAGCAATGCGTGTTACAGACCAGCGGCTGACGTCCATCCTGCTAAACTGGGCCGAGTTTTTTCCAACGAGGATTGCCTTGTGCCCATTGCTGCATCTCGCACTGCATTGCTGGTGATCGATGTTCAAAACGACTTCATTCCCGGCGGACAACTGCCGGTGCCTGAAGGTGACCGGATTGTGCCGCTGGTCAACCTCATTGCACGCCAATTCAGACAGGTCGTCATTGCTCAGGACTGGCACCCGCGCGGCCACATCTCGTTTGCGTCAAGTCATGCCGGGCGTCAGCCTTACGATGTCATCGAGTTGCCATACGGCGAACAAACGCTGTGGCCCGAGCATTGCGTGCAAGCCAGCGCCGGGGCCGAGCTTCATCCGCAGCTCGATTTGCCTCATGCTCAATTGATCATCCGTAAAGGCTGCAATCCTGACATCGACAGTTACTCAGCCTTTCTCGAAGCGGATCGAAGCACCACCACCGGACTGGCTGGCTACCTCAAAGAGCGTGGCATCGACACGGTCTACATGGTCGGGCTTGCGCTGGATTTCTGTGTGATGTTTTCGGCGCTGGATGCGCGCGCGGCGGGATTCAATGTGTTTGTGGTACTGGATGCCTGCCGGGCGATTGATCTGGACGGTTCGCTGGCCGCCGCGATCACCCGGATGCAAGAGGCCGGCGTCGGCCTGATTCAATCGTCGGATCTGCCGACCTGATAGCGCTCCGCGGATTCAGGCCGTGGCCGGCAACCAAAGCCTGAATCGCGCCCCACCCAGTGGTGAGTGTTCTACCGTCAAGGTCCCGCCCTGAGCTTCCAGAGCCCGGCGGCTGATTGCCAGGCCCAGGCCAAAACCACCGGTCGCCCGGTCGCGACTGCGGTCGAGCCGATAGAAAGGCTCGAAAATCCGCTCGCGCTCGTCGTCGGGGATACCGATCCCGTCATCGTCCACCCAGATTTCACAGCCGTCGACATTGACCTGTACACCAATCTGAATGCGCTTTTCGCAATAGCGCATGGCATTGCGCAGCAGATTCTGGATCGCTCGCGCCGTCAGACGCGGATCCAGCGCAAAGCGTTCCAACTGACCGTGCAGCAACACATCGATAACGATCTCCGGCGATTCCAGCTCCTCGTCGACACTGCCCAGGATGCTGTCGATGAACTCATCCAGCGCCACCTCGATTCGCTCGGGCAATTGCGCCGGGTTCTGCAAGCGGCTGTAAGACAACAGCTCCAGAACCAATTCATCCAGCTCACGAATATGCGCGACCAACCCTTGCAGGCGTTCGCGGCTAGGGGCCGGCAAATCATCGGACAGTGCCAGCGCCAGTCCGAAATCCAGACGCGTCAATGGCGTGCGCAATTCGTGGGAAACAGCATTGAGCAGGTCGCGTTGCTGGTTCAGGAGGTTTTCAATGTCACCGGCCATGGTGTCGAAGACTTTGGCCAGGCTGCCGATGTTGGAGCTTGGGGCAATGTTCGTCCGTTCGCTCAAATGGCCTTTCCCGAAGCGCTCGGCGGTGCTTTTCAGGCGCTCCAGATCGCGCCAGTGCGGACGCAGCCAGAGCAGCAGGCAGCCGAGTAATGTCGCGCCGATCAGCACGTTGATGCTCCAATACAACAAATCGACGTCCACCGGATCGGGCGGAACGACCATGCGCACCGCCATCTCATCATTCAGCGGGGTGACCGCCAACGTGCGCCAGCCCCAGTCGCCGATGCGCACCACGTTTTCACCGCGGTGCAGGCGCTCCTGCTCGATGGGCGTGAACACAGCGTCGTCGATACGCGTCAGCACAATGTGCAGCGGCTGGAATTCCTTATCCATTGTCGCCGCGATGGCTGGCCACTGATCCTGCGGTGCAGCATGAAACTGTTTGGTGATCAGCGATTGCAGGCCACGGGAAAAATCCAGGTTATAGGTGACGAACCGATCCCTGAAGGCCATCACCACCAGATCCGGCACCAGATAAATCGCCGCGCTGTACGAAACGATCGTCACCAGATACAGGCGAAACAGAATGCGAAACATCAGCTCAGCATTCCCATTCGGAGCGGCTGAACAGATAGCCTTTGCCCCACACAGTCTTGATCTTGCGCGCCTCGCCCGCGTGATCGTCAAACTTGCGCCGCAGCTTGGAAATCGCTACGTCCACCGAGCGGTCAGTGCCGTTGAATTCGATACCGCGCAAGCGTTGCAGGATTTGATCGCGACTCAGCACCTCGCCGGCGTGCCGGGCGAGCACCACCAGCAAGTTGTATTCACCGCTGGACAGTTCCACCGCTTGGTCGCGCCAGGTGACGGTGCGTTCGGACAGGTCGATGCACAGGTTGCCCATGACGATGCGGTCGTTGACCGTCATCGGTTCGCCGAGACTGCTGCGGCGCAGCAACGTGCGCACCCGCGCCAGCAACACCCGCGGCTCGCATGGTTTGGTAACGTAATCGTCGGCGCCCATTTCCAGGCCCAGCACCTGGTCGTGGCTGTCGTCGCGCGCGGTGAGCATCAGTATCGGCAGCATCGCCGAATCCGCGCGCAGCAAGCGGCAGACTTGCAGGCCATCCAGCCCCGGCAGCATCAGGTCGAGGATCACCAGATCCGGCGGATTGATCCGCGCCCGCTCGCGCACGTGGTCGCCACGGCCGATAACGCTGACGGAGTAACCGTTGCGTTCCAGGTAGCTGGAGATCAGTTCGGCGAGGGCGGTGTCGTCTTCGACCAGGAGGATGTTGGGCATGGGTGTTCCAGAAGATGCAGTGGCGACAGTCAGGGCTCATTCGCGAGCAGGCTCGCTCCCAGAGGACATCGTAGACAAATGTGGGAGCGAGCCTGCTCGCGAAAGCGATCGAACTGTCGCAATAAATTTCAGGCCTGCAGGATATACGTCCTCACCCGCCCCTGAGCAAAACCCTTACACAATTTCACACAGCAGCTACAAAGCTTCACCGCTAACCTCCTCGTCTGGCCGTAGGATGCGGCCATCAATATTGGGGGTTGTACATGTCGAAGAAACTGCTGGCCGGGCTCGGCCTGATCGCAATGACGCTGTCGCTGGGCGCCTGTGATTCATCCTCGAACGCCGAACAACAGACGCCGCCAGCGACCGTGCGCATCGAGACCCTCCAGGCCCGCCCCCTGTCCATCAGCAGCGAACTGAGCGGGCGCATCGCCGCGCCACGGATCGCCGAAGTGCGCGCCAGGGTCGCCGGCGTAGTGCTGCAACGTACCTTTCGTGAAGGCAGCGACGTGAAACAGGGCGACGTTCTGTTTCGCATCGATCCGGCACCGTTCAAGGCTGACCTCGATAGCGCCGAAGCGGCGCTGCGCAAGGCCGAGGCCAACGCCTTCCAGGCAAAATTGCAGGAGCAGCGCTATGCGCAGTTGATCGACGACAAGGCCATCAGCGCTCAGGATTACGATAACGCACGGGCCAATGCGCGGCAGACCGCCGCCGACGTCGCCGCCAGCAAAGCCGCTGTGACACGGTCGAAGCTCAACCTGGGTTACGCCACCGTTACCGCGCCTATTTCAGGCCGAATCGGTCGCGCGCTGGTCACCGAGGGCGCGCTGGTCGGGCAGAACGAAACCACGCCGCTGGCACTGATCCAGCAGCTCGACCCGATCCATGCCGACCTCACCCAGTCGACCCGCGAACTCAACGAGCTACGCCGCGCATTCCGCTCCGGGCAGTTGCAGGAAGTCGGCCGCGATCAGGTCAAAGCCACGCTGATTCAGGATGACGGCAGCCTCTACCCGCTACCGGGCAAACTGCTATTCAGCGACATCACGGTCGATCCGGGCACGGGGCAGATCATTCTGCGCAGCGAATTCCCCAATCCGGATCTCGACCTGTTGCCGGGCAGTTTCATCCGTGTGCGTCTCGAGCAGGCAACCATCCAGAACGGCATCACCGTGCCGCAACGGGCCGTACAGCGTGACAGCGCCGGCGTTGCCCAGGTGCTGACGGTTGATGAGCAACTGCGTGTGGCGCTGCAACCGGTGCAACTGGGCGCGGTGCAGAACAATCGCTGGATTGTTACCGGTGGCCTCAAGCCCGGCGACCGCATCATCACCGAAGGCCTGCAACATGCCCGTCCCGGCGAAAAAGTGCAGATCGACGAAACCCCTCTTCCACTCGCCCAGACTTCTGGTCAGTAAGCAGGACGCTTTTTTATGCCGCAGTTCTTTATCGACCGCCCGGTGTTCGCCTGGGTTGTCGCGTTGTTCATCCTGTTGGCCGGTGCGCTGGCCATCCCGCAGTTGCCGGTGGCGCAGTACCCCGATGTCGCGCCGCCGCAGATTGAAATTTATGCCGTGTACCCGGGCGCGTCGGCGCAGACCGTCGATGAAAGCGTGGTCAGCCTGATCGAGGAAGAACTCAACGGCGCCGATCACCTGCTGTACTTCGAATCGCAGAGCAGCCTTGGCAGCGCGACGATCAAAGCGACGTTCCAGCCCGGCACCAACCCGGAACTGGCGCAGGTAGATGTGCAAAACCGCCTGAAAGTGGTTGAGTCACGCCTGCCGCAAGCGGTCAATCAGCAAGGTTTGCAGGTCGAGAAAGTCTCGTCCGGTTTCCTGTTGCTGCTCACCCTGACCTCCAGCGACGGCAAGCTCGATGACGTCGCGCTCAGCGATTATCTGGCGCGTAACGTGATGAACGAGATCAAGCGTCTCGATGGCGTCGGCAAGGCGCAGTTGTATGGCGCCGAACGGGCCATGCGCATCTGGATCGATCCGCAGAAACTGATTGCCTTCAACCTGACCCCGGCTGACGTCAACGAAGCCATCGTTGCGCAGAACGCTCAGGTCTCGGCGGGCAGCATCGGTGATCTGCCGTCGCCCTCGTCGCAGGAAATCACCGCGACCATTCTGGTCAAGGGCCAGTTGTCGACGCCGCAAGAGTTCGCCGACATCGTGCTCAAGGCCAATCGCGACGGCTCTACCGTGCGCATCGGCGATGTCGCGCGAGTCGAGATCGGCAGTCAGGAATACCAATTCGGCACCCGTTTGAATGGCAAGCCGTCCACGGCCGTCGGCGTGCAGTTGTCGCCGGGCGCCAATGCGCTGAACACCGCAACGCTGGTGCGGGCAAAAATGGATGAGCTGGCGCGTTACTTCCCGGCAGGCGTGGAATACAAGATCCCGTACGACACCTCACCGTTCGTCAAGGTCTCGATCACCAAAGTGGTTTACACCCTCGGCGAAGCGATGCTGCTGGTGTTCGCGGTGATGTTCCTGTTCCTGCAGAACGTGCGCTATACGCTGATCCCGACGCTGGTGGTGCCGGTGGCGCTGATGGGCACGTTCGCGACCATGCTGGCGCTAGGGTTCTCGATCAACGTGTTGACCATGTTCGGCATGGTGCTGGCCATCGGCATTCTGGTGGACGACGCGATTGTCGTGGTCGAGAACGTCGAACGCATCATGGCGACTGAAGGCCTTTCGCCCAAGGAAGCGACGCGCAAAGCGATGACACAGATTACCGGCGCGATTATCGGCATCACCCTGGTGCTGGTCGCGGTGTTTATTCCGATGGCGTTCATGCAAGGTTCGGTCGGGGTGATTTATCAGCAGTTTTCACTGTCGATGGCGACCTCGATTCTGTTCTCGGCATTCCTCGCCCTGACCTTGACGCCAGCGTTGTGCGCGACATTGCTCAAGCCTGTCGCCAAGGGCGAGCATCACGAGAAGACCGGGTTCTTTGGCTGGTTCAACCGGCGTTTCGAGCACTTGACCGATCGCTATCAGGGCTGGGTCGGGTATGCACTGAAACGCACCGGTCGCTACCTGTTGATCTACGTTGTGCTGCTGGTGGGTCTGGGACTGTGTTTTTCGCGCCTGCCCTCCTCCTTTCTGCCGACGGAAGACCAGGGTTACACCATCACCGATATTCAGTTGCCACCCGGGGCGACCAAGAACCGCACGGTGCAAGTGGCCGAACAGCTTGAAGCCCACAACGCCGGCGAACCAGGCATCAGCGACAGTGTGGTGATTCTCGGTTTCAGCTTCTCCGGCAGCGGGCAGAACGCGGCGCTGGCGTTTTCTACGCTGAAGGATTGGTCGGAACGTGGCAGCGACGATGCCGCGAGTTCGATTGCCGACCGCGCCAACGTCGCCCTGAGCCAGATAAAGGACGCCATGGCCTTCTCGGTACTGCCGCCGCCCGTGGATGGTCTCGGTACGTCGAGTGGTTTCGAGTTTCGCTTGCAGGATCGCGGCGGCCTCGGCCACGCGACCTTGATGCAGGCGCGCACAGAACTGCTCGCCGCCGCGGAAAAAAGTCCGGTGTTAATGAATGTCCGTGAAAGCGCACTGGCCGAAGCGCCGCAAGTGCAATTGATCGTCGATCGCAAGCAGGCCAACGCCTTGGGCGTATCGTTCGCCGACATTGGTAACGTGCTGTCCACTGCAGTGGGTTCCAGCTACATCAACGACTTTCCCAATCAGGGCCGCATGCAGCGCGTGGTGGTGCAAGCTGAGGGCGACCAGCGCAGTCAGGTCGATGACTTGCTGAAAATGCACGTGCGCAACAACGCCGGGAACATGGTGCCGCTGTCGGCATTTGTCCAGGCCAACTGGATTCAAGGCCCGGCGCAGTTGACCCGATACAACGGCTACCCGGCGATTGCGATCTCCGGCGAACCGTCTGCGGGGTACAGCACTGGTGAGGCCATGGCGGAAATAGAACGTCTGGTTGCCCAAGGGCCGACAGGTCTGGGCCAGGAATGGACCGGTTTGTCGTTGCAGGAACGCTTGTCCGGCAACCAGGCGCCGATACTGCTCGGGTTGTCGTTGCTGGTGGTGTTCCTGTGTCTGGCGGCGCTTTATGAGAGCTGGTCAATCCCGACTTCGGTGTTGCTCGTAGTCCCGCTGGGCGTGCTTGGCGCGGTGCTGGCAGTGACGCTGCGCGGGATGCCCAACGATGTGTTCTTCAAGGTTGGCTTGATCACCATCATTGGCCTGTCGGCGAAGAACGCGATCCTGATCATCGAGTTCGCCAAGAGCCTGTACGATGAAGGCCACGATCTGATCGACGCGACGTTGCAAGCAGCGCGTTTGCGTCTGCGGCCGATCGTCATGACCTCGCTGGCGTTCATTCTTGGCGTAGTACCGTTGGCCATTGCCACGGGTGCCAGCTCGGCAAGTCAGCAGGCAATCGGCACCGGCGTGATCGGCGGGATGATCACCGCAACATTGGCAGTGATCTTCGTGCCGGTGTTCTTTGTCGTCGTGATGAAGCTCGTGCGGCGATTTACCAAGCATCACTGATCGAACCTGTGGGAGCGAGCCTGCTCGCGAATGCATCCGGTCTGCCAACATTGATGTCGAATCTACCGACGTCTTCGCGAGCAGGCTCGCTCCCACAGGATTTGCATACAGCCAGCATTCTAGTCACACCTCACATCGCTGGGCTAAGGTATCTGAACCACCCTGGCCCATCGAGTCCCCATGCGCTTCCTAGCCCGCACCCAGCCTCGCTTGTCTGCCGCCACACTGTTCGGCCTCGCGACAGGACTTCTGGCGCCCGCCGATTCGATCGTCAGCAAAATCCTCGTCGGCTGGAATGCCGGTGTCTGGGCGTACCTGATCCTGATGTTCTGGCTGACCGTGCGCGCCAAGGCGCCGGACGTCAAACGCATCGCCGAAGTCGAAGATGAAAATGCGGGCCTGGTGCTATTCGTGGTGTGCATCGCCGCGCTGGCGAGTCTGGCTGCCATTACTCTCGAACTGGCCGGCAGCAAGGACCTGGAAAGCTCGCGAAAATTGCTTCACTACGGCTTCACTGCGTTGACCGTTATCGGTTCATGGTTACTGATCGGGGTGATTTTCTGCGTACATTACGCGCGCCTCTACTACACCTGGGACGGCAGGGAACCCGCGCTACGCTTCGCTGAAGGGCTGACCACGCCCAATTACTGGGACTTCCTGTACTTCTCGTTCACGATTGGCGTGGCCGTGCAGACTGCAGATGTCGGCGTCGCCACACGGGAGCTGCGCAAAATCGTATTGGCGCAATCCTTGATCGGCTTCGTGTTCAACACCGCAATCCTGGGCTTCTCCATCAATATCGCGGCAGGTTTGCTCGGCTGACCGTTAACCCCGCCCGTCGGCGTCGGGTGGAGGTCAGGCAATCATTCACTTGACGATGGATTTGTTTTTGGTGTTTCCTGAAACCGGTTTCAGTTCCTTCCAGTCACTGACACCCTATAAATCCAATAACAAGGTTTCAGACCGTGAATGATTTTTCCATCGCCCAACGCAGTCGCGTGACCATGCTTGATGTCGCCGAACGCGCCGGCGTATCCAAGGCGAGCGTTTCGCGCTTCATTGGCGATGACCGCGCCCTGCTCTCCGATGCCATTGCCCTGCGCATCGAACAGGCCATCAGCGAACTCGGCTATCGCCCCAACCAAATGGCCCGCGGCCTGAAACGCGGTCGGACGCGTCTGATCGGCATGTTGGTCGCCGATATCCGTAACCCTTATTCGATTGCAGTGATGCACGGCGTGGAAACCGCCTGCCGTGCGCACGGTTACAGTCTGGTGGTGTGCAATACCGACCGCGATGATGAACAGGAGCGCCAGCATCTGGCGCTGTTGCGCTCGTACAACATCGAGGGGCTGATCGTGAACACGCTGGGCCATCACCGTGACGAGTTACACGCGTTGCGCCGCGAGATGCCGATGGTGCTGGTGGATCGCAAAGTCGATGGGCTCGACAGCGACATGGTCGGGCTGAACAACCCGCAAGCGATTGAAATGGCACTCACACACCTTGAGCAGCGCGGATATCGCAATCTATTGCTGGTCACCGAACCATTCGACGGCACCAGTTCGCGGATCGAGCGGGTCAGCAGTTTTCAGGCGCAGGTTGCGCAGCGCTCGGGGTTAGCCGGTGAAGTTATTGAAACCGGTGATGATCTTGAAAGCCAACTTCAGACGTTTATGAACCGAACCGATGCAGGGCCGAAAGCGCTGTTTTGCGCCAATGGCGTAGCGGCGCTGGAGGCGACTCGTGTGTTGCGCGCGCTCGGTGTGCGCCTGTTTGAGGATGTCGGACTGATCGCGCTGGATGATCTGGACTGGTATCCCTTGGTGGGCAGCGGGATTACTGCTCTTGCGCAACCGACCCAGGAAATTGGCGCGCGGGCGTTTGAGTGTCTGCTCAAGCGTTTGCGTGGGGATGATGAAGTGGCGCGGGTGGTGGATTTTGCGCCGGTGCTGGTTGAGCGGGGCTCGACCCTTGGGGTCCGTGGCGCTTGAAATGACGCCATCGCGAGCAGGCTCACTCCTACAATTTGAAATGCCTTCCAATGTAGGAGTGAGCCTGCTCGCGATGAGGCCCTCAAGAGCACCAAAGAAACACCTGATATTTTTTTGAACAAAAATGAAACCGGTTTCAGAGGTCAATAACAATGAATAAACCCGCCGTTTCCATCAGTCTGTCCAGCTACGGCGCCGAGCTTGTGCGCCAGCGTGGGCAAGATTCTTTCATCGATATCCTCGCCGCGGCCGGCGCCAATCGCATCGAGTGGCGCGAAGAACTGCTGACACGCGAAGATCCTGCGCAGTTGGCCCAGGCCACTCAGGCGCAGGGTTTGCAAAGCATCTATTCCTCGCCCACCGAACTGTGGCTCGCCGGCCAGGCGCAGCCGAATCCCGAATTGATCACTGCGCTGCAACAGGCCCAGGCGTTCGGTTCGAAATGGCTGAAAGTATCGCTCGGCTATTTCACTGATAACTCTGATTTGCAGGCACTGGCCGAGCGGCTCAAACACAGCCCCGTGCAACTGCTGGTAGAGAACGATCAGACCTTGCAGGGCGGGCGCATCGAGCCGTTTCAGCGTTTCTTCGACGCCGTCGAGCAGCATGATCTGCCGATCAAAATGACCTTCGATATTGGCAACTGGCACTGGCAGGACCAGTCCGCCGCCAGCGCCGCCCGCGCGCTCGGCCGTCACGTGGGTTATGTGCATTGCAAAGCCGTGGCCCGCCGCGCCGACGGCAAACTGGTCGCCGTACCGCCGGCCATCAGCGACCTGCATCTGTGGGAACAACTGCTAAGGCACATGGACCAAGGCGTTATGCGCGCCGCCGAATATCCACTGCAGGGCGATGACCTGGTGCAACTGACCCGCGAACACGTCGCCGCCCTCGCCCGCCTCGGTCAATCGCGCCTGGAGCCTGCCCATGTCTGAGATCGATATTCTCTCGTTCGGCGAAACCATGGCGATGCTGGTCGCCGAGCAGACCGGCGATCTGGCCGCAGTCGAGCATTTTCACAAGCGCATCGCCGGGGCCGACAGCAATGTCGCGATCGGGCTGTCGCGCCTGGGTTTTAACGTGGCGTGGCTGAGCCGGGTCGGCAACGATTCGCTCGGACGCTTTGTGGTCGAGACGTTGGTCAACGAAGGACTCGATTGCAGTCACGTCGACGTCGATAAACAGCATCCGACCGGCTTCCAGTTCAAATCGCGCAACGACGATGGCAGCGACCCGCAGGTCGAGTATTTCCGTCGCGGTTCGGCAGCCAGTCATCTGTCGCCGCAATCGATCACACCATCGCTGCTTAACGCCCGCCATTTGCATGCCACGGGGATTCCGCCCGCGCTGTCGGCGTCGGCACGGGAAATGTCCTTTGAGTTGATGACCCGCATGCGTAATGCCGGGCGCAGCGTGTCATTCGACCCCAATCTGCGCCCGAGCCTGTGGGCCAGCGAGGGCGAGATGATCCGCGAGATCAACCATCTCGCCGCCCTCGCCCACTGGGTGCTGCCGGGATTGAGTGAAGGTCGTTTGCTTACCGGTTTCGACGACCCGGCGGACATTGCCGCGTTTTATTTGGATCAGGGCGCCGAGGCGGTGGCGATCAAGCTCGGGCCGGAGGGCGCCTATTACCGCACGCATCTGGATCAGGGCTTTATCGCGGGTGTGCCGGTGACCAACGTCGTCGATACGGTGGGCGCCGGTGACGGCTTCGCAGTGGGGATGATCAGCGCCCTGCTGGAACACCAGAGTTTTGCCGAGGCGGTGCAGCGTGCCAACTGGATTGGCAGTCGCGCGGTGCAGAGTCGCGGGGATATGGAGGGGTTGCCGACCCGTCTGGAGTTATCCGTTGAATTTGAGGCCGCCTTCGCGAGCAGGCTCGCTCCTACATTTGAAAAGCACTCCCCTGTGGGAGCGAGCCTGCTCGCGAAGAGGCCCGCATAGTCACCGTAAATCATTGAACCTGCTGCGACAAAAACAACAAGCTCAGGAGTCACACCATGAAAACCGCAACCCTTGCCACCCGCCGCTGGTGGTACATCATGCCCATCGTGTTCATCACCTACAGCCTGGCGTATCTGGATCGCGCCAATTACGGTTTTGCCGCCGCGTCCGGCATGGCCGAAGACCTGATGATCACTCCGGGCCTGTCCTCGCTGCTAGGGGCGCTGTTCTTTCTCGGTTACTTTTTCTTCCAGGTACCGGGGGCGATCTACGCGCAAAAGCACAGCGTGAAGAAGCTGATTTTCGTCAGCCTGATTCTCTGGGGCGGTCTCGCCACGTTGACCGGCGTGGTGTCCAACGCCTACTGGCTGATCGTCATCCGCTTCATGCTCGGCGTGGTCGAAGCGGCGGTGATGCCGGCCATGCTGGTCTACCTGTGTCATTGGTTTACCCGCGCCGAACGCTCGCGCGCCAACACCTTTCTGATCCTCGGCAACCCGGTGACGATGCTGTGGATGTCGGTGGTTTCCGGCTATCTGGTGCAGCATTTCAGCTGGCGCTGGATGTTCATCATCGAAGGCTTGCCAGCGGTGTTCTGGGCGTTTATCTGGTGGCGTCTGGCCGATGATCGTCCAGCCCAGGCCAAGTGGCTCAATGAGCAGGAAAAACACGACCTGGAAAGCGCCCTTGCCGCTGAGCAGGTCGGGATCAAAGCGGTGAAGAATTACGCCGAGGCGTTCCGTTCGCCGAAAGTCATCATTCTGGCCCTGCAGTTTTTCTGCTGGAGCATCGGCGTTTACGGTTTCGTCCTGTGGCTGCCGTCGATCCTTAAAGCCGGCGCGCAAATGGACATGATCGAGGCCGGCTGGCTGTCGGCGCTGCCGTATCTGGCGGCGGTGATCGGCATGCTCGCGGTGTCGTGGGGTTCGGACAAATTGCAGAAGCGTAAACGCTTCGTCTGGCCGCCGCTGCTGATCGCTTCCATCGCGTTTTACGGTTCTTACGCACTTGGCGCCGAACACTTCTGGTGGTCGTACACGCTGCTGGTGATTGCTGGTGCCTGCATGTACGCGCCGTACGGGCCGTTCTTTGCCATCGTCCCGGAAATCCTGCCGGCCAACGTCGCCGGCGGCGCGATGGCGCTGATCAACAGCATGGGCGCACTCGGCTCTTTCGGCGGTTCGTATCTGGTCGGCTACCTGAACAGCTCCACCGGTTCGCCTGGCGCGTCGTATCTGTTGATGAGCGGCGCACTGTTGCTGTCGGTGGTGCTGACCATTTTCCTAAAGCCCGGCGCCAGTGATCGCGTCGTCGCCAACGCCGTCGCCACGCCGCGCGTGCCGGCGCACTCCTGAAGGAATTTGCCATGAAAAAACACATCGTGCTGTACAAGAAACTCTCGCCAGCGCTGATGGTGCGGCTGCAAGAGCAGTTTGACGTGACGCTGATCGAAAGCCTCGACGCCGACGGCCTCATGCAACTGCGCGATGCCCTGCCCCGCGCCCACGGTTTGCTCGGCGCCAGCCTGAAACTCGATGCGGCGCTGCTGGATCTCGCGCCGCAACTGGAGGCGATTGCCAGCGTCTCGGTAGGTGTCGACAACTACGACATCGATTACCTGAGCCGACGCAACGTCCTGCTCACCAATACTCCTGATGTGCTCACCGAAACCACCGCCGACACCGGTTTCGCGCTGATCCTCGCCGCTGCCCGGCGTGTGGTCGAACTGGCCAACATGGTGCGTGGCGGGCAATGGAGTCGCAACATCGGCCCGGCGCACTTTGGCACCGACGTGCACGGCAAGACGTTGGGCATCATCGGCATGGGCCGTATCGGCGAGGCCTTGGCTCAGCGTGGGCATTTCGGTTTCGGCATGCCAGTGATCTACCACAGCCAGTCGCGCAAACCGGCGGTCGAGGAGCGTTTCGACGCGCAATATCGCAGCCTTGAAGATTTGCTCACACAGGCTGATTTCATTTGTCTGACCTTGCCATTGACGGCGCAGACTGAACGACTGATCGGCGCCGAGCAGTTTGCACTGATGCGGCCGGAGAGCATTTTTATCAACATCTCCCGGGGCAAGGTAGTCGATGAGACGGCGATGATCGAGGCGTTGCGCAATAAGCGCATCCGCGCGGCGGGGCTGGATGTGTTTGAGCGCGAGCCGCTGAACCATGACTCGCCGTTGTTGCAGTTGAGTAATGTGGTGGCGACGCCGCATATGGGCTCGGCAACGCATGAGACGCGTGAGGCGATGGCGCGGTGTGCGGTGGAGAATATGTTGGCGGCGTTGGGTGGGGGAAGGCCGGCGAATCTGGTGAATCCCACCGCTTGGCAGGGCTGAGACTTTCGGCGTCTGCTAAACCGCCTTCGCGAGCAGGCTCGCTCCCACAGGGGAATGCATTTCAACTGTGGGAGCAAGCCCCACCACCTTGGAATGCGGTCACCTGTGGAAACAAGCCCGCTCCCACCTTGGAATGCGGTCACCTGTGGGAACAAGCCTGCTCCCACATTGGAATGCGGTCACCTGTGGGAGCGAGCCTGCTCGCGAAGAGGCCAATGCAGGCAACACAAAACCATCAGGCACTACGCGCTTGCAACAGCTGCACCGCACACAACGCAATCCTCGCGCAGGCATCCGCCAGTTTGACCCGATCCACCACCAGCCCGATCCGAATGTGCCCCGCCGCGCTCGGCCCGAACGCTTCGCCGGCGAGCACCGACACGCCATAGCCCTCCAGCAACTGCTCGGCAAACGCCTGCGCGCCGAGGCCGGTCTGGCGGACATCGACCATGACGAACATGCCGCCATCCGGACGAATCGGCCGCAGCCCCGGGCAATCGCGCAAACGCTCACACACCAGATCCCGGCGCAAGCGGTACTCCTCACGCATCCGCGCCACCTCGGGCAAGTCACTCTCCAAGGCGACCTGCGCAGCCTTTTGTACAAAGTCGGGCAGACCGAACAGCATGCTCAGCGACAGGTTCACCAAATGCTCAGCCAACGGTTTCGGCCCGATCATCCAGCCGATGCGCCAACCGGTCATCGCATGGGATTTCGACAGGCTGTTGATCGTCGCCGTGCGTTCGGCCATGCCCGGCAGGCTCGCCGGGCTGATGTGTTGGCCTTCATATAAAAGCTCGCTGTAGACCTCGTCGCTGATCAGCCATAAATCGTGACGAATGCACAGTGCCGCCAGTGCCTGCCAGATCGGCAGTGACAGACTCGCGCCACTGGGGTTGTTCGGACTGTTGAGCAATATGGCGCGGGTCTTCGACGTGATGCGCGCGGCAACATCTACAGGGTCGACGCGAAAAGCGTTTTCCGGCCGCACCGGCACTGCTATCACCGTGGCGCCGCAAGCGCCGAACACGCCCTCGTAAGTGACATACATCGGTTCAGCGACGATCACTTCATCGCCCGGATCGAGCAGACACTGCGCCACCGAATACACCGCGCATTGCGCGCCGGGCAGGACAATCACCTGGTCAGGATCAACGCGCTGACCGCTGCGCTGGCAATGGCGCTCGGCAATCAGCCTGCGCAGCTCAAGCCGGCCACGAATGTCGGCATAATGCGTATCGCCGGCCAACAGGCTGTCGATGGCGCCATGCACAATCGGCAACGGCGTGTCGAAATCCGGATCGCCCACGCTGAGCAACAAAACGTCGACACCTTCGGCGCGCAGTTCCAGCGCTCGGTCGTGAATCTGCCAGGCCGCGGCACCCTCCCCGGCGATTCGTTGGGTCAAGGCTGAATAGCGCATGTACGTCTCCTGATTGCGCGGTTTCCAGCCTTCACCGTATCTCAAATCACGAAACGCGCCACCATGGCGTTCAAATCCACCGCCAGTCGCGACAGTTCGTGGGTCGCGGCGCTGGTCTGGTTGGCGCCGGCGGCGGATTGCGTGGCGAGGTCGCGGATGTTGACCAGGTTGCGATCGACCTCACGGGACACCTGCGCCTGTTCTTCCGAAGCACTGGCGATGACCAGATTGCGCTCGTTGATCAAGTGAATCGATTGGGTGATCTGCTCCAGCGCCACACCGGCAGCGCGGGCCATTTCCAGCGTTGACTGAGTGCGCTGGTTGCTTTGCTGCATCGACGAGACCGCTTCGCCGGTGCCGTTCTGAATGCCCGCAACCATTTTCTCGATTTCCTGGGTCGATTGCGCAGTGCGATGGGCCAGGGCGCGCACTTCGTCGGCGACCACGGCGAAACCGCGCCCGGCCTCACCCGCGCGGGCAGCTTCGATGGCGGCGTTGAGCGCCAGCAGGTTGGTCTGTTCGGCGATGGCGCGAATCACGTCCAGCACCTTGCCGATGTCACGACCTTGCGCCGCGAGGCCTTCGATCATTTGCGCGGTGTTTTGCACGTCGTGAGTCATGGTCTGGATCGCGTCGACGGTTTTCACCACTTGGTCGCGGCCTTCGCGGGCGGCTTGAGTCGACTGGTTCGACGCTTCGGAAGTAGACACGGCGTTGCGTGCGACTTCCTCGACGGCCGCGGTCATTTCGTTGACGGCGGTGGCGGCTTGTTCGATTTCATTGTTCTGTTGCTGCAAGCCACGGGAGGCTTCCTCGGTGACGGCGCTGAGTTCTTCGGCGGCGGCGCCCAGTTGTGTAGCGGAACCGGCAATCTGTTCGATGGTTTTACGCAAATTGGTTTGCATCGCGCCCAAGGCTTCCAGCAGACGCGCCGGTTCGTCCTTGCCGTCGATCTCGATGGCTTTGCTCAGGTCGCCACCGGCAATGGTTTGCGCGGCCTGCACGGCGCGGTTAAGCGGTGTGACGATGCTGCGGGTCAGTAACCAGGCGAGCAACACCGTGGCCAGCGCCGCTATCACGGCAACGATAATGATCCCGGTGATGGCGCTGTCATAGTTTTCACCGGCTTGAGTGGCCGCCGCTCTGGCCCCGGCCGTGTTCATGCCGATCAGCTTGTTGAGCTGCTCGCCCATCTGATCGGTGCCTTCCTTTATTCGCGTGTTGATCAAAGCACGCAGCGCTTCGAGATCGCCTTGGCGCGACAGCTCAAGCATCTGGTTCTGCGCTTGCAGGTAGTTGTCGAGCGTGGTCGAAAATGTCTGGAAGACCGCGCGCTCTTCAGGACCTGCCGGCAACGCAGCGTAGCTGGCTTGCGCTTTGCGCACCTTGTCGACCAGCACAGCGATGCGGGTCTGCGCCTCTTGCAGGCTGGCCGGTTCGCGATTGACCAGCACACGGAACGAGAGAATGCGCATGCGCAGGACGTTTTCCGTGACCACGCTGAGGTGCGTCACGCTTGGCAACTGGTTGGTGTCCATGTCGATCGACGCCTGACGAATGACCGTCATGCGACTGACGGCGAACACGCCAAGAACAATCACCAGCAAGGCGATAAAGGCAAAACCGAGGAACGCACGGGGCGCGATATTCAGATTACGCAGGGACATGGTCGGACTCTCGAAAGAAAGAAACTACGAGCGTCCATGCCGTGATCACTGGCCCCTGGGCGGGCGGCAGTCCGGCGTCACTGTTATGCGAATTTTGTGTGCGCCTGATCGTTGTATCGGCCAGGCTTGAGGAAGGTTTCGGGTTCGTCGCAAATATTTTCGTAGAAGGCTCGCGGATCAGCGCTTGGCGGCTAGTTGCCAGACCCGGGCGATGTCGGTGGCGCGTTCACGTAGCAGACGCGGGGCTTCGGCGCAGGCTTGCTCCAGCGTCATCGGCCCGCTGGTCACGGCAAACGCCGCGTCGATGCCGTGTTGGTAGAGCTCCTGATAGCCCTCACCCAAGGTGCCGGCGATGACAATCACCGGCACGGCGTATTGTTTGGCGACACGCGCGACACCGAACGGCGTCTTGCCGCGCAAGGTCTGCGCATCGAAGCGGCCTTCGCCGGTAATCACCAGATCCGCGCCTTTGACCGCCTCAGCGAGTCCAACCAGTTCCGCCACCACCTCGACACCGGCCTGAAACTGCGCGCCGAGAAACGCCTTGGCGGCAAACCCCAGCCCCCCCGCCGCGCCGCTGCCCGGCTCATCGCGCACATCCCTGCCCAACGCCTGAGCGCACAGTTCGGCAAAATGTCCCAGTGCCTGATCGAGTTGCTGAACCTGCGCGGGCGAAGCGCCTTTCTGCGGACCGAAAATCGCCGAGGCGCCGTGTGGGCCGCACAGCGGATTATTCACGTCAGCGGCGATGTCGAAGCGCACGCTGGACAAGCGCGGGTCAAGCTCACTCAAGTCCAGCCGCGCCAGTTGCGCCAGGGCCAGGCCACCGGGCACCAACGGCTGATTCTGCGCATCCAGCAGCTTCGCGCCCAACGCTTGCATCGCCCCGGCACCACCATCATTGGTGGCGCTGCCGCCAATGGCAAGGATCACCCGCTGCGCGCCAGCGTCCAGCGCCGCGCGAATCAACTCACCGGTGCCAAATGTACTGCTGATACACGCATCACGCTGGCCCGGCGGCACCAACTGCAAGCCGCTGGCTTCGGCCATTTCAATGATCGCGGTGTGATTGTCCGGCAACCAGCCCCAGGCCGCGTCGACCGGTGCCCCCAACGGCCCACGCACGCGGGTGCGGCGCAATTGGCCTTCGCACGCGGCGAGAATCGACTCGACCGTGCCTTCCCCGCCGTCGGCCATCGGGCATTTGACCAGCGTCGCGTGCGGCCAGACCTGCGCCAAACCCAGGGCAATGGCCTCGGCAACGCCTTGGGCACTCAGGCTGTCCTTGAACGAATCGGGGGCGATGACGATCTTCATGCGAATTCTCCGGTTGCATTGGCCTTCATGCTGCCAGTCGGCATGGGCGTTGACGCCTGTCGAGTGCACAAGGGTTAGGGAGGATTGTTGTTCATTTTCACAAAGTCTTGTGTTGGATGTGCCGGCCTCTTCGCGAGCAGGCTCGCTCCCACATTTGAAATGCATTCCAATGTGGGAGCGAGCCTGCTCGCGAAGGCGATTTGCGCGGCGCCCGATCATTGCGGATCTGTCTGCGGCAACAACTGCACCCCCAGGTACAGCGCCAACATCCCGTCCAGTTTCAAAGGATCGACACCACTCAGCTCAGCAATCCGTTCCATGCGATAGCGCAGGCTGTTGCGATGGATGCCCAGCGCCTCGGCACAGGCCTGACTCTGCCCGTCGTGCTCGCACCAGCTACGCAAGGTCGCCAGCAGTTGCCCGTTGCTGTCCTTGGCGATTACCTTGCGCAGTGGTTTGAGCAATTCGTCCAGTGCATCATCGTTGCGATGGCGCCACAACATGACCGGCAACCGATAACGGTTCAGCGTCAACAAACGCGAGTGCGGCAGCACGTCACGACCATAAGCGAGCAAGTCGCCGACCCGTCGATAACAGCGGCGCAACCCGGCCAGGCCATCGGCCTGCCCGCCCACGGCAATGCGCAGGATCTTCCAGCCGAGGCCGTCGAGTTTTTCCAGCAGACGGTCATGCTCAACGTGCTGACTTGCCGGCCGGCACCACAGCAGCGATGACTTGGCCGAACTCACGCACCAGCTGTCCGGGTAACGCGACATCAGCCAGGCACTCAGCGCCTCGACGGTTTGCCCCGGGCCATGCTCCAGGCCCAGCTCAAACAGATACGGCACCCGCGTCAATTGCGGCTTGAGCCCGAGCTGTTGCGCCTCATCGACCAGACGCGGCGAATCCCCCGCCTCACTCAACAACAACGCCAAAAGATCATCGCAACGCTGGCGTCGCCATTGCTGCTCGGCTTGCTGATTGCGCTGGCCAACGAGCATTTCGGCGGTCATGCGTACGAGTTCGGCATACGTGCGCAATTGCTCCGGTTCGCCGGTGATGCCAAGCACCCCGATCAAGCGCTGGTCGAGCAGCAACGGCAGGTTGATGCCCGGCTGCACACCTTTGAGGTGCACCGCCGTCTGCGCATCGATCTCCACCACCCGCCCGTTCGCCAGCACCAGCTGCGCGCCTTCGTGGCGGGTGTTGATGCGCTCCGGTTCGCCGCTGCCGAGGATCAAGCCCTGGCTGTCCATGACGTTGACGTTGTACGGCAAAATGGCCATCGCCCGGTCGACGATGTCCTGAGCGAGGTCGTGATCGAGTTCGAACATGATGGGCAGATCCTTGAAAAATACGGCACGCGGTTGTTCACCGGCACAGGGCTTGGCGGCAATCGCTGTGCGCTGGCACAAAGACAATCCGGCCGGAGGTGGCCGAGACTCTCAGGGCGATCAACGTTACCCTTTGCATCGCAAAAAATCATAATAAAGAGAGAGCCGCCATGTCGCAGAGCGCCGCTGCTACCCAGACCATCGACGACGGTAAAAACGCCGTCTACAAACGCATCACCCTGCGTTTGATCCCCTTCATCTTCATCTGCTACCTGTTCAACTACCTCGACCGGGTCAACGTCGGATTTGCCAAACTGCAGATGCTCGACGCCCTGAAATTCAGCGAAACCGTGTACGGCCTCGGGGCTGGTATTTTCTTCATTGGCTACGTGCTGTGCGGCGTACCGAGTAACCTGGCCCTGACGAAGTTTGGTCCACGGCGCTGGATTGCGCTGATGATGATCACCTGGGGCACGCTGTCGACCTGCCTGTTGTTCGTCACCACGCCCACCGGGTTCTACACCCTGCGCCTGTTTACCGGTGCGGCCGAAGCCGGGTTCTTCCCCGGTGTCGTGCTGTACCTGTCGCAGTGGTTTCCGACCTTCCGCCGTGGGCGGATCATGGCGCTGTTCATGTCGGCGATCCCGGTCTCGGGTTTGCTCGGCAGCCCGTTCTCCGGCTGGATCCTCAATCACTTCGCCGCAGGCCAGGGCGGCCTGGCCGGCTGGCAGTGGATGTTTCTCCTGCAAGGCATTCCGACGGTAATCCTCGGCGCCCTCGCCTATTTCCTGCTCAGCGACAGCTTCGCCAATGCCAAATGGCTGACCGCGCACGAACGCTCGGTGCTGGAAGCCGACCATGCCGAAGACTTGGCCAACAAACCGAAAACCGCGACCGACTCGCTGCTCGCCGTATTCAAGAACCCGGCGATCTGGGCGTTTGGCCTGATCTACTTCTGCATTCAAAGCGGCGTGTACGCGATCAACTTCTGGCTGCCGTCGATCATCAAGAACCTGGGTTTCAGCGATAACCTGGTGATCGGCTGGTTGAGTGCGATTCCGTATCTGCTGGCGGCGGTGTTCATGCTGGTGGTCGGGCGTTCGGCAGACTTGCGCAAAGAGCGCCGCTGGCATTTGGTGGTGCCAATGTTGATGGGCGCGATCGGTTTGGTCATCGCGGTGAATTTCGCCGCTAACCCGGCGATTGCGATTCTCGGTTTGACCATTGCGACCATGGGCGCGCTGACGGGTCTGCCGATGTTCTGGCCGGTGCCGACCGCCATGTTGAGCGCTGGGGCTGCGGCCGGTGGCCTGGCGCTGATCAACTCGATGGGGCAGATGGCCGGTTTCCTCAGCCCGTACCTGGTGGGTTGGGTCAAGGACAGTACAGGGTCGACGGATGCGGCGTTGTATCTGCTGGCGGCGGTGATTGTCGGCGGGAGTTTGCTGGCGTTGCGGATGACGCGGACGTTGCGGGCTTAAGTTTTAGATGCTTTCTGAAAACGGCCCTTGATTGGGCCGTTTTCATTGCGTCCGGTTTGGCATTCTGGTCGTACTTGGGGTTTCTCCCCGACCATTACTCCCCTCTTAAACAAAAAGAAGACAAAGGCATTCCTGCATCTCCTCTTGTTTTATTTTAAATAGCTATTTCAAATAGGTGTTATGCACCATGCGTTATATCTCAAAGTTTCACCAAACCACCAGAATCCTCCATTAGGAACTACTACCACCGAAGGGTAGCATGTCCAGATTGCTGTTGTCCGGGGAGGGGGTACGTACACTCTGTACATGTCTCTATAGCTGGCATACCAAACGGGGACTCCTTGCATTGACTCCATCCAGCTTACCGCCTCAGGCGAGTTCACAAGCTGATCATTGATCTGCAATTGATAGACATTCGATACCGACACCCGATAATTCACCTCGTTGCCTTCCTGATCTATGACATAGATTGTCGGCGCCCCATGTCTAAGCCCCGTTACCTTTCCACCTTTCTCCGTCACTGATGCGGTCAGCGGCTCAGACGACAAATAGGTGTACGGTGGGACTCCTCCGGTGGCCGTTCGCAAGGCCGTGTTGCCAAGCGAATCCTCCCCCGTTTTTTGCCAACCTGAAACCTTCACAGATAATCCATTCAGAATCATGGGCTGCTTGTCGATGCCAAGCGCCAGCCGTTCAATCAACCAAGGCTCGGACTCAAGCTGGCTTCCGCTTTTTTCCTTCACCGTAAAACGCCGTTGCCCCACGCTGATCGGTATCCACGCACTCTGCCATTTATAGTCTGCACCCGTTGTAACTTCCCCTATAAAATCAGTTCCCTCGAAAATTTGCAGTACAACCCCCGCCAACGCCGAACCCGACAACATAACTTTGTTATCAGAAACCGTACCGCCGTCCTCAAGTTCAACCCCAAACGAGTTCTTCAATGAAGTAATTACAGGCTTCACGACGACCCGTGCCCGCGCAATTTTCGACGTTGCGATAACACCACCCCCACGCACTTGCTGGCACGTCACTGCAACAGCGCTGTCAGCAATCACCTTGGCATTGGGAATCAACAACTTGTGCACGAACGGAAGTCTGCCGACAAGCTCTTCGACAACATGCTCCACCACGGCTCCGGTCCCAGGCGTCGCGCGATATGTCACCCGTACGGTATCGTTAATTGCCCACAGCGAATCCAGTACATGCACCTGAACGGTCAAGTCATTGCTGCCCAGTTTGTTCAAATCAATGGTGTCCGGAGCGTCATAAGGGTCATCCGGATCTTCAGCGATATCCGGCGCCGCCATCCGTGCGCCCTTCAGATCGACAACTACCCGAACCGGCGCTGACCAAGGCGAATTCAAATCCGCGCCGTTGCCGATCTGGTCATTCACCGTATAGGAGAAAGAAAACTGCAGATGATCGCCCGCCGCCTCCAGGTCGGTTTTTTGCAACAGCAAGCCGATCCGGGTCGGCACGCTGGTCGGTGCAGCGGGTGCCTCATCGGGATGAACCTCGCGATATACGTCGTGGCCGTTACAACTGAGCTGGATCCGGTCGTAGGCCCGGCAGTAGGGATAGGAAAAATACACCTGCACACCCAGTGCTGCGCGGTCGGCATCGATACCGTCCTGAAGCACATCGCCAGGCAAAACCAACTCCAGTTCGGAATGCCCTTCATCGCCGTTCTGGTCCTCCATTCCGGGGCGAATGGCGTTGTACAGAATCGTCAAGGGCAGCTCGTAGTTTTCTTCGGCGCCGGTGGTGCGTTTCACTGTGTAAGTGAGTTCATTGACGAAACCCGGCTCGGATCTGAGCAGGTTTTTCGGGATATGCAGGGTCACAGTGTCGTTCGTGGATTGGGCCTGCTGGCTGTCGACCCGCATCTGCCCGTTCACATGGATTGAAAATGTATCCAGCGGCTGCTGCGCCAGAACCGGATGGATAATGACTGTCGCGCCATCGGGCCGCAGATCGTAAAAGGCCTTGGCGATACCGCAATCGGCACCGGCTACTGATGTGTTGCTGTCTGGGAGTTGCGGCGCGTAAAGGTTGATTTCCGCGTCGTCTGGCAACACCTCATCGAAAGTTCGCATGCTCATGACAGCGCTCCTGATTTCAAGAAAGGGCAGGCCTTTTCTACAAGGCCATCTCCTAGGATCAGGCCAGAACAACCGTCGACCCGCCTACTGTCAGATCTGACAGTCCCGACGAACGGACAACGGGTGCTGAATGCGCTTCTCGACAAAACGGTTGGCCGGTTTCAGCGCTTCTGGTATTTGGTTACCCCTTCCCACCGACAAAAGGATTCGGCATGAGCTATCGCACACTGGGTCACTCAGGCTTGCAGGTGTCCACCCTGACCCTCGGCACGATGATGTTTGGCGAGCAGACCAGCACCGAGGAATCGTTGCGCATCATCGACAAAGCCTGGGATCAGGGCATCAATTTCATCGACACCGCCGACGTTTACACCAATGGCCGCTCCGAAGAGATCGTTGGTGAAGCGATTGCCCGCAATCGGCACGAATGGGTGCTGGCAACCAAGGTTGGTTTTGGTCCGGTGGACGGCGTGCCGAACCGCAGCGGTCTGAGCCGCAAACACATCTTCAACGGTCTGGAGGCTAGCCTGAACCGGCTCGGCACTGACTATGTCGACATCTATTACCTGCACCGCGAAGACCACAATACGCCCCTTGAGGTGAGCGTTTCGGCAATTGGCGACCTGATTCGTCAAGGCAAGATCCGCTACTGGGGCCTGTCGAACTATCGCGGCTGGCGGATTGCCGAGGTGATTCGCATCGCCGACAAACTGGGCGTTGATCGCCCGGTGATCAGCCAGCCGTTGTACAACATCGTCAACCGTCAAGCAGAGGCCGAGCAGATCACCGCGGCCCACAGTTTTGGGCTCGGAGTGGTGCCTTACAGCCCGCTGGCCCGTGGTGTGCTCAGCGGCAAGTACGCACCGGATGTGACGCCAGACATCAACAGCCGGGCCGGACGCCAGGATAAACGCATTCTGGAAACCGAATGGCGGGTCGAGTCGTTGCGCATCGCCCAACAGATCCAGCAGTACACCGAGCAACGGGGTGTCGGCATGGTCGAGTTTGCCATTGCCTGGGTGCTGAACAACGCGGCAGTGACATCGGCGATTGTCGGGCCACGGACCGAAGCGCAGTGGGAGCAATACACCCTGGCGCAGGCAGTCAAAATCACCGCGCAGGATGAAGCGTTTATCGATTCGCTGGTGACGCCGGGACATGCCTCGACGCCGGGGTTCAACGATGTGAGCCACTTTGTCTCGGGACGTAGAGCGCTTCAGGTTTAAGATTTTCCCTAAGTGTTTAACAGCCGATACAATCGGCTGTTTTTCATTGAATCGAGCGCGATCAGGGAATGAATGGATTGATCGCTCGACACCGGCCAGGGATAAAAAAATGTTCAATCGCCCCGCTGACGTATCCGCAAAGGTTTCGCGCGGGCTGCTGTTGAAAAATCCTGGTGACGAAACGGACCCGCATCCGCCCGCGGCAGCCGTGGCGAGCGCCGCTGTCGGCCATCGCAAATCCTCTATTGAGTACCGTGCGGATATCGACGGATTGCGCGCGATTGCCGTTCTGCTCGTACTGATCTTTCACGGCGGACTTGCCGTTTTTCCGTCCGGATTTATCGGCGTCGACATTTTCTTCGTGATTTCGGGCTACCTGACCACGTCGATCATCATGAAGTCGCTGGAGAACGGCACGTTCAGCTTCACCGGGTTCTACACCCGCCGCATTTGGCGCTTGCAGCCGGCGGTCATTGCGTTGTTGCTGGTGACCCTGCTGGTCACCACGCTGTTGTACTTGCCCGATGACTTCATTGATTTTCTGAAAAGCGAGAAGTACACCTCGCTACTCATTTCCAACCAGTACTTTTCCAAGGTGACAACGGGCTACGCGACCGCCGATGCCGCCAGTCTGCCGTTATTGCACACCTGGTCGCTGGCCATCGAATGGCAGTGGTATCTGGTGCTGCCGCTGGGTATCTGGCTGCTTGATCGCTATGTGGCCAAACATGCGTTCAAGGCTGTGGTTCTCGGCCTGACCCTGACGGCCGTGGCACTGGCGCTGTACCTGTCTCGGGCGTATCCCGACCTTAACTACTATTACTTCACGGCACGCATCTTCGAATTGATGATCGGCTCCTGCGCGGTCATTTTGAGTTCAGACCGATTCAGATTGAACCGTTTGAGCGCATCGCTGATTTGCGCACTGGCGCTCGCGGTGATTGGCTACTGTGCCGTCCAAGACGACATTCTTGCCGGATTCCCCAGCTACCACGCTATCGCGGTCTGCGTCGCGACGGCTGTGTTGTTGTTTCAAGGCATTGGCGATGCCAGCCTCACGTCGCGAATCCTGGCGTTCAAGCCGCTGGTCTTTATCGGCACCCTCTCCTACTCGCTGTATCTGTGGCACTGGCCGATCCTCGCGGTGATGGCTTATCTGGGTATCGCTCTGACGCCGGCAGTGACAGTCATCTACTTCGTGTTGACGTTCGTGATGGGCTATCTGTCTTTTGTGCTCATCGAAAACCGTTATCGCAAGGCGCGGGCCGGTTTCGGCAAGACCTTGATGTTGCTGATGATTGTGCCCGCGATCGGTCTGTCGCTGCTGCACTCGGCTGGCAGGAACCACGAAGGATGGCCGAACCGTTTTGGTGAAGACTCCGTCGCTATGTTCAGTACCTTGAAAGCGTTTGTACCGGCTAATCGTGAAGACTGTCTGGGTGCCAGCGACGGTAGCAATCCCGGCTGCATCATGGGCGCAGCGCAGGCAAAACCGCAGGTATTGCTGATGGGTGATTCCTATTCAAATCACTATTGGGGATTTGTCGAAACACTGGCCAGGGATGCCGGCCTTTCGGTACTGGCGCAGGGTCATCCGGCCTGTCTGGCGCTGCCCGGGATTTATCTCTACAACTGGTACAAGGCCAGGAACGCCCTCTATGAAAAATGCCACGCCGCCGCGCAGCGCTATTACGAGCTTATCGCGAACGGCCAATTTCAATACGTGATCATTGGCCAGTTCTGGGAGGCGTACCTCACCGACTCCATCGTCACCAGACTGGATGACCCGCGCAGCCTCGAACTGTCGCAGCAACGCCTCGGCACAGCGATTCGCGAAGCATTGGCTATCATCGTCAAGAGCGGCGCCACGCCAATCCTGTTGATGAACACCTTCCCGATGCCGACGGGAATTAATGAATGCCTGCTCAAACAGGTGAAACTGCGCGGACTGATGGGCAGCGCCGAGCACAGCCGTTCTTGTGCTTCGGTGCGATGGTCAGGTCTTGAGGATCCCTTTATGGCGACGCTGTTCAGTGACCTGCAGGCCGAGTATCCGAGCCTTGTCGTTATCGACCCGAAAGATGTGCAGTGCCAGGACGGCACGTGCAGGACCACCATAGATGGCGTGCCGGTCTATCGTGACATCGGCCATGTTTCCGATTACGCGTCGTACAAATTTGGCGAGTTGTATCTCGAGCGTTTTGGCAATCCGCTGAAAGCCAAGCCCTAGCGCGCCATGTTGAAAATAATGAGCATCCGGCCAATATTCAGCACAGAAACCACGTATCCTGCGCGCCCCGTTTGATCTCCTACCCGCGAGGACAGCTTGTCTAAAGGTATCGCTCTATCGGTTTCAGCCTCGGTGCTGTTCGCCGTCATGTATTACTACACTTCGCTGCTCACCCCGTTGAGCGGCGTGGAAATCTTTGGCTGGCGGATGCTGTTGACCGTGCCCTGCATGACCGTGTTCATGCTGGTCTCCGGCGAATGGCGGCGGGTGCTGGAACTGGTCCGGCTGATGGTGGCGAAACCAAAGCGGCTCGCGGGCCTGATCATGTCGTCTGCGCTGCTGGGCGTGCAGTTGTGGCTGTTCATGTGGGCGCCACTCAATGACTACAGCCTCGACGTGTCGCTCGGCTATTTCCTGCTGCCACTGGCGATGGTGCTGACCGGGCGAATCGCCTACGGCGAAAGCTTGTCGTATCTGCAAAAAGTCGCGGTGTTTCTTGCTTGCCTTGGCGTGTTGAACGAGTTGTATCAGGTCGGCGGTTTCTCTTGGGCGACGCTGCTGGTCGTGGTCGGCTATCCCCTGTATTTCGTACTGCGTAAACACCTGAACACCGACAACCTGGGCGGCTTGTGGGTGGACATGACGTTGATGCTGCCGGTCGCCTGGTGGTTTGTGCAGGGTGGCGAGCAAGGCCTGGCGGTGTTTGCTGAGTACCCGGGACTGATGTGGCTGATTCCGCTGCTCGGCCTGATCAGCGCGTCGGCGCTGGTGGTGTACATCATTGCCAGCCGGTTGCTGCCGTTCAGTCTGTTTGGCCTGTTGAGTTACGTCGAGCCGGTGCTGTTGCTGGCGGTAGCGCTGCTGTTGGGCGAGAGCATCAAGCCGGGCGAATGGCTGACGTACATACCGATCTGGCTGGCGGTGGTGGTGCTGGTTTTCGAGGGTTTTAAACACCTGATGCGCCAGCGCCGCCCTTAAAGTCCTGCGCAGTTCAAAATGTGGGAGCGGGCTTGCTCGCGAAGGCGTCCGTTCAGTCAGCCTCATTGTTGAATGGGAGACCGAATTCGCGAGCAAGCCCGCTCCCACATTTTTTGTTATCTGTGTGAGGCATAAAAAATCCCGGCTCTGCATCGCTGCAGGCCGGGATTTTTTATTTCAGCTGCCGATTAATCGGTGGCAAGCACACCACGACGCACCTGATCGCGCTCGATGGATTCGAACAGGGCCTTGAAGTTGCCCTCGCCGAAACCGTCATCGCCCTTGCGCTGGATGAACTCGAAGAACACCGGCCCCATCAGGGTCTCCGAGAAGATCTGCAGCAGCAGGCGCTTGTCGCCCTGCTCCGACGCGCCATCCAGCAGGATACCGCGCGATTGCAGTTGATCGACCGGCTCGCCGTGGTTCGGCAGACGCCCTTCGAGCATTTCGTAGTAGGTGTCTGGCGGCGCGGTCATGAAGCGCATGCCGATTTTCTTCAGTTGATCCCAGGTCTTGATCAGGTCGTCGGTGAGGAACGCAACGTGCTGGATGCCCTCGCCGTTGAACTGCATCAGGAACTCTTCGATCTGGCCGGCGCCCTTGGACGATTCTTCGTTCAACGGGATGCGGATCATGCCGTCCGGGGCGGTCATCGCCTTGGAGGTCAGGCCGGTGTATTCGCCTTTGATGTCGAAGTAGCGGATCTCGCGGAAGTTGAACAGCTTCTCGTAGAAGTTCGCCCAATAGGCCATGCGGCCGCGATACACGTTGTGGGTCAGGTGATCGATGATCTTCAGGCCGGCACCGACCGGATTGCGGTCAACGCCTTCGATGAACACGAAGTCGATGTCATAGATCGAACTGCCTTCGCCAAAACGGTCGATCAGGTACAACGGCGCGCCGCCAATGCCTTTGATCGCCGGCAGGTTCAGTTCCATCGGACCGGTTTCGATGTGAATCGGCTGGGCGCCGAGTTCCAGTGCGCGGCTGTAGGCCTTTTGCGAATCCTTGACACGGAACGCCATGCCGCACACCGACGGGCCGTGTTCGGCGGCAAAGTACGAGGCGACGCTGTTGGGTTCGTTGTTGAGGATCAGGTTGATCGCGCCCTGGCGGTACAGGTGCACGTTCTTGGAACGGTGGGTCGCGACTTTGGTGAAGCCCATGATCTCGAAGATCGGCTCCAGCGTGCCGGGCGTCGGCGATGCGAACTCGATGAACTCAAAGCCCATCAGGCCCATTGGGTTTTCGTATAAATCTGCCATGGTGGCGCCTCATCATTTCTTATCAATTAACCAGGGTTATTTGTCAGTCATGTGAGGTCTGGGGTGGCGCGCAGGAGATGCCGCGCACACTGCGGGCGAGGAAGTCACCGTAGATCAGTTGAAACCCGAATATCTTCATTGTCGACCCAAGGCTCTTGCGGGCGAGGCTTCTGCTGCCAGAAGACGATTATTATTGTATGCGTAAACCGATTCTACACAGCGTAACCTGGCTTGTCTGCTGCCTCTATAAAATCCGCTTTTTTGCCATCGGTGCAAGGGTTTTGTTACACAGATAAATGCCCAGCAGAATCAATGTTGCACCCAGATACATGGCAGGGGTCAGTTGCTCGCCGAGCAGTAACGCACCCAGCATTACCGCCGTCAGCGGGTTCAGGGCGATGAAGACGCCGCTGCGCGTCGCGCCGATTTTACGGATGCCATCGTAATAACCGATGTAAGCCAGCGCCGAGCCGAAGACGCCGAGATAGATCAGGCTTAACCATTGCGCAGTGCCAAGCTTAATCAGTGCAGTCCAGCTCAGTTCGCCACGAACGACCGCCAGAATCCACAACATGGCAGTGCCAATAAGGATTGAGTAAGTGACCGTCTGCAGCGGCCCCAGGCTCTGATTGAGGCTGCGGGAACACAGCGAATAAACGCCCCAACCCACCACGCAACCCAATATCAACAGGTCGCCGACCCACGCATCCGTGGTTGCCGCCAGCAACTGCGGGTTGCGACTGACGATGACCAGACTGGCACCGGCGATGCAGAGGACGATGCCGGTGACTTTCACTCGCCCGAGACGCTCCTTGAACAATAGCCAGGAAGCCAACCCGATCACCGCCGGGTTCAACGCGACGATCAACGAGGCGCGTGAGGCGTTGATGTACTGCAGACCATAAAAGAAGCACAGGTTGTAGAAGAAAATCCCGAACAAGCCCAAAAGACTCAGCTGCGACCACTGCCGTGCCGTCGGCCGCGCCAGTGGAATGCGCGCCAGCCACAGGAAGCCGAGCAACGCGGCACTGGCCAGCAAAAAGCGCAGACTGGCGGCGAACATCGGACTGAGACTGCCCGCCAGAAAACGCCCGGCGACAAAGGTCCCGCCCCAGATCATGGTGACGGCCGCCAGCGTCACGTACACCGGCATAGCGGATTCGCCCCGATGGGCTTGCTCAAGGTTACGCATGACACTCCAGACCCAGACCGTTAAGGGATGGCGTATCATCCCGCTCATTATCCGTCATCGTAAAATGAGCAAATACTCATGACCCTCACGCAGCTGGAAATTTTTTCGCGCGTGGCTGAGCTGCGTGGCTTTACCCTCGCCGCCCAGCGCCTGGGTATCTCGCAGTCTGCGGTGTCCCACGCGATGAAATCCCTTGAGCAGGAACTGGGTGTCGAGCTGCTGCGGCGCCATCAATCCCACGTCGAACTCAGCGATATCGGCGAACAACTGCTGCTGCGCGCCAGGGCGATGCTCGGCCTCGCCAACACCTTGCGCCAGGAAGCGGCGGATGCGCGCGGCATGAAAACCGGTACCCTGCGCATCGGCTCGTTCGGCCCGACCTCGTCAATCAGGCTGCTACCGAAGATTCTGCAGCGCTTTCGCCAGGCGCATCCGGGCATCGAAGTGCACATCGATGAAGGGCCGGATCGGCAAGTTATTCAATGGCTGGAGGAGCGGCGCATCGACGTTGGTTTCGTGGTGCTGCCCGAAGAGCGTTTCGACACCTTCGCCTTGCTCGAAGATCAAATGGTCGCGCTGCTCCCACGCGGACATCGACTGGCGGCGCAGTCAGCGTTGAGACTCAAGGACCTGTGCGACGACCCGTTTGTGCTCACCGAGGCAGGTTCCGCAGAACTGGTGTCGCGACTGTTCATGGCGGCGCGGTTGCAACCGAACATCCGTTATCGTTGCTCGCAACTGCTCAGCACCCTCGACACGGTCATCCGTGGCGACGCGATCACAATTGTCGCTGCGAGCTCATTACCGGACGACGCCAGCGCGGGTTACGAGAAACGGCCCTTGCTGCCGGCCGTCAAGCGTCAGGTCGGTCTGGCCGTGCTTGATCAGCGCCAGGCCTCACCGGCAGCGCTGGCCTTTATCAAACTGGCGACAACCGTCTCCCAACAATGAGCAGCACAAGCGTCATCTGCCATCTATCCTCCCTTTTGCTTCAACGTTTGTCCGGCGCCGCGCCATCGGCAGGCCTGAACTCAAGCGCCCCACTTCAACGCAACAGGATGCGTCCATGCCGCTCACCGTGAGACCCCGCCGCAAGCGCAGCACGCGCATCATCGTGACACTGCTCAGTGGCCTGCTGCCCATCGTGCTCGGTAGCGTGATTCTGTATATGCAGGCTGAGCGGACGTTGCAGCAAAGTTCGCAGCACACCGCCGAGGAAGCGCTGCGCCAGTTCGAGTTGATGCTCGACAACACCGCGCAGGCCGCCCGGGATCTGCTGCCACTGGCCGGAAAACCCTGTGAAGAGGTGAAGCTGGCCTTGCGCGAACAGGTCACCCGCCGCCCCTTCGTGCGCTCGACCAATCTGGTGTGGGACAACGACTTGTATTGCAGCTCGCTGTTCGGCGACTTCAAGGAAGCGGTCAACGCGGGCGATTATCACGCCGGCAAACTGTGGCTCATGAACGGTAACCCGGTAACGCCAAACACCGCGCTGCTGGTGTACCGCCTCAGCGACGGTCGCGGCGGCGCGCTGACCACGCTCGATGGCTATCACCTGAGCAACATCCTGCGCCTGATCGGCCGGCAGACCTTGCTCATGCTGCAAGTCGGTGAGAATTGGCTGTCCGCCGACGGCAGCGTGCACCAGGGCGAGCTTCCCGCTCTGCCCGTGGCGCAAAGCACGCTGAACTCCGCGCGTTACGCGTTCAGCGTCGCAGCGGGTTTCCCGCAGGGACAAGTCTGGCGCTACATGGCGGACGAATACCCGCCCTTGTTCAGTCTGCTGATTTTTTTCGGTGTGGTCTCGGGTGCCATTGGCCATATCGTGCAGAAGCGCTCGACCTCGCCGAGCCACGAAATGCTCCGTGCGCTGGAGGCCGGCGAGTTCATCCCGTACTTCCAGCCCGTGGTTCATGGTGACAGCAAGGCATGGTCAGGCGCCGAAGTCCTGATGCGCTGGAGTCATCCCAAGGAGGGCCTGGTGCGCCCGGACCTGTTTATTCCCTTCGCCGAGCATTCGGGGCTGATCGTGCCCATGACGCGTTCACTGATGCAGCAGACCGCGGCCCTGCTGGGACCGCACTCGGCAACGTTCGCCACACCTTTTCACATCGGTATCAACATTACTGCCAGCCATTGCCGTGATCTGGATCTGGTCGAGGACTGCCGCGAATTCCTCGACGCCTTTGTCGCTGGCAGCGTAAGCCTGGTGCTGGAGTTGACGGAACGAGAGCTGATTGAACCCACCGACATTACCCGTCAATTGTTTGAGCAACTGCACTTGCTGGGCGTGAAGATCGCGATCGACGACTTCGGCACCGGCCACTCCAGCCTCGGCTACTTGCGCAAATTCAATGTGGACTTCCTCAAGATCGATCAAAGTTTTGTCGCGATGATCGGCATCGACGCGTTGTCGCGGCATATTCTGGACACGATTATCGAACTCTCGGCCAAGCTCGACCTGGGTATTGTTGCCGAAGGTGTCGAAACTCAGGCCCAGGCTGATTATCTGACCGCGCACCACGTCAACTTCCTGCAAGGCTATTTGTTCGGCAAACCAATGCCGGCCGCGGATTTCATCAGCGCATTAAGTCACCATTAACTACATGACACAACGACCGGACCGGCGCACCAAATTGATACAAAAAAGCGCTGTTGTTACATGAAGACAAGATCAGGATTTACTCTGGGGCGATTAACTACTACAATTTTTTCAACCTGAGCAAAACTGGCGGGTAAGCCATTTATCACCGAGTCGCTTCAAGGCTCCCGGCTTATAGCTTTGTTTGCGGTTGGTATCAGCTAAACACACTATTGGAGTAAAGATATTGTCCAGACTCGCTGAATTTCGTGCAGCTGAAAAGGCCCTTCAGGAACAGCTCAAGCAGCTGGAATCGCTGAAGAACGATGCCGGGCTCAAGAAAGAAATCGAATTCGAAGAAAAGCTCCAGGGGCTGATGAAAACCTACGGCAAAGGCCTGAAAGACATCATCGCCATTCTCGATCCGAACCCGGCAAAATCGGGCCTGCAAGTGTCCGCAGCGCCTAAAACCCGTCGCGCCCGCGTGGTCAAGGTTTATCAGAACCCGCACACCGGCGAGTTGATCGAAACCAAGGGCGGCAACCACCGCGGCCTGAAGGCCTGGAAGGAACAATACGGTGCAGCTACCGTTGATTCCTGGTTGCGCGGTTAATCTTCCGCCAACAAAAAGCCCTGCCAGAAGCAGGGCTTTTTTATTGACAATATTTAACAAATGAAATGATTTTCATCCTGCAAGTTGCCAGCATTTGCTAGCGTAAGGGCGGTGAACCGCTAAACATTTTGCTGCGTAATGTTGCGATTGCGGTGCAACGTCCAACTTTGTGCTTAATCCCTTCGGCTATTTAACCCTGTCACAAAATAACACTCTGCTAAAGTTTCAGGCTGTTTCTTGCCGCGACTATTTCCTCGGTGCTCGCCTTATAAACCTCTGCCTGCCCTGCATAGGAAAGAACATAAGCCCGGCCCGCCTCGACTGCGGAGACCAGTGTTTGCGACAGCACATGGCGACCGTTCTCAGTGATGGTGCAGGTCGTCTCCAGCGCTGGCAAAGACCCCAGCGTTGACGCATGCACTTTGTTGCACACACTTTGGTAACCGCTCTGGAAAAAATCCTTCTGGATGGATTTGCGCATTTCCATCAACACGCCCTGCAAGTTGACTTGATGCCCGCTTTCAACCGGCGTCATGGTCAACTCCATGACCATTACCTGATTGCCATCGGCATCATTTTTCACGGCTCGCTGACGGGAAACCGACGGCGTCGCGTCGGCAAGCTTCGCGACTACCCAGCCCGCTGGCCAGGTAATTTGCGGTTCGGCGGCGAACACCGAAGTGCCGACCGCAACCACGGCCAATAGAACCAACCCAGACTTGAACACTCGGATCATTAGCGCACGCACTCGCAGAGATGAGCTGCAAAGTCTGAGCCTCGCCCGTGCGCAGAGCAAGCTTGCCCTTTCATTTGGTGATGCTGGCAGGCTTGCGTATCATTGCGTCTATCCACTCGCCCATAGTTATTGGAGGGCCCATGAGCCTCAACGAACTGAACACTTTCCCCGGCGTTACCGCCACGCCAGACAGCGCAACCCGTAACTTCGTGTTCAACCACACCATGCTGCGTGTGAAGGACATCACCCGGTCGCTGGATTTCTATACCCGCGTGCTGGGGTTTTCGCTGGTCGAGAAGCGCGATTTTCCGGAAGCCGAGTTCAGCCTGTACTTCCTCGCCCTGGTGGATAAAGCGCAGATCCCCGCCGATGCCGCTGCCCGCACGCAATGGATGAAATCGATCCCCGGGATTCTCGAATTGACCCATAACCACGGCACCGAAAACGATTCCGACTTCGCCTACCATAACGGCAACACTGATCCGCGTGGTTTCGGCCACATCTGCATTTCGGTGCCGGATATTGTTGCCGCATGCGCACGCTTTGAAGAACTGGGCTGTGATTTCCAGAAGCGCCTGAGCGATGGCCGCATGAAAAGCCTGGCGTTTATCAAGGATCCGGACGGTTACTGGGTCGAGATCATCCAGCCTGCGCCGCTGTAAGGGGCAGCGCAAATCCCCTGTAGGAACGAGCCTGCTCGCGAAAGCGGTCTGTCAGTCAATGAAGTATTGAATCCGCTATCGTCATCGCAAGCAGGCGAAGGCCTACAATTGGATTTGAGTCAGGCGTAAAAAAACCCATGATCGCTCATGGGTTTTTTTTCGTTTCCGACTTGGCAATTACGCCGGTGCCGAAGTCCGGATCAAGTGATCGAAAGCACTCAACGAAGCCTTGGCGCCCTCGCCCACGGCAATAACGATCTGCTTGTACGGCACAGTCGTGACGTCACCGGCGGCGAAGATGCCCGGGATCGAGGTCTCGCCACGGTTATCGACGATGATTTCCCCGCGCGGCGACAATTCGATGGTGCCTTTGAGCCAATCGGTGTTAGGCAGCAGACCGATCTGCACAAAGATCCCTTCCAGCTCGACCGTACGCAATTCATCGGTGTTGCGATCCTTGTAACGCAGGCCGTTGACCTTCTCACCATTGCCGGTCACTTCAGTGGTTTGCGCACTGGTGATGACTGTCACGTTCGGCAGGCTGTGCAGCTTGCGTTGCAGCACGGCGTCGGCACGCAGTTGCACGTCGAACTCCAGCAGCGTTACGTGCGACACGATACCGGCCAAATCAATGGCCGCTTCAACGCCGGAGTTGCCGCCACCGATCACTGCCACGCGCTTGCCCTTGAACAACGGACCGTCGCAGTGCGGGCAGTACGCTACGCCTTTATTGCGGTATTCCTGCTCGCCCGGCACGTTCATTTCACGCCAGCGTGCGCCGGTCGCGAGAATCACGCTTTTGGCTTTAAGGGACGCGCCACTGGCGAAGCGGACTTCGTGCAGTTCGCCGTTCTTGCCAGGGATCAGCTTGTCGGCGCGTTGCAGGTTCATGATGTCGACGTCGTACTGCTTGACGTGTTCTTCCAGCGCCGTGGCCAGTTTCGGGCCTTCGGTTTCCTGCACGGAAATGAAGTTTTCGATGGCCATGGTGTCCAGCACCTGACCGCCGAAGCGCTCAGCGGCAACGCCGGTGCGAATACCTTTACGCGCTGCATAAATGGCGGCCGAAGCGCCGGCTGGGCCACCGCCGACGACCAGCACGTCAAAGGCTTCCTTGGCGCTGATCTTCTCGGCCTGACGCTCGATGGCGCCGGTGTCGAGCTTGGCGAGGATTTCTTCCAGGCCCATGCGGCCCTGGCCGAAGTTTTCGCCGTTCAGGTAAATGCTCGGCACCGCCATGATCTTGCGATCATTGACTTCATCCTGGAACAGCGCGCCGTCGATGGCGACGTGGCGAATGTTCGGGTTGAGCACAGCCATCAGGTTCAGCGCCTGAACGACGTCCGGGCAGTTCTGGCAAGACAGCGAGAAGTAGGTCTCGAAGCTGAACTCGCCTTTGAGCGAGCGAATCTGCTCGATGACTTCAGCGCTGGCTTTGGATGGGTGGCCGCCGACTTGCAGCAGCGCCAGTACCAGCGAAGTGAATTCATGGCCCATCGGAATACCGGCGAAACGCAGACTGATGTCAGCGCCCGGGCGGTTGATCGAGAACGATGGCTTGCGTGCATCGTCACCGCTGTCGATCAAAGTAATCTGGCTCGAAAGACTGGCAACGTCTTTGAGCAGGTCGAGCATTTCACGGGATTTCGCACCGTCGTCGAGGGATGCAACGATCTCGATCGGTTGGGTGACCCGTTCCAGGTACGATTTCAACTGGGCTTTAAGATTGGCGTCCAACATACGGGCGATTTCCTATATTTGAGGCAAAAAAAAGCCCGAGCGAATCTCGCCCGGGCATTTTTATTGGGCGGTGCAGCTAACTTAAGAAGGTGCGGCGTACCGCCCTGCGTTGCGTGTCACAGACTTAGATCTTGCCGACCAGGTCCAGGGACGGAGCCAGAGTGGCCTCGCCTTCTTTCCACTTGGCTGGGCAAACTTCGCCTGGGTGTGCAGCGACGTACTGAGCAGCCTTGATCTTGCGCAGCAGCTCGGAAGCGTCACGGCCAACGCCGCCATCGTTCAGCTCAACGATTTTGATCTGACCTTCAGGGTTGATCACGAAGGTGCCACGATCCGCCAGACCGGCTTCTTCGATCAGCACGTCGAAGTTGCGGGAGATGACGTGGGTCGGGTCGCCGATCATGGTGTATTCGATTTTGCCGATGGCTGGCGAAGTGTTGTGCCAGGCAGCGTGGGCAAAATGCGTGTCGGTGGAGACGCTGTAGATTTCTACGCCCAGCTTCTTGAACTCAGCGTAGTTGTCGGCCAGGTCTTCCAGCTCGGTTGGGCAGACGAAGGTGAAGTCGGCTGGGTAGAAGAACACGACCGACCACTTGCCCTTCAGGTCAGCGTCCGAAACTTCAACGAAATCGCCGTTTTTGAACGCGGTAGCTTTGAACGGTTTTACTTGGCTGTTGATGATAGGCATCGATGACTCTCCGTCAGGGGTTATGAAGTTGATGGGTGAATCCTACCCATTCACTGGACGGAAGGCTCATTGGCAAACCTGATACTGCTGATTTGTTTTCGCTATTACGTGACTGTATTAATAGAAGAAAACGATCTCTACGCTTGATCCGGCTTATCCATGATCCGAGCCATTCCCTGGAATGGGCTGACCTCAACATAACGCATTGCGGATTTCATGTCCTTCCAGCCGACGTAACTCATCAGCGACTTCAAATCCCAGCCGCTTTGATGAGCCCAAGTGGCGAAGCCGCGACGCAGGGAATGGCTGGTGTAGTTCTCAGCGGCGATCCCCGCGCGCTGCAAGGCCTGGCGTAGTAGCGGGATAATGCTGTTTGCGTGCAGGCCCTCCTCGTTCAGATTGCCCCAGCGGTCGATGCTGCGAAAAACCGCGCCACGGACCAGCGCCGCTTCGGTGACCCAGTCGATGTAAGCCTGAACCGGACAAAGCTTCAACAGCGCCGGCGCCTGATAGGTCTGCCCCAGATTCTCGCGATCGCCCTTGCTGCGCGGCAGGTACAAGGTGATGCCGCGGCCAGCGTGAGCCTGCACATGTTCGATCTGCAAGCGGCACAGCTCGTCGCTGCGAAAGCCGCGCCAGAAACCCAGCAGAATCAGTGCGCGATCTCGATAAGCCTTGAGCAACGCAGGGCGATCCTGCTGCTGTCGGGCAGTCTGACCTTCGTGCTCCAGCCAATCGATCACACGCTGCAAATCCTGCAATTGCAACGGCTCGGCCTGTTTTTCCTGAGCCGGGTGCAATGCGCGAATACCTTTGAACACCTTGCGCACCACCGGCGCCTTGGTCGGGTCGGCAAATCCCTGACTGTTGTGCCACTGCGCCAGCGCTGACAGACGCAGCTTCAGCGTATTGATCGACAGCACTCCTGCATGCTCCACCAGATAGCGCGCAACGCTGTCGGCTGTTGCAGGCAAGAAGCCGCCCCAGACCACTTCAAAATGCTCGATGGCGGCGCGATAGCTGCGGCGCGTGTTGTCACGGGTCGCAGCTTGCAGATAGCGATCCAGGTCGCTCATGGGCGGTTTTCTCTCGGCGTACTGATTCAGGGGTGCAAATCGGCATTTTGCCGCCTGACACTGGGTAATACCAGTATATCCCGCCCCTTCTATATCAAAGATTTAACTTTATTTTCAGCGTGGTACACTGCGTACTTTAGTGGCATGTACCACAGTACGTAACCGTAGGAGTTCACATGGCCCGTGGCGGCATTACCAAAGCCCTGGTGCAGATTGCGCGCACCGCGATTCTGGCTCGCGGCGAACACCCGAGCATCGATGCGGTACGCATTGAAATGGGCAACACCGGCTCGAAAACCACGATCCATCGCTATTTGAAGGAACTGGATGACGGTGCACAGCCCGTCGAAGCCTCGGCGGAACCGATCGATGACGAGTTGGCCGCACTGGTCTCGCGCCTCGCGCAACGTTTGAAAGAACAGGCGCAGGAGCCCATCGAACAGGCGCGCGAACAATTCGAGGAGCAGCGCGAGGCGCTGGAATCCGAGCTGAAGCAGACACGTCTGGCCCTGGAGAAACTCGAACACGAGCACGACATTCAGGGCGCCGCCCTGGCGCGTGAGTCCGAAGCCCTGAGCAATACGCGCTCGATGCTGCAAACCGAACAGACCCGCAACGCCGGGCTGAATCAGGCGCTGGCGGACTTTGAATTGCGCCTGCAGGACAAGGATGAGCAGATTCGCTCCCTGGAAGAAAAGCACCTGCACGCCCGCGACGCGCTGGAGCACTACCGCAACGCTGCCCGAGAACAACGCGAACAGGAGCAGAGTCGCCACGAAGCCCAGGTTCAGCAACTGCAAGCCGAATTGCGCCAAGCCCAGCAAAGCGCCCTCGTACGCCAGGACGAAATCACCCAACTGCACCGCGACAACGAGCGCCTGCTCACCGAAAACCGCGGCACCCAGCGCGAACTGAGCCTGATGCAGGACCAGCTCAAGCAGAGCAACCTGCGTCAGGATCAGTTGCTGGAGCAAGCCACTCGCGTCGACAGCGAGCGCACCCTCCTCCAGGAACGCCTGCGCGTGGCCTCACTGGAGAGCCAAGTGCTCAAACAGAACGTCGAGGAGCAGACGCAACTCAATCAGGCGCTGGAAAAGGAATTAAGCAAAGCGCAGGCAAATCTTGAAGAAAGCCAGCGTCTGGCAGCCACCGTTGCGGCGGCGCCAGACCTGGCCAAACCGAAGGACGCTTAAGCGCCGACCGGCGTACGCATGGTGACGAATTCTTCGGCGGCCGTCGGGTGGACCCCGATCGTGTCGTCGAAGTCGCGCTTGGTGGCACCTGCCTTCAGCGCGATCGCTAGGCCTTGGACGATCTCGCCAGCGTCCGGGCCGACCATGTGGCAACCGAGTACTTTATCGGTCTTGCCATCCACCACCAGCTTCATCAGGGTTTTCTCCTGACAATCGGTCAATGTCAGTTTCATTGGGCGGAAACGGCTTTCAAAGATAACCACGTCATGGCCCGCCTCGCGCGCCTCTTCCTCAGTCAAACCCACAGTGCCAATGTTCGGCAGGCTGAATACCGCGGTCGGGATCATCTTGTAGTCGACCGGACGATACTGCTCGGGCTTGAACAAGCGCCGCGCCACCGCCATGCCCTCGGCCAATGCCACCGGCGTCAGCTGCACACGACCAATGACATCGCCCAGCGCGAGAATCGAGGGTTCGGCGGTCTGGTATTGCTCATCGACTTTGATAAAGCCCTTGTCGTCGAGCTGCACATCAGTGTTTTCCAGACCCAGATTGTCCAGCATCGGACGCCGACCTGTGGCGTAGAAAACGCAATCCGCGTCCAGAACACGCCCGTCCTTGAGGGTCGCTTTCAGGCTGCCGTCGGCCTGCTTGTCGATCCGCGCGATGTCAGCGTTGAACTGCAAATCCATGCCGCGCTTGGTCAGTTCTTCCTGCAAATGCTTGCGCACCGCACCATCAAAGCCCCGCAGGAACAGATCGCCGCGGTACAGCAGTGTAGTGTTGGCGCCAAGGCCATGGAAAATCCCGGCGAACTCGACGGCGATGTAACCGCCGCCGACCACCAGCACACGCTTGGGCAGCTCTTTGAGAAAGAATGCTTCGTTCGAGCCGATAGCATGTTCGTGGCCTGGAATCTGCGGAATCTGCGGCCAGCCGCCGGTCGCAATCAGAATATTCTCGGCAGTGTAACGCCGGCCATCGACCTCAACCTCGTGCGGCCCGACGATCTTCGCGTGCGCCTCATGCAGCGTCACGCCGCTGTTGACCAACAGGTTGCGGTAGATACCGTTGAGGCGATTGATCTCGCGGTCCTTGTTGGCAATCAGAGTGGCCCAATCGAAATTCGCCTCGCCCAGACTCCAGCCAAAACCGGACGACTGCTCGAAATCTTCGGCAAAGTGCGCTCCGTACACCAACAGCTTTTTCGGCACGCAGCCAACGTTGACGCAGGTGCCGCCCAGATAACGGCTTTCAGCCACCGCCACCCTCGCACCAAAACCGGCCGCAAACCGCGCCGCCCGCACACCGCCAGAACCGGCGCCAATCACATAAAGGTCAAAATCGTAGGCCATTTCTATCTCCTCGGCAGGCGATCAGCATACCTGCAGCCATCCATTGGGCAAGCGCTGCCATCCATATAAGGGCGGAAAACGAAAAAGCCACCCGAAGGTGGCTTTATCTTGCAGACAGCTCAAACGGACTTAGTAAGCCTTGCCCGTCTTGTAGAAGTTCTCGAAGCAGAAGTTGGTCGCCTCGATGTAACCTTCAGCACCACCGCAGTCGAAACGCTTGCCTTTGAACTTGTAGGCCATGACGCAGCCGTTCTGGGCTTGTTTCATCAGGGCGTCGGTGATCTGGATTTCGCCGCCCTTGCCTGGCTCGGTCTGTTCGATCAGGTCGAAGATGTCCGGAGTCAGGATGTAACGACCAATGATCGCCAGGTTCGACGGTGCGTCTTCCGGCTTGGGCTTCTCAACCATGCTGTGCACGCGATAGATGTCGTCGCGGATCATCTCGCCGGCGATCACGCCGTATTTGCTGGTTTCCTGCGGGTCGACTTCCTGGATGGCGATGATCGAGCAGCGGAACTGCTTGTACAGCTTGACCATCTGGGTCAGGACGCCGTCGCCTTCGAGGTTGACGCACAGGTCGTCCGCCAGCACCACGGCGAACGGTTCGTCACCGATCAGCGGGCGACCGGTCAGGATCGCGTGGCCGAGGCCTTTCATTTCGGTCTGACGGGTGTAGGAGAACGAGCACTCGTCGAGCAGCTTGCGGATGCCGACCAGGTATTTCTCTTTGTCGGTGCCCTTGATCTGGTTTTCCAGCTCGTAGCTGATGTCGAAGTGGTCTTCCAGCGCGCGCTTGCCACGACCGGTGACGATGGAGATTTCCGTCAGGCCGGCGTCCAGCGCTTCTTCAACGCCGTACTGGATCAGTGGCTTGTTTACCACCGGCAGCATTTCTTTAGGCATGGCTTTAGTCGCTGGCAGGAAGCGAGTACCGTAACCGGCTGCTGGGAACAAGCATTTCTTGATCATATAAGTCCTTGAAAAGGCTGTGTGTACGAGTTTCGGCGCAGTCTAATCAGGCGGCGTGCACCTTACAATGCCCCGCACTGGCTAACCGATGCCATCATAGAGAAATATTCTTGCCGATAGTTCCATCGGTGTTTCGGGCGGCGCAGTCAGCGTAGCGCAAGACGCCGGCAAACGGCACTACCATACGCTTTTCAGACCCGGATGCGAGCAATTGCCGGTATCATGGCGGCTTTTGAACCAGCGAACGAGACAGACTAGATGGCTGCGGTAAAAATCATCAATGGGTACGTGATCGACAAGAAAGACGGCAAATGGACGCTGACCACCACCAACGGCGAACACATCGCCGGGCCGTTCGACAGCGAACAGATGGCGACAGACGTGGCATCGGTGTTCACAGACACTCCGGCATCGTCAAAACGCCGTGGCAAGGATCAAGACTGATCGGCGCCAGGAAACACAGAGCCCTGCCATGCGCAGGGCTTTTTTGTGCCTGCATACAAACAAGTGGCAAAACGCTATAACCTTTTCACCGCGGCGCTGTCAGAGCGTCTAGTCCCCCTCGCTGAAGACCTGATATGACCAAGAAAACGATGCTGCCCCTTTTTGCACTTCTGCTGGTCGGCGGTTGTGCCACCTCGCAACCCACCTACCTTAAAAACGGCGAACAGGGCCTGAGCATCGATTGCTCCGGCGAAGCCAACTCCTGGGCGATGTGCTATGAAAAAGCCGATGCTTCTTGCGCGGGCACCGGCTATCGCATCGTCGGCACCGATGGCACGCCTGCGCCAGCGGAAAGCGACAAGACCCTCGGAGTCGATGTCGGCAATTACAAGAATCGCTCGGTCGTCGTGGTCTGCAAATAACAGCTTACATGTGAATTTCGGCGAACTTGATGCCAAGGCCGCGCACGACGTCGATAAGATCGTCGAGCCGGTTGAAAGATTCGACTTCGTCGTTCTCGTCGACCAAAAAGTAACTGCGCCCGGCGCTTTTCTTGAAAAACACGATCCACTCCCCAGGATTCGCCGGGTTCTGGATGACATGGGTGGCAGAAATAAGGCCTTCTGCGTGGCGCTCCCGCACGTGCTCTCGCTTCATCGCGACTCCCGGAATGAAAATGCCGTCACAGCGTGACTGTGACGGCATTCGATACTGATGACCGATAGTCTATCAGCCGGAAATGCAGGCGTTTGCGGCTTTCTGCACATCATGCGGGCGAACCGGCACGTTGGACATGCGCTCATGCAGCTTGATACTGCTGCCGCCGGAGCGGTCTTCGATATCAAACACAGCCGCCGGGCCTGAAGACAGTTTGCCGGGAACGATCACCCGCACGCCTTCTTTGTGCGGCTGCAACTGCAGCGCGCCGCGGCTGTCGGCGAGCTTATCGGACAGGCACTGCGCGTATTCAAGGGGCTTCTTTCCGGAGATCACGCTCATGGTCGGCAGTGTTTCATTGATTTCGGCAACATTCGCACAACCGGCCAGAGCCAGAATCCACGGCACACACACCACACCCCACTTCATACCTAACCTCCGTTAAAGACCGTCCGACAGCACAAATGCCGTTTTTATCCGGAGCCTTTTGCATTTAACCCGCATCCAATCGCGAATATCTGTTCAAAATTGTCAAAGCGACGCCCGACGGCCAGATAATAACCCGTGCGGGCTGATAAACTGCGCTCATTGACAAGCTATCGTTTTGATTTTGTAGAAAAAGCCCTTCTGGAGGCGCCCATGAAATTTATTCACCAGCGCGAACACCTTAACGAAGACGACATCGTCGTCATCCAATGCTCGCAAATGTGCAACATTCGTCTGATGAACGACGCCAACTTCCGCAGCTTCAAGAATGGCGGCCGTCACACTTACCACGGCGGCGCCTTCGACACGTTTCCGGCGCGCATCACCGCGCCCAGCACCGGCTTCTGGAACATCACCATCGACACCGTCAATCGCCGCGCAATCAGCGTGACGCGCAAGCCGACGCTGACTCACTCGATCAAGATCATCCGTCGCTCCAGCACTAAACTGAGCTGAAACACGTAGCCTATTCTGAAAGGAAACCATGACCGTGGCGCAAAAGACCAAATACGTCATCAAATACAAGCTCGACGGTGAACAGCGTTTCGAGTTCGCCGAGCTGGAAACCGGCACCGACGAGGAAGCGAAAGCGGCGCTGCAAAAGCTGCACACCGACGAAGAAGTCACTGACATCAAAGTCAGCAAAGCGCTGTAAGTCGTCTTGTCATAGAGTTCGACCGCAAGTGGCGGAGTGTTTTCCCGCCAAGGCCTGCCTAGACTGCCCCCTCGATGACCATCAAGGAGTCGGCATGACACTGTCACCTTCCCGGCTGGATGCACTCGACTGGGCAAGCCTGGAGCAGCAACTGGATCAGCACGGCTGCGCGATCATCCGCTCGTTGCTACGGACCGAAACCTGCGAGCGCTTGAGTGCTCTGTATCCGCAGACCGAGCCGTTTCGTTCGCAGGTCATCATGGCCCGCCACGGATTCGGTCGCGGCGAATACAAATACTTCAGCTATCCCCTTCCTGCCCCGGTCGAACGTCTGCGCACAGCGCTGTACCCGCGACTGGTGCCGCTGGCTAACCGTTGGTACGAGCGGATGGGTCTGGCGCAGCGTTTTCCAGCGACTCATGCCGAGTTTCTCCAGCGCTGCCATGCTGCCGGCCAACAGCGCCCTACCCCATTGTTATTGCAATATGGCCCGCAGGATTACAATTGCCTGCACCAGGATCTCTACGGCGAGCAGGTGTTCCCGCTGCAAGTGGCGCTGCTTCTGTCGCAACCGGGGCGGGACTTCACAGGCGGCGAGTTCGTGTTGACCGAACAGCGCCCGCGCATGCAATCGCGCCCGCAGGTGCTGGATTTACAGAAAGGTGACGCGGTGATTTTTGCCGTCAATCAACGGCCGGTCAAAGGTGTGCGGGGCGATTATCGGGTGACCATGCGTCACGGCGTCAGTCGCCTGCACAGTGGCAATCGGCATACTCTAGGCATCATTTTCCACGATGCGTCATGAGCGCCATGCAACCGAATCCTTTTGATCTGTTCAGCGATCACGAACCCGTACAGCAGCCGCGTAACGAGCAGATCGGCGAGCAATCGTGGGTGCTGCGCGGTTTCGCCTTGCCCCGCATCGAATCGTTGCTGACGCAGCTGGCGGCTATTCTCGCCGCCGCCCCGTTGCGGCACATGGTTACGCCGGGGGGCTTCAGCATGTCGGTCGGCACCAGCAGTTGCGGCGCGCTGGGCTGGATAACCGATCGCAGCGGCTATCGCTACACCCGTGTCGATCCTCTCAGCGGGTTACCCTGGCCGCCGATGCCGACGGTGTTTGCCGAATTGGCGCATGCCGCCGCCGAGCGGGCCGGTTTTGCTGATTTCCACGCTGATTCCTGCCTGATCAATCGCTATGTCCCCGGTGCCAAGATGTCGTTGCATCAGGACAAAGACGAAAAGGCCTACGCCGCGCCGATCGTTTCGCTGTCGCTGGGATTGCCGGCGATGTTCCTGTTCGGCGGTTTCGCACGCAGTGACAAGAGCCAGCGCATCCCCCTGCTGCACGGCGATATGGTGGTCTGGGGCGGCGTCGATCGCCTGCGTTTTCATGGGGTGCTGCCGATCAGACACGGCCGGCATCCGCAACTTGGCGAACAACGAATCAATCTGACGTTCCGCGTTGCCGGATAAGCGCAAGAATTTGAGCGCAAGGCCCGGAGTGTTGCGATCATCAAGGCTGGTTAACCTGAGTCAAACAGGCCAACGGATGTCCTCTCATGAAAACGCAGTCCTACACTCTCGACACCGAAGCTGATCCACGCTGGGCCGCTGTGGTGGCGCGGGACCCGCAGGCGGACGGGCAATTTGTCTACGCCGTGAAAACCACCGGCATTTACTGCCGCCCGAGCAGCCTTGCACGGCTGCCGAAGCCAAAGAATGTCGAGTTTTTCGACACGGCCGAACAGGCAGAAGCCGCCGGTTATCGCCCGAGCAGGCGCGCCAGCAAGGATCACAGCGAAGTCGCCGCGCAACGTGCCGCCACCGTGGCGATCGCCTGCCGCCGTATCGAGGCCGCCGAGACGTTGCCGTCGCTCAATGAACTGGCCGCGGCGGCCGGGTTGAGCCCGTTTCATTTTCACCGTGTGTTCAAGGCGGCTACAGGGCTGACGCCCAGAGGCTACTTTGCCGCCCATCGCTCGCGTCGGGTGCGTGAGCGTCTGGCGGGCGGTGGTTCGATTACCGATGCTCTTTATGAGGCGGGCTTCAATTCCAATAGTCGCTTCTATGAATCGGCCGATCGGTTGCTGGGGATGAAGCCGGCTGAGTACCGCTCGGCCGGGCACAACAATGACATTCGTTTCGCTGTCGGCCAATGCTCACTCGGCGCGCTGTTGGTGGCGCAAAGCGCGCGCGGCATTTGTGCGATTCTGCTGGGCGACGACCCGCATCAGCTGGTGTGCGATCTGCAGGATCAGTTTCGCCAGGCCAACCTGATCGGTGCCGACACCGACTTCGAACAGCTGATCGCCAAGGTCGTCGGGTTTGTCGAAGCGCCGGCAATCGGCCTCGATCTGCCGCTGGACGTCAGAGGCACTGCGTTTCAGGAACGCGTATGGCAGGCGCTGCGGGAGATTCCGAGCGGCAGCACCGCCAGTTACGCTGAAATTGCCCAACGCATCGGCGCACCGACATCAATGCGCGCCGTGGCGCAGGCGTGCGGCGCCAACAAGCTCGCGGTGGCGATTCCCTGCCACCGCGTGGTGCGCAGCGATGGCAACCTGTCCGGCTATCGCTGGGGCGTCGAACGCAAACGCCAGTTACTCGACCGTGAACTCAGCGATTGACGTCGACCACCACGCGCCCGCGCAGCTGTCCAGCCAGCAACTGCGGTGCGGCGTCGAGGGCTTCGCTCAAGCTGATCTCGCGGCTGATCAGCGCCAACAGAGCAACGTCAAGGTCTGTCGCCAGGCGATCCCACGCTTGTAGGCGACGCGCCTTGGGCTGAGTGACGCTGTTGATGCCAGCCAGCGTGACCCCGCGCAAAATGAACGGCGCCACTGAGGCGGGAAAGTCCATGCCCTGGGCCAGACCGCACGCCGCCACGGTGCCCTCCGAACGCGTGCTGGCGCAGGCATTGGCCAACGTGTGACTGCCGACCGAATCGATGACCCCGGCCCAGCGCTCCTTGGCCAGCGGCTTGCCCGGCGCGGACAGAGTGTCACGATCAATGATTTCAGTGGCGCCCAGTTGCTTGAGGTATTCATGTTCGGACATACGGCCGGTGGACGCCACGACCCGGTAACCCAGCTTGCTCAGCAGCGCGATGGCAAAACTGCCGACACCGCCGTTGGCGCCGGTCACCAGCACCTCCCCCTGGTCCGGCGTCACGCCATTGCGCTCCAGCGCCAGAATACACAGCATGGCCGTGTATCCCGCGGTGCCGATGGCCATGGCTTGTGCCGGGGTAAACGCCTCGGGCAACGCAATCAACCAGTCGCCGTTGAGCCGTGCCTTCTGCGCCAGACCGCCCCAATGTTGCTCGCCGACGCCCCAGCCGTTGAGCAACACTTGATCGCCCGGTTTGTAGTCCGGGTGCGAACTGGCCTCGACGGTGCCGGCAAGGTCGATCCCCGGCACCATCGGAAACTTGCGCACCACCGGGCTGCTGCCGGTGATTGCCAGGCCATCCTTGAAGTTCAGCGTGCTGTACGCAACCTGCACGGTCACATCGCCCTCGGGCAATTGCGCGTCATTGAGTTGCTGCAGGCTGGCGCGATAACCGCTGTCGTCTTTATCGATCACTATGGCGTTGAACATGACGGCCTCTCGTTGCTGTTGTGAAGATAGCGTGCCTTCAAATACCACATCGCAATAAAAAACCCACTGGCACCACAAAAAAAACTGTGGGAGCGGGCTTGCTCGCGAAAGCGCCGGGGCAGTGAAATAGTTGCTGACTGACCCACCGCCTTCGGGAGCAAGCCCCCTCCCACACTGATCTCCAATATTCACGTTGCCGCACTCGACTTTGCGCCAATCTGGGTATCCGCCGGGCGTTTCCATCGCGGGCGACTATGCTTTTTCGACGGCTGTCATCCCTTCAAAAACAGCCCTGTCGATGGAGCTGACAATGTCTTACCTGCGCGCGTTACCGATGCTGTTGATGCTCTGCACACTGGTGTTCGGCAACGCTTGGGCGGCGCCCGCAGCCAGCAAAAAAACCGCCGTGACGGACGAGCCGACATGGCCGCAAGTCATCACCAGCGGCACGGCCAAACTCACCGTTTACCAACCTCAACTGGACAGCTGGGATGGCTACACACTCAACGGACGCGCAGCGGTGGAAGCGACGAGCGCCGACGGCCAATCTACCTATGGCATCGTGCAGTTCAGCGCACACACCCTGGTCGACAAGGCCACCCGCTGGGTCGCGCTGGATCAATACCAGGTCACCAAGGCCGACTTTCCCGCCGACGCCGCGCAGGCTGACATCTGGATAGCGGCCCTGCAAAAAGATGCCGGCAACCGCAAGAAAACCATTTCCCTCGACCAGCTCGAAGCGGCCGTCAGCGTGCTCTCAGCGGAACACCAGGCAGACAGCGCGCCGCTGGAAAACACGCCACCGAGCATTCTCACCTCCGAGGTGCCCGCCCTGCTCGTCTATATCGATGGCGATCCGGCGTATCGAGCGGTCGACGGCACCGCGCTGCAACGGGTCATCAATACCCGCCCGCTGTTACTCAAAGACGCGCAGGGCCGACACTATCTGCATGTCTTCGATGGCTGGATGGTGGCCGAGCGATTCGATGGCGATTATCAGCGCCTCGCGGCACCGCCTGCGGAGCTTGAAAAGGCCAGGCAAGCGGCGATCAAGAGCCGCCAGGTCGACCTGTTGACCGGGCAGAGCGACCCGCAAGACACAGTGCCGAGCCTGGCCAAACCGCCGCAGCCAAAGATTTTCATCGCCACCACGCCCACCGAACTGATCGTTATGGACGGCGCCGCGCAGTGGTTGCCGATTCAAGGCACAAGCCTGCTCTACGTCAGCAACACCACCGGCCACATCTTCAAGGAAATCGGCGATCAGAACAGCTACGTGCTGATCTCCGGGCGCTGGTTTCGCGCCAGTGACATGAACGGCCCGTGGACGTTTGTCCCGGCCGACAAATTACCCGCCGACTTCGCCGCCATTCCCGACGACAGCGCAAAAGAAAACGTCAAGGCCTCGGTCGCGGGCACACCGCAGGCGCAAGAAGCGGCCATCGCGGCGACGATTGCGCAAACCTCAGTCATCAAAAAAAGCGCGGTGAACATGACCGCGCCGCAGTTCGATGGCGAACCGCAGCTCAAAGCCATCAGCCCTACATCGCTGCAATACGTGATCAACAGTGCGACGCCAATCATCAGGGTCGACAACAACAGCTGGTACGCCGTGGAAAACGGCATCTGGTTCACCGCCACGACACTCAACGGACCGTGGGCGGTCGCAGGGTCGGTACCGGCGGTGATCTATTCGATTCCCCCCAGCTCGCCGATGCATTACCTCACCTACGTCAAGGTCTACCAATCGAGCGGCGATACGGTGGTGGTCGGCTATACACCGGGTTACCAGGGTTCGAACGTTGACCCAACCACAGGTGTAGTGGTGTATGGCACCGGTTATCCCTACACACCCTGGGTCGGAAGCGTCTGGTACGGGCCACCGGTGACTTACGGTTTTGGCGTCGCGATTCGCTACACCCCCTGGACCGGATGGACGTTCGGTTTCGGCTTCGGCTGGAGCTGGGGCGGCAGCACCGTGGCGATGGGCTGGGGCTGGGGCGCTTATCCATGGTGGGGCAATTACGGTTGGGGCTACGCCTGGGGGCCACGTTTGTACCCGGCGCCGCTGGCCTGGGGCGGCGCGGCCTATGGTTATCGCGGCGGCGCCATCGCCTGGGGCCCCGGCGGCTGGGCGGGCACTACCGGCAATCTCTATCATCAATGGGGTGATCGGGCGACGGTCAGTCGCTATGGCGCCGGTTACAACGCCTGGACGGGGAATCGCTGGGCCGGGCAAGTCGGGTCTTCCTACAACTCGCGCACCGGTGTCGCGGCGGCCGGTCAACGCGCCGCCGTGCACAATGTCTATACCGGCAATTACGCGGCGGGTCGCAGCGGCGTCGCCGTCGGACCGAAAGGCGCGGCGATTGCCGGCGAGCGTGTCACCGTCGGCAACGTGCGCAACGGCACCCAGGTCACGGCCAACCGCGGCGCGGTGTACAACCCCAATACCGGCAACAGCACGCAATACGCCGGCGTGCGCGGACGCAACAGCGGCGCCGCACGGGTCAACGACAATGTGTATGCGGGGCACGACGGCAACGTGTACAAGAAGACCGACAATGGCTGGCAAGCGATGCCCAAGGGCGGTGCCGCACGGCCGGCGTCAATCAACAACAACGCGCAATTGCAACACCTCAACCGGGAATCCGCTGCACGCCATTTGGGCAACCAACGCACCCAGAATGTCCATCGATCTTCGCAAGTCATGAATCGCTCTTTCGGCGGCGGCGGAGCACACCGGCGCTGAAAACCTGCACAAGATGTTCTGAATTTCGAACTGGCTGAACATCGGGTTTTGCTGTTAAAAAACCGGCTCAGCCGTTCCTGCCCGTTCCGTCGTTCGGAGAACCCCCATGAGCCAATGGCCAGACACCCGTCTTATTGATCTGCTCGGCATTGAGTTGCCAATCATTCAAGGCCCGATGGCCGGGGCGACGAACTCGTCCATGGTGATTGCCGTGTGCAATGCCGGTGGACTCGGCTCAATGCCGGCAGCAATGCTGAGCATCGAGCAATTGCGCGACGAACTGCAAACGATTCGTCAGCACACAAGCAAACCGTTCAACGTCAACTTTTTTTGCCACCAGCCTCCGGCGGCCGACGAGCAACGCGCCCGCGACTGGAAAAACCTGCTGGAGCCTTATTACCGCGAACTGGGCGTCGACTTCGACGCGCCCACCCCGGTGTCCAACCGCGCGCCGTTCGATGCTGCCGCCTGCGAAGTGCTGGAAGCGTTTCGGCCCGAAGTGGTGAGTTTCCACTTCGGCTTGCCTGAAAAGTCGTTACTGGATCGGGTCAAAGCCACCGGCGCAAAAATTCTCTCGTCCGCCACCACGGTGGATGAAGCCGTGTGGCTGGAGCAGAACGGCTGCGACGCGATCATCGCCATGGGCTATGAGGCGGGCGGCCACCGCGGGATGTTCCTCAGCGAGGATTTGAGCAGTCAGGTCGGTACGTTTGCCCTGGTGCCACAAGTGGTCGACGCTGTGCGCGTGCCGGTCATCGCGGCCGGCGCGATCGCCGACCCGCGCGGTGTCGCGGCGGCATTCATGCTCGGCGCGGCCGGGGTGCAAGTTGGCACCGCGTATCTGTTTACGCCCGAAGCCAAAGTCAGCGCCGCCCATCACCGCGCGTTGCGCACCGCCAAAGAGAGCGAGACGGCAATCACCAATCTTTTCACCGGGCGACCGGCGCGGGGCATTCTCAATCGCGTCATGCGGGAACTCGGGCCGATGTCGGACAAGGCGCCGGCATTCCCCTTGGCCGGTGGTGCACTGATGCCGCTGCGGGCAAAAAACGAAGAGCAGTTCGCCAATCTCTGGGCGGGCCAGGCGTTCACGCTGGGCAAAGAGCTGGGTTGCGCGGAACTGACGCGACAACTCGCTGAAGAAGGCCTCGTCAGGCTGCAACGGCATTGAGCAGCAACCGGGCGAGAGCAGAGCGTTCTTGTCCGGTTGAATATCAGCACTTCCTGTTGCCCGGCGTTCCGCTATATATTTCACTACATAGCGCTTTCGCCAAGATTGTCGACACGGCTGTTCTTTTGGACACCGGCCCGGCATATGCCAACACGGAGCTGTTCAATGATTCTGCGTGCCTGCCTCGCTTCTTTGCTTTCGATGTTTACCGTCGCTGCCGTCCAGGCTGACGAAGTGCAAGTGGCGGTCGCCGCTAATTTCACCGCGCCGATTCAGGCCATCGCTGCCGATTTTGAAAAAGCCACCGGACACAAACTGATCGCCGCCTACGGCGCGACGGGCCAGTTCTATACGCAGATCAAAAACGGCGCGCCGTTTGAAGTGTTTCTGGCGGCCGACGACAGCACCCCGCAAAAGCTTGAGGCAGAAGGCGAAACCGTCAAAGGCTCGCGTTTCACCTACGCCATCGGAACCCTCGCCCTGTGGTCGGCCAAAGCAGGCTATGTCGACGCCAAGGGCGAAGTGCTGGCGGATAACCCGTTTCAGCACTTGGCCATCGCCAACCCGAAAACCGCGCCCTACGGCCTCGCCGCCACCCAGGTTCTGGACAAGCTGAAGCTGACTGAGGCAACCCGCGCGAAAATCGTCGAGGGCCAGAACATCACCCAGGCCTATCAGTTCGTTTCGACGGGCAATGCCGAACTGGGCTTTGTCGCCCTCTCGCAGATCTACAAGGACGGCAAAGTCAGCGGCGGCTCGGCCTGGATCGTCCCCGCCGATCTCCACCAGCCAATCCGGCAAGACGCCGTGATACTCAACAAAGGCAAGGACAACCCCGCCGCCAAGGCGCTGGTTGATTACCTCAAAGGCGCAAAAGCCACGGCACTGATTCAGTCCTTCGGCTACCAGCGCTGATGTCGCTGACGAGCGCGGATTTCGCCGCAATCTGGCTGACCCTGAAGCTGGCAGCGCTGACCACGGTCATCCTGCTGCTGATCGGCACGCCGATTGCGCTGTGGCTGGCGCGGACCCGCTCATGGTTGCGCGGCCCGGTCGGCGCGATCGTCGCGCTGCCGCTGGTGCTGCCGCCGACGGTCATCGGTTTCTATCTGCTGGTGCTGATGGGGCCCCATGGCGCGCTCGGCCAGTTCACCCAGTGGCTCGGCCTCGGCACCCTGACGTTCAGCTTCACCGGGCTGGTGATCGGTTCGGTGATCTATTCCATGCCGTTCGTGGTGCAGCCCTTGCAGAACGCGTTTTCGGCAATCGGCGATCGCCCGCTGGAAGTGGCTGCCACTTTACGGGCCGGGCCTTGGGACACTTTTTTCAGCGTGATCCTGCCGCTGGCACGCCCGGGGTTTATCACCGCGGCGATCCTCGGTTTTGCTCACACCGTCGGAGAGTTTGGTGTAGTGCTGATGATCGGCGGCAACATCCCCGACAAGACCCGCGTGGTCTCGGTGCAAATCTACGACCACGTCGAAGCGATGGAATACGCTCAGGCCCATTGGCTGGCAGGCGTGATGCTGGTGTTTTCGTTTGTGGTGTTGCTGGCGCTGTACTCCAGCCGCAAAACCCGCATGGGCTGGAGCTGATTGATGATCGATGTACGTCTGAACCTGGTCTGGCCGGATTTCAATCTGGACGTCGATCTGCATTTACCGGGACGGGGGGTGACGGCCTTGTACGGTCACTCGGGTTCCGGCAAAACCACCTGCCTGCGCTGCATTGCCGGGCTTGAACGCGCCGCCCACGGACTGATCCGGGTCAATGACCAAGTCTGGCAGGACAGCGCCAAGGGTATTTTCGTCGCGCCGCACAAGCGTGCGCTTGGCTATGTCTTTCAGGAAGCCAGCCTGTTTGCGCATCTGTCGGTGCGGGCCAATCTGCAATTCGGCCTCAAGCGCATCGCCCGTGCGGAACGCCGCGTCGACCTGGCGCAAGCCAGCGAACTGCTGGGTATCGGCCATTTGCTGGAGCGTCATCCGCAGCATTTGTCCGGCGGCGAACGCCAGCGCGTGGGCATCGCCCGCGCGCTGCTGACCAGCCCCGAATTGCTGTTGATGGACGAGCCGCTGGCCGCACTCGACAGCCAGCGCAAACGGGAAATCCTGCCGTACCTGCAACGCCTGCACGATGAATTGGACATTCCGGTGCTGTACGTCAGCCATGCTCAGGATGAAGTGGCGCGACTGGCCGATCATCTGGTGCTGCTCAGCGCCGGCAAGGCTCTGGCCAGTGGCCCGATCGGTGAAACGCTGGCGCGACTGGATTTGCCCATGGCGATGGGCGATGACGCCGGCGTCATTATTGAAGGCCAGGTCAGCGCCTATGACGCCGACTACCAACTGCTGAGCCTGCAACTGCCCGCCACCGCGATGCACATCCGCGTCACCCACGCACCGCTGGCGCTGGGCCAGGCCTTGCGCTGCAAGGTGCATGCGCGGGACGTCAGCCTGTCTCTGGACAACGCCGAGTCGAGCAGCATTCTCAATCGGCTGCCGGTCACGGTGGTCAGTGAACAGGCGGCGGACAACAGCGCGCACGTGCTGATTCGACTGGACGCCGGCGGCACGCCGCTGCTGGCGCGCATCACGCGGTTTTCCCGGGACCACTTGGGCGTGCACCCAGGGCAGGCGCTCTGGGCGCAAATCAAGGCGGTTGCCGTGCTGGCCTGAATCGGTTGGCACGACGGCCATGGCGTGCGGTCAATCGCTTTACTGATCTGCCGCCAAGGAAACCTGCCATGTCCGATACCGAGCTGACCGTTGCACTGCCAGCCGACCTGCATTACGTCGACGACACCCAGCCCGGCATCACGCGTAAGAAGCTGCGAGGCAAATTCTGTTATTTCGACCCGTCCGGTCAACGCATCAGCGATCCCGAGGAAATCAAACGCATCAACGCCCTCGCCGTGCCGCCGGCGTACACCGACGTGTGGATCTGCGCCGATCCGTGCGGGCATTTGCAAGCCACCGGCCGCGATGCCCGCGGGCGCAAACAGTACCGCTATCACCCGCGTTGGCGCGAAGTGCGCGATGCGGATAAATATTCGCGCCTGCGCGAGTTCGGCATGGCTTTGCCGAAACTGCGCAAACAGCTGGAAACCTTGCTCGCCGCGCCCGGTTTCAGCCGCGACAAAGTCATGGCCACGGTGATTCTGCTGCTCGATGCGACATTGATCCGCGTCGGCAACACGCAATACGCGCGCGACAACCGCTCCTACGGCCTGACCACCCTGCGCAGCCGCCACGTCGAGGTCAACGGCAGCGCGATCCTGTTCCAGTTTCGCGGCAAAAGCGGCATCGAACATCAGATCACCGTCAAGGACCGGCGCCTGGCGCGGGTGATCAAGCGGTGCCTGGAGATTCCGGGGCAGAACCTGTTTCAGTATCTGGATGAAAACGGCGAGCGCCACACCGTGACCTCGTCCGACGTCAACGCCTACCTGAAAACCCTTACCGGTGCCGATTTCACCGCCAAGGATTACCGCACCTGGGCAGGCAGTGCGTTGGCATTGGCGACATTGCGCGAGATCCGCCACGAATCGGACAGCGAAGCCAAGCGCCACGTGGTAGACATGGTGAAGAGTGTCGCCAGACAACTGGGAAACACGCCGGCGGTGTGCCGCAAATGCTACATCCATCCGGCCGTGGTCGAGCATTTCATGCGCGGCGCCCTCGCTGAACTGCCACGGCCACGTACGCGCAAAGGCCTGCGTGAAGAGGAAGTGGCGCTGGCGATGTTTCTGGAGCGAATGAGCGAGATGGCGCAAGCCTCCTGAGAAGGCATAGGCGCAAGTTGTCTATTTTTTGCACAATCGCCATAGGCTTCTATAGTTGATGTGACACGATTCAACTGCGGTGACGCCATGGAAGACCCCTTCATCGTGAAGCGTTGCAACAAGATCGTCATTCATGGACGCCGCGCCGGGGAGCGCCCGCAGCCACCGGCCGAAGCCACGGCCTGGTTCCGTATCTGCGACAAACGCACCGACGGCTTCATCGGTGACGGCTACGACGCTCAGCTCGATGCGCAACGCGAATGCCAGCGACTCAACGCAGCCAGTTCTGTGTCAGCGGCCCCCCCTCACCCGGCGGAGGCCGGCGATTAGCGGGTCTATACTGAAATCAGCTGTGACTCGCCGGCCTTTGGCTATCACTCACTGCTGTTCTTGAATGGAGGTGTTCCATGTCCGAAAAAGAGTCCATCACCACCCTCCTCACCCTGCTTGACGCCCGCCAGGCGCGCCTCGCCGCCGCTTGCAAGGAGATCGCCGACTGGGTCGATCACCAAGGCGGCCACCCCACCGCCCTGCGCATCCGCGACCGCCTGAACGATATCGAAAAAGACACGCCGCTGATCCGCAACACGCTGTCGTCGCTCAAGCCCGTCGACCGGCCGCTGCCACGTTTCAGATAGGCCGCTCGCCCTGCTGGTATTCACGCGGCGTGCAGCCAAATTCGCGGCGGAACACCGTGTGCAGGTATTGCGCGGATTTGAAGCCGCAACTGCGCGCGATGTCGGCAATGGCCGCGCCGGTATGGTTCAGGCCACTGGCCGCGGCCGCCAGTTTGAAGCGCAGGATCTCGTCGTGCACGCTGCAACCACGGACCTTGCGAAAATGCGCTTCCAGGGATGAGCGTGAAATGCCGACATACCCGGCCACTTGCGCCGTTTTGATGCCCTGACACGCGTACTGACGAATGAACAGCAGCGCTTGCATCACATACGGATTGCCCAACGGCTGATGCAGGCTCGAGGTCTGCACATTGATCGCGTCCGGCGGGATGAGGATCTGTGTCCCCGTGGACGGCATACCGTGCAGCATCTGATGGAGCAGATGCGCAGCGGTGCGGCCCATGGTCTCGGTGCCCTGAATCACTGAACTCAACGGCACCCGGGTCAGACTGCGGGTCAGCGGATCGTTATCGATGCCGATCAACGCGACTTGCTCGGGCACTGCGATGCCGGCGGTCAGGCAAGCCTGGAGCAACTGCCGCGCCCGGGCGTCACTGACGGCGATAATCCCCACCGGTTTGGGCAGGCTTTGCAGCCAGGCGATCTGTTGTTCGACGGCGCTGTCCCACAGCGGCGCGCTGGTGCCCATGCCGCGATAGATCTCAACCTCCAGGCCGTCGCGCTGCATCAAGCGGCGAAAGGCTTTTTCGCGCTCCTGCGCCCAGCGGTTGGCTTGCGCCTCGGGCAGGCTGAAGCAGGCAAATCGCGTCAGTCCGGCCTCGATCAAATGCTCGTAGGCCATTTTCATCAGGGCGTCGTTATCGGTCGCCACGTAGGGAATGCCCTTGGGGTACGCCCGCGCATCCTGATAAGAACCGCCCACTGCGACCACCGGCCTGTTGATGCCGGCCAGTGCTTCGCCGATCAGCGGATCGTCGAAGTCGGCAATGATCCCGTCGCCCTGCCAGCGTTCGATGCCTTTCAGGCGACAAAGAAAATCCTCCTCAAGAAACAGATCCCAGGACGCACGCGTGCTGCTCAGGTAGTTGCCGATGCCGCTGATGATGCCGCGGTCGTAGATCTTGTTGCCGTTGAACAACAGGGCGATGCGGTGCACGGGCGGGACGGTTTTCATGGGCAGATCCGGGCCATCGATGCCGAAGCGATCGGCACAGACTAGGCCCGTGCACGGCGAAGCTCAATAGTCAAAATCGCACACCCGGTTGGTGATTTTCATAATCAGCACGCCCTGCGCCGTTGCTAGTATCGAGGCACACCAAGAACAACAAAGGACCGCCCCATGTCGTTTTTCCCCGATGTCGACAAGATCCGCTACGAGGGCCCCGCCAGCGAATCGGCCCTCGCCTTCCGCCACTATGATGCCGATAAAATCGTCCTCGGCAAACCGATGCGCGAGCACCTGCGCATGGCGGTCTGCTACTGGCACACGTTCGTCTGGCCGGGTTCCGACGTGTTCGGCGCCGGTACGTTCAAGCGCCCCTGGCAGCGCAGTGGCGATCCCATGGAATTGGCGATCGGCAAGGCCGAGGCGGCGTTCGAGTTCTTCAGCAAACTGGGCATCGATTATTACTGCTTCCACGACACCGACGTCGCGCCCGAAGGCAACTCCCTGCGCGAGTACCGCCATAACTTCGCGCAGATGGTCGATCATCTGGAGCGTCATCAAGAGCAGTCGGGTATCAAGCTGCTGTGGGGCACCGCCAATTGCTTCAGCAATCCGCGCTTCGCCGCTGGCGCCGCGAGCAATCCCGACCCACAGATTTTCGCCTGCGCCGCCGCCCAGGTGTTCAGCGCAATGAACGCGACACAGCGCCTCAAGGGCTCGAACTACGTGCTCTGGGGCGGTCGCGAAGGCTATGAGACCTTGCTCAATACCGACCTCAAACGCGAGCGCGAACAACTCGGGCGCTTCATGCGCATGGTGGTCGAGCACAAGCACAAGATCGGCTTCAAGGGCGATCTGCTGATCGAACCGAAACCGCAGGAGCCGACCAAGCATCAGTACGATTACGACACCGCCACGGTGTTCGGCTTTCTCCAGCAGTTCGGTCTGGAAAACGAAATCAAGGTCAACATCGAAGCCAACCACGCAACGCTCGCCGGGCACAGTTTCCACCATGAAATCGCCACGGCGACGTCACTGGGCATCTTCGGCAGCATCGACGCCAACCGCGGCGACCCACAGAACGGCTGGGACACCGACCAGTTCCCCAACAGCGTCGAGGAAATGACCCTGGCCACCTATGAAATCCTCAAGGCCGGCGGTTTCACCCATGGCGGTTTCAATTTCGATTCCAAGGTGCGCCGCCAGAGTCTCGACGACATCGACCTGTTCCACGGCCACGTTGCCGCCATGGACGTGCTCGCCCTGGCGCTGGAACGCGCCGCTGCGATGGTCCAGGACGACCGCCTGCAAAAATTCAAGGATCAGCGCTACGCCGGCTGGCAACAGCCGTTAGGGCAGGCGGTGCTGGCCGGTGAGTTCAGCCTCGAGTCGCTGGCCGAACACGCCTTCAGCAACGAGCTCAACCCACACGCCGTCAGCGGCCGCCAGGAGATGCTCGAGAACGTCGTCAACCGGTTCATTTATTCCTGAGCACGACGCGGGTCGCGGTGACATTTCCATGACAATTCTGTCGCCGCGAACCTCGACCAACGTTCTACAGTTTCTGGCGCACCATGCGCCTCGTCAGGCAGTGTCTTCCAACAACAATAAAAGGACGCACCACCATGAACAAAGCCAAACGTACCTTGCTCGCCGGCGCCCTCGCCCTGCTCTCGTTACCTGTCATGGCCGACTCGGCCAACCCGAAAATCGGTTTTTCCATCGATGACCTGCGCCTCGAACGCTGGTCGCGCGACCGCGATTATTTCGTCGCGGCGGCGGAGAAAATGAACGCCAAGGTCTTTGTGCAATCGGCCGATGCCAACGAGCAGAAGCAGATTTCACAAATCGAAAACCTGATTTCCCGTGGCGTCGACGTAATCGTCATCGTGCCGTTCAATGCCACCGTGCTGACCAATGCGGTCGCCGAGGCGAAGAAGGCCGGGATCAAAGTGGTGTCGTATGACCGCTTGATTCTTAACGCCGATGTCGACGCCTACATTTCCTTCGATAACGAAAAAGTCGGCGAGATGCAGGCCGGCGGCGTGCTCAAGGCTGCGCCGAAGGGCAACTACTTCCTGCTCGGTGGCGCACCGACCGACAACAACGCGAAGATCCTGCGTGAAGGCCAGATGAAGGTGCTGCAACCGGCGATCGACAAAGGCGACATCAAAATCGTCGGCCAGCAGTGGGTCAAGGAATGGAACCCGACCGAGGCGCTGAGCATCGTCGAAAACGCACTGACCCGTAACAACAACAAAATCGACGGCATCGTCGCCTCCAACGACGCCACCGCCGGCGGCGCAATCCAGGCGCTGGCCGCGCAGAAGCTGGCCGGCAAGGTGCCGATCTCCGGCCAGGACGCCGACCTTGCCGCTGTGAAGCGAGTCATCGACGGCACGCAGACCATGACCGTCTACAAGCCACTGAAACTGATCGCCTCCGAAGCCGCCAAGCTGTCGGTGCAACTGGCGCGCAACGAAAAACCGACCTATAGCTCGCAGTACGACAATGGCAGCAAAAAAGTCGACACCATCCTGCTCACGCCCACCGCGTTGACCAGGGACAACATCGACCTGCTCGAACAGGACGGCTTCTACACCAAGGCACAGATCGCCGGGAAGTGATCAGACCGTAACGTTCTGATCACACACAACCTGGTGGGAGCGGGCTTGCTCGCGAAGGCGGCGTGTCAGTCAGCGAAGCAGTGTCTGAACGGACGCTTTCGCGAGCAAGCCCGCTCCCACACAGGATCAGTGACTGCCTGAACCCTGTTTATGAGCTCTCTCCATGTCCGACTATCTGCTGCAAATGAACGGCATCGTCAAATCCTTCGGCGGTGTCAAAGCCCTCAATGGCATTGATATCAAGGTCAGGCCCGGTGAATGCGTCGGCCTGTGCGGCGAGAATGGCGCCGGCAAGTCAACGTTGATGAAGGTGCTGTCGGCGGTCTATCCCTACGGCACCTGGGACGGAGAAATTCTCTGGGATGGCCAGCCGCTGCGCGCGCAGTCGATCAGCGAAACGGAAGCGGCCGGCATCGTCATCATTCATCAGGAACTGACCCTGGTGCCCGACCTGTCCGTGGCCGAAAACATTTTCATGGGCCATGAACTGACCTTGCCCGGCGGGCGCATGAATTACCCGGCGATGATCCACCGCGCCGAAGCCCTGATGCGCGAGCTGAAAGTGCCGGACATGAACGTCTCGCTGCCGGTTTCGCAGTACGGCGGGGGTTACCAGCAACTGGTGGAAATCGCCAAGGCCTTGAACAAACAGGCGCGCCTGCTGATTCTCGACGAGCCCTCCTCTGCCCTGACCCGCTCGGAAATCGAGGTGCTGCTCGACATCATCCGCGACCTCAAGGCCAAGGGCGTCGCCTGTGTTTACATCTCGCACAAGCTCGATGAAGTGGCTGCGGTGTGCGACACCATTGCGGTGATTCGCGACGGTCGGCACATTGCGACCACGGCCATGGCCGACATGGACATCGCGCAGATCATCACGCAAATGGTCGGACGCGAAATGGCCAACCTCTACCCCACCGAACCGCACGAGGTCGGCGAGGTCATTTTCGAGGCACGCCACGTCACCTGTTATGACGTCGACAGCCCGAAGCGCAAACGCGTCGACGACGTGTCGTTCGTTCTCAGGCGTGGCGAAATTCTCGGCATTGCCGGCCTGGTCGGCGCCGGGCGCACAGAGCTGGTGTCCGCGCTGTTCGGCGCCTATCCGGGGCGCTACGAAGCGCAGGTGTGGCTGGAGGGCCAGTGCATCGACACGCGCACGCCGCTCAAAGCGATCCGCGCCGGCCTATGCATGGTCCCCGAGGACCGCAAGCGCCAAGGCATCATTCCGGATCTGGGCGTCGGGCAGAACATCACCCTGGCGGTCCTCGACAGCTATTCGAAACTGACACGCATCGACGCCGAAGCCGAACTGGGCAGCATCGAGCGGGAAATCTCGCGCCTGCACCTGAAAACCGCCAGCCCGTTTCTGCCGATCACCAGCCTCTCGGGCGGCAACCAGCAAAAAGCCGTGCTGGCGAAGATGCTGCTGACCAAACCGAAGGTGCTGATTCTCGACGAGCCGACCCGTGGCGTCGACGTCGGCGCCAAGTACGAAATCTACAAGCTGATGGGCGCGCTGGCTGCCGAAGGGGTGGCGATCATCATGGTGTCGTCGGAACTGGCCGAAGTGCTCGGGGTGTCCGACCGCGTGCTGGTGATCGGCGACGGCCGCCTGCGCGGCGACTTCATCAACCAGCAATTGACCCAGGAACAGGTGCTCGCCGCCGCGCTCAGCCAACCCGATGGGCATCACAATAATGATCGGAAGTCCGCGTAGATGAATCAGGTCAAACAACTGTTCACCCGCTACAAAATGCTCGCGCTGGTCATCGCCGTGGCGCTGATCTGGCTGTTCTTCAGTTGGCAGACCGAGGGTGGTTTCCTCACCCCGCGCAACCTCTCCAACCTGCTGCGGCAAATGTCGATCACCGGGATTCTCGCCTGCGGCATGGTGCTGGTGATCATCAGCGGCGAGATCGATTTGTCGGTCGGCTCGCTGCTGGGTTTGCTCGGCGGGCTGGCGGCGATTCTGGACGTTGTCTACCACATTCCGTTGCTGGCCAACCTCAGTCTGGTCGCGCTGTGTGGCTTGATGATCGGCCTGGCCAACGGCTACATGACCGCCTATCTGCGCATCCCTTCGTTCATCGTCGGCCTGGGCGGCATGTTGGCGTTTCGCGGCATCTTGCTGGGGATTACCGGCGGCACGACCATCGCCCCGGTGTCGCCGGAACTGGTGTATGTCGGTCAGGGTTATCTGCCGCACGCGGTGGGCAGCGGATTGGGCATTGTGCTGTTCGCACTGACGCTGTTCCTGACCTGGAAGCAACGCCGCAACCGCGCGCTGCATGGATTGGCCGCGCATTCACGGGTGCGGGATGGACTGCGGGTGGTGCTGATCGGCGCGGTAATCACCGGGTTCGTCGTGACCCTCAACAGCTACGACGGGATTCCGGTGCCGGTGTTGCTGCTGTTGGTGCTGCTCGGTGTGTTCAGCTACGTCACCAGCCAGACCGTGTTCGGCCGTCGGGTGTATTCGGTGGGTAGCAACATGGAGGCGACGCGCCTGTCGGGCATCAATGTGCAGGCAGTGAAATTATGGATTTTCGGCATCATGGGGGTGATGTGTGCGTTGGCCGGGATGGTCAATACCGCGCGCCTTGCGGCGGGCTCGCCGTCGGCGGGCAGCATGGGCGAACTCGACGCCATTGCCGCGTGCTTTATCGGCGGCACCTCGATGCGCGGCGGATCGGGCACGGTGTACGGCGCCCTGCTCGGGGCCCTGGTGATCACCAGCCTCGACAACGGCATGTCGATGCTCGACGTCGACAGTTACTGGCAGATGATCGTCAAGGGCAGCATCCTGGTGCTCGCCGTGTGGGTCGATGTCAGCACCCGCACCGCCCGGCGCTGAGCGTTGCCGGGCCGCCCGCTAGCGTGACTGCGCGCGCTGGCGGCAGGCCTCGCCGAAGGCATGGAAAATCACCCGGTAATCGGCATTTTCCATGACGTGCCATTCCGGGTGCCATTGCACCGCCAGGGCAAAGCCCTTGCTGCCTTCCACCGACAGCGCTTCAATCAAGCCGTCCTCGGCGATCGCCTCGATACGCAGGCCTTCGGCGACTCGCCCGATGCCTTGTCCGTGCACTGAATTGACTTTGATCACCCCGTTCAGGCCCAGCCGCGACAGCACACCGCCCGGCTGCACGGTCACGTCGTGGGTGCGAGCGTATTGTTCCTCGATGGATTCGTCGCTGGGCGGTTCGTGTTCCGGCCCCGGTTCGTCGAGTTGTTGATCAAGCGTTCCGCCGAACGCCACGTTCAGTTCCTGCAACCCCCGGCACAGGCCGAGCACCGGCAAACCGGCGTCGACGGCGGCGCGCCATAACGGCAGCGCCAATTGATCGCGCGCCGGATCGTGCTCGGTGCCCGGCGGGTTCGGGCGGCCACCATAGTGATGCGGTTCGATGTTCGACGGCGCGCCGGTGAACAGCAGACCGTCGAGGCTGGCGATGATCTGCGCCGGGTCGAGCAAGTCAGGAAACATCGGCAGAATCAGCGGCAACCCCTTCGCCGCCGTGGCCACCGCCTGCGAATTCTTGTCGTCATTCATTTGCACGGCGTGCGGACCGATCTGCGAGGAACAGGCCGTGACCCCGATGATGGGCAGACGAGACATGTGAACACCCCCGTTGTGCTGTTATCAGTGCTTTGTCCCTATGTGGATTGCGCTGCGAGCCGGTGCGTTCATTTAGTTTCGACCGCAGCCGATCCCACCTGCGGGAACGGGCTTGCTCGCGAAAGCGCCGGGTCAGTCAACACTTCACCAACTGACAGATTGCCTTCGCGAGCAAGCCCGCTCCCACATGGATTGCCGCTGAACACACAACCTGCTGACACACAATAAAACCTGTAGGAGTGAGCCTGCTCGCGAAAGCGCCGGGTCAGTCGCCACTTCTCCAACTGACAGATCGCCTTCGCGAGCAAGCCCGCTCCCACATGGACTCCTGCTGCACACACGCAACCTGCTGACACCACAAAAACACCTGTGGGAGTGAGCCTGCTCGCGAAAGCGCCGGGTCAGTCAGCACTTCTCCAACTGACAGATCACCTTCGCGAGCAAGCCCGCTCCCACGTGGACTCCCGCCGTACACACCCTCCTGACACCACAGAAACACCTGTAGGAGTGAGCCTGCTCGCGAAAGCGCCGGGTCAGTCGCCACTTCACCAACTGACAGATCGCCTTCGCGAGCAAGCCCGCTCCCACATGGATTGCCGCCGCACACACAACCTGCTGACACCACAAAAACACCTGTAGGAGTGAGCCTGCTCGCGAAAGCGCCGGGTGAGTCAGCACTTCACCAACTGCCAGATTGCATTCGCGAGCAAGCCCGCTCCCACATGGATTTTCGCCGCACACACAACCTGTTGGCACCACAAAAAAACCTGTGGGAGCGAGCCTGCTCGCGAAAGCGCCGGGTCAGTCAGCACCGCTCTGACTGACAGATTGCCTTCGCGAGCAAGCTCGCTCCCACATGGTTTTTCGCTGTTCACAGGATCTGCTGACTCTCACGGAGTTTCTGGATCCAGCCACTGGCAAACGACCTCTCATCCCGTCACGCACGAATACAGTTGAACCTCAAACGGCGGCGTTTTTTCTATCGCTAACACACCGATGGAGGATTGCAACATGACTGACCATCCGCTGATAGCGACTCACTCCCGAAACGACAGCCAGCAGCGCGGGGCGATGACCGGCGCCGAGCGTGCGTTGTCGCTGACGGCCGGGGCCGCGTTGTTGACGCATGGCTGGCGCAAGGGTGGCCTGGCCGGTGCTCTGGAGATCGTGGCCGGGGCGTATGGCGTGTGGCGCGGCGTTGCCGGCCATTGCCGCTTGAAACAGGCACTGACACCCACCCCGTTCGAGCAGCAGTTCAGCCGTGAGCACCACTGGCCGATCAGCGAAGCCATTACCCGCAGCGTGACCATCATGCGACCGCTGGAAGAAGTCTGGGACTTTATCGCCCGTGTCGACAATATCGGCCCGCTGCTGCGCTGGGTCGACAGCGTCGAGCAACTGACGCCCGACACCACGCGCTGGACGGTCCGCGCACCCGCCGGGCGGCGCCTGCACTGGACGCTGGTCCGTCAGCCTGCCGAAAACGAAAACTCACTGCATTGGCAGACCTCGGCCGAGTCGCGCTGGCAGCACGATATCTCGGTATCGCTCACGCCTGCGCCGGCCGGTCGCGGCACCGAAGTCAAAGCTGTGATCGCCTGCAAACCGGCGATGGGCAAACTCGGCTACGGTCTCGCCCGGGCCATCAGCCTGTTCAGCGACAAGGCCTTGCTCAACGGCCTGCAAGCGATAAAACAGCAAATGGAAACCGGCGAAGTCAGCAACAACCGACTGCGCCCCGAAGGCGACGATGATTTCTTTTATGTCCACGGCGAAAGCACGGACACCGCCGGCCAGCAATCGGTCAAGACCGGCGTGGTGATTGAAGGAGGGATTCACTGATGCGCGCACTTACCTGGCAAGCCCCCAACCGTTTGCAAGTCGACAACGTTGCCGATCCGGCGATCCTCAACCCGCGCGATGCAATCATTCGCGTGACGCTGTCGTCGGTGTGCGGCTCCGATCTGCATTTGCTCGGCGGTTACGTTCCGGCGATGAAGCCGGGCGATATCATCGGCCATGAGTTCATGGGCGAGATCGTCGAAGTCGGGCCCGGCGTCAACGGCCTGCGCAAGGGTGACAAGGTCATCACCATTTCGATCATCGGCTGCGGACATTGCGAACACTGTCAGCGCAGCGATTTTTCCTGCTGCGACAACTCCAACCCCAACCCCTCGGCCACCGACCTCGCCTATGGCCAACCGTGCTGCGGCATCATCGGCTACAGCCATGCCTTCGGCGGGTATCCGGGCAGCCATGCCACCTACGTGCGCGTGCCGTACGCCGACACTAACCTGTTCAAAGTGCCTGAAGGCGTACGCGACGAACAGGCGTTGTTCGTTTCCGACGCCGCGCCAACCGGCTATTTCGCCGCCGACAACGCCGGGATCCAGCCGGGCGACACGGTGGCGGTGTGGGGCTGCGGCGGGGTCGGGCTGATGGCGATCTGCAGCGCCTATCTGCTCGGTGCAGAACGGGTGATTGCGATTGATCGCTACCCCGACCGCCTGCGCCTGGCTGAAGAACGTGGCAAGGCGATCACCATCAACTACGAACGCACCAACGTCCACGAAGCCCTGTTGGAACTGACCGGCGGGCGCGGGCCGGATCGTTGTATCGATTGCGTCGGCATGGAGGCCCACGGCACCGAGATCGATTACGCCTACGACAAAACCAAGCAGATGCTGCGCCTGCACACCGAGCGCGGCACGGTGCTGCGTCAGGCCATTCGCGCCTGTCGCAAGGGCGGCACGGTGTCGGTGGTCGGTGTGTACGGCGGCCTGCTCGATAAATTCCCGATGGGCGCGATTGTCAACAAGGCCCTGACGCTCAAGTCCGGGCAGCAGCCAGGGCAACGCTACGCGCCGACCTTGTTCGAACACATCCAGAAAGGCGAACTCGACCCCTCGTGGTTGCTGACCCATCCCATGAGCCTGGAGGATGGCGCGCAGGGCTATCAGATGTTCAAGGAAAAAACCGACCAGTGCCTGCGAGCCGTATTCAAACCGTGATGAGCACAGCGCCACTGCTGCCGGCAGGCGTTGCCGGCAGCAGTGGCGTTGCCAACCTAGTCGTCCGCGTGATTATGCGCATCGGCGCACGGCAACCGGCCTGACTCGCCACCGGCAATTCGCTCCGCCTGGTCGATACCGCGCTTGAGCGCGTCTTCAACGGTCCACTCGATGCCCGGCAGTTTTTTGATTCGCTCGTGGGCGCATTCACCGGTCGCGGTGTAGACGCTGATGAACATTTCAATGTCGCCATCCTCCGCCTCCCGTGTCCGCACTTCGATGTGACAGCCGTTTTCGACCTCTTCCGTATGGCACTTTTCGTCCTTTTCCGTCGCCTTCCATTTCCTGTAGGTTTCGCCGCGTATGAACATGTCGTACTCCTGAAGTGAATCCGCTCTCTTCAAAGACCCACCCTCTCGCTGGATGATTCCCGGTTTGCCGAGAGGCATTTTCAGCATAACTCGCTAGTTCCTCTCCGCCGTTTCGCTAGTTCAACCGTTCGTCAGCTTGCGAAACATTTTGTCAAACCAATGCCTGAGCGCTTATTCAAAAATTTCGAGGCCCAGGCGAGCTCAACTACTACTCGTTAGTCAGCCCCACAGTAATAAACCGGTACAGAAACAGTGTTTTCTGTCCACGGCAAACTGTCGCCGAAAAAATAGAGCGGGCCCACTTCGCTTCGTTTACCCAACAAGCGAAGCGCTATTACCCCGGGATAAACGCGCGTCGCCGTTACGACGTTAAAAGGATCGAAACTTAGAACAGGAGCCTATATGAAGCGAACAATCAGCTATTGCCTGGTCTATCTCGCTACCAGCGTTCTGCTCGCCGGTTGCAATCTGATCGTGTTCAATCCCAAGGGCCAGGTTGCCCGGGACGAGCGCGACCTCATCATTCTCGCAACGGGCCTCATGCTGCTGGTGGTGATACCGGTGATCGTCATGATGTTCGTGTTTGCCTACCGTTACCGCGCCACCAACAAGAAGGCCAAGTACTCGCCGCGCTGGGCCAGCTCGCACAAGATCGAGGCAGTGGTCTGGGGCGTGCCGTTCCTGATCATCTGCGTGCTGGGCTGGGTGACGTGGGAAACCACGCACTCGCTGGACCCTTATCGACCGCTGGATTCGGACACACCACCGCTCAACGTGCAGGTCGTGGCGACTGACTGGAAATGGTTGTTCATCTACCCCGACCTGGGCATCGCTTCGGTCAATGAACTGGCGGTGCCGGTTAATACGCCGGTAAGTTTTACCGTGACTTCGGATGCCGCGATGACTTCGTTTTTCATCCCGGCGCTGGGTGGCCAGATCTATGCGATGGCGGGCATGCAGACCAAGTTGCATTTGATTGCCAACGAAACCGGCCAGTTTCGCGGGATTGCCGCCAACTATAACGGCCATGGGTTCTCCGACATGCACTTCAGTACGTTGTCGCTCACTGGCGCGGATTACGAAGCGTGGGTCAACAAAGTCAAAAGCGCGCCACAAAAACTTGATCACGCCAGTTATGCGCAGTTGACCAAACCTTCCGTCGCCCACCGGATTACTTATTACTCGGCCGTTCAGGATCGGCTGTTTCTGGACATCGTCGACAAGTATGAAGGCATGAACAAGGCACCCCGTGCCAAAGACAGTCAGGTGCAACGCAACAGCGATGACAAGCGCGCCGATCAACAACCGAGTCTGCTGGCCGAGGAGCGTTAATAATGTTCGGGAAACTTTCGTGGGACGCCGTTCCATTGCACGAGCCGATTGTCATGTACACCCTGGCCATTGTTGGCCTGATGGGTTTTGCCCTGATCGGCACCGTCACCTGGAAGCGCAAGTGGGGTTACCTCTGGCGTGAGTGGTTCACCTCAGTCGACCACAAGAAAATCGGCTGCATGTACATCATCGTCGCGCTGGTCATGCTGCTGCGTGGCTTCTCCGACGCAATCATGATGCGCACTCAGCAGGCGATGGCCTCCAGTGGCGGGCCGGGCTATCTGCCACCGGAACACTACGACCAGATCTTCACCGCCCACGGCGTGATCATGATTTTCTTCATGGCCATGCCGTTCGTGGTCGGCCTGATGAACATCGTCGTGCCCTTGCAGATTGGCGCGCGCGATGTGGCTTACCCGTTTCTCAACGCACTGAGTTTCTGGCTGTTCGTGGTCGGCGCAGCGCTGGTGAACATCTCCCTGGGCGTCGGCGAATTTGCCCGCACCGGCTGGGTCGCCTACCCGCCCTTGTCCGAACTGGGCTATAGCCCCGGGGTCGGCGTCGACTACTACATCTGGTCATTACAGATATCCGGGATCGGCACGCTACTGACGGGGGTCAATTTCTTTGTGACCATCCTGAAGATGCGCACCGAGGGCATGACCCTGTTCAAAATGCCGGTGTTCACCTGGAACGCGTTGTGCACCTCGGTGCTGATTCTTGCGGCGTTCCCGATCCTCACCGCAACGCTGCTGATGCTCACGCTCGACCGTTATCTGGGCATGCACTTCTTCACCAACGAGGCCGGCGGCAACCCGATGATGTACGTCAACCTCATCTGGGCCTGGGGCCATCCGGAGGTGTACATCCTGATCCTGCCGGCGTTCGGGATCTTTTCCGAGATCGCCGCGACCTTCAGCAGCAAGCGCCTGTTCGGTTACGTTTCACTGGTATGGGCGACGATCGCGATCACGATTCTCTCGTTCGTCGTCTGGCTGCACCACTTCTTCACCATGGGCGCCGGGGCCAACGTCAACGCGTTCTTCGGGATCATGACGATGATCATCGCGGTGCCGACCGGGGTGAAAATCTTCACCTGGCTGTTCACCATGTACCGTGGTCGGGTGCGTTTTGAAACGCCGATGTTGTGGACGCTGGGGTTTATTGTCACGTTCAGCATCGGCGGCATGACCGGTGTGCTGCTGGCCGTGCCCGGTGCCGATTTCCTGTTGCATAACAGTCTGTTCCTGATCGCCCACTTCCATAACGTCATCATCGGTGGCGCGGTGTTTGGCTACATGGCCGGGCTGACGTACTGGTTCCCCAAAGCCTTCGGCTTCCGTCTCAACGACAAGCTCGGGCGCATCGCGTTCTGGTGCTGGCTGATCGGCTTTTACTTCGCTTTCATGCCCTCCTACGTCCTCGGTTTCATGGGCATGACCCGGCGCCTCAATCACTTCGACAATCCGGACTGGCAGCCCTGGCTGCTCCTGGAATTGCTGGGGGTGGGCATCATTCTCTGCGGCGTCACCGCGCAGGCGCTGCAACTGTTCGTCAGCATTCGCAACCGCGCCAAATACCGCGACCTCACCGGCGATCCGTGGGACGGGCGCACGCTGGAATGGGCCACGGCCTCGCCGCCGCCGTTCTACAACTTTGCCGAGCAACCGAAAGTCAGTGACCTCGACGCCTACTGGGGCATGAAGGAGCGCGGCGTCAGTACGCTCAATCACACTGACTACCGCGCCATACATATGCCGCGCAACACCTCGGCCGGTCTGGTGATCAGCGTGTTCGCGCTGATCTGCAGCTTCGCCCTGGTGTGGCACATCTGGTGGCTGGCGATCTTCGGGCTGGTCGCTTCGGTGGCGGCGATGATCGTTCGCAGCTACGACGAAGACATTGACTATTTCGTGCCGGCTGAAGAAGTCGCGCGGATTGAAAAAGCGCGTCTCAAAGACTTGGCGGAGGCCTGATCATGTCCAATATCGTGCTGGATAAAGACATCGCCCATAGCCATGAGCAGGGCCACGAAGATGCGGGTTCGATGCGCGTGTTCGGTTTCTGGATCTACCTGATGACCGACTGCATCCTGTTCGCCACGCTGTTCGCCGGCTATGCGGTGTTGCGCGACAGTGTGGCGGGCGGTCCGTCGACGGTGGACATTTTCGAGCTGCCGTACGTGCTGGTCGAAACCGCGCTGCTGTTGTTGAGCAGCATCACCTACGGCTACGCAATGCTGGCGATGAACCGCAATCACACCGGCCATGTGCTGCGCTGGCTGGGGGTTACGTTCGTTCTGGGTTGCGGCTTTATCGCGATGGAAATCAACGAATTCCATCACCTCATCGCCGAAGGCTACGGGCCGGATCGCAGCGGTTTCCTCACCGCGTTCTTCACCCTGGTCGGCACCCACGGGGCCCACGTGCTCAGCGGGCTGGTGTGGATGGCGGTGCTGATGGCGCAGATTCGCAGCCGCGGCTTGACCAATACCAACACCACGCGCCTGAGTTGCCTGAGCCTGTTCTGGCACTTCCTCGATGTGGTGTGGATCTGCGTATTTACCGTGGTCTATCTGCTGGGGGTGGTCTGACATGTATAACCAAAGTCCGATTCATAGCAGTGCCGGCACCAGCCATGGCACCGCCCGTTCGTACCTGATCGGGTTCATCATTTCGGTAGTCCTGACCGCGATCCCGTTTGCGCTGGTGATGTATCCCACGCTGCCGCGACACCTCACCGCGTGGGTGGTCGTCGCGCTGGGTGTGGTGCAGATTTTCGTCCATCTGAAATATTTCCTGCACCTGGACACCGCCGCAGAGCAGCGCTGGAACCTGATCGCGCTGATCTTTTCCGTTGTCATCATTGTGCTGCTCGTGGGGCTCTCGTTATGGATCATGGACAGCATTCATCACAACATGCTGGCGCACTGAAGCAATGGCTGCTGCCGCTCAACGTCGGTATCGAACTGACCAAGCCCGGGATCATCTTCGGCAATCTTGCGTCGGTGTTCGGCGCGTATTGCCTGGCCGGCGCCGGGCAGCCGATCGCGCCAGGGCATCTGCTCGCGACGTTACTGGGAACGGCGCTGGTCATCGGTTGTGGCTGCGTCATCAACAATTGCGTCGACCGCGACATCGACCGGCGCATGGTACGTACCTGCCACCGTGCGCTGGCGATTCGCGCCGTCTCGGTCCCGACCGCGCTGTGCTATGCCCTGGCGCTCGGCCTGATCGGTTTTGGCCTGTTGTGGACACGCACCAATGCCGTCGCGTGCGCAGCGGCGGCGGTCGGTCTGCTGATTTACGCGGGGGTTTACACGTGCCTGATGAAGCGCCGCTCGCACTGGGGCACGCTGGTCGGCAGCCTGTCCGGTGCGATGCCGCCGGTGATCGGTTATTGCGCCGTGACGGCACGCCTGGATGCGACGGCGTGGATGCTGATCGTGGTGTTCTGTTGCTGGCAAATGCCGCACTCCCACGCCATCACGTTGATGCGCCGCGACGATTTCAAGGCCGCCGGATTGCCGACCTTGACGCTCGCCGAGGCGCGCAAGCAGATCCTCGGCTACATGATTGCGTTCCTTGCCGCCAGCCTCTTGCTGGGGCTGATCAGCCGACTCGGCGTGGCGTATTTTTTGCTCGTGGCGAGCCTCGGCGGCTACTGGCTCTGGCTCGCGCTGCGCAGCCCTCCGGCAACCGAGCAGAAAGCCTGGGCGCGAAAGATTTTCGCAGTGTCGATCATGGTGGTGCTCGGGCTTAACCTCGCCATGACGCTGGGCTGACACGCGGTCAGCGCATGCAACGATTCCATCCGCAGGAGAACTGAAATGGACGAAGAAACCCTCAGAAAAACCGCCTACCGCATCTGGGAAGAACAAGGCCGTCCCCATGGTCAGGATTTCGAGCACTGGTTCCAGGCCCAAGCGGAACTGGATGCGTTTGATTCGGACGGCTTGCCAGGCTCTATCGCCAGCAGCGTAGCGCCGCCTGCGCCAAAGAAAAAATCCACAGACACGCCTGCGTCAGCGGAAAAAAAGCCTCGCGCCAAAACGCCTTCGGCGAAGAAATGACCCCGTTGCGCACAACCGGGCAGCGAACGGATGAAACGCGGCATTAATCTGGTTGCGGCCGCGTTCGCCCTCACCGCCCTGTCGTATGGCCTGGCGCGCTTTGCCTACGGACTGCTGCTGCCACGAATTCGTGCGGATCTGGGACTCAGCGTATCGGCCGCTGGATGGATCGGCGGCAGTGCCTTCGCCGCTTACTGTGTCGGCATCGTCGCGACGTTTTTGGGCAACGGCAGGCTGAGCGCGCGTGCGCTGGCAGTGATTGCCGGCGCCATGGCGTCGCTGGGGATGGCCGTGATGGTCCAGGCCTCGAACGGTTGGATGCTGGGCTGTGGCGTCGCGCTCGCCGGCTTGAGCACCGGCCTGACGTCACCACCGCTGGCCAGCGCCGTCGCTGCGCAGTTCGCCGACGATCAGCGTCCTCGGGCCAATGGTGTTATCAACGCCGGAACGGCGGCCGGCATCGTATTCTCCGGCGTGGCGGCGATGTTGGCCGCCGGGCAATGGCGTGAACTGTATGCGCTGTTCGCGATGATCGGCGTCGCGATAACGCTCTGGCTGTGGTTCGCCGTAGCGCCAGACGCTGCGAGTGACGCTGCACCGAGCGTCTCTTGGTCCATGCTGGCACGGCCCGGTTTGCTTGCCCTCAGTGGCAGCGCTTTTCTGATGGGGCTGGCGAGCACGGCGGTCTGGACATTCGGCGCCGACATTCTGCGTAGTCAATCCGGCTTCACCGAAGGGGCGATTGCCTGGGCCTGGATAGTGCTCGGCGTGGCCGGTCTCAGTGGCGGCTTCACGGGCGTGCTGACCCGTCGATTCGGCATCGCCAGGATCCATGGACTTGCCCTGCTCGGCATTGCCCTTGGCACGCTCGCCCTCGCGGCGGCCTCAGTCGCGCCCCTTTACGGCTTCGCAGCCCTGTGCCTGTTCGGCGCGGCTTACATTGTTTCGTCTGGCGCCTACCTGATTCAGGGCATCGGTCTGTTCCCGGATCGCCCGGACCTGGGCCTCGGTATTCCCTTCCTCGTTCTGGCGCTCGGCCAGACCGCCGGCACACCGCTTTTTGGCACGTTGCTGGAGGCGACCGGGGTTTTCACTGCTTTGATGGCGTGTGCAGTGGCCGCTTGCTGCGCCATTTTCTTGCGGCCGAATCAATCACGGCTCGACAGAGCCGACAGGTGACATCCAATGAAGTGAGGGCTCGACAATGACTGTGGACATCAGCAATTTCACCATTACCACCCCCCTGCCCATTTCGCCGACCAACCCGATTGCGCTGGAACTGATCGGTTCGCGAGCACTGCTCGAGTGCCCTGAAGTCATCGCAATGCTGCCGGACGGCTCGTTGCAGATGACGGCGCCCACCTTGGGTGCCTCCAGCAAGAGCACCAAGCGCACCCGCTGTGAATGGAAAGAGCCGGGGTACTGGCTGCTGTCCAGCGCGCCGGACCACTGGTGCCGTCAGCAAATGCGCTTGGTGAAAGTCAACGCCTTGCAGAAAGTGGTCATCGGCCAGATACACGTGAAGGGTTCCCAACAGCCTCCGCTCAAGGTGTTCTGGAACAAGGGCAAGATAACCCTGGGATTCCGTGCGAGCTTTCTGCAAGCGGATCCGGTCAATACGACGGTGCTGGAAAATGTGCCGCTCGGCGCATTGTTCCAACTCAACATCCACGCCAACGCAAACGGTGCCGTGTCTGTGTCGGCCAGTTGCAACGGGGTTAAGTCCACCTCCGCCATCCTGCGCTTCGACGACACCTGGAGCACCCAGACCCTGGCTTTCCACGGCGGGGTGTACAACCAGATCGATTACTCCGCCACCACCGACCCGAACGACGGCTCGGTGTGCATTATCACCGACCTGTCCATCACCCACGCCTGACAGGGGCCGCTAGCTATCGTCACGCTCGATCATTTCGAGGTTAGATAGCTAGCGCATCAACTTGTAGATCAGCGAAAAGAAGGCGCCCAGGCATAGAAAACCGATGGCCCGGTTTTCTTGTACAAGGCTGTCTCGCTGTCCTTCCTTAGGCATTAATTCCTTGGTAGGCACACCCGTTGAAGGTGAATCACGCGGTTGGATATTGCGTAGGCGTGATCGCCGACGCCGGTGACAGGAGAATCGCCCACGCCTTGGGCAAACGGTGAAGGCGACACATTTTGTTTCATTCAAAAGTTGGTTGGATCCAACATTCCGATCAACGGATAAGTCCTTGTTTCTCTTTTTTAATCAATAAGATATTTGATCCGCCTGAAGACCTTTGGTTTATCGCCAGATATCAGACGCCCCCAACTGACGTGCGTTATCTATGGTTCTGGACATACCCGTGGACGTCCACCCATGCACTCTCAGGGAGAAGTAATGGACAACATCGTCATCGCCGACAAATCCAGTTCTCAGCTCACTGCCCAAAACTGGGGCAATGTTCAGCTCAATCAGCCTTCAGTTGTACAAATGCCCGTCAGCCCCGACCAGTTGGCTTCAACCAGCCGGAGCGGTCAGGATTTGATCGTCAATCTGAAAAGCGGCGAGCAGATCAAAATTTCCAATTTCTTTGTCACCAGCCCTGACGGTGTTGCCAACGACATCGTCTTTCAAGGCGATGACGCGACGCTGTGGCAGGCGCGCTACAACGCCGAACCGTTCAATGGCTTTACCTTCGACGAAATCGGTTCGCTGGACGAACTGATTGCCGGCGTCGGCGTGGTCGAAGGCGCGACGCCCGCCTGGGCGATCGCCGGGCTCGGCCTGCTGGGCGCGGGCGGCGCTGCGGCGGCCGCGGGTGGAGGTGGTGGAGGCGGTGGTGGTGGTGGCGGCGCAAGCAGCGGTGATGCGACGCCTCCCGCGCCTGCGACCGGGTTGACCTTATCGGCCGATGGCCGAGTGCTGAGTGGTTTTGGCGAAGCCGGCAGTCTGGTGCAGATACGTGACGCGGCGGGCAATATTCTAGGCACGGGAACCGTAGGGGCCGACGGGCGCTTCCAGGTCGAACTGGGTACGCCGCAGACCAATGGCCAGCCGCTCGACGTCACGCTCACCGACGCTGCGGGCAATGTTTCCACACCCGGCTCCGTCACTGCGCCGGATGCCACCGCGCCCACGCCGCCCGCCAATCTGAGCGTAAGCGCCGATGGCACGCAACTGGGCGGGACCGGGGAAGCCGGCGCCACCATAGAGGTGCGTGCCGCCGATGGCACCCTGCTCGGCAGCGCCGTCGTGGCGGCGGACGGGACCTTCAATGTCACACTCAGCCCGGCGCAGACCGGCGGACAGCCACTGATCGTCAGTGCCACCGATGCCGCCGGCAATATATCCTCTGGTGCCACGGTCAGCGCACCGGAAATTGTCGAACCGCAAACCCCGGCCAATCTCGGTTTGAGCAGTGACGGCAGCCAACTGACCGGCACCGCCAGAGCGGGAACAACCATTGAAGTTCGCGCGGCCAACGGCGAGCTACTCGGGCGCGCGGTGGTAGGCGCCGACGGCACCTTCCTCCTGACGCTCATCCGTGCGCAGGCCAACGGCGAAGTCCTCAGTGTCCTGGCAATCAACAGCGTTGGCGCGCAATCGCCAGCGGTCACGCTCAATGCGCCGGACATCACCGGCCCAGGCGCCGCGACTGATCTGGCGATCAGCAGCGATGGTGTTTCGATCACAGGTCGTGGCGAACCGGGCAGCACCGTAAGCGTCACCAATGCTCAAGGGACGGTGCTCGGCACAGCGCTCGTCGCAGCTGATGGCTCGTTCACGGTGCAACTCAACGTTGCGCAGATCAACGGGGAAACACTCAACGTGCAGCTCACTGACGCGGCGGCCAATCCGTCGCCGGTGGTGACCCTCATAACGGTTGACCTCGACGGCCTGACTCAGCTAAGCGACCTCGTCCTGAGCGTCGATGGCGCTCAAATGAGGGGGCGCGGCCAAGCTGGATCAACCGTTACGGTACGCGATGCCAACGGCAACGTGCTCGGCTCGGCCGTGGTCGCAGCAGACGGCACGTTCATCGTCCAATTGAGCAGCCCGCAGAACAATGGCGAAACGCTGCTGATCAGTGCCAGCGACAGCGCTGGCAACACCTCTGCCCCGTTGACTTATGTGACGCCTGATACCCAAGGCCCTGCGCCGCTCACGGGCCTGACACTCGATGCCCAAGGCCAGACGCTGACCGGCAAGGGCGAGGTGGGCGCCTCGATCACCGTCCGTGACCCGGCCGGGAATATTATCGGCACTGGCACGGTGGGCGCCGATGGCAACTTCACCGTCAACCTCGCGACGGCCCAGACCGATGCGCAACAACTGCAAGTGATCCAGACCGACGCTGAGGGCAACCCGTCGGCGCCAGTCAATGTGATCGCACCGGACTTGACGATACCGGTTGCAGTCTCTGATGTGTCAATTTCGGCGAACGGCGCAATCGTCACCGGTGCGGGCCAGGTCGGCGCGACCGTTACCGTGACCGACGCAGCTGGCGTCGTGTTGGGAACGGCCATCGTCGGCAGCAACGGCCGCTTCGAAATCAATCTGTCGTCGCCACAGACCAACGGCCAGAATCTGAGCGTCGTGCAGACAGACGGCTCGCCTTCCGCTGCTCCGGCGGTGCCGGTCCAGGCACCTGATATTCAGGCCCCCGCCGCCCCTGCGGATCTGGCGCTGGATGCGGCCGGTACAACACTCACCGGCCGCGGTGAGCCTGGCGCCACCGTGTCGGTCAAGGATCTGGCCGGCAATACGTTGGGCACCGCGATCGTCGACGGCACCGGTGCATTTTCGGTAACGCTGAACAGCCCGCAGACTGATGGTCAAGCGCTGCAAGTGAGCCAATCGGATGGCGTGAACGTTTCACCCGACACACCGCTGACCGCGGCGGACACCACGGCGCCGCTGGCACCTGACAACGTCGTGCTTGGCAGCAATGGCGTGACATTGACCGGGACCGGGCAAGCTGGGAGCACGGTCACGGTCAGCGCGCCGGACGGCACAGTGCTGGGTACCACGGTCGTTGCGAGCGACGGCAGCTTCAGCGTCAACCTGAGTACGGCACAACTTGACGGCCAGGTATTGAGTGTCATCCAGACCGATGCGAGCACCCTGCCCTCACCGGTCACCCCGGTCACCGCGCCGGACATCACCGCCCCACCCGCGCCGACCGGTCTGACCATCGATCCGGCAGGCGCGACAGTGACCGGCACGACGCAGCCTGGTAACACGGTGCAGGTGCTGGATGCCAACGGCAACGTCATCGGCAACGCGACCGCTGATGGCAGCGGCGCCTTCACGGTCAATCTCGATACCGCTCAGAACAACGGCGAAGCCTTGCAGGTGGTAGCCTCCGACGGTACTAACAGCTCGCTGCCGGGCAATGTCACCGCACCGGACAGCACACCGCCTGCGCCGGTCAGCGATCTGGCGATCAACCCGGCGGGTGATCAGGTGTCGGGGCTTGCCGAGCCCGGCACGGTCGTCACCGTCAGCATTGCCGGCGGCAGCGTGCTGGGCAGCGCCACCGCTGGGGCGGACGGCCGCTTCGTGGTCCCGCTCGACCCTGCGGCAGGCACGGGCAGTAGCCTCGAAGTGATCAGCACTGACGGCGGTGGCAACGACTCGCCGGCGGTACCGCTCGCAGGTCCTGATGGCTCGCAGGTCGCCACCCCAAGCGAATTGGCATTGAGCGCCGACGGTTTCACCCTGACGGGCGCGGGCACGCCTGGCAGCACGGTGACCGTGACCAACAGCAATGGCGATGTGCTCGGATCGGGTCTGATCAACAGCTTCGGTCGGTTCACGCTGGTGCTGAATGCCAAACAGATCAACGCGCAAGTGCTGCAAGTCACCGCGACCAGCCCTGACGGTGACGTGTCGGTGCCAGGCACCGTAACGGCGGGCGATGGCACGGCGCCGGACGCTGTGTCGAATCTGCTGCTCAATGCCAACGGCAGCGCACTCACCGGCCGAGGCGAAGCCGGTGCCACGGTGACCGTGACCGACAGCAATGGCGCCGTGCTGGGCACGGCACTGGTTGCCAGCAACGGTACGTTCAGCCTGACGCTGACGCCGGCGCAGCTCAATGGCCAGACGCTCACCGCGACGCAAAGCGATGCCGCCGGCAACCCGTCGCCGCCCGCCAGCATTATCGCCCCGGATCTGCAGCCACCCGCCGCCGCGACCGGTGTCAGCATCAATGACGTCGGCACCGTGGTCAAAGGCCAGGGCGAAGCCGGCAGCACCGTGACGATTCGCGATGCCGCCGGTAATCTCCTGGCGACCGGTCTGGTCGATCAGAGCGGCAACTTCCAGGTCACCCTGCCCAACGCGCAGAACTCGGGTGAAACCTTGCAGGTCACGCTCACAGACGCGAACGGCAATATCTCGACTTCCACTGGCGTCGCCACTGTCGACAGCACCCCGCCCGCCGCCGTGCAAAACCCGCTGATCAGCGCCGATGGCAGCACCCTCAGCGGGACCGGGGAAGCCGGAGCGACCGTGAACGTCAGTAACGCAAGCGGGGTCTTGCTGGGCAGCGCTGTCGTTGCCGCAGACGGTTCGTTCAGCGTGACGCTGGCGCCCGCGCCGACCAATGGCGAGGCCTTGGCGATCAGCCAGACCGACCCGACCGGCAACATTTCGCCGTCGACCAGTGTCAACGCGCCCGACATCAGCCCACCGGCCGCCCTGACGCAAGTCGCGGTGAATGCCGATGGCGTGACGGTCACCGGTCACGGTGAACCCGGCGCCACGGTGTCGGTACGCAGCGCCGACGGCACATTGCTGGGCACGGCGCAGGTCGGCAATGGTGGCACGTTCAGCGTCACCTTGAACACGCCACAGCTCAATGCCGAAGTGCTGACGGTCACTCAGGAAGATCCGCCGGGCAACGTTTCCACAGCCATCGAGGTGGTGTCGGTGGACTTGACGGCGCCGGCCATTCCAAGCGCATTGACCCTGAACGCAGCCGGCGTGCAACTGGCCGGTAACGCCGAGGCTGGCAGCACGGTGACCGTGCGCGACAGCCAAGGCAATATCCTCGGCACCACGACCGCGGCCGCCAATGGCACGTTCCAAGTGACCCTCAATAGCCCGCAAGCCAACGGCCAGGTGCTGAACGTGACGGCCCGTGACGCGGCGGGCAATCCATCCGCCCCGGCACTGATCAATGCCGCCGACACCACGGCGCCCCTGGCGGCCAACAATCTGGCGGTCAGCGCCAACGGCGCGACGTTGACGGGTACCGGCGAACCCGGCGCCACCGTTGAAGTTCGCGACGCCGGCGCAACCCTGTTGGGAAGCGCCACCGTCGGCAACAACGGCAGCTTCAGCCTGACGCTGTCCCCCGCCGCAGTGGCCGGTTCGACCCTTTCGGTCCTGCAGATCGATACCACGGGCAACACCGGGCCGGCGACACCGGTAACCGCCCCGGGCAACCTGGCGGAAAGTGCGCCAACCAATCTGGCGCTCAGCGCCGACGGCTTGACCCTGACCGGCACCGCCACGGCTGGCAGTACCGTAAGCCTTCGCAATGCCTCGGGGACATTGCTCGGCAGCGCGCTGGTGGCGGCCAACGGCACCTTCAGTGTCACGCTCAATGCCGCGCAGCTGAACGGCGAGCAACTGTCTGCCGTGGCGACGTCGAGCACGGGCATCAATTCATCCCCGACCGACTACACCGCTGCTGACATCGCAGCACCGGCGCCGCTCAGTGAACTGAGTCTGGCACCCAATGGCACCGCCCTGACCGGACGCGGTGAGGCCGGCGCCACCGTGACCGTGCTCGGCACTGGTGGCGCTATTCTCGGCAGCGCAGTGGTGGCCGCCAACGGCACCTTCAGCGTCACCCTCAGCCCCGCGCAAACTTCGGGCCAGACGCTGAGCCTGAGTCAGGCCGACGCCGCCGGCAATGAATCCAACAGCGTCAGCCTGATCGCGCCCGACCTGATTGCCCCCAACCCACCGGCAGCGCTGGCGGTCAGCAATGACGGCAGCGTGTTGTCCGGTACCGGTGAGGCCGGCACCACGATCAACGTGTACAACGCCGCCGGAACACTGGTCGGCACCGGCACCGTGAGCATCGATGGCACGTTTGCGATCACCCTGGCCACACCGCAAGCCAACGGCCAGGCCCTGACGGTTTCGCTGACCGACGCAGCGGGCAACACCTCGGCGGCCACACCGTTCACGTCGGTCGACAGCACGCCGCCAACGGCAGTGTCGCAACTGAGCATCGGCGGCGACGGTGCAACCGTGACCGGTCGCGGCGAACCCGGCGCCCAGGTCAGGGTCATCGACAGTGACGGCAACGTGCTCGGCACTGCTGTCGTCAGCCCGACCGGTACGTTCACGCTGGCGTTGACGCCAGCGCTGAGCAACGCCGAAGTCATCACTGTGGTCCAGGCTGACGCCGCGGGCAATGACTCCCCGGCGGTGAGCCTGACCACGCCGGACTTCACCCCGCCCGACCCGCTGGCCAATGTCGAGATCAACAGCGCGGGCGCGCTGGTCACAGGGACCGGCGAACCTGGCGCGACCGTGACGGTGCAAGATGCCAATGGCGTCTTGCTCGGCACCAGCGTGGTCCTCGCCGACGGCTCTTTCAGCGTCACCCTGAGCCCACCGCAGATCAATGAACAAATCCTCAGCGTTCAGCAGGCCGACCCACCCGGTAACGTCAGTGCGCCGGTAACGGTCACCGCACCGGATTTGACGCCTCCGGCGACGCCGGTTGATCTGCAGGTCAATGCCGACGGCGACTCGCTCACCGGCAGCGGCGAAGTCGGTGCCAGCGTCCGTGTCACCTTGGCCGACGGCACGGAACTGGGCACCGGCACGGTGGGCAGCGACGGTCGCTTCCAGATCACTCTTACGCCGGCACAGACCAACGGCCAGGCGGTTTTCGTGGTCCTCGCCGATGCCGCGGGCAATGCCTCGCCTGCCGGCACGCTGGCAGCGCCTGACAGCACGCCGCCTGCTGCGTTGACCGAGGTCGATATCGACGCCAGCGGCAGCCTCATCACCGGGTCCGGTGTGGCCGGTTCGCAGGTGGTGGTGACCAACGCCGTTGGCACCATCATCGGTACTGGCACCGTCGCGGCCGATGGCAATTTCAGCGTGACCCTCGATCAGCCGTTGCTCAACGGTGAAGCCTTGTCGGTGATCCAGCGCGATGCCGCGGGCAACCCTTCGCCCGTCACGCCTGTCACCGCGCCGGATATCACGCCGCCCGCCGCTCCCGCCGGCCTCGACCTCAGTCCCGATGGGCTGACGCTGACCGGCACCGGTGAAGCCGGCGCCACCGTGCGCGTGACCAGCGCCGCCGGCACCTTGCTCGGCTCTGCGACAGTCGCCGCCAATGGCACGTTCAGCGTGACCCTCAATCCGGCGCAGGTGAACGGTGAGGTGTTGAGCGTCAATCAGGCCGACCTGGCCTTAAACACTTCGCCAGCCGCGCCCGTGCAAGCGGGCGACAGCACCGATCCGCTGGAAGTCGCCGACCTCAACGTCAGCCAGGACGGCCTGACCGTGACCGGTACCGGTGAGCCCGGTGCGGTCGTCACCGTGCGTGACGGCGCGGTCGTGCTCGGCACGGCAACCGTCGGCGCAGACGGCAGTTTCAGCGTCACGCTCTCGGCTGCGCAACTCGATGGGCGGACACTGTCGGTGGTCCAGGCGGACGCGCAAAACAACCTGTCCGAGCCAGCACTGGTCGACGCACCGGACGCCACTGCACCGATCGCGCCAACGGTCACCTCGTTGACCGGTGCGGGCACCTTGCTCGCGGGAACTGCCGAAGCGGGCAGCACCGTAACGGTGTTGTCGTCCACCGGCACCGTACTGGGCACGACGGTGGCCTTGGGCAATGGCACCTACACGGTCACACTCAATCCGGCCCAGGCCAACGGTGAGCTGTTGTCGGTCATCGCGACGGATGAGGCGCTTAACGCATCGCCAACGCTGCTCTACCCCGTGGATGACATTACTGCACCGGATGCCGTCACCGGCCTCACCATCAGCGGCGACTTGAGCCAACTCGCCGGTCGCGGCGAAGCCGGCGCCAGCGTCGAGGTCACCGACGCGCTCGGCAATGTCGTCGGCAGCGGCACCGTCGCGGCCAACGGTACATTCCTGATCGATCTCGCTCCGGGCATCACTGCCGGCCAAGTGCTGACGGTGAACCAGACGGACGTCGCCACCAACGTGTCCGAGGACACCCTCCTTACCGTTCCGTTGGTTCCGGCGCCGGATGCGCCGGATAACCTGGCCCTCTCGGCCGATGGCGTGACGCTTTCCGGCACGGCGGCGATCGGCACGACGATCAACGTTTTCGGGGCTGACAACAGCCTGATTGGTACGGGGATCACCGGCCCGGATGGCACGTTCAGCGTCGTGCTGACGCCTGCGCAAACCAACGGCGAAAGTCTCGAAGTCACCGCCAACACCCCGCTGGGCGGCGCCTCGCTGCCAAGCGAAATTACCGCGGCCGACACCTCGGCACCGGCACCGCTCAGCGATCTGGTGGTCAATGCCAGCGGCACGCTGGTCACCGGGCGCGGCGAAGTCGGCGCGTCGGTCATCATTACCGGCGCTGGCGGCGTGGTCTTGGGCAACGCGGTGGTTGGCGCCAATGGCACCTTCAGCGCACAACTCAATGCGCCACAGGTCAACGGTCAGGTACTCAATGCTGTACAGACCGATGCGGCCAACAACACCTCTTCCGGTCTTGCCGTAACGGCGCCAGACATCACCGCCCCGGCGGCACCGACGGCACTGGTGCTGAGCGGCGCCGGCCTTGTACTGGGCGGGCTCGGTGAAGCCGGGGCCACCGTCACCGTACGCGGTGCCGGTGGTGCGTTGCTGGGCACCGCGACGGTGGCTGGCAACGGCACGTTCTCGGTGACCTTGTCGTCCGCACAGCTCAATGGCCAGCAACTGAGCGTCACGCAAAGTGACGCGGCGGGAAATGTTTCACCACCCACCAACTTCAGCGTCGCCGATACCACGTTGCCGGCGCCGCTGAGCAACGTGACCCTGAACGGTACCGGGCTGGCAGTCAGCGGTACGGGTGAAGCCGGCGCCACGGTCAGCGTGACCAATGCGGCCGGCACCGTGTTGGGCACCGCCGTGGTCAATGCCGGCGGCACCTTCACCGTGCAACTGTCCAGCGCCCAGCTCAACGGCCAGCAGCTCAACGTGCAACAGGCAGACCCGGCGGGCAATCTCTCACCGGTGTTCAACCTGACGGCGAGCGATGTGCAGGCGCCCGTCGCGGCCAGCGGCCTGACGCTTGCCGCGAACGGTCTGACCTTGAGCGGTACCGGTGAAGCCGGTGCAACGGTCAATGTCTATGGCCCGGGTGGCGCATTGATCGGCACCACTACGGTAGGCAGTGGCGGCACGTTCAGCTTCAACCTCAACAGCGCACAACTGGATGGACAGTGGTTGACCGTGCGCCTGGTCGATCCGGCTGGCAACCTGTCGCCCAACGCCAGCTTGACGGCGCCGGACGTCACCGCGCCCGGCATCCCGACCGGCGTCACTGTCAATGGCAGCGGCACTTTGCTCACTGGCGTCGGTGTGCCCGGCTCGACGATCAGCGTGCGCGGCGCTGGCGGTGTGGTGCTGGGCACCGCCACCGTCGCCGCCAACGGCAGTTTCTCCGTGGTGCTCGCCTCGGCACAAATCAACAGCCAGGTTCTCAGCGTGACCCAGGCGGATCCGAGCGGTAACGTTTCGGCGCCGGCCACCGCGACGGCGCCAGACCTGACTCCGCCCGCGGCCGCTACGGCGCTGCTGGTCGGCGCCGACGGTCTGACCGTCACGGGTACCGGTGAGGCCGGAGCGACGGTCACCATCAAGTCGGCCACCGGCACTGTCCTGGGCACCGGCACGGTGAATAACCTCGGGGTGTTTACCATTGCCCTGAACAGCGCGCAGATCAACGGCGAGAAACTCACCGTTAACCTGAGCGACGCTCGCGGCAACGTCTCGGTAGCCGCCAACGTCACGGCGCCGGACATCGACGTCAACGCGCCGGTGGTGGCCAGCGACAACCTCGCCGTCGGCACCGTCACCCTCACGCCGGCCACTGCAACGCAGACGTTCAACGACTCGTTCACCACGCTACTGTCGGGTTTCTCGAAAACCTTTACGTTCACGGTGTCCAGCGGCACGCGCCTTGACCCCACCCTGACGCTGACCACCAGCAGCCTGATTTCGCTGATCGATGGCGTGGTCTATACGCTGCAAGTGAAAAACGCCAGCGGCGTCTGGGTCACGCTCGACGCCAACGGCAGCGCTGGCTTGCTCGACCTGATTGCCCTGGCCGGCCAGGGCGTGCGGGTCGACATCGCTAACCTGCTGGCGGGCGACTACCGACTGACGGTGTCGAGCACCGGCATCGGCGTGCTGACCACGGTCAATACGCAACTGCAACTGGACGTCAGCAGCCTGACCCAGTTCAACGGCATTGCCGGGCCAGCCGCGACCGGCAACGTCATCACCAACGTCGGCGTCGATGGCACAGCGGACCAGACCGGCCCGGACAACGGCGCGCAACTGCAGATCTTCAAAAACGGCGCCTACGTCAGTGCCGGCGCCGGCACCACAGTGCAAGGGCTGTACGGCACGCTGACCATCGATGCCAGCGGCAACTACAGTTACACGCCCAACGGCAGCGTCAGCAGTGTCGGCAAGGTCGATGTGTTCAGCTACCAACTGGTGCACCCGAACGGCTTGAGCGACACCGCCAATCTGTACGTGCGTATCGACAGCCCACAAGCCACCGAAGTGTGGAATGACGCCAACCTCGGCAGCCCCGCGCTGGTGCTTGACGCCACCGCGGATGTCGCTGCAACCGACGTCACTCTGGTCAACCGTGAAGTCACCAGCAACTCCAACCTCGGCACTTTCAACGTGCTGCTGGGCGGCGGCAGCGGTAACTACAACACCGTGGTGGCGGCGGACACGGTCAGCGATCTCACCGTGGTGGTCAATTCGAGCAACCTGCTGGCGCTGTTGGGTTCGATGACGGTGGGCCTGTACAAACTCAACACCGCCACTAACCAGTACGTGCTGGTCAAGAGCTACGGCGGCAATGCGCTGCTCAATCTGGGCGGCGGCAACTACGGGATCAAGTTCGACGACCAGACCGCTGGCAGTTATCAGGTGCGGGTGGCGGTGGGCGGCCTCGGCCTGCTCACGAGCGTCAACACCAGCCTGATCAACGTGGCGACCTACACCAATCAATTTGTGGTCGGCAGCTACACGCCCGTGTCGGGCAACCTGCTCACCGACACCGCGGGCGGCGGCGCCGATGTGTTGGGCTCGGTCTACACCTTGCTCAGCGTGCTGGTCGCCGGCAGTTACGTGGCGCCGGGTTACAACGGCGTCTCGCTGGTCGGCAACTACGGCACCTTGCTGGTCCAGGCCAACGGCAACTACACCTACACGCTCAAGGCCGGGCTGACCGATGCCGTCATTGGTCAGGAAGACACCTTCACCTACCAACTGACCCACCCCAACGGCAGCGTCGATACCGCCACCCTGACCATCGACCTGAACAGGGCCGGTGCGTTCGCTACCACCGCGTTCTCGGCACTGGCCAGCGATGACCTCGGTCTGGCGCACGCCACTGGCAGTGAGCTGATCCAGGGCACCGACGGCAACGACACCCTCGACGGTTCGCACGGTGGCGCCATTTCGCTGCAAGGCGGCGCCGGCGACGACACGCTGATCATCGCCGACCAACAGTTCACGTCGGTCGATGGCGGCAGCGGCACCGACACCCTGCTCTGGGCTGGCGGCGACGTGGCGATCAACCTCGGCGATTTGCAGAGCAAGATCCACAACGTTGAAATCCTCGACCTCAACCATTCCAGCGCGGTTGCGCTGACGTTGAACCTCAGCGATCTGCTGGCGATCACATCTGCTGACAACAACACGCTGCTGATCAAGGGTGACGAAAAGGACAGCGTACACATGACCGATGGCTGGACCGCAGAGGGTACGCAGCAGGCCGACGGCATCGACTATGTCCAATACACGGCACAGGAGGATCCGAGCCACCACCTATGGGTGCAGAACGGCATTCAAGTCGTCTGAAAACGCAACATTGGCAATGTCCGTCTCTCAACAGTAAGGGAAGTCTGTGGAGTCAGTTTTTCGCAAGCAATGGCCGGTGGTCGTGTTGACCATCGGCCTCTACCCCGCTTTCACCGTCGGCGTTCGCGCCGACGACAACCTCGACAGCAGCTTGCGCAGCATCAGCCCGTCGCAACTGCAACAACCAGCAGGCAACGACAGTCGTCAGCGCCCTGCCCCTGCTTCCAGGGCGTCCGCCGATGAGCAGGCGCTGGGACTGGAACAAGCGGTCAGGCTGGCCGTGGACTGGCACCCGCGTATCGGCGAGGCCATCGGCACCCTGTTCCAGCAAGGCGAAGGCGTGAATGTCGCCGAATCCGGTTATTACCCACAGGTCACCGGCGGCATCAAAGGTGGTTACACCAGCGGTTACGGCAGCGATGCCGGCAGCCAGTCGGTGAATATTTCCCTCAAACAGATGCTGTATGACTTCGGCAAGGTGTCCAGCTCGGTCGACGCTGCCCGCGCCCGGGTGGCGCGCAGTCAGGCCGGGATTCTGCTGGCGATCGACGACATTGCCCGCGACACCGCCAAGGCTTACATCGAAGTGCAGCGTTATCAGCGTCTGCTCGACGTTGCCCGCGAGCAGATTCAGGGCATCGGCGGCATTGTCGACCTCGCCAGACAGCGTAACGACATGGGCGCCAGCACCCGTTCCGATGTGGTCCAGGCGCAGTCCCGGGCCGAAGGCGCGACGGCCACGTTGCAGGAGTTCAAAGCGCAATATGCGCGCTGGCAAGCAACCCTGACCAGCCTGCTCGGACGGCGCACGCCGCCGGCAGTGAGCGACGCCGCCGCGTCGACGCTGAGTCAGGCCTGCGATGCTTCGCAAATTTCCGATGCCCTGCCCGCCGTCCTGCAAGCCGCCGCACAACGCACCCAGGCCCAGGCCGAACTGGCGCAGGCCAAAGCCGAAGCCTACCCGACCCTGTCGTTGCAACCCTCGGTCAACCAATACCTGGATGACAATTACGACGACCAGAACTCGCGAGCCGATCGCACTCAGGTCGGGATCTTTCTCAACCTCGAAGTGCCGATTTATCAGGGCGGCGCCATCAGCGCCCGCAGCCGCGCCGCCGGCCATGCGCTGACCGCAGCCGATTCGGCCGAAGATTTCGCCCGGCTGCAAGCGCGTCAGGGTCTGGCTGAAGCCCAGGCGCAGACGTCGGGACTGAACCGCCGGCTGCGCTCGCTGGAATTTCGTCAGACCAGCATCACCGAGGCGCGCATGTTGTATGGCCGCCAATACCTGGAACTGGGCACGCGCCCGCTGCTGGATTTGCTCAACGCCGAACAGGAAATCCACCAGTCGCGCTTCGATCTGGTCAACACCCAGGCCGATCTGCAACGCCTGCAGATCGACTGCTTCTATAACAGCGGTGCGATTCGCCGGGTCTTCGGCATCGACCACAGCGCCATCCAGAATGTCGAGATCCTGCCATGACCGATGCCAGCATCACTGTTCCTGAACCCGTTGCTGCCGAGGCACGAGAAGATTATTCGCCGTGGCTGGAAGCGGTGCTCAAAGTTGCTCGGCACTATCGCCTCGACGTCTCCCCGGAAAGCGTGCGTCTGGCTTCGGTGCACAGCGAAGGCCGCGTCGAAGAAGTGGTCCGGCACATGGCGCGGCAAGCCGGGTTGAGCGTCAAGTTCGCCGTGTTCGATAACAAGAGCCTGAGCCGCTGGCGCACGCCGCTGGTGGTGCAACTGCGCGATGGTCAGGTCGGTGTGCTCGAAAGCATCGGCGAAACCGGCGAGCTGGGGATTTGCTTCAGTGGCGATCAGGGCTTGCAGAGCCCCATGGACACGGCAGCGCTCGCTGAGCAGGCATTGCGCACGGTGATTTTGCGACCGACGCAACCTGTTGCCGACGTGCGCACCAATGACTACATCAAACCCTACGACGAACACTGGTTCCGCCGTATCGTCCTCAGCGACTTGCGGCCCTACAGCCAAGTGATGATCGCCTCGCTGGTGGCGAACCTGCTGGGTATGGCCGGGGTACTGTTTTCGATGCAGGTGTACGACCGGGTGATTCCGGCCGAATCGCTGCCAACTTTGTACGTGTTATTCGGCGGGGTGATGCTCGCCCTGCTGTTCGATTTCGTCATGCGCATTCTGCGTCTGCGCATCACCGATGTGCTGGGCAAGCGCGCCGACCTGCGCGTCTCCGATCTGGTGTTCGGCCACGCCTTGCGCCTGCGCAACTCCGCCCGGCCGAAATCCACCGGCTCGTTCATTTCGCAACTGCGCGAACTGGAGCAGATCCGCGACCTGATCACCTCCAGCACCGCAACGGCGCTGGCCGACATGCCGTTTTTTCTGTTGTTCCTGCTGGTGTTTTATTTGATCGGCGGGCCGCTGGTGCTGATTCCGCTGGTGGCGCTGGTGTTCATGTTGCTGCCGGGCATCGTCGCGCAACCGCGGCTGGCCCGACTGGCCAATGCCTCGATGCGCGAAGCCGCCCTGCGCAACGCCATGCTTGTGGAAAGCATCCAGGGCCTCGACGACATCAAGGCGCTGCAAGCCGAGCAACGCTTCCAGCAACAGTGGAACCAATACAACGCCGCCTCGGCGGACAGCAGCCTGCGTTTGCGCAGCTTGACCAACAGCCTGGTGGCCTGGACGCAGAACGTGCAAGGCGGGGTGTTCGCGGTGGTGATCGTGTTCGGCGCGCCGATGGTGATTGCCGGCGACCTGACCACCGGCAGCCTGGTCGCGGCGTCGATTCTGTCATCGCGGATGATGGGGCCGATGGCGCAACTGACCCATGTCCTCACCCGCTGGCAGCAAGCCAAGGTCGCGCTGGAAGGCTTGAACCGGATCATGCAGATGCCGGTGGATCATCCCGAAGGCAGTCAGCGCGTACACCTTCCGGCGATTCGCGGTGACTACCGCCTGCGTCAGGCCAGTTTTCGCTACAGCGAGGAATCGACGCCAGCGCTGAATGCCATCGACCTGAGCATTCGGCCCGGCGAGCGCATCGCCCTGCTCGGCCGCAACGGCGCCGGCAAGTCGACGTTACTGCAGGCGCTGGGCGGCGCGATGGATCTGAGCAGCGGCGAAACCACGCTGGACGGCATCGCCCTCGCGCATCTCGATCCCGCTGACCTGCGCCGCGATGTCGGCCTGTTGTCGCAACAGGCGCGACTGTTTCACGGCACCTTGCGTGACAACATTACCCTCGGCGCCGGTCAGGCCAGCGATCAGGAAATCATCGCCGCGCTGACCGTAACCGGCGCCCTCGACTTCGTTCGCCAGTTGCCCAAAGGCATGGACCATCTGGTGCTTGAGGGTGGCCTGGGCCTGTCTGGCGGTCAGCGTCAGAGCCTGTTGCTGTCGCGGTTGTTGATCCGTCAGCCACAAGTGTTGTTGCTGGACGAACCGACGGCCGCGCTCGACGACGTGACCGAGCGCCTGCTGCTGGAAAAACTCGCGACCTGGACCCAGGGCCGGACTCTGGTGGTCGCCACGCACCGGGTCAGTGTGCTGCAACTGGTCGAGCGGATCATCGTCCTCGACAACGGGCGCATCGTCATTGACGACCATCGCGACGCAGCACTCGCGCGGTTGCGTGCACCGGGCAAGGGAGTAGCGGTATGAAATCGACGATGACCGACGTACCGGACCCGATGTCCTACCTCGACGGCCGCGATGAGCGTGCGATTGCCGGTGGCGCAAAGGTGATTTGGGGGTGTGCGCTGATGCTCGCCTGTTTCATTGCCTGGGCGGCGTGGTTTGAGATCGTCGAGGTCTCGACCGGCACCGGCAAGGTGGTGCCGAGCTCACGCGAACAGGTAATTCAGTCGATGGAGGGCGGCATTCTTGAGCAGCTCAACGTCAGCGAAGGCGCTTTGGTCGAGCGCGGCCAGATCCTCGCCCAGCTCGACCCGGTGAAGAACCAGTCCAACGTCGGCGAAAGCGCGGCCAAGTACCGCGCGGCACTGGCGAGCGTTAATCGCTTGCAAGCCGAGGTCAGTGAAAAGCCGCTGGCCTTCGATCCATCGTTGCAAGCGTTCCCCGAGCTGATCCGCGCCGAAACCGAGCTCTACCAGACCCGTCGCAAAGGCCTGGCGGAAACCCTCGACGGTATTCAAAGCTCATTGAAATTGGTGCGCAGCGAACTGGCGATCACCGAGAATCTGGCGAAGATCGGCGCCTCGAGTCGGGTCGAAGTGTTGCGCCTGACCCGCCAGCGTTCAGAGCTGGAACTGAAGGCCACCGAAGCGCGTTCCGATTACATGGTCCGCGCCCGTGAAGATCTGGCCAAAGCCAACGCCGAGGCGCAGATGCTCGAAGCGGTGATTCGTGGTCGCACCGATTCGCTGTCGCGCCTGACCCTGCGCTCGCCGGTGCGTGGCATCGTCAAGGACATCGAGGTCAGCACGATTGGCGGCGTGATCGCGCCCAATGGTCAAGTCATGCAGATCGTGCCGCTCGATGAACAACTGCTGATCGAGACGCGCATCTCGCCGCGTGACATCGCCTTTATTCACCCCGGACAGGCGGCGAAAGTCAAAATCACCGCCTATGACTATTCGATCTACGGCAGCCTCGACGGCGAAGTGGTGACGATCTCGCCGGACACCCTTCAGGACGAAGCCAAACCGGAAATCTTCTACTACCGCGTATTCATCCGCACCGCGTCGGACGAACTGCGCAACAAGGCCGGCAAACGCTTCGCCATCGTGCCCGGGATGATCGCCACGGTTGACATTCGCACCGGCGAAAAAACCGTACTCGACTACCTGATCAAACCGCTTAACCGCGCGCGCGAAGCGTTGCGCGAACGCTGATCAGCGGCTGGCGAACTTGGTGGCCGGCGGCACCGTCGGGGTGATGCTGGCCAAGTAGCGCGACCATTCGCGATTGATCTCCGCGTAGGGCAGAAAAATGCTTACGCGCGGCTGATCCAGCAAATCCTGGCGCTTAAGCCGGCTGACATCGTCACGGGTCAGAAACGCGACGTTGATGCCTACGACTTTGCCATCTGCGGAAAATACCGGACCGCCAGACATGCCTTTCGCCAACGCGCCATTGTGGGTGCCGTAAAGCACGTTGCCCTCTTTGACGTCGAGGCGAAGCATGGCCGGCAACGCCTGGCCGCTGCCCTTGACCGACATGTACAACGAATTGAACCCCACCGAGGTCAGCTCTTCGCCAGGCTTGTAACCGCGCCATGCCGGCACACTGCTGGCCTTGTGGCGGAAGAACTGCACGTCCGCCTGTCCCTTGAACACCGTGCCTGACAAATAAGGAATGTGCTTCACCGTGACGGCGAAATCTTCATTCCATTGCACAGCCGAACCCATCAGCACGTAAGGCAAAGGCGCGCCGGAGTGAACGACAAAGGCTTGGTCTAAAACAGGATCCTGAACGAAAGCGACTGGCATTCCATTGCACCCGCTGAGCAGCAACGACGCTGCAACAACTGACTTGAGGGGGCGCATGTCTGGTACATCGTAAAGTGGAGAAAGGAGCTGCAATATGTCATTGCGCCATCACCTTAAGCAATAGACTAAGCCTACCGCTTGTCGACAGACGATAAAGTGAGCTAATTGGATCCAGAACACTGGACAGGTGATTGGTGGCCGTAAAGCGATGAACACTCAGCCCAGAAACGAAAAAAGGGTTTGCATCGGCTTTCGCCTGCAAACCCTTGTTTCAAAGATGGTGCCCGAAGCCGGAATCGAACCGGCACGCCCTTACGAGCGGGGGATTTTAAGTCCCATGCGTCTACCAGTTTCGCCATTCGGGCGGTAGCGCGGTACTGCTTTGCTTCACGGTCGGTAGCGATCCTGACAGGATCCTGCCGGACAGCAGTGCGGGAAATATATACATCACTCCCCGGTGAAGCAAGTTCGCAATGGCTGTATTTCAAGACAAGGTCTTGCAACGCACCGCAAATAAAAAAGCTCCGTAAATCATGGATCTACGGAGCTTGTTTAAAGTGGAGGCCGAGGTCGGAATCGAACCGGCGTAGGTGGATTTGCAATCCACTGCATAACCATTTTGCTACTCGGCCTCAAAGCATCTGCTGTCAGTAGCACAACAACAGACACGTACAAATTGGAGCGGGAAACGAGACTCGAACTCGCGACCCCGACCTTGGCAAGGTCGTGCTCTACCAACTGAGCTATTCCCGCTTGGTGTGGCGCATTCTATAGAATTAAGAAGCCCCGTCAACCCCTTGATTCGAAAAAGTTTTATTTCTTTTCAACATCAGTCTTCAGATGCGGCCAGGCCGCGCGAAGGTATTGCACCATCGACCACAAGGTCAGGCCGGCGGACACCATCAACAGTGCGTAACCGAGGATAACCCAGAAGCTGAAAGCCTTCGGATTGGCCAGCAGGATCACCAGCGCGAGCATCTGCGCGGCGGTTTTCCACTTGCCCAGGTTCGAGACGGCTACATGTGCACGGGCGCCGAGTTCGGCCATCCATTCACGCAGTGCCGACACCACAATCTCACGACCGATGATGACTGCCGCTGGCAATGTGAGCCACAGATTACCGTGTTCCTGCACCAGCAACACCAGTGCAACGGCGACCATCAATTTGTCGGCGACCGGATCGAGAAACGCACCAAACGGTGTGCTTTGCTCAAGACGACGGGCCAGATAACCATCCAGCCAGTCGGTGGCCGCCGCGAAGGCAAACACCGAAGCGGAGGCCATGTAACTCCATTGGTACGGCAGGTAAAACAGTAAAATGAAGATCGGGATAAGCAGGACGCGTAGAACGGTAATCAGATTAGGGATATTCATCGGCACAACTGGCTACGAGGTGAGGGGGCATTCTACTCGCTATGCAGGTTCGCATAAATCGACTCTGCGAGCTTTTTACTGATCCCCGGGGCTTTGGCGATCTCTTCGATGCTTGCACGAGACAGCTCCTGCAATCCACCAAAATGTTTCAACAGGTCACGGCGGCGGGTTGGACCGACCCCCGCCACCCCTTCCAGCGTTGACGTGCGGCGGGTCTTGCCGCGGCGGGCGCGGTGCCCGGTAATAGCGAAGCGGTGGGCCTCGTCACGGATCTGCTGGATCAGGTGCAGGGCCGGCGAATCGCCGCGCAGAGTGAACTCGTGCGCTGCATCATTCAGATACAACGTTTCGAAGCCGGCCTTGCGCGTTGCGCCCTTGGCCACGCCCAACAGGATCAGATCCGGCACGGCCAGTTCGTTTAGCACGTCACGGGCCATCGACAACTGGCCCTTGCCGCCGTCGACCAGCAGGATGTCCGGCAACTTGCCCTCTCCATCCTTGAGCTTGCTGAAACGTCGAGTCAACGCCTGGTGCATGGCCGCATAATCGTCACCCGCCGTTACACCTTCGATGTTATAGCGGCGGTAATCCGACTTGATCGCGCCTTCAGGGCCGAACACCACGCAGGACGCGACGGTGGCCTCGCCGCTGGAGTGACTGATGTCATAGCATTCCAGGCGTTGCGGCGGCTCGTCCAGATTGAGCACCTCGGCCAGCGCTTCGAAACGTGCGGCGGTGTGCTGCCGGTTCGCCAGACGCGCGCCCAGCGCCTGTTCAGCATTGGTCACGGCCAATTGCTGCCAGCGCGCCCGCGTGCCACGCACCCGGTGACTGATGGCCAGCTCGCGCCCCCGCAACTCATGGATCGCTTCGATCAGCGTCGGGAAGTCTTCGTGCACCACATTGACGATCAATTCGCTCGGCAGATCGCGCTCGGGACTGCTGATGTAGTACTGGCCGAGGAAGGCTGCCATCACTTCAGAGACGTCTTCTTCAATCCCGACCTGCGGGAAGAAGTTCTTGCTGCCCAGCACCCGGCCACCGCGCACGCTGATCAAATGCACACAGGCGCCGCCCGGGTTGACGAACGCTGCGATGACATCGATCTCGCCCGTGCCGCCCTCCATGCTTTGTTGATCCTGTACACGCCGCAGCAACGCGATCTGGTCGCGCAGTTCGGCTGCCCGCTCAAATTCGAGATTGACCGCAGCCTCCTCCATCGCGGTAGACAGCTCATTGGTCAGCGCATGGCTGCGCCCCTCAAGGAACATTACCGAGTGGCGCACATCTTCGGCATAAACCTCAGGTTCGACCAGCCCCACACAGGGTGCCTTGCAACGCTTGATCTGAAACTGCAGGCACGGGCGAGTACGGTTTTTGTAATAACTGTCTTCGCACTGGCGCACGAAAAAGGTTTTTTGCAAGAGGCTGAGACTTTCGCGAATGGCGCCGGCGCTGGGATAAGGCCCGAAGTATTTGCCCTTGGCTTTTTTGGCCCCGCGATGAATGCTCAGCCGCGGAAACTGGCCGTCAGACAGAAACACGTAGGGGTAGGACTTATCGTCGCGCAACAGAATGTTGTACGGCGGTCGCCACTCCTTGATCAGCGTCTGCTCAAGCAGCAGCGCTTCAGTCTCGTTGGCGGTGATGGTCGTTTCGACCTGGGCGATACGGCCGACCAGCGCGGCAGTTTTCGGCGCCAGCCCGGTCTTGCGGAAATAACTGGCCAGACGCTTCTTGAGGTTTTTCGCCTTGCCCACGTACAGCAGGCGCGCCTCGCTGTCGAACATGCGGTAAACACCAGGGCGTCCGCTGACGGTCGATAGAAAAGCGCTGGAATCGAATGCTTCAGTCATGGTCAGGCGCTGGCGTCCACCATGCCGTGACGAACCGCGAGGAGTGTCAACTCGACGTCGCTGCTGATCGAGAGCTTCTCGAAAATACGATAACGGTAGGTGTTCACGGTTTTCGGCGACAGACACAACTTGTCGGAGATGATCTGCACCTTCTGGCAACCGACGATCATCAGCGCGATCTGAATCTCACGCTCGGACAAGGCGTCGAACGGTGAATCGTTGGTTGGCTGAAAGGATTTGATCGCCAATTGCTGGGCGATCTGCGGGCTGATGTAGCGCTGGCCGGCGAAGACCAGGCGAATAGCCTGCACCATTTCCGGCAAACCTGCCCCTTTGGTCAGGTAGCCAGCGGCGCCGGCCTGGAGCAATCGCGTAGGAAACGGGTCTTCCTCGCACACCGTCACGGCAACCACTTTGATATCCGGATGGCTGCGCAACAGTTTACGCGTGGCTTCCAGTCCGCCGATGCCGGGCATCTTGACGTCCATCAGCACCACGTCAGGCTTTAATTCTCGCGCCTTGATCAGGGACTCTTCACCTGATTCAGCCTGACCCACCACCTGCAGGCCATCGATATCGGCCAGCATTCGTGTAATGCCTGTACGAACGAGATCATGGTCATCGACCACTAGCACCCTAATCAAGCAGACACCTCGCGATATGGTCTTATTGGGTTGCCGGACACCTTAGCAAAAAGTGCCTGACAGACCTAGCATCAAGCTGCATTTAAAAAGTTTCAATTCATCATCCGGAGCTTGCCCGGCGCGGGTTTCAGCGCACAGGTGTACTTAAATCCAGCTGCATCCTCAGGAAATACTCGTCCCTGCCCTGCACGCGCAGCCCCTTGCGCCAATACAACCGTTGCGCCGGATTAGTCTCGAACACGGTGAGACGCACGGCCGGGCGTCTTGCCTGACGTGCCCTATCGATAACCTGATCAATCGCCCAGGAACCCGCACCGCGCCCTTGATAATCCTCGGCAATCTGCAACTCGCGAATGTACAGCGCCCGCGCATCCTGGCTGAGGCTGAAAAAACCGATCGGCATACCCGCCAGGAGGATCAGCCAGTTTTCGCGACCGCTCCACCCGGCATCGAACGCCGCGTCCTGCCACAACAAATCGTAGTCCATGTAATAGCGCAGCATGTTCGCGCAAGTCAGCTCGCGCGCAAAACCAAGGTCATCTTCAGTGGCGCGACGTATCTGGAAGCTCATTCACCCCTCCCGCCTGGATAAACGCGGAGTGTGTCACAACCTTTGCTGCGCTCAAGTGATAGGCGTTTTACTCGGTGGGCGATAGCATTTTCTGATTGCTGATGCGTGCAGGCCTCTAGTAAGCTCGGCGCATTCACCGGAGACAGACCATGCTCAACGCCCATTCACAGCTATCGATCGCCAGCGCACCGCGCTCGGTTGCGGCTGTCCGGGTGAATGACGCCTGCGCTCCCGTGAGCTTTTATTTTGGGTATTGGTTTAGCCACTGGCGCGCCTGATACCCACACGGCGCCCAAGACAACGGGTCGCCAACCAGAGATTTTCTCAACCCCCGGTCGGCCTCCCGACCGGGGGTTTTGTTTTTTTCAGAGCCCGTTTTTCAGCAGCACACCAGACACCTTGAGGATCAAACCATGAACTACGCCACTTATTACCGTTACGACAGCTTTAGCGCCTGGCGATTTACCAGCCTCCGCTCGGGACAGCCTGCCGCCTCCGATCGGTCACCCACAGGTGGCAAACATACAGTCGTGGCCGGTACGGCCAATTGTCGAACACCCCAGTAGGGTCGAGTGCGCGGGAAGCCCCCGCCACTGGCCCAGGAAGACCGAATATGAACTCGTCCGTTTCCGCTTTGCCGCTGTCCTCCCTCAATTGTGCCAACGAAGCACTGACCGTGCGTCTGCCCAGCTCGCTGCAACTCAAGCAGCAATTGCCGTTGAGCAACGCCTTGAGCCAGCAAGTCACTGCTCATCGCCAGGCCGTTCGCGCGATCCTCAACGGCGAAGATCAGCGCCTGTTGGTTGTCGTAGGCCCCTGCTCCATCCACGATCCTCAGTCCGCGCTGGAATACGCCAGCCAGCTCGCCGGCCTCGCCAATGACGTCAGCGGCGAAATGCTCCTGGTGATGCGCGCCTACATTGAAAAGCCACGCACGACCGTCGGCTGGAAGGGCCTGGCCTACGATCCGCATCTGGACGGCAGTGACGACATGGCCGCCGGCCTGAACCTGTCGCGCGAGCTGATGCTGGAAATGATCCGTCTCGGCTTGCCGATCGCCACGGAACTGCTGCAACCGATGGCCGCCCATTACTTCGACGACCTGCTCAGTTGGGTTGCGATTGGTGCGCGCACGACCGAATCGCAGATACACCGTGAAATGGCCAGCGGCCTGAACCTGCCGGTGGGTTTCAAAAACGGTACCGATGGCGGCGCAGCGGTAGCCGTCGATGCAATGCGTTCTGCCTCCCATGCGCATCGGCACTTCGGCGTCGACAGCCAAGGCCACCCGGCGATTATTCAAACCCCCGGCAACCCCGACACGCATCTGGTCTTGCGCGGAGGCCATCCCGGCCCCAACTACGATGAAACGAGCGTCGCCAGCATCAACGCCGAGCTGAAACGCGTGAAGATCCCCAGCCGAATCATGGTCGATTGCAGCCATGCCAACAGCGGCAAGGACCCGTTACGTCAACCGGCGGTGTTCAACGATGTGCTTGAACAGCGGCTGCGCGGCGATCATTCGCTTATCGGCATGATGCTCGAATCTCATCTGTTCGAAGGTTGTCAGCCACTGAGCGCATCGCTGCGCTACGGGGTGTCGATTACCGATGGCTGCCTTGGTTTCGAGGCAACCGAGCGCTTGTTGCTTGATGCCGCCCGGCGCCTCGCTTCGCACCGCTGACGCAGCAGCCATATCGCCCGCCGCTTTCAAATGAAACCGGCGGGTGTTGCGCCCAGGCTACGCCTCTACCCTCAGGTGTCTCACCGCCGAGTTCTGACTGACATCATCCAGACGCTCGACTGTGTAGGCAATCCGCACGGTGGTCCCCTGGTGCTCGCGCCAGAACCGGTGGGGCACGATGAATATCAGCGGCTGACCGGCCGTTTCCCGGGTAATTTCCCGGTCATCGCGATGATTGAAGAAGTCGCCGTCGCACTTGAGATAGACCAGCTCGTCTTCCAGCGTTTGTGCATTGCCGATTTCGACAGTAATGCCATCCGTCGAATCCGCTACCGAGAGCACATCGTCGACGGCTTCAAGCACCTCCGGAGCCTCCAGCTCGCCGCGCAAAAGCGGACCGATGAAGACACTGGCAGGGTCTGACGGTCGAACCGCGCCGCACGCTGATTCGACACGATAGTCCACGCTGACGTGATCGCCACGGTGCGCCTCGATGTACCGAGCTGGAATCCAGAACGACAACATGCCGCCGACAGCAAATGCCTGCACCGTCAGCGCATCGTTGAACGCTTCTGATGACTGGGTTCCACGCCACGCCATCAGTATCCGGTCGCCCGCGGACATTCGCGCATAGGGTTGCAACGTGACCAGCACACCCTCCTCGACGCGTGAGGGGTCCAGCGTTCCGCCCACCATGGTTTCAATATGCGGTGCCAACAGCCGCGTCCGGACGTCGCCGACAGACAATTGCAGGCGCTCGGACTCAAGCGGAGCTGGCAAATCCACGCTCAGCAGTGTCCAGAAAACCTGCAGCGATCCGCCGTCCAATGCGGACACGTGCATGCCCTTGATAACGAAAACGAGGTCCTGGCCAACCAAGGTTTCGCTGACAAACCGGACCCTCTCGTGTTGGTAGGCAAAGCCTTCGATGTCCAGGCCCTCCCAATAAAGCCGCACCTGATCGCCACAAGCCATGCCGGCATAGGCGGCGACACGGACGACGACCCTGGCCAGGGCGGGGTCCAGCACATCGCCTTGCAGTCCGGCGATCATCGGCGCCAGCAACGCCTCCGACGCCGGGCGGACATTATTCGAGTGGCATGTGTAATAGCAAAAGCCAACTTCGTGATGAGTCATTCTCGGCTCCATTCCCTGGATAACGTAGCGCCCTCGTGGGCGATATCGACACTATGCATTGAGCGCTTTGCCCGTAGTTTTTAATGTCAGCCCGATACGTCGCGACTACAGCGCAAAGGCTACGCGCCGGGTAGGCAAGCAAGCCCAAATGGGCGTCATTGAGGTTTAAGACGTCCAGATATTCCGACTTGGATTTCATGGAGATCCGAAACGTCCTACGTGCCCTAGTCCAGTTTCAACATAAACATGAAGCCTCTTCGTACTTCTTCAATCCAATGAGTGTTTTAGAGTGGCCAGCAGATTTCCCCGATGAACCATTTCGAAAAAGGTAAGAACATGCAACGGAATGCTCCGACGCGTTACCCCATCCTGCTGGTACACGGTCTGTTCGGGTTCGAACGGATAGGCCATTTCGAGCTGTTTCATGACGTCAAGGACGCCTTGAAAGCAGTCGGCAACCGAGTGTTTGTTCCGCACCTGTCCGCTACCCACAACAACGAAACGCGAGGCGAACAGTTGCTGACACAGATCGCCTGTGTGCTGCGAGGCACAGGTGCAGAAAAAGTCAATCTCATTGGACACAGTCAGGGCGCATTGGCGGCTCGCTACGCTGCGGCGGTTACGCCAGGCAGCGTCGCATCGGTGACGTCGGTGAGCGGCCCGAACCACGGCTCGGAGCTGGCGGATTTTCTGCGCAAGGCGCTGATTCCCGGCAAATTGCCGGAAGCGGTGGCCCAGAATGTGGCGACACAGTTCGCCGACTTCCTGTCGCTGCTCAGTGGGACCACGGCGTTGCCGCAGAGCGCGGTGGCAGCACTCAATGCGCTGACCACGGAAGGTGTCGGCGCGTTTAATGACAAATACCCGCAAGGATTGCCCGACACGTGGGGAGGACATGGCCCGGCCAAGGTCAACGGTGTGCACTATTACTCCTGGAGCGGCGTGCTACCCAGCCAGCAGATGCCGACACTGGATCCGGTCCAAGGCATGTGCCGGTTACTGGCGCACTACTTCACCACCGAGCCGCAACAGAATGACGGCTTCGTCGGCCGCTTCAGCTCTCATCTCGGACAGGTGATTCGTTCCGACTATTCACTGGACCACTTGGCCAGTCTGCGTCGTCCCGTCATCGCCACTCGCTCTTCGCCCGACCCGATCGAGCTGTACGTCGAGCATGCCGAGCGCTTGCGGACTGCCGGCCTGTGAACGAGACGCGGACGGAACTTTGCCGAGAATTCGTCCCCTGATTGCGGTAGGCTCCGCACTTTACTGATAAATGATTGGAGAGTTTTCCCATGGCTAAAGCCACTGCCCGCCACATCCTGGTTTCCAGCGAAGACAAGTGCAACGAACTCAAGGCCCAGATTGAAGGCGGTGCCGACTTCGCCGAAGTCGCCAAAACCAACTCCAGCTGCCCGTCCAGCCGTCAGGGCGGCGACCTGGGTTCGTTCGGTCCTGGCCAGATGGTCAAGGAGTTCGACACCGTGGTGTTCAGCGCACCGATCAATGTCGTACAAGGCCCGGTGAAAACCCAGTTCGGTTATCACCTGCTGGAAGTGACCAGCCGTCAGGACTGATGTTGAACTGATTGCGCGCAACGGCCCGCCCCTTGGTGGGCCGTTGTGTTTCAGTTACACATGCGACTGGCGACTGGCGCGCCTCTCGCGTACAACTTGCGCTTATCGATTTCCCGGTTCCAAGGCTGACGATGCGACTGGTTTTCCCGACATTGATGCTCACCGCCCTCGCACTCTTTTCGAGTGTCGCCAGCGTGAACGCTGCCCCACAACACGCGTTGACCGTATACGGCGAACCCGCCAAATATCCTGCCGGGTTCAGCCACTTCGACTACACCAATCCGCAAGCGCCGAAAGGCGGCACGATGCGCCGCTCGGCACTGGAGATCGGCCACTTCGACCATCTGCTGCCCTATATAGACAAAGGCATCGGCGTTACCCAGATCGACGGTCTGCTGTATTCGCCACTCGCCCAGCGCTCGCTGGACGAGCCGTACACCGTCTACGGTCTGGTGGCGCAGAAGATGGAGCGTTCAGACGATGGCCTGTCGCTGCGCTTCTTCATCAACCCCAAGGCGCGTTTTGCCGACGGCAAGCCGATCACCGCCGAGGACGTGCGCTATACCTATGACCTTCTGATGACCCAGGGCAGCCTGCGTTACCGCACCCAGTTTGCCGACGTCAAAGGCGTCGAAATCGAGGCGCCGCTGATTGTGCGCTTCGACTTCAAAAGCAACGAAAACCGCACCCTGCCGCTCGATATAGCAACCCTGCCGGTACTCCCCGAACATTGGTGGAAGCACCGCGACTTCGCCGGCGGCGGCGGTTATGAACCCCCGTTGGGCAGCGGGCCATATCGGGTGGGCAAAGTCGATTCCGGGCGCAGTATAACCTTCGAGCGCAACCCCGACTGGTGGGGCAAAGACCTGCCGGTCAGTCGCGGTTTGTACAACTTCGACCACTTCAGCATCGAGTACTTCGGCGATACCGACGTCGCCCGCCAGGTTTTGCGTGGTGGCGCGTACGACTACAACCGCGAATTCTCCGCCACCGGTTACTCGATCGGCTATGACAGCCCGGCCCTGAGTGACGGTCGCTTGCAAAAGGCGCATCTGGCCACCGAGGCACCACAGTCGGCGCAGGGTTTTGTGTTCAATCTGCAAAAACCGATGTTTCAGGATCGCCGCGTGCGTCAGGCGCTGGCAATGCTGTGGGATTTCGAATGGAGCAACCGGCAGATGATGCGCAATCTGTACATTCGCCAGCAGAGCTATTTTTCCAACACCGCCCTCGCCGCCCGGGAACTGCCCGACGCAGCGGAACTGAAAATCCTCGAACCGCTGCGCGGCCAGGTGCCTGACGAAGTCTTCAGCAAGGTCTTCGAAGCCCCGAAGACCGATGGCAGCGGCATCATCCGTGACAAACAACTGCAAGCCCTCGAGCTGCTTGAGCAGGCCGGCTGGAAGCCCGACGGCGATCAACTGGTCAATGCCGACGGCGAGCCGCTGAGCTTCACTTTTCTGGTCAGCCAGAACGGCATGGACCGCCTGTTGCTGCCCTACAAGCGCACGCTGAAACAGATCGGGATTGACCTCAACATCCGCCGGATCGACTCCTCGCAATACGTCAACCGACTGATGAGCCGCGATTACGACATGATCGTCACGGGCTATCCCGTGTCGACGTCACCGGGCGGCGAGTTGCTTAACTACTTCGGCTCGGTGTCGGCGAACGATCCGGGGGCCAACAACTACATGGTGTTGAAAAACCCCGCCGTCGATACCCTGATCAACGGCCTGATACGCGCATCGACCCAATCCGACATGCTCCACTATGCCCATGCGCTGGACCGGGTCCTGCAGTGGAATTACTACTGGATTCCCAACTACTACCCGCCCGGTTCCTCGACGGTCTGGTGGAACCGCTTCGGCATCCCGTCGGTTCAGGCCAGCAATGACGAAGCCATCGAGAGCTGGTGGGAAATCAGCACCACAGCGCTGACCAACCAGCAGATGACCGCCGAGAAAATCGCTCGCGGCAGACCCGGAGGGCCGCGCTGATGTGGGCTTACATTCTGCGGCGTCTGCTGCTGGTCATCCCGACACTGGTGATCATCCTGCTGGTCAATTTTGTGATTATTCAAGCCGCGCCCGGCGGCCCGGTCGAGCAGGCCATCGCCCACCTGCAAGGCATCGGCGGGGCCGGGGCCAGCGTCGGCGGGGGCGCGAGCGAAACCCTCAGCGGCACGTCCCGCGCCAGTCGAGGCCTGGACCCGCAACTGATCAAGGACATTGAAAAACAGTACGGCTTCGATAAACCGGCCCACGAACGCCTGTGGCTGATGCTGAAAAACTATGCGCAACTGGACTTCGGCAAAAGCTTCTTTCGTGGCGCCACGGTGACCGATCTGATCCTGGAAAAGATGCCGGTAACGATTTCCCTCGGGCTGTGGGCGACACTGATCACCTATCTGGTGTCGATTCCGCTGGGCATCCGCAAGGCCGTGCACCATGGCAGTCATTTCGATATCTGGAGCAGCACGGCGATCATCATCGGTTATGCGATGCCGGCTTTCCTGTTTGCGATGTTCCTGATCGTGGTGTTCGCCGGAGGCACCTCGCTGAACTGGTTTCCGGTGCGCGGTCTGGTCTCGGACAACTTCGAGTCGCTGTCGACGCTGGGCAAGATCGCCGACTACTTCTGGCATCTGGTGTTGCCAGTGACGGCGTTGGTGATCGGCGGATTTGCCACGCTGACGATCCTGACGAAGAACTCGTTTCTGAATGAAATCACTCGCCAGTATGTGGTGACCGCAAGAGCCAAAGGCCTGAGCGAGCGTCGCGTTCTGTACGGGCATGTGTTTCGCAATGCAATGCTGCTGGTGATATCAGGCCTGCCCCAGGCTTTTATCAGCGTGTTCTTTGCCGGCTCATTGCTGATCGAAGTGATTTTCTCCCTCGACGGTCTCGGACGCATGAGCTACGAAGCGGCGGTGTCGCGCGATTATCCCGTGGTGTTCGGCTCACTGTTCATCTTCACCTTGTTCGGCCTTTTGATAAAACTGATCGGTGACCTCTGCTACACACTGGTGGACCCGCGTATCGACTTCGCTGCGAGGAACGCCTGATGTTCAAGCTTTCCCCGCTGGGCCGTCGACGCTTTGAGCGTTTCAAGAAAAACCGCCGCGGATGGTGGTCGCTGTGGCTGTTTATCGGACTGTTTGTCATGACGCTGGGCGGTGAGTTGATCGCCAACGACAAGCCGCTGATGGTCAGCTATCAGGGCCAGTGGTATTTCCCGGTGTTCAAACGCCACACCGAGCAGGCGTTCGGCGGGCAACTGCCGTTCCAGGCCGATTACCGCAGCGACTATGTGCAGAACCTGATCCGCAAGGACGGTGGCTGGCTGCTGTTTCCACCGATTCCGTTCAGTGACGACACCCCCAATTACGACTTGAACAAACCGGCGCCGAGTCCTCCGACATCGGTCAACTGGCTGGGGACCGACGACCAGGCGCGCGACGTGTTGGCACGGGTGATCTTCGGCGCACGGGTTTCGATCCTGTTTGCCTTGTTGCTGACGTTGGTCAGTGCGCTGATCGGCATCGCCGCCGGGGCGCTGCAAGGCTATTACGGCGGTTGGGTCGACCTGCTCGGGCAGCGTGTGCTTGAGGTCTGGTCGGGACTGCCGGTGCTTTATCTGCTGATCATCCTCTCGGGTTTTGTCGAACCCAATTTCTGGTGGCTGCTCGGGATCATGGCGCTGTTTTCATGGTTGGCCCTGGTGGATGTGGTGCGCGCCGAATTCCTGCGCGGGCGCAACCTGGAATATGTCAAAGCGGCGCGCGCATTAGGCCTGACGGACCGCAAGGTCATTTTTCGGCACATCCTGCCCAATGCCATGAACGCGACGCTGAGCTATCTGCCGTTCATTCTGACCGGGGCGATCTCGACCCTGACTGCACTGGACTTCCTCGGCTTCGGCATGCCCGCCGGCAGCGCCTCGCTGGGTGAACTCATCGCCCAAGGCAAACAGAATCTGCAAGCGCCATGGCTCGGGCTGACCGCGTTTTTCACCCTTGCACTGATTCTTTCCCTGTTGGTTTTCATCGGCGAAGCGTTACGTGACGCCTTCGACCCTCGATCCTGAAGCGTGGCCATGACCGATAACCTGATTGAAATTCGTCATCTCACCGTCGCCTTCCATGGCCAGCCAGTGGTGCGTGACCTGTGTCTGGACATCCGTCCCGGCGAATGCCTGGCCCTGGTTGGCGAGTCGGGCTCGGGCAAATCGGTAACCGCGCATTCGATCCTGCAACTGCTTCCCGAAGCCGAGGCGCACACCACTGGCAGCATTCGTTATCGCGATCAGGAGCTGCTTGGGGCCGACCCCAAAGTATTGCGGGAACTGCGCGGCAATCGCATCGCGATGATTTTTCAGGAGCCGATGACCTCGCTCAATCCGCTGCACACCATTGAAAAGCAGATCGGCGAAACCCTGCTGCTGCATCGTGGCCTCGGCGGCAAGCAAGCGCAGCAACGCATCCTGGAACTGCTCGGGCTGGTCGGCATTCAGAAACCTGCCGAGCGGCTCAAGGCTTACCCGCATCAACTCTCCGGCGGCCAACGCCAACGGGTGATGATCGCGATGGCCCTGGCTTGCGAACCGGAGCTGCTGATTGCCGACGAACCGACCACGGCACTGGATGTCACCGTGCAGCGCAAAATCCTGCTGCTGCTCAAATCGCTACAGAAACGGTTGGGCATGTCGCTGCTGCTGATCAGTCACGACCTTAATCTGGTGCGCAGCATTGCCCAGCGGGTCTGCGTGATGAAAGCCGGCGAGATTGTCGAGCAGGCGCCGTGTGAAACCCTGTTCACTGAACCCAAACACCCCTACAGCTGCGTGCTGCTCAACGCCGAACCCGAGGGCGAGGCATTGCCTCGGGACGAACGCGAAAACGTGCTGGAAGTCGACGATCTCAAGGTCGAGTTTGTCGTCGGCGGCGGGCTGTTTCAGCGCAAGCAATACCTGCGCGCCGTGGACGGCATCAGCCTGAGCATCCAGCGCGGCAAGACCTTGGGCATTGTCGGCGAGTCCGGCTCCGGCAAGTCCACGCTGGGTCAGGCGATCCTGCGCCTGCTCGACTCCGAGGGCAGCATTCGCTTTCAGGGTGAAGCGCTCGACGGCCTCAATCAGAAACAACTGCGCCCGTGGCGACGGCAGATGCAAGTGGTGTTTCAGGATCCGTTCGGCAGCCTCAGCCCGCGCATGTCGGTGGCGCAAATCATCAGCGAAGGCCTGGAAGTACATTGCGCATCGAGCGCCGATGAATGCGACGCGCAAGTGATCCGCGTGCTTGAGGAGGTCGGACTTGATCCACAAAGTCGCCATCGCTACCCCCATGAGTTCTCGGGCGGGCAACGTCAGCGTATCGCCATTGCACGGGCACTGGTGCTGAAACCGGCGCTGATCCTGCTCGACGAACCTACCTCGGCGCTCGATCGCACCGTGCAGAAGCAAGTGGTCGCCCTGCTCCGCCAGCTTCAGGAAAAACACGGCCTGACCTATTTGTTCATCAGCCATGATCTGGCAGTGGTGCGCGCGCTGGCGCACGACATGATCGTGATCAAGGACGGCCAGGTGGTCGAGCGCGGCGCCAGTCATGACGTGTTCGACAACCCGCAGCACCCGTATACCCAAGAGCTGTTGGCGGCGGCGCATCCGGGGTAGGCATAATTGGCGCTCGGCTTGAAACCGCGTCGCGGCCTTTGCGAGCTGGCTCGCTCCCACAGGGTAATTGGGGCAGCGAGCCTGCTCGCGAAAGGCCGGCACTGGCAACATACAATCAGGATCAGCCTTCATGAACACCACCGAAAGCCTCAAGGACTATCAACGGGTGCGCACCCTGGCGATCCGCTCACTGTTCGAAATCATCGAGCAGTCGAGCGAAGGCACGGTGATTGTCGACCGCGACGCCAATATCGTCTGGATGAACGAGCGCTACGCCCGGCGGTTCGGCCTCGAATCGGCGGCAGGCGCGATCGGCAAAGCCTGTGAAAGCGTGATTCCTGGCAGTCTGTTGCGTGAAGTGGTGCGCACCGGGCGCCCGATTTTGCTGGACATGCAGGACACGCCGAAGGAACCGTTGGTAGTGATGCGCCTGCCGATTCACGACGACGCCGGCACGGTGATCGGCGCGATCGGTTTCGCGCTGTTCGACGAGCTGCGCACCCTGTCGCCAATGCTCAAGCGCTACCTGAGCATGCAGGAAGAACTCGCCTCGACCCGCTCCCTGCTGCGCGCTCGCCAGACCAAATACAACTTCGCCCATTTCATCGGCACCAGCGCGGCCAGCCTCGAAGTCAAACGCCGGGCGCGGCGCAGTGCCAGTGCCGACTCGCCGGTGCTGTTGCTGGGGGAAACCGGAACCGGCAAGGAACTGCTCGCGCAGGCGATCCACAGCGCTTCGCCCCGCGCCCACAAAGCCTTCGTCAGCATCAACAGTGCGGCCATTCCCGAGGCGTTGCTGGAAGCCGAATTTTTCGGCACGGCACCCGGTGCTTTCACTGGCGCCGACCGCAAGGGCCGCACCGGCAAACTGCAGATCGCTCAGGGCGGGACGTTGTTTCTCGACGAGATCGGCGACATGCCGCTGCCGCTGCAAAGCAAATTGCTGCGCGTATTGCAGGAGAAAGAGTTCGAACCGGTCGGTTCCAATGAGGTGATCCAGAGCGACGTACGGGTGATCGCGGCTACTTCGACGGACCTGCAGGCGGCGATCAAGCGCGGCGAATTTCGCGCCGATTTGTACTATCGCCTCAATGTCCTGCCAATTCATGTACCGCCGCTGCGCGAGCGCCTTGATGATTTGCCGGCGCTCAGCGAAGCGATCCTTGAAGAGCTGCGCAGCCAGCATGAATTGCACCGTGATGCGCTGGCGTTGCTCGGAGAGCATGCCTGGCCGGGGAACATCCGCGAATTGCGCAATGTGCTGGAACGGGCGGCACTGCTCAGCGATGACCTGATCCTGACGGAAAGTGATCTGCGCGCGGCCATTGGCACTTTAACGCCGGTCGAGCGCAGCGCTGCGCCGCCGGTGCCAGCGCTGACCGGGGAAACATTCGCTCAGGCGCGAGCACGATTCGAGCGGCAATTGATTGAGTCGACCGTGGCGCAATGCGCGGGGAAAGTCCCGGAGGCTGCGGTTCGGCTGGGACTTGGACGCTCGACGCTGTACAAAAAAATGGTGGCGCTGGGGCTGGCTTAGTCTCCATATCGAGATATTGCATCTCCTTTTGAAGACAAGAGCAAAAGCTTCGCGAGCAAGCCCGCTCCCACAGGGGAAATGCACTCCAAATGTGGGAGCGGGCTTGCTCGCGAAGGCGCCGTTCCAGACAGCACAAGTCTCCAGAAAGAGACAAACAGTAAAAATTCAGCCTCAAAAAACCAACAAAACACTTATATTTCAATGAGTTAGCGATATGGCACAGTTCTCGCTAAAGCCTCTCCACACCCGTTCCACCCACAAAAATAACAATTCTGGAGAGACACACCATGAGTGTGATCATTGCCTTGGCAGCCCTGGCGCTGCTGATGCTGGCCGCCTACCGTGGCTACAGCGTTATCCTCTTCGCCCCGATCGCCGCCCTCGGCGCGGTCCTGCTCACCGACCCGTCCGCCGTGGCGCCCGCCTTCACCGGCGTGTTTATGGAAAAAATGGTCGGCTTCATCAAGCTGTACTTTCCGGTGTTCCTGCTCGGTGCGGTATTCGGCAAGCTGATCGAACTGTCTGGCTTTTCGCGCTCGATCGTCGCCGCCGCCATTCGCGTGCTCGGCACCAGGCAAGCGATGCTGGTGATTGTGCTGGTCTGCGCTGTGCTCACCTACGGTGGCGTCTCGCTGTTTGTGGTGGTGTTTGCGGTGTACCCGTTTGCCGCCGAGATGTTTCGCCAGAGTAATATTCCCAAGCGCCTGATCCCGGCGACCATCGCCCTCGGCGCATTTTCCTTCACCATGGACGCCCTGCCCGGTACGCCGCAGATCCAGAACATCATCCCCAGCACGTTCTTCAACACCACCGCCTGGGCGGCACCGTGGCTTGGCGTGATCGGCACGATTTTCGTGTTCTGCGCCGGCATGCTGTTTCTGCAACGCCAGCGCAACAAGGCACAACGTGCGGGCGAAGGTTACGGCACCGAGCTGCGCAACGAACCGGAAACCGCTGAAGACCTGCAACTGCCAAATCCGTGGATCGCCCTCTCGCCGTTGCTGGCGGTGGGCATCATGAATCTGCTGTTCACCCAGTGGATTCCGCAGTGGTACGGCAAGACCCACAGCCTCGCGCTGCCGGGCATGAGCGCACCGGTGACCACGGAAATCGCCAAGCTCACCGCCATCTGGGCCGTGCAGGCCGCATTGCTGGTCGGCATCCTCATGGTGCTTGCGTTCGGCTTCAAGGCGATTCGCGCCAAACTCGCCGAGGGCAGCAAAAGTGCGGTCAGCGGCGCATTGCTGGCGGCGATGAACACCGCGTCCGAATACGGTTTCGGCGCGGTGATCGCCTCGCTGCCAGGCTTTCTGGTGTTGGCCGACTGGCTCAAGCAAATTCCCGATCCGCTGGTCAACGAAGCGATTACTGTGACGCTGCTGGCCGGCATCACCGGCTCGGCGTCGGGCGGCATGAGCATTGCGCTGGCAGCGATGTCCGAGCAGTTCATCAGCGCGGCCCACGCAGCCAATATTCCGCTGGAAGTGCTGCACCGCGTGGCCGCGATGGCCAGTGGCGGCATGGACACCCTGCCGCACAACGGCGCGGTGATTACCCTGCTGGCGGTGACCGGCCTGACACACCGCGAAGCCTATAAAGACATTTTCTGTATTACGCTGATCAAGACCCTCGCGGTTTTCGTTGTGATCGGCACCTTCTACGCCACTGGCATTGTGTGAGGTATTCATGACCCTTCTTTCGGGCAAGACCGCATTGGTTACCGGCTCCACCAGCGGCATCGGCCTGGGCATCGCCCTGAGCCTGGCCAAGGCCGGCGCCAACCTGATCCTCAATGGTTTTGGCGATGCGTCGAAGGTGATCGCCGAGGTCGGCCAGTACGGCGGCAAGGTCGGTCATCATCCGGCCGATGTGAGTGATCCGGCACAAATCGCCGACATGGTTGCTTACGCTGAACGCGAATTTGGCGGCGTCGATATTCTGGTCAACAACGCCGGCATTCAACATGTCGCGCCGGTGGAAGAGTTCCCGGTCGAGCGCTGGGATTCGATTATCGCGATCAACCTGTCTTCGGTGTTTCACAGCACCCGGCTGAGCCTGCCGGGGATGCGTGCGAAAGGCTGGGGCCGGGTCATCAACATCGCGTCCGTGCACGGTCAGGTCGGTTCGACCGGCAAAGCTGCCTACGTGGCCGCCAAACACGGAGTAATCGGCCTGACCAAAGTGGTTGGCCTGGAAACGGCGACCAGCAATGTCACCTGCAATGCCATTTGCCCGGGCTGGGTGCTGACGCCACTGGTGCAAAAACAGATCGATGATCGCGCGGCCAAAGGTGTCGATCCGCAGCAGGCGCAGCATGATCTGCTGGCCGAGAAGCAGCCGTCGCTGGAGTTCGTCACGCCTGATCATCTGGGCGAGCTGGTGTTGTTCCTGTGCAGCGAGGCTGGCAGCCAGGTGCGCGGGGCGGCGTGGAATATTGACGGTGGGTGGCTCGCGCAGTAACCGCGCCCCCCTGTAGGAGTGAGCCTGTTCCGGGCGGCGTTCCGACGAAAGCGGTTTGCCAGGCACCGTCGCGGCGACTGACACAACGCCTTCGCGAGCAGGCTCGCTCCCACAGGAGATCAAGTGGAACCCTGGTGGCGACATAAATAAAAAGAGGCAAACCATGTCCGACATCCTCTGGCAACCCGATGCCAACCGTATCGCCCGTTCGCGCATGGACGCGTTCCGGCGCTTTATCAATCAGCGTCATTCGTTGCACCTTGCCGACTACCCTGCCCTGCATCAATGGAGCATCGATCAGCGCGAAGCGTTCTGGCCGGCGATCGTCGATTTCTTTGCTATTCACTTTCATTCGCAACCCGACGCCGTGCTGCGCGAAGGCGCCCACATGCCCAGCGCCGAATGGTTTCCCGGCGCAACACTGAATTTTGCCGAGCATCTGCTGCGTCGTCGCGACGATGCCGTCGCCGTGGTCGCGGTTGCGGAAAACGGTCAACGCGAACAGTTGACCTGGGATGAACTGGCCCGCCAGGTCGGCGGTTTTCAGGCCAGCCTGCAAGCGGCAGGCGTCGGTCTCGGCGACCGGGTGGCGGCGTGCATGCCCAACACTTGGCAGACGCTGGTGGCAATGCTGGCGACCACCAGCCTCGGCGCGATCTGGTCGTGCTCGTCGCCGGACTTCGGCACCCAGGGGGTGATTGATCGCTTCGGCCAGATCGAGCCCAAGGTGCTGATCACCTGCGCAGGGGTTCGCTACGCCGGCAAGGACATCGACCAGACGAGCAAGCTCAATGAAATCCTCGCGCGACTGCCGTCGCTGCAACAACTGATCGTCGTGCCTTATGCGCGGCCGCAAGCCCGCAGCGACGACTATCGCACGTCGGCCGACGTCACGTTGTGGGACGATTTTTATCAGCCCGGCGCAATCCCCCACTTCGTCCCGGTGCCGTTCGCGCATCCGCTTTACGTGCTGTACTCCAGCGGCACCACGGGCGTGCCCAAATGCATCGTCCACAGTACCGGCGGCGTGTTGTTGCAGCACGTCAAGGAACACGGTTTGCACGTCGATCTCAGTGCCGGTGACCGCTTGTTCTACTACACCACCTGCGGCTGGATGATGTGGAACTGGCTGGTCTCGGCCCTCGCGGTCGGCAGCGCCGTGGTGCTGTATGACGGTTCGCCGTTTCACCCAGGGCCGGAACGTTTGCTTGAACTGCTCGAAGATGAGCGCATCAGCGTATTCGGCACCAGTCCGAAATACCTCGCGACGCTGGAAAGCAGCGGCGTCAAACCGCGACAAAGCCATGACCTGAGCAGCCTGAAAACCCTGCTCTGCACCGGCTCGGCGTTGTCGCCACAGAGCTATGACTTCGTCTATCGCGACGTCAAGGCCGACGTCTGCCTGGCCTCGATGTCCGGCGGTACCGACATCGTTTCCTGCTTCGTCAATGGCAACCCGCTGTCGCCGGTAAGGCGCGGCGCGATCATGGGCAAAAGCCTGGGGATGGCGGTTGAAGTATGGAACGACGCCGGTCAGCCGGTGATCGGCGAAAAAGGCGAGCTGGTGTGTACCCGGCATTTCCCGGCGATGCCGATCGGCCTGTGGAATGATGCTGATGGAGAAAAACTGCGCAAATCCTATTTCAGTCTGTTTCCCGGCATCTGGGCGCAAGGCGATTACGCCGAGCAATTGCCCGACGGCGCGATGATGATTCACGGCCGCTCCGACGCGGTACTCAATCCCGGTGGCGTGCGCATTGGCACAGCGGAGATCTACCGACAGGTGGAAAAGATCAGCGAGGTGCTGGACTGTGTGGCTATCGGTCAGCAATGGCAGGATGACGTTCGGGTGGTGTTGTTTGTGCGCCTCAAGGACGGCGTGGCACTGGATGAAACGCTGCAACAGCGGATCTGCCAGATGATTCGCGCCAACACCACCCCAAGGCATGTGCCGGCGAAAATCGTCGAGGTCACGGATATACCGCGCACCCTCAGCGGCAAAATCGTCGAGCTGGCCGTGAGGAATATAGTGCATGGGGAGCCGGTAAAAAATACCGACGCCCTGGCCAATCCCGAAGCGCTTGAGCAGTTTCAGGATCGGCCGGAGTTGGCGGTTTGACCGGTCAAGGGACAGGCGTCAACTCAACACCGGAGTCATCACACCGGTTTGTTCAGCGTGATGAGCACTGGCTCGACAATGGCCTTGCCACCACTGGCGCCCAGGGCACTGGTAATGACTGCCATGTTGCGGTCAAAGCCGGCTTTGTCAGTGCAAAGCTGGCTCAGCAACGAGGTCGCCACCGCCAGGGAATCGGCATTGGCAAACGCTTTGGACGGCGCGTGACAGACCGTGCTGTCCTGCGCGACCGGCAGGCAGCCCGCGGCAATATTGAGCAGCGCAGCGACATCCAGTCGCTGCCCGGTTTCAGCGTCGCTCAGCGCATCGGTGGCATAGCCGATATCATCGGTTTGCGCGCTGGCATGAAACAGCTCATGGATCAGGTCATCGGCGACCACGTCATGGTTGAAGCCCAGGCTGACAAAGTGTCTGTTAAGGTTTTTTGTATAGACTTCGACGAAGGCTATATCAGCCCCTTCGCTGGCCCGCGCGCTTTTCCAGCGCGCATAACCGTCCACGTCAAATGCCGCGATCGTGCTGTTTTCCTTGAGGGTATCGAGCACAATGTTACTCAAGGAAAAACCTGCGAAATCGAAACGGATCAAGCGGAGGTAGTTGACCAGTCGATCAATGGCGACCGATGAGGTATCGCCGAACAACGTTTTCATCAACAGATCGCAATCGCGCTTGATGTCATGCCGAGCGATGGCCTCGATCGCGTTATCTATTTTCACTCGGGCACGAGGCAGACTCTGCTCGATGAACTTGCGCGTATAGCTCTCTGGCAAGGTCTTTGGCATGTTAGGCAAACGCAGCGGAGCGTTATAGGAAAAGCCATCCAGCGGTTTGCCCCACGGGTTGCCACGACGATTCAAGGCGTACCATTTGTTGTCTCGGCGCGCGGCCAGCACAGCAACGGCGTCGCTCGCCGAGCCGCGTGGGCGCCAGCTACCGAGCCCCACTTGCGCGCCGCCGACGCTATCGATCAAATCATAAGACTGCCGCCGCCCACTGAGCGTGTGCAATTGTCTGTTCGCCTTGGCGATAATGTCGTGGGTGTTTTTATTGAACCGCAGCAGGCCTTTGTGCGCCAGTTTTGCGCCGGATTGTAGACCCGAAGGTACGCCGTCGAGCGGATTGAACAAAGAAATTGCCGACGTGAAGGCCAGTTTGGTGAATCGCGCAGCTTTCGATGTCGTGGATATGGCCTTGGCCGAAATACTCAACGCCTTCGAACTGGCCCCAGCCACCGTTCCTACCAGCCCGATACCATCCATCAGACAGCCGTAGATCCCATCGACCACCTTGTTATGCTCACCGGACGCAATGTCCTCGATGCACTTTTTGAACGGCACCACCAGGTCGATGAAATAGGTGAGCAATCGCTCGCCTTCCTCCTGAGACTCCTCGAGCGGCGTTGGGATACGGACCAGCTCGCGCAGCTCCTGAGCATTGAGGAACGGTCGATACCTGACAATGAAATCGGCGATACGGGCAACCTCCGGAGCGTTGAACCGTGCATAAAATCCTTGCCTGAGCGCCGTCGCAGCAGCGGGCTCTTCCAGTGCGCCAAAATAGTCGATGATCCCCATACTGCTGGAGACCGCGGAATCTTGGGCAATCGCATGAGTATGGCACTTCACATTCAGTGGCAGCTCTTTCGGATAAGTCACTTCAAATTGAGTGGTCAGACTGGCAGCACGGCTCATTCTCGAACGTTGTTCGAGTTTGCGCTCGCGGATGATCAACTCACCCAAGGCATCGTTCTTGCGCAACTCCCCCCGGGATGTGAACAGCTCATAACAGATAAAGGCATTGTTGTGAAACGTGCACATCACCAAGCCAAACCGCCCGGTGGCAGCATCCCGGCTCTGTTGTGTTTCCTTGGGCAATTGAGTAGTGACCGGGCCGCCAATGCGATGCGTGGTGGTGTAAATCGCCGACTCACGCACGGTGAAAAAGTCGATCCGGCCATTTATGAAGGCTTGTAAATCCGCTGAAGGCATTTGGGCCAGCGCGAGTTTCACCGTCGACGACATGGCACTGTTGAGATCCTTGAAATGCACCGCCAACTGCCGATCCATTTCGTCGTCACAGGATTTGAGTTTCAGTAGCGCTGGATAACGTGTGTAAAGGCTGATGCCCGACGGGTTGTAATTGATGGCCGGACTGGGTATGCCGTTGGTGACCAGGCGAACCGTGCGCCTGTCCCACTTGCCGGTGACGAGGTCACCTGATTGATGCAGGTCCACCATGGACATGACCTGCTGCCCGCCGATCTCGGACAATGCTTTTTCGTCCAGCGTATCGCAGCCTGGCGCGGCGACTTTCAACGCTGCGCGGGCGATGCCTGCACGGCTGGGCAGCGCGGTCGAAAAGGCCCGGGCGATCTGGGTGAATTTTTCGGTGTGCTGTTCGAAGGCCTCAATTGCCCGTCGTGTGGTCGATTCCTCTGCCTGATCAAGCTCACCCGGGGTGACGACCTGATTGAGCAGCGCCCAATCGACAATCGGGTCAATCATTGCCAGATCGCGCAAATGCTTTTGCGAGTCACTGACCGGCTGCAAATCGGCATAAGCCATTATCTGCGAGTAGGTCAAGACGCGTGCTGCGCCGGTTTTCACCGCCTCGACCAGCACCACGGCGCGACAGAAGTTGATCCATGCGATCGATCCCATGAGAACAGACGCCGGGATGTCCCTGACGATAAACTCTGGCGCGGTTCGCGCGAGCAACAGGTGGGTGGCCAAAGGAACTAAACGGGCATCCACCTTTAGTCGGGTTCGTAGAAACGTCGTCAGATCCTCGAGTACAACCGAAGGATGCCGGTCAACATAAGTGGCTGCATACAACTCGAACCCAGCGATCTTCCTGCGTTGACAAAAGTTTTCGATGGCCGGATCCAGATCGAGCAACAGCGCCGTCAACAATAGCTGTGGAAGAACCTGTTCGCCAATAGGTTCGCCCGCTTGGCCACCGAGCCACCCCAGTTCTTTCAAATACTTTTCAGCCAGTATGCAGGCAACCGGGTAGTTGACATATTCGTTGATTCGCTGGGCTGCGTTCTCATGCGATACCGGCGCATTACCCGTAACGTTATACAGCGCCGTCAGGAGACTTTTCCCCGGAAGAAGTTTGGCGGTCGCTTGGCCAATGGCTGAAAACTGTTCTTGGGACAGCGTGGCCAGCTTTTGACCGCTCGCTGCAAAATGTTCCCAATAATTGGCCGGCTCCTTGACCGCAGGATCAAACTTTAACAACTCGAGCAAGTTGCTGATTTTTGCGGGTGTGTCAGGGATATCTATCTCGTGAAACTTGAACCACTGATCCATCGTAATGTCCAGATCAGCCCATATATACCCGCGCGCCGCCTCGGCGAAATCAGCGATCAGCTTCAGATCATCCAGCGTCGAGCGACTGTATTTAAAATGACCCGCAGCGACCAGATCAACCCAGCCGGCGGTGCCATACACTTCCATTTTGCCGTCAGCGGACACCCGCACAAGGCCGTTATGCTGACTGGCGCGCTCCTGGGAAAGTGCGCTGTTGACCGGACTGCTTTCAAGTAATTGATTGAGCAGGCGCAGGCCGGGGTTATAAATTTCGTACAGTGACGAACCTTCCTGCAACTCCAGTTCGTGGGCATACCAGTTGACGACTTCATCAGCAGAATACTGGCTCACAGCCTGCTCCAACTGCGCAATCATCAGCTGCCGCTCAGCGGCATCGGCTGCAGTTCTTAGTTTAAAACTGGCAACTACGACATGGTCCGACCAGATCACTTTATTTCTTTCTGCAAAACTCATTAAACAACCTCATCAATCGGTTACGCTGACCATTCAGCTTGATGACGTTGTACGACCGCAATACTTTATACTCCACACTTAAAATATTAAATGCTATTACTGCCAGCAAACTAATGATTGATTTTCAATCCATCAAGCCCCACTCCCCCGCCTTCGGCTCATCGGGGTTTTTTATTTCCGTGGCGAACTTTATGCGCAACTTTAGATTATTCACCGAGTCGGCATGTTTTAACGCTTCTTCTTCACTGATATCACCCTGCGACACCAAGGCGAACAAAGCGCCATCAAAGGTTTGCATACCAAGCTCCGTGGACTTTTCCATCATCGATTTGAGCTCTCCGAACTCACCTCGTCGAACCAGATCGGCGATGGTCGGCGTACCCAGCAGCACCTCGACAGCAGCCCTTCGCTGACCATTAACGGTGCGCACCAATCGCTGCGAAATAAAGGCTTTCAGATTGTTACCCAGCGCATGCAACAACTGCGGACGACGCTCTTCGGGGAACAGATTGATGATCCGGTCCAGCGCCTGATTGGCGTTGTTGGCGTGCAGCGTCGATAACACCAGGTGGCCAGTTTCCGCGAAGGCCAAGGCATGCTCCATGGTTTCGCGGTCACGGATCTCGCCAATCAGGACTACATCCGGGGCTTGGCGCAGGGTGTTTTTCAACGCGGCGTGAAAACTGCGAGTATCGACGCCGACCTCACGCTGATTGACGATCGAGAGTTGATGCCGATGGATGTACTCGATCGGATCTTCAATCGTCACAATGTGCCCGGCGCTGTGACGGTTACGGTGATCGATCAATGCCGCCAGCGAGGTCGATTTGCCCGAATCGGTGGCGCCGACGAACAGGATCAGGCCCTGCTTGAGCATGACGGTTTCACGCAGTACCGGGGGCAACTTGAGGTCTTCGAAGCGTGGAATATCAAGCTTCACGTTGCGAATCACGATGGATACGTCGTTGCGTTGCTTGAACACGTTGACCCGAAAGCGGCCAATACCGGCGAGCGAAATGGCCAGGTTCATTTCCAGCTCACGGTCGAACACCTGGCGCTGCTCGGCATCCATCAGGGCGTTGGCAATGGCTGCCACTTCACCGGGTTTGAACGGCTGCTCGCTCAAAGCGGTCAATACGCCTTGAAAGCGCGCACTGGGTGGCGCTCCCGTGGACAGGAACAGGTCCGAGCCATGCTGGTTGGCCAGCCGTGTTAACAGCACATCGATTTCCATGGTCAAATTCACCCACCGGCTTGAATATTCAGACATGGCCCGCTGCTGTGGCGCAGCGGTACATTGAGCGTCTACCCTCTCGAAGAATAGTAGACGCCGCCTCACCGAACGCCGCTCAGGATCGACGCAATGAACGCTGTACCCAGCAACGACGACGCCCAGGCACTGATCGCCCGTACCGACTGGAGCAACACCGCACTGGGTGCCGCCAGCCAATGGCCGCAAAGCCTGCGCACCGCGGTGGACATCGTGGTTCACTCGCCAATGCCGATGCTGTTGTTGTGGGGACCGCAACTCACGCAGATCTACAACGACGGCTTCGCCATGCTGGCCGGCAGCAAGCACCCGCACGCTTTCGGGCAACCGGCACACCAGATGTGGCCGGAACTCAGAGCCTTTACCGACCCGATCTACAGCGCCGTCCTGCAAGGCCAGGTGCGTACCTACAGCGAGCGCCGCTTCACCCTGCTGCGCGATGGCCAAGAATCCGACGTCTGGCTGGATCTGACCTACAGCCCGATCCGGGATGAAACCGCGCAAGTGGCGGGCATCCTCGTCACCGCCATTGAAACCAATGAACGCCGACGCATTGCCCTGGAGTTGCAGCAGCGCTCCGAAGAAAGCCTCAAGGCTCAGCACGAATCCGAAGAGCGCCTGCAGCTGGCGCTGGCCGCCACCGACGCAGTCGGCACCTGGGACTGGAACATTGCTGAAGACCGGTTTATCGCCGACGCGCATTTCGCCCAGTTGCACGGTGTCGATCCGGCGCTGGCCAGCCAGTTGCCGATCAGCGATTACCTGCAAGGCGTCCATCCGGAAGACCGGGCGATGGTCGCGCGCGGCATCAAGCACTGCATCACCCACGGCACCGAATACGCCGAGGAGTATCGCCTGCTGCAAACCGATGGCGAGTTGCGCTGGGCGTTTGCCCGCGGCCGCTGCTACAAGGATCACCATGGCCGGCCGACCCGTTTTCTCGGCGCGGCGCTGGACCTGACCGAGCGCAAACACACCGAACAGGCCTTGCGCCAAAGCCAGACCGAGCTGCAATTGATCATCAACGCCATGCCGATCCTGATCAGTTACGTCGACCGCGAAGAACGTTTTCGCCTCAACAACGCCGCTTACCTGGACTGGTACGGTCTGACACCGCAAGAACTCTATGGCCGTACGATCCGCGAAGTAATCGGCGAAGAAGCCTACTTTCTGCGCGCGCCGTACATCGCCGAGGCGCTCGCCGGCCGGTCCTGTTCATTCAGCCTCTACACAACGCACCGTGACGGCAGCAACCGCCATGCCTTGATGAACTACCTGCCGCGCCACGGCGCCGATGGTGCGGTCAATGGGTTCTACATCTTTGTGATCGATGAAACCGAACGCAAGAAAACCGAAGAAGCCCTGCGCAACCTCAACGAAACCCTGGAAGAGCGCGTCAGCGCCCGCACCGAACAATTGGCCCAGGCCAACCAGCGTCTGCAGAACGAGATGTTCGAGCGTGAGCGCGCCGAGGACGCCTTGCGCCACGCGCAAAAAATGGAAGCGGTCGGCCAGCTCACCGGCGGCATCGCCCATGACTTCAACAACATGCTCACGGGGATCATCGGCAGCCTCGACCTGATGCAGCGCTACATTGCCGACGGTCGCGCCAATGAGATCGGACGGTTCACCGAAGCCGCCGTGTCCTCCGCCAACCGTGCCGCCGCCTTGACTCATCGTCTGCTGGCCTTTTCCCGTCGCCAGTCGCTGGATCGCAAGACCCTGGACGTCAACGAACTGATTCACTCGCTGGAAGATCTGATTCGCCGGACCAAGGGCGATCCGATCGAGCTTAAATTGCGCCTGGCCGACAGCGTGTGGCCGGTCAGCACGGATGTCAGTCAATTGGAAAACGCCCTGCTGAATCTGGTGATCAACGCGCGTGATGCCATGCCCCACGGGGGCGAGTTGCTGATCGAGACCGCCAACGTCTACCTCGACGGCAACGACATCACCACGCTTGAGCCGGTCAAGGCCGGCGACTATCTGATGCTGGCGGTCAGCGACAACGGCACCGGGATGACCCCCTCCGTGCGCGCCAAGGCCTTCGACCCGTTCTTCACCACCAAGCCCATCGGCCAGGGCACCGGGCTCGGGCTGTCGATGATTTACGGTTTTGCCCAGCAATCGGGCGGCCATGTCAGCCTCGACAGCTTGCCCGACCAAGGCACCTGCGTGCGCCTGTACTTGCCGCGCCTGTACCTGCAAATGCCGGAGCAGGCACCGGTCGAGACGATCAGTGCGCCCTGCACGGCAACGTCCGGGGAAACCGTCGTGGTGGTCGAAGACGATCCGGCCGTGCGCATGTTGGTGCTGGATTTGCTCAAGCAACTGGGTTACCGGGCGTACGAAGCGGTCGACGCCACCGCTGCGCTGGCGCTGCTGGACACCGTTGCCGAAGTTGACCTGCTGGTCACCGATGTAGGTTTGCCGGGCATGAACGGTCGACAGCTGGCGGAAATCGCGCGGCAGCAGCGCCCTGGTCTTAAAGTATTGTTCATGACCGGTTATGCGCAGATCGCCGCGGAACGCCAGGGCTTTCTCGAAGAGGGCATGGACATGGTCGCCAAACCCTTTGCGCTGGAACGCCTGGCGAGCAAGATCCGCACGATGATCAACCCGACGGCGTGACTTGAGGCATAATCCCGCGCCCCGCCGTCACCCCGTTATCAGGTACTGCCACGATGAAAGCTCAAGCCCGCCACATTCTGGTGAAAACCGCCGAAGAGGCTGAACAACTCAAACAGCGCATTGCCAAGGGCGAAGCGTTCGACGTGCTGGCGAAGAAATTTTCCACCTGCCCGTCCGGCAAACGCGGCGGCGATCTGGGCGAGGTACGCCCGGGACAGATGGTGGGCGCGATCGACGCGGTGATCTTCAAAAAACCGCTGCGCACGGTGCATGGACCGATCAAGAGCAAGTTTGGCTATCACCTGGTGCAGGTGTTTTACCGCGATTGACTGGTTGGCTTTCGAGCCTCTTCGCGAGCAGGCTCGCTCCCACAATGGGTTTTGTGGGTTGCCTGAAATCTGAATACCACCGGAAATCTTGTGGGTTGCCGCGAATCTGAGTACCACCGGAAATCTTGTGGGAGTGGGCTTGCTCACGAAGGCGTCAGGTCAGGCAATTTATCTGTGGCTGACACTCCGCTTTCGCGAGCAAGCCCGCTCCCACAAGGGGCTTTGTGGATTGCCTTAAATCTGAGTAGCACCCGAAATCTTGTGGGTTGCCGCGAATCTGAGTAGCACCGGAAATCTTGTGGGAGTGGGCTTGCTCACGAAGGCGTCAGGTCAGGCAATTTATCTGTGGCTGACACTCCGCTTTCGCGAGCAAGCCCGCTCCCACAAGGGGCTTTGTGGGTTGCCTGGAATTTGAGTAACACTCGGAACCCTGTGGGAGCGGGCTTGCCCGCGAACCGATTGCGCAGCAAGCGGCCATTCGCCGATTACCTGGGGATCAGCGCCCCGGGCGCCTGTATCACCCGGCTCGCCAGTTCATGTCCCGCTTGCGCCGCCTCCGCCGGGCTGCCGCCGAGCAAACGACTGGCCAGATACGCCGCACTGAACGAATCCCCCGCTGCCGTGGTGTCGACGACTTTGGCAACTTTCTGCGCCGGCACTTCAAACGCTTCGCCCTCACATCGAATCAAACACGCCTCGGCGCCACGCTTGAGGACCACCTCCGGTGTGCCGATCTGCGTGTAAGCCTCGAACAGCGCCGCGCAATCGCTGAACCCGAACAGCGCCCGCTCGTCGTCCACGGTCAATAACGCAAGATCGATATGAGGCAAGACGCTGCGATAGGCCGCGCGCGCCTCTTCGGGTGAGGCCCACAAACGTGGACGATAGTTGTTGTCGAAGACGATCCGCGCATCGCGCTGCCGGGCTTCGATCAGCACCTGGATCAGCCGCTCCCGGCCCTGGGCGCCAAGCACAGCCAGGGTGATGCCGCTGAAATACAGCACGTCGTAATCCGGCAACGCGGCCAGAATCGGTTCGGCGGCAGGCGTGGTGAAGCAATCGCGTACCGCCGCTTCATTGCGCCAATAGAGGAAGCGGCGCTCGCCGCTGGCGTCAGTCTGAATGCAGTACAGGCCGGGCAAACGACCCGGCAGGCGCTGCACTTGTTGGAGGCCGATGCCTTCCTCGGCCCACTGCCGGCACATGGCGTCGCTGAAGCTATCGTCGCCCAGCGCAGTCACGTAGTCGACCTGCGCCTTGTCGCCCATGGCGCGGGACAGGTAGACCGCCGTGTTCAAGGTGTCGCCACCGAAGCTTTGCTGCAGGCTGCCGTCGGCGCGCTGCTGCAACTCGATCATGCACTCGCCGATGAGGGCGATGCGTGGGGTGTTCGGGCCCAGGGGGCTTAAGGTGTTCATTCTTGGTGGTGTCTCTGTTGATTCAATGGTGTCAGGGCGGACGCCTTCGCGAGCAGGCTCGCTCCTACTTTTGAAATGCGTTTTCTGTGGGAGCGAGCCTGCTCGCGAATAGCCGCCACGACGCAATCTCAGGCTTTAGAAACAAGTCTCCATGCGCTCGACCACCGACAACTGCTCATCCACCAACAAGCCCACCCGCCATTTGTCGAAGGTCAGGCACGGATGGGACGTCCCGAAAGAAATGATGTCACCCACGCGCAATTCCACCGCCGGCGCGACCGTCATGAACGCGTGCTGGTCCATCACTGCCGTGACCTTGCACGCACCGACGTCATCGCCCATTGCAGGTACGACACCCGCCTTGTAGCGCCGCAACGGCACCGGCAAACCGGCATCGAATGCCACGTCACGCTTGCCCAGGGCAATCACCGCAAAGCCCGGCTCCGGCAACGATTGCACGTGAGCCCAGACCTCCAGCGCCGGGCGCAAACCCTCGTGCAGATCGCTACGCCGATCCAGCACGCAGCACTGCGCTTCTTTGTAGATGCCGTGGTCGTGCGCCACGTAACTGCCCGGACGCAACACGCTGAGGAAGCGTCCGGCGGCGTTCTGCTCCTCGAAGGATTCAGCGATCAAGTCGTACCACGCCGAGCCCGACGCGGTGATGATCGGCTTGGCGATGGCGAAAGCGCCGCTGTCCTGCAACTGCACGGCAAGACGCACCAGCGAGGCAGCAAACGCACGGATTCCGCTGACCGCCTGATCGCCATGGATCACCCCTTCGTAACCTTCAATGCCGGTCAGTGCCAGCGCCGGTTGTGCGTCGATGGCTTTTGCCAGCTCAATGACTTCCTGCTCGCTGCGGCAACCGCAACGCCCGCCGACCACGCCGTACTCGATCATCACGTTGAGCCTGACCCCACGCGAACCGAAATACGCGCCAAGGTCGGCGACGTTGTCCGGGTGATCGACCATGCAATAGAAATCGAAGTCCGCATCGGCCAGCAGGTCGGCAATCAGCGCCATGTTTGGTGTACCGACCAGCTGATTGGCCATCAACACGCGGCGCACGCCATGGGCGTAAGCGGCGCGGGTCTGGGTGGCGCTGGCGAGGGTAATGCCCCATGCGCCGGCGTCGAGCTGACGCTTGAACAGCGCCGGCGTCATGCTGGTTTTGCCGTGGGGCGCCAGTTGCGCGCCGCTGCCACTGACAAACGTCTGCATCCAGCGAAGATTGTGCTCCAGCGCATCGCGGTGCAGCACCAGCGCGGGCAGGCTGACGTCACGCGTCAACTGCGCGCCGATGGCGGCGTCACCTTTTTCTACTGCAGAGTTGATGGCAGTGGTCATCGTCGAATCCTCACAGTCGCGGCCGCAGGCAGCCGCGGTTATTCGTTGATACGCCGGGCGAGGCTATTGGCGCTGTCAATCAGCACCCGGCGATAGTCGTTGTAATTGTTCTTCGCATCAGCGCGCGGGGCGACGATGCACAGGGTGCAGATGGCCACGCCCTGCGCATCTTTGACGGGCGCGGCGAAGCAATGGGTGAAGGTGTCGGCAACACTGTCGAAGGAGAAAAAGCCATCGCTGCCGGCCTGACGGATCTCCGCCAGAAAACGTTCCAGCGGCAGGCGCTCGCCGTCGGGCAGGATGTAATCGTCCTCATCGATCAGGTCGATGATCTGCTGATCGCTCAAATGCGCCAGCAGCAAACGGCCCGACGCCGTCCACGGAATCGGCGCGTTTTCGCCAATGTCGGAAGAGATGCGAAAATGCCGCTCGCCCTCCTTCATCAACGCCACCGTGTATTTACGACCGTTGAGCAGACACATCTGCGCGGTTTCACGGGTCTGGCTGACGATCTCCTGCAAGGCGTGATCGGCCTCACGGCTAAGGTCGAAATGACGCAAATGCGCCTGCCCCAGGAAGTACAACTGCCGGCCCAGATAGACATGGCCGTCCTTGCCCACCGGCTCGAGAATCCGCCGCTCCAGCAACGAGGCGACCAGTTCGTAGACCGTGGATTTCGGGCTGCCGATGCCGTTGGCGATGTCGTTGGGGCGCAACGGCTGGCCGATTTCTTTGAGAAAATCGAGGATATCGAACGCCCGGTCCAGACCGCGTGCCCGGCGCTTGATGGTGTCTTCGGTCATTTCTTCAGTTCCCAATAAAAGTGCCGAGAGTTTACCGAGAGTCCCGTGTCGACAGTTAGACCGCCATCGCGAGCAGGCTCACTCCTACAGTTGAAATGCGTTCTCCTGTAGGAGTGAGCCTGCTCGCGATAGCGTCACCTCCGTTCACATCTTCTTTTTGTAGGCAATGCAGTCGATCTCAACCTTGCAATCGACCATCATGCTCGCCTGCACACAGGCCCGCGCCGGGGCGTGTTCGGGTTTGAAATACTCGGCGAACACCTTGTTGAAGCTGGAAAAATCCCGCGGATCGTCCAGCCAAACTCCGGCACGCACGACGTCTTCCAGGCCATAACCGGCTTCTTCGAGAATCGCGATCAGGTTCTTCATGGTCTGGTGGGTCTGTTCGACGATACCGCCAACGATGATCTCGCCATCCACTGCGGGCACCTGACCGGACACGTGCAGCCAGCCATCTGCTTCAACAGCGCGGGCGAATGGACGAGGCTGGCCGCCGGCGGCAGTGCTGCCGGTCCCGTAACGCGTAATGCTCATGGGTATTTCTCCTGATTGCAAAAGTGCAGATTCAAAACCGCGTGCTTTTGAGAAACTCAGCCAGACGCGGCGATTGCGGGCGTTCAAACAGTTCCTTGGGAGGCCCCTGCTCTTCGATCCGCCCCTGATTCATGAAAACGATCTTGTCCGAGACCTCGAACGCAAAACGCATCTCGTGGGTGACGAGCAACATGGTCATGCCGTCTTCGGCCAGACCCTTGATGACGTTGAGTACTTCGCCGACCAGTTCCGGATCCAGGGCCGACGTGACTTCGTCGAACAGCATCAGACTCGGGTTCATCGCGATCGCCCGGGCAATCGCCACGCGCTGTTGCTGACCGCCGGACAACTGACCGGGAAAGTGATTGCGCCGTTCCAGCAGGCCGACGCGCTCCAGCCATTTTTCGGCGAGCACTACGGCCTCGTCCTTGTGCATTTTCTTCACCTTGAGCAAGCCCAGGGTGACGTTCTGCAACGCGGTCAGGTGCGGAAACAGGTTGAATTGCTGGAACGCCATGCCGGTCATCGCACGATGGCGAGCGATGACTTTTTCGCCATGGCGCACGCGTTTGCCGTTGATCTCGTCATAGCCGATGGACTCGCCGTCGAGCAGGATCTGCCCGCCCTGGAATTCTTCGAGCATGTTCACGCAGCGCAGCAGCGTGGTCTTGCCCGAACCGCTGGAGCCAATCAGCGTGACGACGTTACCGCGCTGCATGCTCAGGTCGACGCCCTTGAGCACTTCCACCGCGCCGTACTGTTTGTGCAGGCCGCGGATATCCAGCAACGCCTGATGCTGTGGGGAAACTTGAGCTTGAGTCATGGCAGGGCCACCCGCTTTTCAATGTGCCGGCCGAGTAATTCGATGCCGTAGTTGATGACGAAGAACAGAAAACCGGCGAACAGGTAGAACTCCAGGGTCATGAAGTTCCGTGCGATGACCTGTTGGCTGCTGAGCAACAATTCAGCGACACCGATCACCGAGAGCAAGGTCGAGGCCTTGACGATTTCGGTGGATGAGTTGACCCAGGTCGGCAGGATTTGCCGCAATGCCTGAGGCAACAGGACGTAGCCGAGGGACTGGTAGAAAGTCAGACCGATGGCCTGGCTCGCTTCCATCTGCCCGCGCGGCAAGGCTTGCAACGCACCACGAACGATTTCCGCGACGTGCGAACCGCAGAACAGCGTCAAGCCCAGCGCACCAGCCTGAAATGCACCGATCTGCCAGCCCAGCGCCGGGGCCATATAGAAGCAAGCCAGCACCAGCACAAACACCGGTGTGCCGCGAATCAGATCAACGTAAACGCGAAACGGCGCGCGCATCCAGAACTTACCGTAAGTCAGCACCAGGCCGGCGACCACACCGAGCATCGTGCCGAGCACAATGGCCAGCGCCGAAACCTGCACGCTGGTCAAAAAGCCCTGCCACAGCGGCTCGCGCGCCACCCATAATTCATGCAACCAACTGGGAGATTCGTACATCGCAGCCTCCTATCGGCGGATCGCCAGACGCTGCTCGAGAAAACGCAGCGCCATGGCAATGAGGTAACAGGCCGCGACATACAACGCCGTGGTCACCAGCCAGGTTTCGATCACCCGGTAGCTCTCGACGTTGATCTTGCGCGCGTAGTAGGTCAGCTCCGGCACCGCAATCGCGGCGGCCAGCGAGGTGTCCTTGAACAGCGAGATGAAGTTGTTCGACAGCGCCGGCAGAACATTGCGCAGCATCACCGGCACGGTGATGTAGGCCTTGACCTGCCATTCACCGAGTCCGATGGCCAGCCCCGCTTCGCGCTGTCCCTTGGGAATGCTCAGCAAGCCGCCACGGAACACTTCGGTCAGGTACGCCCCGGCGTATAACGACAGCGTGATGATGAACGAAGGAATCTTGTCCAGCCGGATGCCCAGACCTGGCAAGGCGAAGTAGATCAACAGAATCAACACCAGAATCGGCGTGTTACGAATCACCGTGACGTACACCGAGGCCAGCACCCGCAAGGCGCGATGCTTCGACAGCAAGGCAAACGCCATCAGCAGGCCGATCACGCAGCCGATGGCGATCGACAACAGTGCCAGTTGCAGGCCCAGACCGAGCCCCGCCAGCAAGGTGTCGAAATCGCGCCACACGGCGGCAAAGTTCAACTGATAATTCATGGTCAGCAGTACCTTGAGCGGGGCGATGTGACTCGCCCCACTCTCACGGGATCATTTGAATTCGACAGGGAAACCGATGGCAGGCGACGGCAGATCGACGCCAAACCATTGCTTGAAGGACGCCGCGTAAGTCGGGAACTCAACGCCAGTCATGGCCTCATGCAGCGCGGTGTTGACGAAGTTCAGCCAATCCTGATCGCCTCGTTTGACGGCGCAGGCGTAGGTCTGCGGACTCCACGCGTAAGTCGGGCTACGGTAGCGGCCAGGGTTCTGCACCATCAGGTATTTGACCGACGACTGATCAGTGGCGGCGGCATCGGCGCGGCCAGAGTTCACTGCCTGGTACATCAGATCGACGCTGTCGTACTGATCGACCTTGGCTTTGGGCAGTGCCTGGTGCACCAGTTCTTCGGCGTATACGTTCTGCAGCACCGCAACGGTAACGTCATCGCCCGCCGCTTGCAGGTCTTCGATTTCCTTGTACTTGCTGTTGTTCGGCAACAACAGACCAACACCTTCGCGGTAGTACGGCAGCGTGAAGGCGACTTGCTGTGCGCGGCTGGCAGTGACGGTAATGAACTGGCAACTCATGTCGACCTTGTCGGTCAGCAGATTGGGAATGCGCGCATCGGACGACTGCACCACGAACTCGACTTTGCTCGGGTCGTTGAACAACCCTTTTGCCACCATCCTGGCGATGTCGATATCAAAACCCTGCAACTTGCCGTCCGTGCCCTGAAAGTGCCACGGCGCATTGGTGCTGCCAGTGCCGACGATCAATTTGCCACGGGCCAGGACACTGTCGAGCTTGCTGTCGGCGGCCTGGGCCAGGCCCATGACCGAGGAAGCAGCGGCAAGTACGAAAACACACGCTTTGAACAACGAAGGACGGTGATGCATGGCGAGCACTCCAGGTGGTGTTTATTCCGCTATACCGGAACACGGTTTGTTACTACGGAATAGACAGCAGAAAGTGTGCCACAGGATTCGCGGGAAATCCGCAGCGATGTCAAATGTTCGAGGAATCAAAGAGATACGGTCAGTCAAGATGGGCGATCACTCCCTGCGCTGAACGGATGAGGCGCTACCTATCGCTACTGACGCGGGTAGCAGGTTCCCAACGAGGGTCGGGCTGTGCTGTTTCGGTGCATTCAGCCTGACGGTGAATCAAATCGAGCCTTCAGCGTTTGGGGGCGACAACTGTCAGCGCAATCTCGCGCTTTGGGCCGCGAATCGGAGATTTGTGCAGCCTACCTGTAATTTCTGACAGTAGACCGCAGCACGCTTACGCCCTTAATGTCATCAAACCTTCCGGGCATTGAAAAGGAGTCTTCAATGAGCATTTCCCTCGCTGATCCCAGCCTGGCACCGATTTATCGCAAAGCCCTGAAAACCTGGCGCCCGGTCATCTTCTATTTCGCCAACGAACACTGCCCCGCCTGCGAATGGGCCGGGCCGATCTTTCGGCAGATTGCCGAGCCTTACCGACTGCGCGCCAATATCTACATGCTCAACACCAGCCAGTCACCCAGGCACCCGCGCGTGACCGGCACTCCCACGGTGCTGTTCTACCGAAACGGCAGGTTGGTAAAAAAGCTAAAAGGCATCGGCAGCGAGGAAACCCTCGCCAAGGATTTCGCCCGGCACGTCGGCAAGACCAGGGGCCCGGCGGCGCCACGCAAACGCAGGCATGACCTGGTTTGGTTGCGTCAGACGCTTCGTGCCTTGCGCACCGTCTCGCGCTCGCGTCACCGGGTTTTGCGCTGACCTGCGCGCCGGAACACCGCCCGAGCGGGATTGGACAAGCCGTTATCTGCCTGCTTTGCTGTTGAGCGAATACGTTGTGCTCCCGCCCTCACGTTCGGGTGGTTGCCAGGATTGGCGCAGACATCAGGAAGAGCATGTTCGAGACCATTGAAGCGCAAGCGTTGAAGCAAACCGCCTCGACCGAGTTGAGAGCGGAATTTCTTCAACGTGAGTTCGAGCGACTCAAACCGTTCAGCCTGTTGATTTACGCGGTCAGCATTTTCATGTGGCTGCTGTTTGATCTGATCGTGAGCTTTCTTGGCGGCCAGGGCTTCACATGGCGCTCGGTGGTGTTTCTCGCCGGTTTTGCGCTATTGACGGCGATTCTCGCGTTTACGCGCAAGGTCAGCCATTTCGATGTGCTGACCCTGCTGCTGGTCCTTGGTCTGACAGTCGGCGTGCGAATGGTCGTCGACGGTCTTACGCCTGCATCGCACAGTTTATGGCTGGTGCTTGCGGCGGCCAGCATGCTGTACAGCGTGTCGGTCCTCCCGCTCAGGCGCTGGGCGTTCTTTGCGGTGCAAGTTGTCATCTGGGTGATCCTCAACCCGTTCCTCGACACCACCACTCAAATCACCGAACTGCGCGGCGTTCTGACCGCCTGCTACAGCGTGTTTCTCTGTGCGCTGACGGTGTATACGTTTGTGAAATTTCGCGAGGCCAAGCTCAACAACTACCTTATGTCCAGGCTGCTGCTCGATCAGGCCTACAACGACCCGCTGACGCAGATTCCCAACCGCCGCTCGTTCATGACTCACGCGCAACAGCGTTTGCAAGCGAGTCCGCGTGAGCAGGACCATTACCTGATGATGATCGACATCGACAATTTCAAGAAAGTGAACGACACCTACGGGCATGACATCGGTGACGAGGTACTCATTCGTGTCGCTGCCGATATCAAGGCTGTGATGGTGGCGTTCGACTATGCGCGCCTGGGCGGCGAAGAGTTTGCGATTTATCTCGCCGGCGTACGGCGCGAGGATGTGGAAAGGCTTGCCACCGAACTGTGCCGACTGGTGCGCGAACAGCCCACCCGGCATCCCGTTACGATCAGCATCGGCATTGCCCGGGTGAACGATGGTGATTCGTTGAATCAGGCCCTGGTCAAGGCGGATGCAGCGCTGTATGAGTCAAAGCATACGGGGAAGGATCGGTTCACCTTCCAGTAGCAAACGCAGTGTTCGAACGGATTCACCGCCTGACCTGCCGCCTTCGTGAGCAAGCTCACTCCCACAGGGCCTGAGGCGTCCGGGAATCAAGGCAACCCACAAAACCCATTGTAGGAGCGAGCCTGCTCGCGAAAGCGGAGTGTCAGTCACCAATGAACTGCCT